>NZ_BCMI01000001.1 GCF_002217985.1 Secundilactobacillus pentosiphilus
AAAGCCCCGGCGTGCCGGGGCTTTTCTGTATTATTTAACTTTCAACCTTTAGTCATGTATTAAAGGTGCTCTTGCTTAACGTTTCTGTATGGCTATCTTACCTGGAAATTAGCTAGGGAATTTTAATACAAGGGTAAACATTACCTGACAGTCTGTATCGGTATAAGATAGATGAGTGGTTCTGGGAGCGATTTATAACAGCGCCGGTTAATATTGGAGAGAATATTAATTTGACTGCAACTGCTAAACGACTTGTTTACCGTAACCGTATAGATCAAGCAATTAAAGTTGTGTTTGTCGAAGCGTGGGGGCGCAGCGACAAGTTGCAACGTTAGATAAAAGCGTTTGATGATGACGAATCATTTAAACGCTAGCGGTAATGATTTTGAGATGATACCACTGGTTTCCCGTCAGAGTGTTTCATTTATGAAATTACCGCAACAACTTCAAGACTTTACTTCGCGTTCCCCAACAACGGTAAGGTTAAAAAATAAACAGGTGATCAATGCGTAGGGACATTGATCACCTGTTTTTGTGTCTAATCTTAGCATCTTGAGGCACAATCAGTCAGGATATGCTAAAGCTCGTTTACCATGTTATACCAAGTTTCACCGGCGTGTTTTGAAGTAGAAACACCTTCGTTAACGTAGCCGTTATGCTCATAAAACGGCACCCGTTTTTTTAAACAGGTCAGGGCGATGGCTTGACGATGTTGTGCTTTTGCGACCTTTGCCAATTCAGCAAGCAGTTTACTGCCCACCCCGTGACCACGAACACTTTTGGCTACAGCCAGGCTCAAAACAGTTTGATAACGGTCTGTTGGGTTGTTAGCTTCAAGGTGATCGTAAAGCGCATCACTCAGGTAACGGGTATTGGCTGCGGGTCCCACAATGTAACCTAAAACGCGTTGGTTTTGCGTAGCAACAATAAAAGTATCACTAATACGTTCGATGCGTTCGGCCATGCTGGCTTTGGTGGCGGCTTCATCTGGGGTGAACCCCTGATTTTCGATTGCCATGATCGCATTGAGCTGAACGGGTTGGGCAGGTTGAAATGTAAGCATTTTATCCTCCGGAAAGTTTTAAAGTTAACAGTAATGATTTCATTATAGTCGGCCTTGAGGCAAAAAGAAAACGCCTCAGTAAGTGTCAACCAAGACGTTGATAAGGCTAATTAGCATAAAGCCAAACTCTTAATGTCAATAGGTAAGCTTCGACGAGCGGTAAATCTTTGTTAGCTGGTAAGTCACCCTCTAAAACTTCGATCGTTTTTTGTGACCACGGGTGGATTTCCTTTTCATTTGAAATCAGTGCCAACTGACCGGGCGTAAACAGTTCTGCTAAGCCCAATCGTTTAACGCTGCCGTACCGATAGCGCATTGCTAACGTCCAGATGTAATCATAAATAGATTGCTGAGCAGCGAGGTCTAGCGGTGTTATCTTAACTAGTGCTTCCAAACGTTCTTTTAACTGTGTCTCTAATTTTTTATCGGTGATTGGGAATGATGTTGTCAGTTGATCGGGTTTCGAGCAAGACTTTAAAATGTCTAAAGATGCCCGGAACAAGTGATTTTCCTGACCGTAAACGGCTACTTGCTGGTCAACGGAAGGATCAACAACCAGATTGTAAGGTTCGAAAAAGTCTGAGACCCAGTTCAAATCATGACGAATCGTATCAGTATCGGCGTTTAACGTTTTGGTCAATTCTTCTAAGGAAACGTGGTTAGGTGCGTGAACCACTAACAAAAGAGTCAAATGAGTGAGTCGATCAGTGGCTTGCGGATCTTGGTTTTTAATCATTTTCAATCCCTCCCTAGTGGGTGTCGGTTACAATTCTGAAATATTCTAACTTTATCATCGCAGGTTCAAAGCTGGGTGTCAATTAGAAAGTAAACGTTTTCGTTAAAATCCCATTTCCCAGTTATTTCCAACTCGTTTTTACTAAAGCAGCATGAATTTATTTGGCAATCATTGTTTCGTTTTCATTTTATTGGGAATTGTAAAAACCTCCAGCAATTGACTGTTGGAGGTTTTTACAGTTTGGTTTTAAAATTTAGCCCGCTTGTTTAGCACTGCTGTGTTTGACTAGTGCAGCAACGGTATCAGAGGCAGTGAACAAAGTAACTTCGTGGCTTAAAGCACGGGCTGTTAACTGCTTAGCCAAGTCACTTTCATCTTCGGTAGCCAGTACAAAGGCTAAGTTGTCCGGCCATTCCTGATCCATTTGGTAAACCTGATGCGGGTAACCGCCAGCATCAAGCGCGGCCATTAGTTCAGTGTTTTTGGCATCGTACGGGGTCACAAGAATTGGCCCGGTTGTGTCACTATCGAAATGGTAACTGTCAAAGAAGGCTTTATGGAGGGCCTCGGATAACGTTTTCCCGTGGCCAAGGTCTTCACCAGTTGATTTCATTTCCGGACTGAGTGCCGTTGGCGCGCCTGGCAGTTTAGCAAAGGAGAAGACGGGCGCTTTGACATAGACGCTGTCCGGTTCTGGGTACATCCCCGGCTGCAGGTCAATTTCGCTTAACGACTTGCCGATAATCAGTTGCGTCGCAAGTTGTGCTAGGTGCATGTGGGTGATTTTACTCATGAACGGCACGGTTCTAGAAGCCCGTGGGTTAACTTCAATGACGTAAATCTGATCCGCGGCGATAAACTGGATGTTCATCATGCCGATGCAATGGACCGACTTACCGATTTTAGTTGCGATCTGTACGATTTCAGCTTTTTGTGAATCAGTCAATGTCTGCGGCGGGTACATGGCAATTGAATCACCGGAATGCACACCGGCGCCTTCCAAGTGTTCCATGATGCCGGGAATAAAGACTTGTTTGCCATCGCTGAGAATATCGACTTCACACTCGGTTCCCTTGATGTACTTATCGATGAGAATCGGTTCGCCATGACTATGCTTTAGCGCCGGGACTAGGTAGTCATTCAGTTCGTCTTGGTCGTGGACGATTGCCATTCCTTTACCGCCAAGAACAAAGCTTGGCCGTACCAAAACGGGATAGCCTAGTTTAGTCGCGATTTTGTGAGCACCAGGGATGTCAGTTGCCGTATCACCAGCTGGATGTGCAATTCCTTGATCGATCAGCAGTTCTTCAAATGCGTGCCGGTTTTCGGTCTGCTCGATTCCCGTCATGTTGGTGCCAAGAATCTTCACGCCGCGAGCAGTTAGTTGCTTAGTTAAATTGATTGCGGTTTGACCGCCGAATTGAACGATGACGCCAATCGGCTTTTCCAAATTAACAACGTTCATGACCGAATCAACGGTGAGCGGTTCAAAGTAAAGCTTATCGGAAATCGAGAAGTCGGTTGAAACAGTTTCGGGGTTGTTATTAATAATGATGGCGTTGTAGCCAGCAGCCTGAAGGGCTTTAACGGAGTGAACGGTTGTGTAATCAAATTCAACTCCTTGCCCGATCCGGATTGGGCCGGCACCAAGGACGATCACGCTATTTCCTAATGGCTGGCTTTCGTTTTCAGTTCCCACCGTACTGTAGAAGTAGGGGGTCTTACTTTCGAATTCAGCAGCGCAGGTGTCTACCATTTTATAAACGAGGTGCTGATCAGTCATGCTATGGAGCTTGGCAAGTTCCTGGTCGGAAACGTCGGTTACCGCTTTGATCATATTATCATCGAAACCGAGCTTTTGCGCTTTTTGAACCAGCTCAATGGTGAGGGTGCTCGTTGCCAGTTCTTTTTGCATATCGATAATATTGATTAACTTTGCCAGAAAGAATTCATCGATTTTAGTGGCGTCGTGCAGTTGCTCAACGGTTGCGCCTTTGTCAATAGCAGCAAATATTTCAAACAGGCGAATATCCGTTGGGGTCTTGATCGTTTCCAGCAGGTCTGCCAGAGATTTACCTTTAGCATCGTCCGGTACCAGACTAGTTTGCATATGAGTATCTAATTCCAAGGATTGAACCGCTTTTAGCAGGGATTCTTCAATGTTACTGCCAATCGCCATCACTTCTCCAGTGGCTTTCATTTGAGTCCCTAGTTTACGGTCGGCGTGGTAAAACTTATCGAACGCAAAGCGTGGGATCTTAGCAACGACGTAATCTAGGGCTGGTTCGAACATGGCATAAGTTGTTTGGGTGATGGGGTTGATAATTTCGTCAAGGTTAAGGCCGACCGCGATCTTGGCCGCAATCTTAGCAATCGGGTAGCCAGTCGCTTTTGATGCCAGTGCTGACGAACGGCTGACACGCGGATTAACTTCAATCACGTAGTAGTGTTCGCTGTAAGGGTCTTGGGCGAGTTGGACGTTGCAGCCACCCTCAATTTTAAGCGCGTTTACAATGGTCAATGACGCGTCACGCAAGCGTTGATATTCTTTGTCGGTCAGTGTTTGGGTGGGTGTAAAGACGATTGAGTCGCCGGTGTGAACCCCAACTGGATCGAAGTTCTCCATGCCAGCAACAATGATGGAAGAACCCTTATGATCGCGCATGACTTCAAATTCAATTTCTTTGAAACCAGCAATGCTCTTTTCGACTAGGCATTCCGTTTCCGGCGACATGGTCAAACCACGGTTTAAAACGGTTTTCATTTCGGCATCGTTGTGAGCAAAACCGCCACCGGTTCCACCGAGCGTGTAAGCTGGCCGAATAATGACCGGATAGCCGATCTCATGAGCGAAATCCAAACCGGTTTGGAGGTCATAGACCGTTTTCGAAGGTGGAATCGGCTGATTAAGATCCTTCATTAAATCTTTGAAAGCTTCACGGTCTTCGGCTTGATTAATGGTATGCAGGTTAGTTCCTAACAGCTCAATCCCCAATTCGTCAAGCGTACCCTTTTTGGCGAGTTCCACGGCTAAGTTGAGCCCCGTTTGGCCACCCAAAGTAGGCAGGATAGCGTCCGGTTTTTCCTTCTTTAAAATAGCGGTGACACTGTCTAACGTTAATGGCTCCAGATAGACTTTATCAGCAATCTCATCGTCCGTCATAATTGTGGCGGGGTTGGAATTGATCAGGACTGTGTCGTAGCCCTCTTCTTTTAAGCTCAGGCAGGCTTGACTGCCGGCGTAATCAAATTCTGCGGCTTGGCCAATCACAATTGGGCCTGAACCGATAATGACAATTTTCTTTAAGTCGTTTCTTTTAGGCATGCTGTACTCCCCCGTTCGTGTGCATTGAATCAATGAACTTACTAAATAAACGCGTCGCCTCGTGCGGTCCTGGTGCAGCCTCCGGGTGATACTGAACGGAGAAGACTGGTTTGCCGGGATAGCGGAGCCCTTCGCAAGAGTGGTCATTGATTTCAACGGCAGTGACTTCAAGGGGTGTGTCAGAAACTGAATCGATGTCAACAGCGTAACCGTGGTTTTGAGTGGTGATAACGACTTGGTCAGTAAGTAAATTCTTAACTGGATGATTGATTCCCCGGTGACCAAACGTCATTTTATACGTTCGAGCACCGTTCGCCAGTGCTAGCAGCTGATGACCAAGGCAAATCCCGAATAACGGGTAGTGTTCCTGTAATTTTCTAATAACCGGCAGAAAGTCGCACCAGTCTTCGGGATCGCCAGGACCGTTAGACAGCAGAATGCCGTCTGGGTGCAACGCGGTAATCGCATCAAAACTGGCTTCTGGTGTTACAACCGTGACGTTGGCACCGAAGTTCTTGAGCGATTCAAGAATATTAGCCTTAACACCAAAATCCACTAAGACAACGTGTTTCGGGTTTTCGTCTGAGTGATGTGAGAAAGTTGCCGATTTAACGACCATGTCAACTGACTTGGTTTTATTAAACGTACTTTTTGCCAGCGGCTGGTTAGTCAAGCTGGCTTTCATGGTACCGTGTTTTCTAATGATCTTAGTCAACTTACGGGTATCTACGCCAGTAATACCAGGGACGCCTGATTTCTTTAAAAAGTCGTCCAAAGTCATGACACTTTGATAATGAAAAACCGTCGTTGCAATTTCTTGCATAACAACGGCCGATGCGGCAACCGTTGGCGATTGATTCGCGTGAAGCGAAATGCCGTAGTTGCCGATTAGTGGATAGGTAAAGGTAATGATCTGGTTCGTATATGAAGGATCAGTGAGTGTTTCTTGGTAGCCTACCATACTGGTAGTAAACACTAACTCGCCCTTGATCTCTTTTGCTAGATCGCCAACGGCGGTGCCGACGAATTGATCCCCGTTTTCAAGCGTTAAATATTTTTTCATGTCTAATAACCTCCTCAATTGTCGCCTCGCTGGACGGAATTAATTGCTTTTTGTATAAGATAAGATTTTTTAGGGGAATTGTCAAGACGATTTATACATAAAATGAGCTATTTTTAATTAAATATAAGCTATTTAGTTCATATATGAATACTTATAGAGAAGAAATGTAACTTTATTTTATGCATTTATGTTAAAAAGTCTAGCGGTATTCACTAGCTCAAACCCTGATACAAAAAGGTTTACAGTAAACAATGGCAAAATCAGTAAGTCGTTAAGCAACCCATGTTATGCAGGAAAATGAATATGCAAAAGTTTTTTCTGAATATTGGTAGTCAAACCTAACAAACTTACTAGATTTGAATTGATTTTATACTATATTTACGAATAAAGCTAGTCAAAATCAAATAATTAATCGTATTTAATTGACGTTTTTCGGTGCAACACCAATTATATCGTGCACGATATTGTAATTCACAAACAATTTCATACAAATAAGGGTGACCACCAATAACTGGTGGTCACCCTCGTTTTAAAAATCTTTTACTAATGATAAATTACTTAGCATCCGCAGTCTTCAAATTATCTTCAACAAACTTGCGAATATCAGCTTCGGATTCAGTCATGAATGGTTTCATTTGTTCTTCAGTCTTCATCGTATCATGACTGTTTTGCTCCATGAAGTAATCCCAAATGGCGTCGCGGACTGGCATTTCTTGATCGCTCCAGTCAAAAGCGTCATTCATATTATAATCTAAGAATAAAGTCTTATCTACATCTGCCATATTGAATTCCTCCTTATAAATACAGTGTAGTCCCTTTATTCTGGTGTGTTAAATTATTAGCTTATGGCTTAAATTAGATTGGTTTAGGTGATTTGTCAAAAGTGTTTAAGAGACTATTAAATCAAGGCGCAGCCAAGGTCAATATTTAACAAAGACCACGATTAGTGCTACGATGAAGTTGTTAGAAAAGTTCTAACATATTAATTTATGAAAATAAAAGGGAGCGCGATTTAAATGGCTAACAAGTTAAGCAAAGAACAGCGTAAGGCATTGATCGAAAAGGCAGAGGAAGACCGTGCTAAGCACCCAAAGGCTAAGAGTGGCAAGTCAGGTTTCGCAACCATTGATGAAGCTGCTGAAAAGCTAGAAAACCAAAACTAATCAAAAACGGCTTTGGCAAATGCCAAAAGATAAATGAAAAGAACGTGATCATCGGCTACTCGGCTGATGATCACGTTCTTTTTGGCTATTTTAAGCTGTTTTAACATCGACTAACCAATTGTCCTGAGTTGAATGCTTTGCTAACGCATCACTTTGTTTCAGCAACTCGTTGTTACGAGCAATAATGGTGCCCTTAACCGGTGATTTTAAAGTTTCAACGGCTTTGGCACCCTCCATCTCAAGCAAGTCATCGTCTAACTCTAACTGGTCACTTGGGGATGAAAAGTCCATGAAGGTAATGTCGCCCAGATCTTCGTAAGCCTGATCAGCAATACCGACGCGAACAATGCCGGGCTTAATTTCCTGATACCAGACACCGTCCCTTTCCGTTGGCTCAAACTGAGCTGCCTTCTTGCTGAAGAGATGTTTGAAACTGCTGATTAATTTGGTCCAAAATGCCATAATGATCCCCTTCTTTTTGTTTCTTAATGGTTTAAGTATACCGACCTTGATGAAAGAAAGAAAGCGTTTCACATTATGCTGGTATCGGTGGTGGAAAAACCGTAAAATGGAAGTATCAAATATCAGAAAAAGGGGCGTCTCTTCCTATGTTCTTAATCGATACGAGCCGCGATGGCAAACCAGTTTATGATCCAATTGTGAATCAATCGCTTGATAACTATTTGATCAACGATCTTAAGCTGCCGGGTCACGGACTCATGGTGTACATTAATGAACCCTCAGTGATCGTCGGTGTGAATCAAAATGTGTTTGCCGAGGTCAACGTCCCGTATTTGCGTGAGCATAACATTGCGTTAGTTCGGCGAACGTCAGGCGGTGGTGCTGTCTATCATGATATGGGTAACTTAGTTTTTGAAAATATCGTGGTGGGTGACACGGATGACGATGCACAGTGGGGAAATTACCATGTCTTTGCCCAACCGATCCTCGATGCGCTGCACGAGTTAGGCGCAACGGATGCGGTGTTGCGCGGTAATTCCGATCTTGTGGTTAATGATCATAAGTTTACCGGAATGACGATGGTTAAATCGGGCGATGCCTACGCAGCTGGTGGTACACTGATGTATGATATGGATCTGCAAGCTGCCAGTCAGGCGCTTCACCCAGTAGAAACCCGGATCAACGGAAAGTGGGTCAAGTCTAACCGCAGTAACATTGAAAATATTAAAGGTCATTTGGCACCAGAATATCAGCAACTGACCAGTGAAGAATTTAAAACGCAGCTGTTACTGAAGCTATTTCATGCTGAGCGGTTAGAAGACATTGAAACTTATCACTTGAATGACCATGATTGGCAGATTATTGATGAACGGCTGGCGGAGCAATACCGGACAGTTGATTGGAATTTCGGGGCTAATCCCGGTTTTAACCGTTATCGGGTTAAGCACTTTGACGCGGGCTCAGTGGCACTAAATTTGATGGTTGAAGGCCAACAAATCACCAAAGCTGCCGCTTATGGCGACTTGTTGGACGATAAACAGACGCGTCGATTAGAAGGGCAGCTGACCAATGTCGCTTTGGACAAAAGCGAGCTGCAAAAACGGCTCAGCAAGCGCTGGTTGCGTAAGGTACTGAGTGACACAGAGATTGACGCGTTAGTTAATGAATTATTAATTGAAAAGCAGTAGGTGAACCATGGCAAAAGCAAAGTATCCAGTTGAAGAATATATTGGTGTACCAGTTGAACAGGATGATAGTGGGCAGTACGTGATTCGTGACGAACGGGATTTTCAGCTGCATTCCTGGCGTACTGGCCGGCATACCAAGGGGAAACTTAAACGTATTGGGCAGGTCTTTTTGACTGAAAACCACTTAACGGTAGCGGTTATTGCGACCAAACCGGTGGCGTATAAGGACCGTCACGCGATCACTCCGATGCAGCGGTTTACCAGTGAATTTGTCAGCGATGATTTGATCCAACTGGCAAAGACCAAACTTAAATAAGCATCATGCATTAACCAATAAAAACCAATAAACGCCATTCCGTTGAAAATCGGAATGGCGTTTATTGGTTTTACAAGATTAGTGTTCGGGTTGCGGGGCTGATCTTGTATACATATTCATATTTATTTTTTAACAGCAATTGCCGAAACCTTTGGCAGCTGATCAACAAATTGCTGGTAAGCGGCTTCTTCAGTAGTTTGCTGAATCGAAGCGGTCTCAGTTGTCACGTTAGCGTGATGAAGTTCAGACTCATCGACGTTGATGAGGTGAGTTTGCGTGGCATTGCCAATCAAATCGATCCAGTAACGGTCGCCTTCTTGATGTACCTGAGTTTTGACCATACCACCTGGGTTATAAACCGTAATAGTTTGGTCAAATTGGCCCACGTTCGGGTGGGTCATCGCAAAGGCCAAGCTGGTAGCAGACATTCCCGTACCACAGGCATTAGTAAAGCCAACGCCCCGTTCGTAAGTGCGAACGAAAAGCTGATTTTGACCCAGAATTTGGGCAAAACTGACATTTACGCCATCTGGGAAGTAGTCGTTAGCACCGTTTAACCGTGCGCCTAATTCACCTAGAGCATCACTGTTCATGGTATCTTCGTCCACAAAGCTGATCAAATGAGGATTCGGCACAGCAATTGCAGTGAAGTTTAACCCCGGAACGAAGGCGGGAATCGGTTGATCGATTAGTGCACCGTCACCCAGGTTGGCAAACGGAAAGTCAGCGGGCTTAAAACGAACCGGTGAAATCTCCACACTGAAGGCGGGAACTTCTGGCGCCAAGTCATTTTGGCGGCTGACCTGTAAATCAGCGGTGAGGGTCTCAACTTTAAATTGATTGGTGTGGTGCTTCTCGGCTAGATACCGGGAAACGGTTCGCAAGCCGTTTCCGCACATTGAAGCTTCACTGCCATCAGCGTTAATGACACGCATTTGGCCTAAAACGTTGTCATGATCAGAAGAATTAACAACTAAAATGCCATCAGCACCGTCTAAAATCCCGGTTTTCGGATTCGTGACCTGCTGGGCTAGGGCGGTTAACTCACTGTCAGTTAGCGGCTGGTTAAGGGTCGATTGATCCAGCAAGAAAAAGTGGTTTTCGGATCCGTGTACCTTACGTAATTGCACCATAATTTTTACTCCTTATTGTCGAAAATAATCGTGAGGCCATTCTATCAGTTTCTTGATCAAATGTCCCTTTTTTAAACTGTTTCTTTGCTAAAAAAAGCGTTATAGATACTTTTAACGGCTTCCTCGGCATCTGCACGGCGGGTACCTAACATAATTGAAATCCGTGAAGCACCCTGGTTAATCATGTGTACGCCAATGTTGTGCTGGGCTAATGGCTGGATGATTTGTTCAATGACGCCGATCTTATCTCGCATACCTTCACCCACCACCATGATGATGGCGTAGTCATCGATCCATTCCATAGTGTCAGGCTTAAGTGCTTCACGAATATCGTGGCACATGTTATGAACCGTATCTTCATCAAACTGGGTACGGTCGAAAATAACGGTTAAGTCATCGATCCCAGAAGGCATGTGTTCATACGATACGTTGTACTTTTTAAAGACTTGCAGCAGCTTCAGGGTGAAACCGACTTCTTTGTTCAGCAGATAACGGTGAATGTAGAGGGCGGCAAAACGGGTAGAACTGGCGACACCCGTGATGGTTTGAGCCGGCTTGAAGCCCTTTTCAGGGACGATCAAGGTACCCGGTAATTCGGGTCGATTGGTATTCTTTACGTTGATGGGAATATCACCTTGGATTGCGGGAATAATCGCTTCATCATGGAATACAGAGAAACCGGCGTACGAAAGCTCCCGCATTTCCCGGTAAGTCATTCGGTGAATGGCAATGGGACGATCAACGAGTTTGGGATTTGCCGCGTAGATGGCATCCACGTCCGTAAAGTTTTCGTATAAATCGGCTTTTAAGCCGCGGGCGACAATTGCACCAATGATGTCAGAACCGCCCCGCGAAAAGGTGGCAATTTGACCTGCTGGTGTAAAGCCAAAGAAGCCAGGAAAGACGAGGATGGCATCGTCAACGTTAAAGTGAGATAGGTTTTCGTAAGTTTCTGGCAGCACCATCGCGTTATTGGGTTCGTCACTGACGATAATCCCCGCTTCTTTAGGGTCAACGAAGCGGGCCTTCATCCCCAGGTGATTCATCACGGTGGCCATTAAACGGGCATTCAGCCGTTCACCGTGCGCTTTAAAGGCCGCCATCAAGTAATCATCATCAGGATAATCAGCGTTTGGTAATTCGCTTAGTGCCTGCAAAATGGGAGCAAGGGCAGTTTCATTGAGATCAAAGTATGCACCAATGGCTTGATAACGGCTGAAAATCTGCTTCAAGATCTCACTGGTATTTGCATGTTTAATCGTTAATTTTGCATATTTTATGAGTAGGTCTGTCACCTTAATATCGCCATCATGACGTTTTCCCGGTGCGGATGTAATGATCACCTGACGCTCAGGATCAGCTTTCATAATCGAAATCACTTTTTCAAATTGAGGACCATCAGCTAATGAGCTGCCACCAAACTTAACGACTTTCACATTTAACACTCCTTGTCTATCTGGATTTTGCCAGAAACTGTTAATAATTACATTGAATTCTAACAGTTTATTTTTCTTTGGCAACTGTTTCATTAACGGAAAAGCGCCGTGTTTTGGGGAGCTATAGTAGGTGCAACTTTTTTTGAAATTAAGTTTATTAAGTTTGAGTGGGTGGCTGAAAATGCCTTATTGCTACGTTTCCCAATCAGACTACATCGAGCAGAGCCTTGCACCTAAGGACACTGGGGCATAAATCCAAGCCCGGGATTTATGCCCCAGTGTCCTTAGGCTCCAGTCTCTTAACGCTCGTTTCCGCACCTTTATTTTCATAATTCCCTTGACTATCTTAAAAAACAATTATAGAATTTGATTAAATCGAAGAGGTTGCAACCGACATTAGTCAGTTCACTCAGTCACTGTTATGACGATGAGGTGAACCAAAAGGGGACGTTGCCGAAGCACTGGTTGTTGCAGCAATCAGTTAGCTGGGACGTGATTCAACAAATCACGGACTGTCGCAGATATAACGTCTGCGGAGCGCTATCGAAAATGAGTCCATAATGAATTAGTCATTTAATTGGGGTCCTTTTGTTTAGCGTAAACAAAAGGATCCTTTTTCGTACAATCTATAATTACCGGAGGGCAAAACATGAGCGAGCAATTGACAGATGAACAGATCAACGAAGCAGGACATTTAACCATTGGCGGGGTCGATGCGGATGAACTCGCAACGAAATACCAAACACCGCTGGCAGTGTATGATGTCTCCAAAATTCGTGACCAGATTCGCCGGTTCAAATCAGTTTTTGAAGCCAACGGCGTAGATTACGCAGTCAGTTATGCCAGCAAAGCTTTTGCCACGGTGGCTATGTTTCAAGTGATCGACCAGGAACAAGGGCACATTGATGTAGTTTCCGGTGGCGAGTTATATACAGCTATTCAAGCTGATTTCCCAATGGCTCGGGTCAGTTTTCACGGTAACAACAAATCACGTGCAGAATTGGAAATGGCCGTTAGAAATCATGTTGGTGTGATCGTGTTAGACAATTTTCACGAAATTGAATTGTTAGATGAGGTTCTAAAAGAACAGGATGCCAGTTCAGCAGTGATGCTGAGAATCACTCCGGGCATTTCAGCCCATACTCACGAGTATATTTCAACCGGTCAGGAAGACAGCAAATTCGGTTTTGATTTGAAGACCGGCCAAGCCGACAAGGCCCTTCAGGAAGTCTTGGCGAATGACCGCATGAATATGCTAGGCATTCACGCCCACATCGGCTCACAAATTTTTGAACTAAACGGGTTTCAAATGGCAGCCCAAAAATTGGTTGAAATTGCTGCTAACTGGCACAATCAGTATCAGTATCAACCAGAAGTCATTAACGTCGGCGGTGGATTTGGTATTCGTTATACTAAGGACGACCATCCATTAGCACCTGAGGACTTCGTTGATGCTATCGTTAAAACCATCAAGCAAAGTGCAACGGATCAAGGCCTCGATATGCCGGCAGTTTGGATCGAACCTGGTCGTTCCATTGCTGGACCAGCTGGGTACAATCTTTACACCGTTGGTTCCCGTAAAGATGTTCCTGGTTTGACTTCCTACTTAACCGTTGATGGCGGCATGGGGGACAACATTCGACCAGCACTTTACCAAGCCGAGTACGAAGCGGTTTTAGTTGATCAGCCAACAGCGTTACCGACTGAAACGGTCCACATTGCCGGCAAGTACTGCGAGTCCGGTGATATTTTGATCGATCAGCAGCCGTTGCCAGCCAGCAAGCCGGGTGACGTTCTTGCCATCTTGGATACGGGTGCCTATGGTTATTCCATGGCTTCCAACTACAACCGTAATCCGAGACCAGCAGTGGTCTTCGTTGAAGACGGTAAATCAACGTTGGTCGTTAAACGTGAAACCTATGCTGATTTGACACGGTTAGATCAACCGTTACCTGAATCATTTTAAATAAAAACTACCTATTATAAATAACTTAAGAGAGACGAGGTCATGACATGGCAAAATTAGACGCACAGGAAATTATTGATTACATTGGCAATGCACCAAAGAAAACGCCCGTTAAGGTCTATATCAAAGGTGACTTAGCAAAACTGAAAGTACCAGATAGTATTAAAGCCTTCATTGAAACTAAGACCGGCGTGCTGTTCGGTGACTGGTCAGATGTCAAAACCTTCCTGGATCAGCATCAAGCAGAAATTACCGATACTGAAATTGAAAATCAGACCCGTAATTCGGCTGTGCCTTTGCTGGATATGAAAGACATCAACGCCCGGATCGAACCAGGTGCCATCATTCGTGACCAAGTTTTGATTGGGGATAATGCCGTTATTATGATGGGTGCCACCATTAATATTGGTGCCGAAATTGGTGATGATACCATGATCGATATGGGGGCGGTCCTCGGTGGCCGTGCCATTGTGGGAAGCCATTCCCACATCGGTGCCGGTACCGTTTTAGCCGGCGTCGTTGAACCCGCCTCAGCACAGCCGGTCCGGGTTGACGATAACGTCTTGATCGGAGCGAATGCGGTGGTGATCGAAGGCGTTCACGTTGGTGAAGGTGCCGTTGTTGCTGCTGGTGCCATCGTCACTAAAGATGTTGCGCCGCACACAATGGTCGCTGGTGTACCAGCGCGGTTCATCAAAAACGTTGACGAGAAGACCGAATCAAAGACCGGGCTCGAAGACGATTTAAGAAAGTTGTGATGAAATGGCAGTTTTAACGGAAGAAAATCTCATTAAAATTCGTCGTCATCTGCACCAGATCCCAGAATTAGCGTTAAAGGAAGTGCAGACGGCAGCCTACCTTGAAAAAGTGATTGCCAGTTTTGATCAGACCCATTTGCAAGTTAAAAAAATTCCCGATTTACCAACCGCGTTACTGGTTCGCGTTGAAGGCAGTGCCCCGAAACGCACGGTTGGCTATCGCACTGACATTGATGCCCTACCCGTTAGCGAGAAAACCGGCTTACCGTTTGCCTCGAAAAATCCCGGGGTCATGCACGCTTGCGGACACGATATTCACATGACGGTAGCGTTAGGCGTGCTGAGCTACTTCGCTGAACACCAGCCAACTGATAATCTGGTATTCTTCTTCCAGCCGGCTGAGGAAAGTCAAAACGGCGGGAAGCTGGCCTACGAACTAGGTGTCTTTAAGGGACAGTGGCGACCGGATGAATTTTACGGTTTGCATGATAACCCTGATTTACCAGCTGGTGCTATCGGCTGCCGGATGGGCACCCTGTTTGCTGGTACGACAGAAGTGAACATCGACCTTGAAGGCAAGGGCGGCCACGCTGCTTACCCGCAAGATGCCAATGATATGGTAGTGGCAGCGGCGGCGTTGATCAGTCAGGTTCAAACCATTGTTTCCCGGAGCATTGACCCCATCGAAAGTGGCGTCATCACTTTGGGCAAACTGGAAGCCGGTACGATTCGTAACGTGATTGCTGGCCATGCCCGCATTGAAGGGACGATTCGCGGGTTGACGCAGGTGATGATTCAGCGGATTGATCAGCGCCTCAAAGACGTGGGTGAAGGAATCGCCAGAAGCTTTAATGCCGAGGTGACCGTTGACTTAAATCAGGGCGGTTATTTACCGGTTGAAAATAACCCGGAACTAACTAAACGTTTCATTACTTATATGCAGGATAATTCTGACGTGAACTTTGTGGAAACGAAGCCTGCCATGACGGGTGAGGACTTCGGTTACTTACTTTCCAAGATTCCAGGAACCATGTTTTGGCTGGGAGTCGAAGATGACTCACAGCTGCACTCAGCAACGTTAAACCCTAAAGAATCAGCCATTGAGGCAGGTGTTAATGCCATTACCGGTTTTATCACCGCCAGAATGGCCGAGTAGTTAATCGTTAATCGAATCAGTCAATGAAAAAGGAGACGTATCAGCATGACAACATTAAAAAACGTAGATTTAATGACGGCTATCATCACCCCGTTTGATGAAGATGGGCATATTAATTACGCTGCTTTGGAAAAATTAACGAATCACTTGATCGATACGGGCAGCAAGGGATTTGTCATCGGTGGAACTACTGGTGAGACCCCAACTTTGACCCATGACGAAAAAATTGAATTGTACACGCGTTTTGGTCAAATCATTGGCGGCCGGGTTCCCGTAATTGCCGGGACTGGCAGTAACAACACTTGTGAAACGGAGGCTTTCACCAAGGAAGTCAGTGAAATCCAGGGTGTGGACTATGAATTAGTCGTGGTTCCTTACTACAACAAGCCAAGCCAGCGCGGCATGATCGCGCACTTCACCGCGGTTGCCGACGCCGCTGAAAAACCGATTATCATTTACAACATTCCTGGTCGTACCGGTGTGACGATGGCTAATGAGACGGTGGTGACCTTATCCAAGAACCCTAATATTGTTGGTGTTAAGCAGTGTACCTCAATTGATGACATTGAGTTCTTAGTGGAACACACTGATGATGATTTCTACGTCTACAGCGGTGAAGATGCTCAGGCATTGTCTGCCCGTGTAGTTGGCGGTGCCGGTGTGATCTCGGTTGCTTCCCACATTTACGGTGAACAGATTCGGACAATGTACGATGCGCTCTATGCTGGTGATCTGACTAAGGCCGGCGGTTTGAAGCGCCAGTTAACACCAAAAATGGCAGCGCTTTTCATGTTCCCATCACCAGCCCCCGTTAAGGCGGTGTTAAACGCCCAGGGTTATGCTGTTGGCGACTGCCGTCTGCCAATCCAGTCATTGAACGACGAAGAACGCCGTCAGCTGGCGATTGCTTTGGACATGGACGCGGATGCATTATCAGACCAATTAGTGGATTAAGCAAGGAGTTATTAAAATGACAAAAGTATTAGTTGCAGGTTTTACCGGTGCGATGGGCCAAAAGGCGGTTCACCTCGTTCAAGAAAGCGATGGTTACGAATTAGTTGCGGGCTTTGCCGCTGGGCTGAAGTCAAAGGATCCTAAAAATTACGGTTTACCAGCCGGGGTCGCCATTTATGGTGATTTGAACGAGATTCAAACCGATGCTGATATCTGGATCGATTTCACGCTGCCAAGTGCGGTTTACGCCAACACCAAATTTGCCATTGAACAAGGTATCCATCCCGTGATTGGGACCACCGGGTTAACCGATGAACAGGTCAGTGAACTGCAGTCCTTAGCTTCAGCCAAGCATCTTGGCGGCTTGATTGCACCTAATTTTGGGATGTCGGCCGTTTTGCTGATGAAGTTTGCCAAGGAAGCTGCGAAGTATTTCCCAGACGTGGAAATTATTGAAATGCACCATGACAATAAAGCCGATGCACCATCGGGGACTGCGCTGAGTACCGCTAAACTGATCGATGAAGTTCGGCCAGAGCACGAACAGGGCAATCCTGATGAAACGGAGAGCTTACCGGGTGTCCGCGGCGGAAACTACCACGGGATTCCGATTCACGCGGTACGCTTACCCGGTTACGTTGCTCATGAACAAGTTTTGTTTGGCGGTCCGGGTGAAGCGTTGACGATTCGCCAAGATTCGTTTGACCGTCAGTCGTTTATGGGCGGGGTCAAGGTTGCTATGGACCACGTTTTGGACTTGAAGGACTTAGTAGTTGGTCTCGAAAACGTCCTTTAATAACCAATAAGATTAATATTAATAAATTTAAACTAAAAATGGAGTGACAACATGCCTCAATTAGCCAGTGATTTAAGTCAGCAAGTCAATCAACGATTGAATCAAGTGGGTCCTTCCGGTATCCGGGAAGTTGCCCAAAAGTTCTCAACCATTCCGGGACTCATTCAACTGACCCTGGGTGAACCCGATATGAACGTCCCAGAACACGTTAAAAATGCCGCCATCAAGAGCATTCAAGACAACGATTCCCATTATTCACCCCAAAAGGGAACCATGTATCTGCGTGAGGGGATTCACCATTATCTGATGGAAAGTCAGGGCTTAAACTACGATCCCGAAACGGAAATTATTGCCACAGTGGGTGCTACTGAAGCGATCTGCGCTTCGTTATTCACCATTTTGAATCCTGGTGATAAGGTGGTTATTCCGACACCCGCCTTCGCGTTGTACTTTCCGCTGGTAACGATTGCCGGTGCGACCACAGTCCAGGTTGACACGTCAAACAGTCATTTTATCTTGACACCAGAACGGCTGGAAAAAGTCCTCGATGAAGAAGGCGATTCGGTCAAAGCCGTGTTGCTGAACTACCCAGGCAATCCAACCGGGGTTGAATATCCCCAGTCGACGATTGAGGGCTTAGCCAAAGTCATCGCTGATCATCACCTGTTTGTGATTGCCGATGAAATTTACAGTGAACTAACATACGGTGTTGAGCACTACTCGATTGCAAACGTCATTCCCGAACGCACGATCCTGATCAACGGGCTCTCTAAGTCGCACGCCATGACGGGTTATCGAATGGGCTATCTGGCGGGGCCAGCACAGCTGATCGCCAGTGCGACTAAGATGCACGCGTTTATGGTAACTTCGCCGTCTAACCCGGCACAGGCCGCTGGTGCCGAAGCCTTACACAACGGCCTGCAAGATCCAGTAGCCATGCGCAAGGTTTACCAGAAGCGCCGCGATTTTGTGCAAAAATCGATGGATGAAATGGGCTTATCAATGGCAACGCCATCCGGCGCGTTCTACGCCTTTGTTAAAATTCCTGCTAGTTATGGTAAAGATGATGTTAAGTTTGCTTACGATCTGGCGGAACAGGGCAAGGTCGGGGGCGTTCCTGGCAGTGCCTTTGGTGCCGGCGGTGAGGGTTACGTCCGTTTCTCTTACGCTGCTTCTGATGCTGATTTAGCAGAAGCCATGAAACGGCTGAAGGCTTTTATTGCCAGCAAGGGTTAAGACTTGATTAATTTAGAACAAACAAGTTAATGTTAATTACTAAAAATACTGTGTTAAAAAGAGGGATATCTAATGAGTGAGAAATTACGAGTAGGAATTATTGGTGCAACGGGTATGGTCGGGCAGCGTTTCATTAAGATCTTGGCTGATCATCCCTGGTTTGAGATCGCGTTAGTTGCAGCTAGTGCGCATAGTGCCGGCAAGACGTACGCTGAAGCTGTAAAGGGCCGTTGGAAGATGGAAGGCGACATCCCAGAAGCTGTAAAGGGCATGGTACTGCACGATGCAGCTAATGTGGACGAAGTTGCCTCCCAAGTTGATTTTGTTTTCAGTGCGATCAAGTTAGATAAGGCGGATACCCGCAAGCTTGAAGAAGCTTATGCTAAGGCCGAAACGCCGGTAGTTTCTAACAACAGCGCCCACCGGTGGACGCCAGACGTCCCAATGGTGATTCCTGAAGTTAACCCCGACCACACGGATGTGATCAAGTATCAACGGGAACGTTTGGGGACGAGCCGTGGGTTCATCGCCGTTAAACCCAATTGTTCGATTCAAAGTTATACGCCAGCCCTTTCAGCATGGCGCCAATTTGAGCCAACTCAGGTTATTGCTACCACTTATCAAGCGATTTCTGGTGCCGGTAAGACCTTTAAAGACTGGCCAGAAATGGAAGGTAACGTGATTCCCTATATTGCTGGTGAAGAAGCTAAGTCCGAAGGCGAACCGTTAAAAATTTGGGGCCACGTTGATGACGAAAAAAAGGCCATCGTCCCGGCAGACGATACGGTGATCACGTCTCAATGTCTCAGAGTACCCGTTTTATACGGACACACGGCCGCGGCCTTCGTTAACTTCCGTCAGAACCCGTCAAAGCAGGATCTGATCGATGCATTGGAAAGTTACAGTGGCGAGCCGCAGCGCTTGGGCTTACCGAGTGCACCCAAGCAGTTTATCCGCTACATGACGGAAGATGATCGTCCCCAAGTTCGCTTAGACGTGAACTTCGAACACGGGATGGGCGTCTCCATTGGCCGGCTTCGCGAAGACAAAATCTTCGACTGGAAGTTCATTGGCCTGTCACACAATACCGCTCGTGGTGCTGCCGGCGGTGCCGTTGAATGTGCTGAATTATTAAAAGCTCAAGGTTATCTCACAGCTAAATAAGTCCTTCAAACCAGTTAGACTATTTGTTTGACTGCTTACCGCCAGGTCCTGTTGCATGCAGGCTTGGCGGTTTTTATTTGGTTTTAAATTTTACTGGCGTGATTAGCGTAGTTAACATTCAGATCGGTATTCTGTTAAACTGGAAGAAGATTATTTTGGAGGGGACGGAAATCCATGAAGCCGCAAACCATATTAAAATCCCAGTTCGGTTATGACAGCTTTCGGACAGGGCAAGAAGAAGCAATCAACGACGTTTTGAATCACCAAAACGTGCTGGCAATTATGCCCACCGGTGGCGGTAAATCGCTTTGCTACCAGATTCCGGCTTTGATGCTGGACGGCGTCACACTCGTGGTGTCACCGCTGATTTCACTGATGAAAGACCAGGTAGATGCCCTGAATGAAAATGGCATTGCGGCAACCTTTATCAATAGCTCGCTGGATTATGATCAGATCAATCAGCGGTTTAATGACGCGGCTAGCGGCAAGGTCAAATTACTGTACGTTTCACCGGAGCGGCTGGATTCAGGGTATTTAAACCGCTTAGCTGAGCTGCCCATTGATCTGGTGGCCATCGATGAAGCCCACTGTATTTCTCAGTGGGGGCATGACTTTCGCCCCAGTTATTTAAACCTGGCACAAACCATTCAGCAGTTACCTAGTCAGCCGACGATCATTGCCTTAACAGCTACTGCAACACCGATCGTGGCAAAGGATATTCGGCAGCGGCTGGGGTTGGATGAAGAAGTGAAGACCGGTTTTTCCCGGCCAAACTTAGCCTTTAAGGTGATCAAGCACCAGGATAACGATCGGTACCTGATTGATTATTTAAAGCAAAATCCTGGTCAGTCTGGCATTGTTTACGCCAGCACCCGGAAAGAAGTCGAACGGTTAACCAAGCTGCTCAATAAAAAGCACATTGAAGCAACCATGTATCACGGCGGCCTTTCCAAGGACGTTCGCCGGCAAAATCAAGAAGATTTCTTGTATGATCGCGTGCCAGTTATGGTGGCGACGAACGCGTTTGGGATGGGGATCGATAAAAGCAACGTTCGGTTTGTGATCCATGCCCAGGTGCCCGGCAGCCTTGAGTCGTACTATCAGGAAGCTGGCCGTGCAGGGCGTGATGGTTTGCCCAGTGAAGCAATCTTACTGTTTCGGCAGTCGGACGTTTCGATTCAGCACTTTTTGATCGATCAGTCCGAACGAGACGACGCCGGTAAAAAGCAGGAATACGAAAAGCTGCAGGATATGACGCAGTATGCCAACACGCAGGAATGCCTCCAGCGCTTTATTTTGAATTACTTTGGCGAGGAAAGTACCGACTGCGGGCAGTGTTCTAACTGTCTGGACGACCGCGAACAGCAGGATATTACCGTTGATACGCAAAAGGTGCTGTCGTGTGTTAAACGGATGGGCGAGCGGTTCGGGAAAATCTTAGTTGCCCAAGTACTGACCGGTTCCAGTGTGGCACGAATCAAGCAGTTCCACTTTGAGGAACTGTCAACCTATGGCATTATGAAGGGTTCATCGCAAAAGTCGGTCGCCGAATTGATTGATTTCTTAACGGCCTCAGGGTATTTAATCGCCGAGGGTGGTCAATACCCCGTGCTGCGGGTTAGCGATAGCGGTGTGGCGGTTTTACAGGGCAAGGAAAAGGTTTATCGCAAAGTTGCTGTTAAGGCCACTCACGTATTACCGCAAAACGATGATCTGTTTGAGCGGCTGCGAGCTATTCGCCGTGAATTTGCCAAAAAGCAGGGTGTCCCGCCGTTCGTTATCTTTTCGGATAAAACGTTGCGCGATATGTGTACGGTGATGCCGCAAACCAAAGCAGAAATGCTGACTGTTAGCGGTGTCGGTGAAAGCAAACTAGCTAAATACGGCGAGGCTTTTCTGAACGAATTAAAGGCTGAAAACGACTTCGAATCGGACGATGTAACGGTTAATTAAATAGCGAAAAGGAACTGTGACTCAAGGCTATATCGATAAGAATTCCAGTTGATTTCTTAACTAAAACACAGTCTAAAATGTGCTTTAGTTCACTACTCAAATATAGCCTTAGCCTGTTCCACAACTCAGATTCCGGCCATATAACACCCAAAAGCACGATTCCGATGGTTTTTATCGGGATCGTGCTTTTGGGTGTTATATTCTGGAATCTACCGAGTTGTGTCGCAGCCTCTTTATTACTTGACCCAGTAAGCACTCTTATAATCTTCAACGACACCGCTGATGTTATGAACGACCCCGTTTAACTTGGGATTGGTCAGGAAACTGTCAGCTTGCTGGTATAACGGTGTTACACCCTGCTGCTCAGTGAGCCTTTTTTCGGCAGCCAGCATTTGTTCCCAGCGTAACTGGTTATTAGTGCTTTGGTTATTACTGATGGTATTTACTAGTCGATCGTACTTGGCATCGTGCCAGTGGCCATAGTTATGGCGGCTATTACTGGTCATGGCCTGTAAGAATGAGAGTGGATCGGGATAATCTGCTCCCCAGCCAGTCAGTAATAAATCAAATTTACCGCGGCTGACCCGACTGGTTAAGCGGCTTGAATTCGACAAATTGACGTGAATTTTCAGACCTGGCAGGTGGCTTTCTAACTGGCCCTTAATATTTTGGGCAACCCTGGTGCTAATGGCATCGTTTGAGGCTGATAGGGTTAGCGTCGCTTTTTTCAGGTGCAGCTGTCGTTTAGCTGCCGTCCACTCCCGAACCGCTAGCTTAGAATTGTTCTTCACAACAGAAGATGCTTCCTGCTGGTTGGCAAAGTCGGAGTGGTTGAGGTTGTTTTTACTTAGCCCGGCGGTAACAAATCCCTTTGGTGGCAACGATGCGTTTTGCAGTGCATGATTAATAAGCTGACGGCGACTAATTGCGTGCGAAATTGCGAGACGTGCGTTACGATTATTAATGAGTTTTTTATTGGTAGCATTGCTTGTGTTAAAATTGTATGCGATTATGCGCATTAACGAGAACGGCCGGACAACGTAGTCCCGGTTATTTTTATTTTCGGGAATCTGTTTGCCGATGAGTTGGATCTCGGCAACCTTGCCATCGTGGTAAGCTTTTAAGTCTTGAGAGGGAGATTTTGAGGTGACGATGGTCAAGCGCTTTAAATAAACGTGGGACTTATCCCAGTAATAGGGGTTAGGTACCAACGTTCGGGCAGCACTGTTGGCATGCCATTTGACGAGCTTAAACGGGCCGCTATAAATTTGTTTGTTAGCGCTGGCACCGTATTGTGAGCCGTAGTGCTGAACGGTGGCTTGATGCTGCGGTGCAAACAAGGGGTAGGCCAGCAGGCTTTCAAAGTAAACCATGGGGTGGTCCAATGTCACCCGAAGTTCGTGCATCGAGAGGGCTTTAACGCCCAGACTGCTTACCGGACGTTCCCCCTTTCTAATTTTTTCGGCGTTCTTAATGCCGTCAAATAAATTAGAATTCACGGATCGGGTTTGGGGTTTTACGCTTCGCTGCCATGAGTAAACGAAATCAGCAGCAGTAATCGGCTGGCCATTGCTCCAACGGGCGTTTTTTCGTAGCTTAAAGGTGTAGGTTTTGGCGTTTTTGCTGATTCGGTAGCTCTGGGCTAAGCCATGATTGACCCGCCCGTTATTGCCTAACCGAAAAAGGCCCTCCGTTGAGCTGCGCAGCTTATTGAAACTGTTGACCTTTGAAATGTCGACGGTGTTCAAACGGGTCTGTTCAACGACGGTGACGTTTTGGTTTCGAGACATGACACCTTTGCTGTCCGAAACCTGCTTTGAATTTGACATGTTTTGCTGGCAGCCGCTTAGAAAAAAGGCTGCCGCAATCACAGCAATAAATTTTAGTTTTACTTGCATGGATGATTCCTCTCAATCCCATTAACTCTATGTTGATAATAATGAAGCTGTTTCATAACGTCAAGTTACGAGACGCTTTACGAGGTGAATAATATTGATAGAAGGGCAACAACTTTCTGCAGGGCAGTTTGCACAACTGATGGGAATTGATCGGCACGTCCTGAACCGGTTTGATGAACTGGGACTATTTAAGCCAGCTAATCGGGATAAGAACGGCCATCGGTCATACGATTTGACCCAGATCAATCAGTGGCTGTCTCTGCAAGCGACGGTTAAATTGGAAAATGATCTGAACAAAACTAAAGCTACTCTACAAGCAAATAAGAACAATCACGTTGCTATGCTGAAGTATCAGCAGCAATTAATTGAAGAACAGCTTCGTCAGTTAAGTACGGCGCATCAACAGATCTCCCAGGAGATCACTAACCAAGAAACGGCTCGCCGGGCGATGCCGGAAGCCGTTACAGTGGTAGACCGGTCGCCCATTAATTTACTAACGACGACTTTTCCGGAAGAACGAGAAGTTACGGGTGAACAGGTTCAAAAACATGTCAGCCACGTGCTGTCGGTAATGGGGACGCCCCCCGTCAACTTGCTGGTTGGCAGGGTACGTTCACGGCACGCGATTGAGGCAAGCCGAACTGAGTTGATCACTGCGCTGTATACGCCGCTCAATCCCGGCAGTAAGATAAAGGCTGATATGACGGAACTGGGCGGTCGGGCAGTCCTTACCTATCACCATTTGGACACACCATTAATAGAAGGGTTTAACCACCTGCGTGACTACGCGAAAGACCACCATCTTTCACTGGGTACCAATTACTATGAGGAACCAGTAGTTGGCTGTTGGCAAACGGATGAGCTATCAAAGCAAGTGGTTCGTCTGTTAGTTGAGGTAAGGGAGTGATTTAATGATTGAATGGTCGAAAAGCCAAATTCACGCCTTTCGGAAAACGTTACTGGATTGGTATGACGCCCATGGCCGCCAATTACCGTGGCGAAGAGACCATGATCCGTACCACGTTTGGGTCTCAGAAATTATGCTCCAGCAGACTCAAGTCAATACTGTCATCCCGTATTACGAACGGTTTATGGCGCAATTTCCAACCGTCCAAGATCTGGCCAATGCGCCTGAGGAAAAGTTGATGAAAGCCTGGGAGGGCTTGGGTTACTATTCTCGAGCTCGTAATTTACAGAGAGCTGCTAGGCAAATTGAAAATGAACACAACGGTCAGTGGCCTCAAACTGCCGAGGGACTGCAAGAACTGGCTGGCATCGGGCCTTATACGGCTGGTGCCATTGCCAGTATTGCTTTTAACGAGCCGGTCCCTGCCGTGGACGGTAACGCATTTCGGGTCTTTGCCCGTTTGTTGGAGATTGATTTAGACATTGCTAAACCGCAAACCAGACTAGTTTTTGAACGCGTAATTGGCCGCATTATGTCCCCTGAGCGACCCGGCGATTTTAATCAGGCAGTGATGGATTTGGGTGCCAGCTACATGACGGCTAAGAATCCTGATTCGGCCCATTCGCCCGTGAAGGCTTTCAACCAGGCCTATTTAGATGGTGTTGAAGAACGGTATCCGGTAAAATCAAAAAAGCCTAAGCCGGTTAAAGTAGCCTACTATGGCTTAGTGATTCAACAGGGCAAGCGATTTTTAATGCAGAAACGGCCTAGTACAGGATTACTGGCTAACTTTTGGACGTTTCCGCTGATTGCAGAAGACGACGTGCTTGCTTTAAGTGAAACGCCTGAGCTAGTGACGGACGAGGAACGGCTAACGTTATTGGAACGGTTGGTTCAGCAAGAGTTGGGGCTGGCGGTTCACGTCGTCCCAATGGGCGGTAAACCCGTCAAACACACTTTTACCCACCGTCAGTGGCTGATCTCATTGTTGAGTGCGACAGTGAAGCCGGATGCGGACCTCAGCTTTTTTCCCGGCAAGTGGTTAACTAGTGATGAGCTCGAAAAAACGGCACTGTCAAAAGTTCAGGAGAAGTTATTTACCCGGATACACCAAATCGGGAAACCATAAACGTTAAATATTTAAAGAGAAAGAAAGTGATACTCATGGCTGGAAAAATCGACACTTCAAGGCAGCCAGTTGATCAAATGGGACGGCCATATAATCGAATTGCACTCGTTTTTACGATGCTTGTTGGGACGTTTAGCACCTTTCTGACGTCCACCATGCTAACAACGGCTTTTCCAACGTTAATGAAGTCGTTTCTCATTTCGGCGAATACGGTTCAATGGCTAACCACTGGGTTCATGTTGATGATGGGAATTACCATCCCCATTACCGGCTTTTTCCTCCAGCGCTTTGATTCACGGAAATTATACTTATCAGCTATTTTAATTTTTAGTGTTGGGACGATTATGTGTCTTTTTGCAACCGATTTTGGGGTGATTTTAGTTGGTCGGCTCATTCAAGGCGCCGGGGTCGGTATTACGGCTCCGGTGTACCAAACCATTATGACTTCTATCTTCCCGCCGTCGCAACGTGGCACAGCCATGGGGACCGCTGGAATGGTGATTGGACTGGCGCCTGCGATCGGGCCAACGCTTTCGGGCTGGATTTTGATGCACTATTCCTGGCGCATGCTGTTTCTATCTATTTTGCCAATCTCGTTGCTGGTTGTGATTATGGGCTGGTTTACCTTACGCAAAGTACTACCAACGAGAAAAGCACCCATTGACTGGCTGTCAGTATTACTGTCAGTGATCGGTTTCGGATCCATGCTGTTTGCTTTTTCAGCGGTTGGTGATTACCAGTGGACGGATCCGGTTGTATACGTTACGCTGACGATTGGGGTAGTTGTCGTTTGTCTGTTTATTTGGCGGTCGATAAAAATTAGTAATCCATTATTGCAGCTCAAAGTTTTTACTCACCGCGAGTTTTCGCTATCAGCAGCTTTAGTGGCAGTATCATTTATGTCGATGAACGGCTTTACACTGATCTTACCCCTTTATCTGCAGACTATTCGTGGCGAAACGCCGTTAGCATCAGGACTAACGCTGTTGCCCGGAGCAATCGTGATTGGGCTGATGAACCCGATTACTGGTCGAATCTTTGACCGGATGGGTGCGCGAAACATGGCCATGGCCGGTATGTTCTTGTTAACGGTGACGACCGGGTTCTTTATTCCAATTACCGCGACTACGCCTGTGGCCGATATCGTCTGTGTGTACATGGTACGAATGCTGGGAATTTCAATGGTGATGATGCCCGTCACCACTACTGGTATGAATGCCTTGCCGCTAAATTTGATCAGCGATGGGACCGTTGTTAACAACACCGCGCGACAAGTTTTTGCTTCGATGGGGACGGCTGTTTTGGTTTCAGTGATGTCAAACGTGACAAAGAATCATTTTCCAAATCGTGCGGTGGTGAAGGCAACTCCGATCCTGTTTAAAAAATTGGCCTTACATGCCAATGTAGTCGGGTTTCGGTACGCGTTTGCGATTGCGACCTGCTTTGCTTTGATCGGCCTTGTGATGACGTTCTTTTTGAAACCGCACAAGGAGGTGGCATCATGATTGCTGTCATTTTATTTGTTGGCGCCTTACTCTTTGCCTGCAGCATGATTTTTATCTCTGGGGGCTTTAAAAAGGCCTTTTGGGTCACCGTTGGGCTGATTCTGACAGTCGGCAGTATTATTTTGATGAGTCTCAACTATAATCAGTCCTTCGGTATGAAGCCGGTGACGGTGAGTCATCGATATCCGCTGACTTCTAGTATTTCTGGAAAACGGCCGGTTTTGCTTTACCATCAGCTTGGTACCAAAAATGAGCGGGTATACCTTTATAAGTCCAATCCGCTTGAGCACCGCTTGCAACGGACGAAGCCAGCTCAAGGGCCGGTGACAGTGACGCCAAATGCCAGTCGCAATCAAGTAGAAGTGACCAAAACGTATCGGGTTTACCAAAACGAAGAGCTGCGGCTGCTGTTTAGTGTGGGTGTTAAAGACCATCAGTATGTGATGACTCAGTGGCACTTTAGTCTCAAACCGGGGTGGCGGCTGGTTGGGACTAAGTAAAAGATAACAAACGATTATCTTTAACAGTAATAAAACATCATGTATAATAAGCACAATGTGATAACTAAATTAGGGGGGTGCTAAATATGAATAACGTTTTTGATGTATTAAACGTTTTTGATGTATTAAAAATGGTTACGATCAATCACCAAGGGATTGATGGTGCGCAACTTGTTGTCACCGATTTGGAAGGCAAACCCAATAGTCTGCTGACCGACCTTTTACGCGATACAGTGGTTAATATGCGATTATTTATTGATATGAAAAAAGTCGATTCACCTGACGAGGTTTTAGCAGAATTAGGGGATACGACACCACTTCCAAATGATGTTTTGGATGAATACTCGAAGATCCTTAAAGAACGTGTTGCAGGACTCAATTTTGCGCCTCAAAAAGACATGATTGAAGTGCTGATTCGAGGCATTTAATAAGCAATTGCTAAACTAACGATAATTAAATTAATATCATTTTTTGCTTATGCGGGGGGGTGTTTAAACACCCTAAAGTTACTATAAATGCCCGTATTTAGGCATAATCAATTGCTGGGATAAGATGGGTTATTCAAAATAAAGTTTCGTTTTTAGGGAGTTTATTGTTGCACTTTTTCGCATTACCTGTTATTGTATTGTTAATGTATTTATGCTTCGGAATTAAGGTACAACGTTCTTTTTAGAATGGCTCCTTATTCAAAAGTTTCAAATGCAAAATTTATTTGCGCATAGCGCATGGAGGTTTCATTCTAATGGAACAAGGTACTGTTAAATGGTTCAACGCTGACAAAGGTTACGGTTTTATCACTCTTGAAAACGGCTCAGATGTATTCGTACATTTCTCAGCTATTAATGCTGACGGCTTCAAGACTCTTGAAGAAGGCCAAAAGGTAACTTTGGACGTTGAAGACGGCGACCGCGGCCCACAAGCTGCTAACGTTACTGTTGCTTAATTCTTAATTAAGCCTATAAAAACCACCAATCATTGCGATTGGTGGTTTTTTTATGCAGGTAAGTAAGTCACGATTTTAGTTCATAGTGCTAAACAGAGACAAATAGACTATCCTGCAAACTTTACGTAATCGATACGAAAATGACAAACAGTCATTACAGAAAAATGGCATACTTATCTCGAATAGTAAGGGTGTAGTGGCAGAAGCCACTTATAAACCCCATTGCTATTCCCAGTAGTTCGGTCGCTACTGTGCTCTCCCTATAAGACACTGCATAAAACGGTTTTGAGAAGCCTACTCTCAAAACCGTTTTGTAGTCGCTAGTTTTCCCAAAGCGTGAATTTGAGTCTTGAGACACCCAGTTACTAATTGATGTGATAAGATGAGCTTAATTGAAAAAATCGTAGAAAGGTGAGTGGGGGTGTTTTTATCAAAACTTTAGTTGTTGTGGGTCATCCACAAATTGAAGATTCCAGTACCCAGCAGTTTTTAAAGGAAGCGGCCAAATTACCAGATGTCACGTGGCATTCATTAACGGGTTTTGATGTCAATGTTACGGCAGAGCAAACGCTGATTGAACAGGCTGATCGGTTGGTACTGCAGTTTCCGCTATATTGGTATGCTGCTCCGGCAATTCTAAAAAATTGGCTGGATCAAGTGCTGACGCGGCAATTTGCTTACCCCGGGGCAACGGGAGGCTTGATTGGCAAAGAATTGGGAACCGTTGTGACCCTAGGATCACCGGCCCGAAACTTTGCCGCGGGAGCTAGTGAGGGCTATAGTCTTTCCCAAGTGATGACGCCGTTTCAGGCGCTGGCACATAAACTACAAATGTCTTTTTTGCCAACGTTTGCGGTTGACCAGTTTGGTTATCAATCTGATGAGATGAAGGCTCGTTTATTGATCCAATATCAACGTTATTTAACTCAGGAACAGCTTGGCCATTTTAATGATCAGGCAAATTGGTTAGTTGATCGGTTAACGAAACAGATTGCTGCGGCGCCAGAAAAAAAGCGGCAGCAGCTGACTTTAATTTTGGAACAGCTTAAAAATAATCAGGCAACGTTAGAGGACTTGCAAATGAATCTTAAAATGATTCAGGATATGGAGGATAGCTAATGGCAGAACAGACCTGGGCGGCTCAGCAATTATTAGCGCTAGCAGCACAAACACCGCAGTTTAAAGAACGAGCGTTATATTTAGCCCTAGCAGAACTTAGCGAAGAGCAGCAGCGGCGAATCAAACTAGCACAGGCTGAGTTGGATGGCAGGACTTGGAACCCATCACGGTGGTGATGACTGATGGTTTTCTGTTTGGTTAATTAGGGTTAGAATAATCTGTAATGAAGTTTTTGGAAACGGGATGATCGCTTGTTATTAGGATACGGCTTTTTGTGTGCCGCGATAGTGTTTGAAATTATTAGCAGTTCGTTGTTGAAGGAATCAGATGGTTTCCATCGGCTGATTCCAACGATTTGCTTGGTAATTGGCTATGCGATTACCTTGTTTCTGTTTTCAAAGTCGCTGCGATGGATGGATCTGGGTATCGCATATGCATTGTGGGGCGCTATTGGCACGCTATTTACGACCATTATTGGGATCATTTTTTTCAAAGAACGGGTTAATCGCTCTAAAATCGTCGGCGTTGCGTGCATTATCATTGGAACGGTGATGCTTAATGTATTGTGAGGTGAGGACGGATGTTTAAATACTATGTGGCACTGGCAGTTTCAATCGTGACTGAGATTGTGGGCACAATTTCGTTGAAATTATCGAAGGAGTTTACGCAGCTTTCCTGGACTTTCTTGTGTCTAGCGGCTTTCTTGGTGATGTTATACAGCCTGTCATATGCTATGCGAGTGGTTCCTCTAAGTGTGGCGTACGGTCTGTGGTCCGGTGCCGGGACCGTCTTAACCGCAGCACTGGATGTCGTGATGTTTCAGCAATCGTTTTCAATTGGCGAAATTCTTGGCCTGGCGTTGATCGTGGTCGGTATTGTGTCTTTGAACTGGTCTGGTGAAGCAGAAGAGAAGATCGATTATGAATCTTTGCAAGTGGAAGATAAGATGAACATCAATAGGCCGTGACATCGCCCAATTGATGCCAGAGTTTAGCACCCAAAGGCGTCGTTTCGATGATCTTGATCGAAACGGCGCCTTTGAGTGCTAAATAGTCAGAATATGAATTGTAAAGCCTGGTGAGAAAGTTAGGCTTTTAGCTCAGAAATTACTTATCAATCAAAACGCTTAGTCGGTCATTGCAGATGATTGTGCGTCCGCATTAAATTGATTAACATCGGTGGTGTAGCCAACAACCGAAATTAAATCGTTAGCCTTTAGCCGATCATTAGCATCAGGTGAAAGGTTCACCTTTCCGTCGGAGTTGATCGCAATGATATTGATATGGTATTTATTACGCACGGCGAGTTCATCCAGTGATTTACCTACGAAATTAGGATTATCAACTTTGATTTCGGCCATGGTCACCTGATTATTTAACATGAGGTAGTTGACGATGTTGGGCTGGAGATGATGAAAGACGATTCGCCGGGCCATATCACGTTCTGGACGCACGATTTGATCTGCACCAATTTTTTCCAGGACCCGAGCATGACTTTCATTTTCAGCCTTACAGATGACATCTTGGGCACCCAGCTCTTTGCTGAGTAAGGTAGCCATGATGCTCGCTTGAATGTTTTGACCAATGGAAATAAAAACGTGGTCAAAGCTGCCAAGTTCAAGTTCTTTCATCGTGTCTTCATCCTGGGCATCGGCAATCACCGCCCGTGTAACCAGGTTAGTGAATTCGTTAACCTTGTCCTCATCAATATCGATAGCGAGAACTTCTTGTTTGGCCTCAACTAATGACTGGCAAATGGCACTGCCAAATTGTCCCAGGCCGATTACGGCGTAATTTTCACGTTTTTGTTTAGCCAATTGGCACACTCTCCTTTGGATAACGATAGGTGGGCTGTTTGCGGTTAGCGTTCAAAATGGAAAACATGACGGTGTAAATGCCGACCCGGCCGATAAACATCAAAAACATAATGATCAGTTTACCCAGTACGTTCAGGTGCGGCGTTAACCCCAATGAAATGCCGGTTGTTCCAAACGCTGCTAAGACTTCAAAGGTGACGGTTTCCAAACCATTGCTCTTGGGAATCGGCTGAGTGGCGCACAGGATCAAAGTGGCGATAGATAGGATCGTTAACGCAACAAAAATAAGGGTTAGCGCGCGAAAAATGTTATCCTGCGTAAACCGCCGGTGACCAAAAGTCGTATCACGTTTACCACGTAAAGTCGCGATGCTTTGTAACGTGAGTAAACCGATGGTTGTCGTCTTGACACCGCCAGCAGTTGATCCGGGAGTGCCGCCAATGAACATCAGCAGCATGGTGAACGCAATTCCGGCAAGGGATAATTGCTGGTAAGGTAGTGTAATGAGGCCGGCAGTTCGCGGGGTAATGGCCATAAAAACGGTGTTGACTAGCCGGTTACCATAGGAAACGCGTGAACTCAGAACGGCTAAATTATTTTCGCTGAGCAGGTAAACAACGATTGAGAGCATAAATAAAGTGGCGCCGGTTCCTAGGGCTAACTTGGTATGAAGCGAAAGGTGATGGCGTTTGGGATATAGTAATAAATCCTGCCATACTAGGAAGCCAAAGGAGCCCGCAATAATTAAGACTGACATGATAGTGAGTACATAAGAATCATTGGCAAAGCTTTCCAGACTGTTACCGAATAAATCAAAGCCCGCATTGCAGAAGGCCGAAACAGCGTGAAAGACACTGAACCAAAGGCCCTTAACCAGCCCGTAACGCGGATAGAAATCCACCAGCAGTAAGCCGGCACCCGCCAACTGAATAATGAGGGACAACAATAAGATTAATTTGACCACGTTGAGCTGAGATAAGTTATCGAGATTTAGTGACTCCTGTGCTAATAATCGGGTAGAGAGTTTCATCTGACGACGCATAAACAAGAACAGCATGACGGTAAATGTCATGAAACCCAGACCGCCGATTTCCATTAGGAATAAAATGACTGTCTGCCCAAAAATTGTCCAGTGAAAGGCGGTACTGACTAGTGTCAATCCAGTAACGCACGTTGCACTGGTGGCGGTGAAGAGGGCATCTAGTACGGAGGTAGTATGTGCTCCGCGGGTGGCGATTGGCAGGCTGAGCAGCAAGGTACCAATAAAAATGATGCTCAAAAAGCCCAGTGTCAGTGTTTTGGGAAGTGAAAGATGCTGACGTTTAGGGATCGACATGGTCTAGCCTCCTTTTGACTGCTTTAGTTTAACTATAGCGAAGATGCTGGTGCTTGGAAAGCAATATGGTATGATTTAGCGTAACCGCTTTCAAAAACGGATATCAATATCGTGAAATTGATAACGTGATAAATAATTGGGATGTCTCGTGTTATAATTTGATTGTATGCATTAACTAATTCTGCTGGAGGTTGTAATAAGATGCTGATACAGCAAGTGTCAATTGAAAATAGCGAGACCTTGAAAGACGTTCGGATCGAAGACAGCAAGTTTGTTGAAATAGCTGACCACATTACGCCAAAGGAGAGCGAAGGCCTCATTGACGGTCGCGGTAAACTTTTATTGCCGCCGTTTGTTGACCCCCACGTTCATTTGGATTCAACTTTAACAGCTGGGGATCCGGAATGGAATCAATCCGGTACGCTGTTTGATGGGATTCGAATCTGGTCGGCAAGAAAACAAAAGCTGACGATTGAAGACGTAAAAAAGCGTGCGACACAAACTTTGATGAAGCAGGCTAGTCATGGGACGCAATTCGTCCGTTCACACGTTGATGTGACGGACCCTAATTTGACGGCTCTAAAGGCGCTGCTTGAAGTGCGGGATGAGGTCAAAGATTTCATTGAATTGCAATTGGTCGCCTTCCCCCAAGAAGGGATCCTTTCTTTCCCTCACGGTAAGGAACTAATGACTAAGGCTGCAGAAATGGGTGTCGATGTGATCGGTGGGATTCCCCACTTTGAATTCAACCGTGAATATGGCGTGCAGTCCCTTCATTTTGTGAGTGATTTAGCCGAAAAGTATGATAAGCTGATCGACGTTCACTGTGATGAAATTGATGATCCAGCGGCCCGGGGGCTTGAAACACTTGCTACACTGGCTTATGAAACCGGTATGCACGATAAGGTGACCGCTAGTCACACTACGGCGATGGGCTCTTATAATGACGCCTACGCCTATAAACTATTCCGCTTACTGAAGATGTCTGGCATCAACATGATTGCTAACCCGTTGGTCAACACGTTTTTGGGCGGTCGTTTCGATACTTATCCTAAGCGTCGGGGCATGACCCGGGTTAAAGAACTGACGGAAGACGGTATCAACGTTGCTTTTGGTGAAGATGATATCAAGGACCCTTGGTACCCAATGGGTGACGGCAATATGCTGGATCCATTGCACCTTGGCCTTCACGTTGCGCAGACGATGGGTTATGATCAGATCATGAACTCATACAAGTTCGTTACCCAAAACGGTGCTCGAGCAATGCATATTTTAGACCATTACGGCATTGAAGTTGGCAAACAGGCTAACTGCATTATTTTAAACCGCGATAACTTCTACGACGCACTCAATGAACGTGCCGAAGTCTTGTACGCTATTCACCATGGTGTTGTCACCGTTAAGACACGGCCACAGGAAGTTAAGACTTACTTTGGTCAAAGCAGCATCACAAAGTAAATAAACCGCACAGTTGTATATGCAACTGTAACTATCAAGGTAAACACTAAAATCCCTTAGGGCAGCATTGGTTGATCAACTGCACTAAGGGATTTTAGTAAATGATTTAGGCAATTTTGGTTATTTACGTCAAACAAAAAAGTTCTGAATTTAATCAGAACTCATTTGGTTAACCGTGTTTTTTAGCCTTGGCTTTGGCCTTAGGCTTGTGAGCGTGAGACTCCGTCGCTTTCTTTTTGGCAACCGCATCCTTATGCAAGGAACGAAGCTGTTCCTTATAGCCTTCGATTTCATCCGCGTGGCTGTCATGCCATTCTTTGAATGAAAATTGACTATCGGTATCGCCTGGCTTAAGGCCGGTTTGAAGCCAGAACAAAGCTTGGGTTAAACTTGAAAAATTACGCATCCAAAGGGTTTGACCATTCTCAGAATCGAAGGCCACGTAGGACTTGTAATGTTTCTTCAAAAAAGTATGTCGACGAATTTTAAAAGCTTCCCGTTTACGAGTTAGTCGATAATCTGGTAGGATGTATTGGCCAGTAAGCGTGAGCTCTGGGAAAAATTCGTTTGCTTGGCTATGCTGCTCTTTCAACAGGGCGTGGGCTTGATCGATGTTGATGAGCTGAGCGCGGATTTCAGACATCAGAGTTCCTCCTCTTGAACAACTGGTTAAAATGACAAAGTTCACGAATGAACGTCGATTTTCTAAATAAGTTTCTTACACTAATAACTTTAGCATAATTTTCACAGAATTAGTATGATTGACTATCGTAAAATTGGGATTGTAATAAGAATTTACTAAATTAAATCAACTTTAAACGGATAAGCGGGTGACAATGATGGGTAAATATTACGCAGTACGAAAGGGCCAGCATCCCGGCATTTATACTAGCTGGCCTGAAGCTCAAAAAGAAGTTTCGGGTTATTCGGGAGCTGAGTTTAAGGGCTTTAATACTGAAGAAGAAGCAAAAGAATTTATGGGTGGACCCAAGCCCGTTGTTTCTAATAATCATGACATGATTATTGGTTACACGGATGGCGGTACACGTAATTCAGGCAACGTCAAGGGCGGTCACGTTAAAGCATCAGACCCGGCTGCCTGGGCTTATAGGTTAGAACTGCCGCATGAAGTACTGAGCGACTCTGCTGGTGAATGGGGTGCCACTAATAACCGGATGGAAATCATGGCGTTTATAAAAGCGCTGGAAGAGTTGATTGCACAAAACCAGCAAAAGTCCGATATTACGCTGGTTTTAGACTCAAAGTACGTGTTGGATGCCATTAACAAGGGGTGGCTAAAAGGCTGGCAGAAACGTGGCTGGCGTCGCTCAGGCGGTGAGTTGATGAACGCTGAGCTTTGGCAGAAGGTCAGTCAACTCTTGCCGCAGTTCCCCAAACTGTCGTTAGTGTGGACTAAGGGACATGCGGATAATCAAGGTAACATTTTTGTTGATACTTTACTCAATAAGACGATGGATGCGATGGTAAAGTCCGGTCGGCCGGTTCGTACCGAAGCAGCCACTGAGCATCAGCCTGCTGATGCAAAAACAGTTAAGCCAACACAGCCAGCTAAAACCACTGACAAGCCAGAGCCGAAGCAGCAAAAGAAAGTTGATCAGTCGGTTTCAGACATTCAAAAAGCACTGGGACAACTGGATTTATTCAAAAATCCATAGCCTAGTGCTCATTCAATGCCATTTAATTTTGCTTTCCTTTATGGGTGACTTTTCTGAACCGTCGTTCGACTTCTTTACTCCAAAAACCGCCGGACATCTGGGTTGGCTCATTGACCATCACGAAAGCCTCAGGTGCCAGCTGATGAATCAGATCCATGAGGCGGTGGTCAGCTTTTCGGGGTGCTAAGATGTTTAAAATCAGGCGCGAACCATCACGGCCGTAGCCCCAAGTTTCCGTAACCCCGTAGCCGTTGTTACGCAGGGCTTCCGGAAGCTTTTTATTTTGCTGATACTTAGGGTCGTCATTATCAATTTTAACCGTGACTTGAAAGTTGACCCAGCCCAGGGCAACGTGATCTTCAATGAGAATGCCAAGGTAGATTCCCAGGCCGAAACCAACGGTATAAGCGATGACGTTAACTGGGGAATGGATGTTCTTCAACGCGATTGCCAGTGCAATAACGTACACGAATTCTTCCAGGACGGCTAGCAGCGGCGCCCATAAGCGTTGGCGACGGACGACTAGCATTGTTCGAAACGTATTTAACGTAATATAACAAGCATTTAAAAGAAAAATAGTCAGTGCAAGTTTCAAATAAATCGCCTCTTCTTTCTTAGTTGTACCCTTACAGTTTAGTGCAAATAACGGCTGATGAAAGTAATTTAACTCAAATTTGTGACGTGTGATATGCTTATTGACAAAGGAGTGTTCAATCTATGACAACAGAGCGTGAAAAAATGACGGCGGGGGAGCCTTATAACCAGTTTGATCCAGAACTGATCAACCGCCGGGTATACATGAGACAGCAGCTGGAAGAAATTAATCATATCACGGATAACGACGATCGAAATAGCCGCTTTAAAGCGTTGCTGGCAGACGTTGGCGACGATTTCTTTGTGGAATCATCGTTTAAATTTGATTACGGCTTCAATATTCATATTGGCAATCATTTCTATGGTAATTATGATATGACGTTTTTGGATACCTGCCCGATTACCATTGGTGAACACTGCTATTTTGGTCCCAATATTGGGCTTTACACGCCAGTGCACCCATTGGATCCCGTGCAGCGAAACGCTGATGTGGAACTCGGAAAACCAATCACGATAGGTGATAATGCTTGGTTAGGCGGTCGGGTAACAATTTTACCTGGTGTGACCTTAGGCGACAACGTGGTTGTGGGCGCCGGTTCAGTGGTGACCAAGTCATTCGGCGATAACGTTGTTATAGCAGGCAACCCGGCACGGGTCATTAAAAAAGTTAAATAGGTTTGTTTTTCAGAAAATGCCAGTCATTTTACTTATTCTTTCAAACGTGTATAATAAAAATGTAAATTCATACGGGTTACATTAGGAACTGGCAATTTGTTGCAGAGAAAGCTGTTGCAGGTGGTCTTAGACGATCTCGACAGTTTTTTTGTGTTTTGTACTTTGCTGACCTGGATGAAAATACGTCGGGCGTTTTCAGAGTTGAAAGGTAACAATTTCATAAGTGGTTTCAAGTACATCCTAGCTAATAAAAAGTCACGGTGTACTTCACGAATTAAAGCACGAGACGCAAGGTAGAGGTTTTAACCGGCTCACAAATGGTTTGAATTCAATAACGGGATTCTGATTGAGGAGTGGGCTGGAAGCAACCTTTTACAGCCTTGCCGGACACTTTGACTTGCGCCACACTCTGTCCCCGGTATGTACAATTATTAGAGGAGGAATATTATTTTAAGAAGCAAGTTAATCAACAAGTGGGTCTTTGTACCAACTGTGGGATTATTCTTACTGGCAACTTTAGTGTTAATGATAGGTGGAAAGGGTCTTCAATCACCTCTATCTGGCCTATTGAGCTGGATGAACCTAAAGTTAGGGTGGATGTATCTGAGTATTTATATCATCAACTTCGTCTTCTTAATCGGATTGGCATTTAGCCGATATGGGAAAATTAAAATTGGAAAACCTGATGACAAACCGGTTTACAGTGGGTTCAAGTGGGGCGCTATGGTGTTTGCTACAGCGATTGATGCCAGCATTATGATGTTGTCGATCACTGATCCATTGACGGTTATTCAAAACCCACCCTTTCATCTTAAAGCCTATTCAAACGCCGCTTATGTTTCTGCCACAATGACTGGGCAGTTTAACTGGGGGCCAATGGCTTGGATGATGTTTGCACCCGCCGCTGTTTTGATTGGTTACCTGTTGTACCGTAAAGGGCAACCCGTTCAAAAGCTCAGTGATGGGATCGGCATGTTGGATGGTGACAAGCATCAATCGATTAAAAGATTCGTTGGTGGCTTGATCAACGTCCTTGTCGTCATTGGTATTATTGGTGGTGTCGGTTCATCAATCGGGATGGAAGTCCCAATTACAGCCAAAGCATTTTCAAGTGCAACCGGTATTAAGTACGGTTTGCCACTGGAAATGGGCTTATTCTTTGTTTTATTCTGTCTCTTTGCCGTGACGGTCTTTAAAGGCTTGAACGGTGGAATTGACCGCTTAAGCATGGCACATATTTGGTTAGCCATCGGTTTTCTGGTCTTAATTTTACTCTTTGGTCCTACACGTTACATTATTACTAACGAAGCACGCAGCTTAGGCATGCTGGTTCAAAAGTTCGTACCAATGGCTACGAATACGCATCCAAGTGCTCCTCAACAGGATACGATCTTTTACTGGGGCTGGTGGTTGTCATACATGCCAGTGATGGGATTGTTCATTGCGAAAATTTCTCGTGGTAAGACGATTCGTCAGATGCTTATGGGTATGCTGATGTACGGCTTTACCGGCTGTGCTTTGTTCTACGCGGTAATGGGCGGCTACTCACTCTGGCTGCAACAAAACGGGGTCATTAACTTGGTCCACATTTTAAACACTCAGGGTCAGGCTGCTGTGATTGCGACTGTCATTGGAACATTACCAATGAAACAAGTCATGACATTACTTTACTGCCTGTCATGTTTTATCTTCTTAGCAACGACTATTTCTGGTTCAGCTTACATTCTGTCATCCTTTACCAGTACGCCGTTAAAGCGCCGCGAACCAACTCGCTTCAACCGAATGACTTGGGTCGTCGTCTTCATGGTCTTTGCAATTTCACTGGTCTTAGTGGGTGGCTTCAAAGTCATTCAGACGATTTCGGTTTTGGCTGGCTTCCCGTTGATCGGGGTTTGTGCGGTGATATTAATGTCGATCCGTCGCTTAGTTAAGCACGATCACGAACTGGTCTTTACACCGTCTCCGGAAATTACCGAAATGGCGCATCAACCAGTTACAGTGGAACGCAAGTCAGCGATCCGTGGCAAGCTTATTTTATCGCCTAACCGACTGGCTAACTAACTTATAGTTATGATTAAATCGTAGTTCTGAAGCCGTGACATAACTCGGTAGATTCCAGAATTTAACACCAAGAAGCGTTCTTCCGATGGGTTTTATCGGGAGGACGCTTCTTGGTGTTAAATGGCTGGAATCTGAGTTATGGAGCGGGTTAAGGCTACATTAAAGGAGTGAACGAAAGTAAATCCTAAAATGTGTTTTAGTCAAAAAACTTGATTCCAGGTTTATCAATAGAGACTTATAGTACAACTTCAGAACTTTTTTGTTAAAAATAGGGTTAAATTAATTTGTTGAATCCCCTTAATTAAGGGCGTTTATCGACTATGTACTTTTGGGAACGATAAGTTTTCCTTTACAGAAATCGTCTAGTGAGGCAAACTAAAAGTGGTAATTTTCAAAATTAAATTGAAAATGGGGGAAACAACATGTTGATATGGGCAATTCGGGGTGTCACCTTTGTCATCAACCTGCTGCTATTAACGGGTTTTGCATTACTGTATTCTTGGCTGCAGCGAACTCGGTTTCAGTTTTCAATTGGGGGACGGTTTCGAAATGCCAGTCAGATTACTTTAACCATCGGCTTTTTGGTGCTTTATCACTTAGCCTCAGTTCTGCGCATTATGGTGAATGTTCATAATAGTGAGGCCTTTGGCTGGAGCTATCTAGCGTTTCAAATTGGGGTATTGATTTTTGCACTGTTCTTTAATCAAAGTCGCTGGCTTTTCTTATATTTATCGGTAACGCTGCTGCTTTGGTATTGGTGGCTGCCAAACGTGGAGTGGTGGGGTTACTTTTTCGTTGCTAGCATCGTGATGATGTATATTGCGGAACGGTTCGGTCGCCTGATCATTAATCGGCCATTGCTGTATTATCCGTTTTGTTTTTTGTTTGCGACGCCGTTTATGTGGGCTAACTGGATTTCCCTAGACGGCATCGAACCAGGATGGCTATGGGAACTGACTGCGAGTCTATGCGTTTTTTATCTGATCTGGTTCATTTATTATCGCTTAAAATGTCGGGCAGAATGGCAGGCTCGTCTTATTCGGGATGCCCGGCAGGATAATTTGACAAAGTTAAGCAACTTTAGGGTCTTTAACGATGATTTACAGCGGGCGTTTAAAGATTATCAGGAACATGGGACACAATATTTGCTGTACACGTTCGACGTTGATCATTTTAAATGGGTGAACGACCGTTATGGGCATTTGGAAGGTAACGAAGTCCTCAAGCGAGTTGCCGGTGAGCTGATCCGGCAAATTCCTCAAATCAGCTGTAATGCCAAAGCTTATCGGGTTGGGGGAGAAGAGTTTTCGTTTCTCGTTTTTGATGATCAAACGCAGCGTAACACACCGGAAGCGATTGCTAATCAAGTCCGTAAAGCTATTGGTCGCTTAAAATTTAGGACGAAGCAGGGCACCCAGTTTCAAATCACCATTTCCATGGGTGAGGATCAAATTGATGCGGAAGACCAAAATTACTTGGACGTTTATAAGCGCGCCGATCAACGCTTGTACCGTTCCAAGGAGACTGGCCGAAACCGGGTGACTACGGCGGAAAAGGCTTAAATTCGGGTACTTGAATGGAATCATGTTAAAATTTAAGCAGTATCAAACTCTTTAGACCAGAAAGGAATTTTCAGTATGCAAAAAGTAATCATCCCTGAGGTGGCTGACAGGCAAACTGATCACTATTTAACCAAGCGGGGCTATGAAGTCCTCACGGTTGATAATCCAGACGAGGCGACGATTTTAGCCACGGCACCCGACGTTGCTGGGATCATGATGTTTGTCGCGCCTTTCCCTAATCATTTGTACGATAAATTACCTCAATTAAAGGTTTTGGCTCGCTATGGCGTGGGCTATGACAGTATCGATGTTGACTACGCGGCAACTAAGGGTGTTTGGGTCACCAACACACCAGGTGCGAATGCAACAAGTGTCGCTGAAAATGCAGTCACTGATATTATGTTGCTGGCCAAGCGGTCATTTGAAATATCAACGTTAATGCGGCAGGGACAGCAGAGAGCTGCCAAGCAGATTTTTGGCCACGAACTAGCAGGTTCGACAGTTGGTATCATCGGGTACGGCCACATCGGGCAGGCAGTGGCTAAGATGCTCAGCGGTTTGGGTGTGAAAACGCTGATTTATAACCGCACGAAGCGCCCGACCAAGTTCGGTGAATACGTTGATTTAGAGACTTTATTGCAACAATCAGATTTCGTTACACTTCACATTGCCGCCACCAAGCAAACGGAGCACTTACTCGGTGAGCGGGAATTCGGCATGATGAAGCCGAGTGCTTCGCTGATTAATCTAGCACGTGGCTCCGTCGTCGATGAACAGGCTTTGATCAAGGCGCTTAATGCACGTCAAATTGCCAGCGCCGCTTTGGACGTGTTCGATGAAGAACCGCTACCTGCCGATAGTCCGTTTTATCAGATGGATAACGTCTTTTTAACGCCGCATACGGGTTCAAGTACCGTTGAAGCTGGTCAAAATATGGCCATGGGTGCGGCGAAAATGATTGATGAGGTGTTATCGGGGCAAAAACCGGAATGGGCGGTCAATGAGCCTCAGGTTTAAGCGTGATTTTATCGATTAGCCATAATTTACCCCTCTTATAAGCTGATTTAAAATTTTAATGATTATTTTAACGCCTATTTATTTGCCATTTTAAAACAAGCTAAACGTTTTGGAATCGCTTTTTTGCGTGCTACACTACAGGCACTAAAAACAAAAGGGGGATCCTGACAATGGCAATTGATGGATCGTTGTATCATACAGAGGCAGTAAATGAAAAAGGTTTAAGCGGTGTCAGTTTTATTCGTGGTAATGAAGGCCTAGCACTGGGCGTCAGCAGCTCATTAGTCAAGGGTTCTGGTACTAATCCAGAGCAGCTAGTGGGCTTAGCAATCAGTACGTGTTTCAACGCGACCATTCAAATTATTGAACAGCAGCATCACTTACCGCACACCAGTGTTGTGCAGACGGGTGTGGATCAATTAAAAGATGAGACGGGCTACAAGTTTGTGGTGCGTGTTCAAGTGATGATGACAGGCGTTGACCGTAATCAGGCACAAAGCCTCGTTGATGAAGCCAAAAACTATTGCCCAGTCGCTAAGATGATCAAACAAAACGCTAACGTCTCGTTTGAAGTTGTGGATGAGTTTTCGTTTTAGAGACTAATAGTTAAAGAGATATACAGCAAACGTGTCTGTGACTTAAGTCTATGTCGATAAGGATTCCAGTTGATTTCTTGACTAAAGCACAGCTTAAAATGTACGCTGGTTCAATACTGGAATATAGCCTTAGCCTGCTCCACAACTCAGATTCCGGCCATATAATGCCAAAATGCACCATCCCAATGGTTTTTATTGGGATGGTGCATTTTGGCATTATATTCTGGAATCTACCGAGTTGCGTCACACCCGCTTATTTACAAGCGTTGGTGCTTTAATCTTCGAAAAACGTAGCGGTCGCTTAGCGCAATGAAGGTGCCTTGGAACAGCAGCGCTACGATGGTACCGATGTTGACGGCCCATAACTGATGCTGAATGAGAAAACAGACGGTAATAATCGTGATGGGGGTAATAAAGGCGACTAACGACGCAATCACCGCGTTACCGTGCAAGTATTTGAACCTGAGGATCTGCATGAAATCATCGTTGGGATGAAGAATTAAATTAATCCGTTGATAGATCGAAATCCCGCAGCCAATCATCATCACGCCAATTACATCTAGGACCACGGAAGGTATGAGTGGCAGCTGCTGGATATGAAAAACGGTCAGCAACTGAGCGATACCGCTGACTAAGTAGCTAAACGGTACCATGAACAGGAGGTTGCCGAGCATCCGGTGCCAATCAAACTGTCGCAGTAAGACAGCATTGGATAAAATGACGGCAATGCCTTCGAGAAACAAAACGTTACCTAAGTTCATCTGAAAGAGGTGTGCCATGTTGACAGCAGAAGCGGTCCATAACGCGCTGCCTAAGTTAAGGGAAACGGTTAGTGCGTTTCCTAATGAGTTGATGATAATAGAGACGATAAGTAGTATACAGTCTCCCAAAATAGTTGGTTTGCCGTTATCTTGATACACGCGTTGATCCCTCCGTAACGATTCTATTATACGGGACTTAGTTGAAAAAGAAAGGCTAGTCGCCCTTAAACGGTCCGAGTCAAAACCCCCAAAGCAGATTTACTTTGGGGGTTCGCATCAAACAAGTCAGTTTTTTGATTATAGTAATTTTTCCAAATATTCTTTGAGTACAACCGCTTGATTGTGGGTCTCGTCCTTTGCGCCATAGAGCATGATGACGTTGCCTTCAGCTAAGTGGTTTTTGATCAATTCCAGAAATTGGTTTCGATCGGGGTTAGCGTCTAGTTCAGCAATATAGCGGGATTTAAATTCCTCATATTTTTCGGGATCATGGCCGAACCACTGACGCAGTTCCTTCGAGGGAGCGATGGTTTTGAACCATTCATCTAACGCAGCCTTTTCCTTAGAGATCCCCCGTGGCCACAGACGGTCGACTAGGATCCGATAGCCGTCCATGTCAGCAGGTTTTGTGTAAATTCGTTCAATTTTGAGTGCCATTTTGTATCACCTCTTCTATAATTAAATATAACATAACGACGGGAGGGGGAAAAAATAATGATAACTATGGCAGAATTTTTCAGTGGTCGTTCGACTGAAACCGTTACTCGTGATTTGTTGGGGAAACTATTGCGCTACAGGTCACCCAAGGGACTGGTCAGCGGCTACATTGTTGAGGCGGAAGCCTATTTAGGTGCTGCTGATTCGGCGGCTCACGCGTATCAAGGGCGCCGTACGAAGGCCAACGATGCCTTGTATGGTGCACCCGGGAACATTTACATTTATACGTCACGCGGTTACTACGCGTTTGACATTGCGGCTCAAAGTGAAGGCGAACCGCAGGGAATCTTAATTCGTGGCGTTGAACCCAAGGACGGTCTGAGCATTATGATGGCTAACCGACCGAAAACGGGTTCAGAATTGACTAACGGACCGGGTAAACTGATGCAGGCATTTGGTGTCAATGATTTACACTGGAACAACACCATGCTTGATGATAGTCCGTTTAGTATTGATCTCCAGGACAGCCGGACGCCAGTCAAAATTGTCAGTTCCGCACGAATCGGCGTCAGCAAACGCGGTGGGCAAACGAATGCGCCGTACCGGTATTACGTTGCCGGGAGTCCTTACGTTTCTGGTATGCGGAAGCGGGATATGGACTTTGAGACGCACGGCTGGCAAGAAGTGAAGTAATTAGCTTTGAGTGTATGGTTTTCTGGCGCTATGGAATGCTGCGGCGCCCATATCAAAGGTTTGGTAGGCGATGCGGTTAAAGCCTGCTTTAGCGTACATGGCGGCTAATTGCTTCGCGTTCACAAAGTTGGCTGCGGTCTGTTCCAAGTAAACGTAGTCTTGATAATTGTGGACGGCCAGTTTAGTCATCATTGGAATCAGTTTGAAGTAAATCTTCCAGCCTAGTTTGACCACTGGATGAGTAGGCTGGGAGGTTTCCAGGGAGGCAACTTGGCCACCGGGGCGGACTACCCGGTACATTTCGCGTAGCACTTGATTGGCATCCGGAACGTTACGCAGGCCAAAACCGATCGTAATCACGTCAAAATGGTTATTAGCGTATGGCAGTGCCATGGCATCGCCCTGGACTAAAGTGACACGATCATTCAAGCCGGCTGAGGCAACTTTTTTCTTGGCAACGGAAAGCATTTCCCTGCTGAAGTCCAGCCCAACAACCTGGCCGGATGGGCCGACCGCTTTAGCTAATGCGATTGTCCAGTCACCGGTACCGCAACATAAGTCCAGTACAAAACTGCCAGGCTTGATAGCTAGGCGGGCCATCGCTACTTTTCGCCAGTGCTTATGCGTACCCAGTGAAATAAGATTATTCATTTGATCATAATTAGCAGCTACTCGTTTAAAGAGTGACTGAACCTGTGATTCAGGTGTTTGATTAGTTAGTGACATCGTTTGCCTCCTTGGTAAATTCAACAAATTAATCATAACAAAAAAACGTCCCGCCGGCTCATTTGAGCTGCGGAACGTTTTTCATTTTAAGTTAAAGGTACTTGGCATCTTCGACCGGGTCTTGAGAAGTTAAGATCTTAGGACCGTCTTTAGTGATGACCAAAGTATGTTCGTACTGAGCTGAAGGAGTACCGTCAGCTGAAACGTAGTATTCCCAAGTATCACCAGGAACTTGCTTAGAAGCAATCTCCCAGGTACCAAGGTTAACCATTGGTTCGATAGTGATGGTCATGCCTTCACGTAAACGTAAACCTTGACCAGGTTCGCCATAGTGAGGGACGTTGGGTTCTTCGTGCATGGTCGGTCCAATACCGTGACCAATCAACTCACGGACGTCGCCCATGTGGTTTTCGTCTTCAACGTAGTGCTGAATTGCGTAACCAATGTCACCGATCCGGTTACCGACAACGGCTTGGTCGATGCCCAAGTAAAGGGCTTTTTTAGTGACGTCCATTAAGTGCTGCTTTTCTTCGCTGATCTCGCCAACGGCGTAGGTCCAGCAAGAATCACTCATGAAGCCGTCCAAGTTGACCACCATATCAACGGCAACAATGTCGCCGTTCTTAAGTAAGAGATCCTTACGAGGAATGGCGTGGGCAACTTCGTCGTTAACGCTGACGCAGGTAGCGTATTTGTAGCCTTCAAAACCCTTTTCTTCGGCCTTAGCGTGGTGTTCTTCGATGTAGTTGTTGGCAAACTTTTCGATGTCCCAGCTAGAAATACCTGGTTTGATGATGTCGCGTAGACCCAGGTGAACACCAGCTAAAACGGCACCGGATTTACGCATCATTTCAATTTCACGTTCTGATTTTAAAGTAATCAAGAATTTATGCTCCTTTGTTCTTTTTGAATTCAACAGTTATAATGGTACACCAAAAACCGATGGTGTGGAAGCAAGCGTTTTGAGACTGGAGCATAAGGCGCTTTCGGCAAAAATCCATGGGTCTCGGATTTATGCCGAAAGCGCCTTATGTGCAAGTCTCAGCTTGCTGCAACCCGAATAGGCAATGATGCCATTCCCCCTTATTTCTTTACCCAACAGTAACCTTAAGCATTCATTAAATTTCTTGTTCCCGCTGCAATTCCTTGCTACAATGTTCTGCAACGATATGACTGACAATAGATAGGAGGTATGAAAAGTAACTGTTTTGCTGTAAAAGAATATCAATCTTTGTAAAGCGGTGCTTCTATACTATTTCGTATTATCTGATAGCATATAAGTAGTGATTTATATGAATTTGATTAAAGAGCTTTTTGGGATAAATCCATCCTGTATAATGTGAGGGACACCTCATCTTGGTGATTAAATTCAATAAGGCGGCACAACTGATGTTACTCACCTATAAAGTCGAAATTAAGCCGACTAAAAAACAAGCCTGGCAGATTGATTGTCATATTGGTGGCAGTCGTTGGGCCCATAACCTGTTTTTGGATATCAATCAGCAGCGCTACGAAATGGGTTACTGCTACTTAAACGCATACGCCTTTAGTAAGTGGTTTAACCATGAGTATCTAGAAGCTAATCCTGATGACAGGTGGATCAAGGATTTATATGCCAAATCGGTTAAACAGGCCTTCATCGATGCCGATATGGCTATGAAACGGTTCTTTAAGAAACTGAGTGATTTCCCACATTGGCGCTCGTTTAAACGTGGTCAGGGCTGTTACTACTTTGTTAAGAACGGTAAAACGCAAATCATCCCTTGTCAGCGCCACCGGATCAAGTTGCCGAAACTTGGCTGGGTACGCCTCAAAGAATTTGGCTACATTCCTACAGACTCAGAACACTTCGTTATCAAACAAGGCCGAATCAAATGCAAGGCTGGTCGGTATTATCTGACCTGTTTAGTGGAACAGGCTGAATTGCCGAAGTTAGAACTAACCGGTGAGCCCATTGGCATCGACCTTGGTTTAAAAGAATTTGCCATCTTAAATGATGGTACTTTGTATCATAATCAAAACAAAAGCAGCCGCGTAAGGCGCATCAGAAAACGTCTGCGCAGGCTGCAAAGAAAAATGTCCCGTCAGTATCACGCACTGAAAGCTAGAAGACAGAAAGAAGGGAAAACTGCTACTGATTTGAATCTAGCCAAAACTCAGCGGAAGGTGCAACGCTTGTATCAACGATTAACCAACATTCAGTTGGATTACCAAAATAAGATTATTGCTGCTGTGGTGAGAACCAAACCGCAGTGGGTAGCCTTAGAAGACTTGAATGTTAAAGGTATGATGAAAAATCGGCATTTAGCTAAAGCGGTCAGTTACCAAGGCTTCTATAATTTTCGGCTTAAACTGATTGCTAAGTGTCAGCAGTTAGATATTCCGGTACACTTAACCAATCGTTTTGAACCAACTTCTAAAGTATGTCATCAATGTGGCCATAAAAAAGTTGATTTAAAACTGCAAGATCGGGTGTATGAATGTCAGAATTGCAGCTATACCGCGGATCGTGATATTAATGCGGCCCTGAATATCAGGGATACTGAAAACTTTGAATTAGCCTACTAAAACAGGCATCAGAGTATGTACCGGTGGCTAGCCGGGAATTAACGCTTGTGGACTATCATATCAACTGTATTAGCGAGTTTCATGCGGGGCAGGATAGGGAGAAGCAAGAATAATCTATAACTTTTTATAAGTTATCAGTAGCAGGGGTTAAATGACATCACCGATCTTCGCTTTTTTTGATCCAACGTATATTTTAGTGATTGCTGGATTACTGTTATCCATGGCAGCTTCGGGTTACGTTAATTCAACTTATGCTAAATATGACCGTTACCGCGCCCAGAGCGGCGTGACGGGGACAGCTGCTGCCCAATATATTTTGCAGCAGTCGGGTATTAACAACGTTTCGGTGCATCCAATTGCTGGTAACTTAACCGATAACTATAATGGCAGCAACAAAACACTGAATTTGTCGGAATCAACGGCTAATTCATCTTCGGTCGCAGCGGTTGGTGTCGCGGCGCATGAATGCGGCCACGCGGTCCAAGATGCCCGGAATTATTTTCCAATGAGGCTGCGAACTGCTATTGTACCGGTTGCTAACTTGGGTTCAACGCTTTCTTTCCCACTGATTTTAGTTGGTGTGCTAATGGGAATGAACCAGACTTTGATTCACATCGGGATCCTCTTGTTTTCATTAGCACTGCTTTTTCAGCTAGTGACATTACCAGTGGAGTTTAACGCGTCGCACCGTGCACTGCGAATTCTCAGTGATGGCGGTTTGTTAACTGCTAATGAAGTGCCAATGGTTAGACGGGTGCTGACATCTGCGGCACTCACTTATGTTGCTGCTGCGTTAGCTACCTTTTTACAGCTCTTAAGATTAATCCTTCTCTTTGGTGGAAATCGTGACGACAATTAAGCATGATTGACTTATAATGGTAGTAGGACGAAAAGGTTGGTGGAGATAATGGACTTAATTTCATATTTAAAAGATCAAATTGAATTTTTAACTGAGCAGTTTAATCAAGCAGAAACAGATAAAGACGTAACGATGAAGTACATTACGGAGTCACGTTTGGACGAAGCAAAGAAGATTAAAAAAGCAATTGACGATGGCACAATTAACAGCCTGAGTTAATTTTGACACGGCCAAGGTTGCCGTGTTTTTTTGTGCCGATATGTTTAGGCAAGCATGACTTAAAAGTAAAATAAATTGTAGTTTTATCTGTGTTGTTGTTTAATCTACGTTTTGTGCAATTGATTTTAGCCTCTTTTACGCTTATGATAATGGTAATAAGGGGGAATCTGAAGATGAGTCAATCAACGACTACGTTATCCGGCCGCGCACGTTTGTGGTTCGTGATGACACTACTGATGGGGACATTTACAATGTCAATTAGTCAATCAGCAGTGTCCACCGCCTACCCAACGTTGATGCGGTATTTTTCAATCTCAGCTTCAACAGTTCAGTGGTTAACGACGGGGTTCATGCTGATTATGTGTATCATGATGCCGGTAAGTCCATGGCTGCTGAGTAATATTGGTTTTAAGTCATTATTTTTATCCGTTTTAATCATGTTCGATGTTGGGACACTGTTAATTATTTTAGCACCAAACTTTCCGTTAGTTCTCTTGGGACGTGCACTGGAAGCAATTGGTGTGGGCATCCTGTTTCCGTCGTATCAAACGGTTCTTTTAACCATTACACCCCGGGAAGAACGTGGCGGTGCCATGGGCTTGGCCGGATTGGTCATGGGGTCCGCACTAGCAGTTGGACCGATTATTTCTGGGATCGTTCTGCGTTTTACGACTTGGCAGGGATTGTTCATCGTCTTTATGATTATCATTACTTTGGTCATTTTACTGTCACTAAAAACGATCATTAACGTCATGCCGCAAGTGTCCTCGCACCTTGACTGGCTTTCAGTTGTCAGTTTAGTTGGCTTTATCGGGGTCCTTTATGTGATCAATTTGGTCGGTACGCCAGGTGTCAACTGGGGAAGTGCCAGTGTTATTTTGATCGTCAGCATTTTGTTGCTGCTATTTTTTGGTATCAGACAATTACGCTTAAAGGAACCGCTGCTTGATTTACGGGTCTTTAAGGTCGTGCAGTTTAATAAATCGGTCTGGTTAACCGGGCTGTCATATATTGCGCTGATCGTCGTCACCATTGTTTTTCCACTGTATTACCAAATTATTTTGGGTGTTAGCCCGTTTATTTCAGGAATGGCGCTGGTTCCAGGGGCTGTGTTCCTAAGTATTTTGAATCCGGTAACCGGTCGATTAGCTGATAAAATCGGCTTTAAAAAGGTTTTGCTGATTGGCATGACCATGATCTTAGTTGGCTGGGGTATCTTAGCATTGATTCCAGGTAAGTTCTCACTATGGGCAATGATGCCGATTGCCATGCTGATTGAAGGCGGTAACGCCTTTGTGATGATGCCTGCGACTACTTTGGGTGCGGATGCACTGCCAAACGAAAAGGTTTCTCACGGGACGGCCGTGATTACGACTATGCGTCAATTACTGGGGTCCACCGGGGTTGCTGTTGCAACGATTTTACTCTCGCTAGGGGGCGTTGCTACGGCGACACTAGGCAATTTCCATATTGCTTTCATTGTTTTCTTTATTCTGGAAATCATTGGTTTGCTTTTAGCTTTGAGTTTGAAAGATAAGAAAATTCAAGATTAATCAGGAGTATGACTGTCAGACTAAAAATCTTGACTAGATTAACCAATTTTTAGGTAAGAGGGTTAAAAGAAGAATCGAAATGCTAACGGCATTTTGGTGCTTCTTTTTAATTTACAATTATTATAATAAAACTACAAATTGGTGTGATTGCGGTAAATTGAGTCCCTAACTTGAAGAAGATTGCTGTGCAAGCTATCGAAACTTATTGCTTTGTAATTGAGTCAGCTAATGTTGCACGGAACAATTATCACTTTTAGTAAAAATGGGATATTGATGTGAAAAATATTTGTTGATCTTTTTAAGCTAGTCAATTTGGAATTAAGCGAGAAATTAAACGGATATTTATAAAATATATAAATTAAGATAAGCTAATAATTGATAACATAGCTAGTTGAAGTATTGAATAAAGGCGTGATTCATAGTATTCTGAATTGAGGTCAAGTATTGATTTGTAATGTAAACGATGAAGTGGTAATCGTTTAGCACTGGGTTAATTTAAATTATGAATTTATATTTTTGACGGCGAATTATTTTAGATGCTTATTTTTGATGTATATAAATATATATTTATGTAACCATTAGTGAGTGCGTGGCCAGTGACACTAAATTTGGTTGCCTTAATAATAAAAGATATTCGTATGCGGGCAAAATTCTTTTTGAGGTGTACATGATGAAAATATATAAACAATTTGTTCCAGTTATTTTGGGAAGCGATTTTAACGCATATGGGATGGCTCGAGGATTTTTTGCAGAATATGGGATCAAATCTGAACTTTATGCAAAAGCACAATTGGCGCCTACAAGATTCAGCAAAATTGTAAACATACACCTAGTAGAAAATTTTCAGGCTCCTAGTGTTTTTACTAAAAAGCTAGTCGAAGTAGCAATGCACTATGAACAGCAGCATATCACCCCAGTACTCATTAGTTGTGGGGATGACTACACAGAGCTCGTTTCGAAGAATCGTAAGGAACTAGCTGCTCATTTTGTCTGTCCATATCCTGAGTATGACACCGTTGAACAATTGACCGATAAAGAAAAGTTTTATGAGGTTTGCGAAGCTACGGGCTTACCATATCCTAAAACGAAGATCATTTCTTCCAGTATGGATTACCAGCATACTAAATCACCATTTGGCTATCCGGTAGCATTGAAAGCTGCTGATGCTGTTGAATGGCATAAGGGTAATTTTGATGAATATGAAAAGGCATATATCATTAAGGATGAAAAATTTTTGCAGCATATTCTAACGCGAATTTATGAAGATAGTCCGTACAAGGGGGATATGATTTTACAAGATTATATTCCTGGCGATGACAGCAATATGCGAACCATTAACGTTTATGTTGATCAAAATCATCAGGTAAAATTAATGAGTTTGGGACACCCACTTCTAGAAGACCCTACTCCGGATGCGGTGGGTAACTACGTCGCCATAATGCCCGCTTATGATGAGCAAATTTACGGTGCAATTAAGTCGTTTCTGGAAAAAGTTCACTATACTGGTTTTGTGAATTTTGATCTCAAATATGACAAGCGTGATCAGACTTTCAAGGTATTTGATTTAAATCCTCGTCAGGGCCGCAGCAGCTTTTTTGTCACTTTAAGTGGCGAAAATCTAGCCAGCATGCCAGTTAAAGACTATATTGAAAATAGCTTAAGTGGCGCTGAAACTATTTATGCAAATAAGGACACCCAAAAAGCACGGCTTTGGTTAGGTGTGGGTGTTGGAACATTCAAAAAATATGCAAAAGATAATCAAATTAAGCAGGACGCACTGGAGTTAATTCGCCTCGGAAAAGTTGGCAATACTTATCATTTTACGAGTGATTGGAATCCTAAACGTTGGTTAATGGAGAAATACATTGATCATCGTTACGAAAATACGTTTAAACAGTATTTTGTTGAAAAGCAGTAACTCACGGCTTTTCGAAGAATTTTAAAGGACCATTTTTTCAGTTAAGGCTTAGTATTATTAAAAAAGCATTAGAAAAAATAGTGGAAATTCACTTAATCATCATAGTTATTAAAGATAAATCAGCACTACCGGTAAAAAAACTTAAGTTTCATCCTTTTTTTAAAAAAGTGTTGGATAGGCCTTGCTACGGGGTTTGTTGCAGGACACATAGCAGTTTAAAACTTGTAAATTAAAATAAATATAGCTTGTAAATTGACAAATCTGAAGTTGGGAATTAACATGAAGCCATACTAAAAAATAATAATTAAAAACCAATGAAGATGAATTATTAGCGCATTCGGAAATTTACAGCAAGCGATGATGATGGAAGATCGTAATTAACCAATGTGTGAAGACAGCATCCAGGCGGTAATCCGTGTAATTTTTTTCTTTCACGTTATCCAAGAGTGATAAATTTAAGGTGGTACAGCGTAACGCGCCCTTGTTAAAACAAGGGCGCGTTTTTTTATACATAATTACGGTGATTCATACACTTTTTGATAAATTTATACACACGTCAACTGTAAAAGGAGCGGTAGAAATGAAAATATCAGCAGATTTTAGCCACGGTTCTGGATAAATTAGATGGTTTGGTGAATTACAAATATGTCAGCCATGCGGGGCCAGAACATATATAAATAAAACTATCTCTTATCTTGATCTTTCGAGACCTAATCAATCTCGAGTTAAAGCAACTCATTCTGCTTTAGCGTTAAAAATGATCAATATAACCGTTGGCAGGGAATCTAATCGTGAGGTTAGGTTCTTTTTATTACATAAATTAATTTTCCAAGATTTTGGTGGTGTACATCTTTGCGAAATTAGCTAAAAGTATTTAATAAAATTTTTTTAAGAATAAATTAAGATAATAAGAAATTTCACTTTTTTAAAATTAGTTTGTGAAGCATTGAGCCGCTTTCTCACTGCAATATAAGTAATTCTGAAATTTATTTATATAATTTTTTTATTGTTTAATTAGGGAAAATATTTTTTATTGTAAAAAAAAACGTGAGTGTTATAACTGATTTGGATGGAAACGATTTCTTGCCCCGCACAAAATGTCGTTCTCCGCCAAACTACTGGCCGGTAGAAAAAATAATTTGCACATTTAGTTAATTGACTTGAACCGATTATTCAAGTTTTATGCTAAATGTCATGGAATGAGGTTATTAATTATGGCTGACAATACAGTATCAACAACAACGGATCTGGATACTTTTGAAAAAGTTGACGAATCTGAATTAAGTAAATTCACCAAACTATCTAATTTTGAAGTTTCTGCAATCTTTTTACAGTACGCTCAAAATAACCTTAGAGACAACCGTGTAATTAACGCAGGACGTGGTAATCCAAACTGGATCAATACGTTGTCTCGTGCCGCTTTTGCTAAATTAGTTCAGTTTGGGATTGACGAGTCGGGCAATACCTTTCAGCGTGATGATGGGGTAATGGCCGGCTATATTGAGTCCAATGGTGTTGCCGACAGGGTACTGAACAAGTTATCTGACACTGATACCGTAGATCAATTTATTCGTTCATCCATTGATTATGGTGCAAATAAATTAGGCTTTGATAAAGATGCCTTTGTAGCAGAATTATTGAATGGTGTCATTGGTAACAATTACCCAGTCCCATCACGTTCTCTTAAGTACACTGAAGACATTTTGAAGCAATATTTACAAAAGAATTTATTTAAAGATGCTGACTTAGCTGATGAAACGGACGTTTTCCCAACTGAAGGCGGAACGGCTGCAATGGTTTATTTATTCCAAGAACTAAGTCAATCACACATTCTAAAACCTGGTGACACGATTGCTATTAATTCACCAATCTTCACACCATACCTTCAAATTCCAGAATTGCGCGAATACAATCTTAAGATTGTTAAATTAGCCGCAACTGAGGACGAGAATTGGCAAATGACTGATGAGCAAATGGATGTTTTAAAGGATCCTAGAATTAAAGCGTTCTTCGATGTTAACCCAACAAATCCAGCAGCTCGTGCATACAGTCCACACACTCTTGACAAATTTAAGGATGTCGTTAAAGAAAATCCAAACCTTATCGTCGTTACTGATGATGTTTATGGGACTTTTGCTGATGATTATCAATCTATCTACGCATCTATTCCTGAAAACACGTTGCTTGTATACTCATTCTCAAAGCTATATGGTGCAACTGGCCATCGCTTGGGCTTGATTGCCATGGACAAGAACAATGTTTGTGACAAGATGATTAAGGAAGAAACAGCTAAAGATCCAGAAATCAAGAAAGAATTCGATGAACGTTATTCAATGGTTGTTACTGAACCTGAGGACATGAAGTTTATTGATCGTACTGTTGCTGACAGTCGTGCTATTGGGTTGTACCACACATCTGGATTATCAACCCCACAACAGATCATGATGGATTTGTTTGCTATGAACAGTTTGATTTCAGGCGACGTGGTAGATGATTATCTTGTTGAATCTAAGAAATTAGTTAACTACCGTTACCATGCACTTTGGGATGAAATCGGTGTAAACGTTGATAATTCTCATGGAAATACTAAGTACTACACTCTAGTTAATATTTATGATTTAGTTGAAAAAATTCATGGTGCTGATTTTGCAGAGTACTTCCGTAACCATTATTCATATCTTAGCTTCCCATATCGACTTGCTCGTGAATTTGGCGCGGTTGTAATGGATGCTTCTGGATTTGGAGCAAATGAAGGATACGTACGTATTTCGTTAGCAAACTTAACTTCTGCTGATTACCGCGATTTGGCACATTGCATGAAGACGTTAATTGACGAATATTATCTAGAATTTCGGGCAAACAAATAATATTTAGGAAGCGCAGGCAGGATAGTTATGAATTCACTAGCAAGTTTTATGGTTGCAACTCCTATTTTCTCAATTTTTATTTGCCTAGGCTTGGGATACCTGTTAGGCAAGGTTAAGTTTGGTTCCTTTAACCTTGGTGCTACAGTTGGTGTCTTAATCGTCTCATTAATTATTGGGCAAGTTGGAGTATTTACCAGAGATAAGGTTCTTGGCTCTATTTTCTTCGACGCATTTATGTTTGCGGTCGGATATAGAGTTGGACCATCATTCGTTTCAAGTATGAAAAAGTTTGGGACGAAAATTGTTATTCAAAGTTTGTTTTATTTGATGTCAGCCTTTTTAGTGGCTTTGGCATGTTTCAAGATTTTCCACGTTGGGCCAGGGATCGCTGCTGGTACTATCGCTGGTTCATTAACGCAATCAGCTGTTATTGGTAGTTCTTTGCAGACCATTACCAAGTTACCAGTTAGTGCGGCAGTGAAATCAACGTATGCAGCGCAGATACCAATTGTGTATGCACTGACATACGTGTTCGGTACCATTGGTGTATTGATCTTTCTACGTGATATCGCACCTAAACTGTTACACATCGACATCAAAAAGCAATCTACAGATGTTGCATTGAAGATGAAATTTCATACAGCACAACCAACTCGGACTAGAATCAGAACGTTTGAAATTCTGAGTGAATCACGTTTTATTGGCTGGACATTACCAGTATTAAGTAAATCAATTGGCTATGGCGTTGTAGTTCTGAAGGGCTATCACAATGGCAATCCTATTGACGATAACTATGAACTTCAAGCTGGTGACCAAGTTACACTTGCTGGCTATATGAATGATGTTTCTAAGGCTGCTAATGGTGAAGATGTTTCTGAAGTTGGGAATCCTAAATCTCGCTTTAAAGAAAAGATGTTTGTTATTGGTCGTCATTTTAAGGCTAGTCAAATTCAAAAGTTACAAAGTAATGGTGTTTTTGTTAACTTCTTTAGTCCCAAAGATGGCAACGAACAAAAGGTAGAAGATTTGCGTGCTGGCTCAATCATCGGATTAACTGGTACTGGTGAATCAGAAGTAGTCAAAGACACGTTGAAACAAATGGGTTCTTGGCGTTCTGAACGTGATGCCATTAATTACGCTCTGTTCTGTTTCGGTATCGCATTCAGTGCGTTGCTAGGTGTCGTTGGTATAAAGGCTAATGGCATTCCACTTGAACTTGGTGATGGTACTGCTGCCTTACTGTTAGGGTTAGTTATGAGTATCTGGGTCAACCGGTATCAATCGCTTGATTCTATTCCCGATAGCGTCATGATGTTTTTTCAAAGCCTTGGATTAAACTTGTTTATTGTTACTGTTGGTCTAAGTGCGGCACGAACATTCGTTGGTGCGTTTAAGTCAATTGGTATTAGTATCTTCCTGATCGGAGCGATTATTTCGATTTTGCCTCATATTATTGCTCTATACTTCGGCAAATGGGTATTGCATATGGAGCCAATCTCACTTATTGGTTCGTTAACTGGTGCTGATACGTTATCAGCTGGATTAAATGCGATTACCGTCAAGTCTGGAGAAATTGGTGGACCTTACTATGCAGCGACCGTAGCGCCAGCTTATGTTATTGGTAATATTGTATTGACATTGTTGGGACCGATTTTCTTAGTATTATTAAGTTAAAAAAGAATCCTGAAAATGTAGATTACATTTACGTTGGGTAATCGTTTAGGTTATCTTTCCAGTAAAAATTCATTTGAACGGAGTCTAGAGAGAATGGAAAGAACAAGCTATGCTGGTTTGGTCGATGCTGATTTAATTGATCAAAAAGTTGTGTTAGAAGGATGGGTTCAAAAGCGTCGTAATTTAGGCGGATTAATCTTCGTTGATTTAAGAGACCGCGAAGGAATTGTCCAATTAGTATTCAGCCAAGAGTTTGATGAGAAAGCTTGGCAAGCTGCAGATAAACTGCGCAATGAATACGTTATTGCAATTGAAGGGGTAGTAAAAAGACGTAAGGACGCAGAGATTAATCCGAATATGAAGACCGGCGAAGTTGAAGTTGAAGTTCATAAACTGAATGTTTTAGCTAAAGCTGATAATTTACCATTCGAAATTGAAGACGGCATCAATGTTTCCGAAGAGCTCAAATTAAAGTATCGTTATTTGGATCTTCGTCGACCAGAAATGCAACGAAATATTCGAATTCGAAGTAAAATCGATCAGGTAACTCACAGCTACTTCGATTCACATGATTTTTATGATATTGAAACACCTGATTTGACGGCTTCCACTCCGGAAGGAGCTAGGGACTACTTAGTTCCATCCAGAGTATATCCAGGTCACTTCTATGCGTTACCTCAATCACCTCAACTTTTTAAGCAATTGCTTATGGGGGCTGGCTTTGATAGGTATTATCAAATTGCGAAGTGCTTTAGGGATGAAGATTTACGAGGAGATAGGCAACCAGAGTTTAGTCAAATCGATGTAGAAACCAGTTTTCTTAGTGCGGAACAAATTCAAGATCTCACTGAAGGATTTTTGAAGAAGGTTATGCATGACGTTCTAGGGATTAACATCAAAACGCCTTTGCCTCGTATCGAGTGGCAAGATGCAATGGATCGGTTTGGTTCAGAGAAACCAGATGTTCGGTTTGGCATGGAAATTAGGGATCTATCTAAAGTCCTACAACATACTGATTTTAAGGTATTTAAAAATGCGTTAGATAATGGTGGCTTTGTAAAAGCAATTTGTGTCTCTGATGGGGCAGAAAAGTATTCGAGAAAAGATCTTGATAAAAAAGAGCAGTATATCGAAAGATTTGGCGCAAAAGGTTTACCTTGGGTTAAAGTAACTGAAGATGGATTCTCTGGCCCAATTGCAAAATTTATCAATGATTATTCAGACGATATTTGCAAAGTTTATGATGCTAAGCCTGGGGACTTAATCCTATTTGCTTCGGACACTTTCAAGGTTGTCTCTGATACTTTGGGGTATTTGAGAAAATCCATCGCACATGAGATGAATTTGATTGATGAGTCAGAGTTTGCCTATGTTTGGGTGGTCAATTGGCCATTGTTTGAATATGATGAGGGAGATCAACGTTGGGTTCCAGCGCATCATCCATTCACAATGCCAAATGAGGAAGATCTGCATTATCTTAATGACGGTGAAGATCCTCACAAGGCGCATGCACAAAGTTACGACATCATTTTAAATGGTCAAGAAATTGGTGGTGGTTCGATTCGTATCCACACCAAAGAAATCCAAGAAAAAGTCTTGAAAGCTTTAGGCTTTACTCACGAAAGAGCACAAAAATCATTTGGATTCTTAATCAACGCATTCGACAAAGGATTTCCGCCTCATGGTGGTATCGCAATTGGAATCGATCGTTTCACGATGATGTTGGCTGGACGTCATAATATTCGTGATGTGGTAGCATTCCCAAAGAATTCGAAAGCAACTGAGCCTATGACGGGTGCGCCTGCGGCAGTTACGGACGACCAGCTGAAAGAATTGGGTATTCAAACAATTCATAAGAGTGACGATTCAGATTCTTAATGGTTAACGAGGTTTGTATTCAATTCGAGATTAAATAGATTTAAGGAGGGTTGTATGATGAAACATTTCTTTACAATTATTGGTGGTATGGGTACTGAAGCAACTGAAACTTATATTCATCAGTTGAACGATAGAACACCTGCAAAACAAGACCAAGACTATTTAAACTATATTTTGGTAAACCATGCTACGATTCCTGATCGGACAACTTATATTAAGGATCACAGCAAGCCCAATCCACTTATACCTCTTTTGGAAGATGTTAAAGCTCAGAGCAAACTTGGACCAGATTTCTTCGTGTTACCTTGCAATACTGCTCATTATTTCTATGATGAGATGCAGGCTGCGACAGATGTCCCAATTCTGCATATGCCACGTGAGGCTGTGAAGGAAATTAAGTCTAAGTATCCTAAGGCACGTAAAATTGGATTGATTGCGACTGAAGGTACGATCTACGATCACATTTATGATCATGAAATTATGAATGCTGGTTATGATTTCTTGGCACCTAGTAAGTCAGTTCAAGAAAAAACTAATGCTTTAATTTACGATAACATTAAGGAAAACAATTATGTTGATCGTGATTTATATCACGGCTTAGTAGACCAAATGTTTGAAGAGACTAACTGTGATGCGTTAGTTCTTGGTTGCACAGAGCTTTCATTAGCACAGGATCGTGAACCAGTTACAGATAAACCAGTGATCGATAGTCAATCTATTATTGTTGACAGGTCTTTGGAGTTAGCATTAAAGGAACAAAAAGCTGTTGTCCAACAATAAGTAGTTAGACTTTAAAACAGATTGAGAGTTCTTTTGACGTCAGTTGATTCCTTGTTAACATAGTTGTAAAATTTCAAAGAATTTGAGGTATCGTTCAGATTCTAAGAATAAAACAGTACGACAATTTCCAGTTTTGGATATTTGCCGTGCTGTTTTTGATTATTCCAACAAAAATAGACCTTATTTTAAAGTTAATTGATGAAGGAATGGCGTTAAGGTGCTTTCTTGGGGCAACGAAGATTCTGGTTGTGCTTTTAAAGTTTTGCAGTAACCATGGAAATTAAATTCAAATGATACTTGCTTTTCTAGTTGTTAACCGTTCATTTTAAGGTTAAATTTGGTTAAATTTAGTTTATTTCGACACCTTCAAAGATTCGTACTATTTAATAGATAAGCTTTTTTAGATTAATAAGCTTTAATTGAGAAAAGCTGGCCAGTATTTGGATTCATAAAAATTGCTTAAATATAATAACATTCTAAAAAGGTCAAATCAAATTCTCATTATAATTATTGAAAATTCTCTGAATCCCTGATATTATAGGGCGAAATATTTAATTTATTTCTAATTGATTACTTATAATTCTCATTTTTACTTGAGTTTAAATTTTTTTAAGCTACAATAGAACTATGCAAGACAATTGCATTGGAAGGAGAATTGTCCACATGACTGAGTCAGGAAAAGTTGAAACGTCTGCGTTATATATGAATCCAAGTCGAGATGTTGCGGTGCTTAATTATACGAACAAATATATCTCTGATATCTTTGCCTTAATTAATAGTAAAGAAGCAGAGGAAGTTGTTCGATTATTTCTAGAGGATCGGCATCATACTGCTGAAAGCCAACGAAACGATTTTGAGGATGCAGATCCGCAAACTTACATTGATACATTGAAGGCAGTTCTACTTGATCGTCCCGACGCTTACGATACATATAATCGGGATGAGATTTTGTTTAGCGTTGAAGAGCTGTATTCATACTACCGTTCGTACCTTCGAGTTGGCGTTATCAATTTGCATGGTAGTGAAGCAACCGCGAAGAACTTCATGCAAATGGATAATCAGTTTAACGACGTTGTGATTGAAGCTTATCGAACAATTGAAGAAAAGCTTCAGGGTTTCCGTATTAAAACTTATCGGCAGGTCAGTGCCGGGACTTCCGCATGTGTCCTGACTCAGTCGCTGGACTGGCCGATTCCAAAAGGCTATGAAGCATTAAAGCCAATCCGCTTCCTGGAAACTTTAATGTTACGGCCGCCAATGATGATGAAAACTCCTTCTAATAAGCGTGAAGGGACCTTTACAGCGGTACCTGATAACCCGATTAATAAATTTCACGGATCACGCAGCGAGTGGTACTGCTTCCCAGCAAAAATTGGTGAAAGCTTAGCTTATATTTACTTCCACCGTGATTACTTCGTTAGTGGTGTTTCACTAGCCAACTTGTTTGAAGTCGCTAGTGCTAAAGAAGTTGCTGGTCATAAGCCAGACGAGATTTTACTGTTTGGTTTACCAGAGACTGAGGGCGATGTTTGCCACTACCACCACGATGAAGAAAACGATATCTGGGTCGGTGAAGTACCTTACAACGATAAGACCACTTACTTCGGCTACATGAAGAAGATGTGCTTAACGTTGCATAACCTGCACATGATTTATGAAAAGCGTTTGCCAATTCATGGTTCAATGGTTCGCATCAAGTTTGCTAACGGTAAGAACAAGAACGTGGTCTTCTTTGGTGACTCTGGTGCCGGCAAGTCAGAATCCTTGGAAGCACTGCAAGAAATTGCCGATGACAAGATTTTGAGTTTGGAAACCATTTTCGATGACATGGGTAGCTTTGCTTTAACGGATGATGGTGATTTGTACGCGCAAGGGACTGAAATCGGTGCCTTTGTTCGACTGGACGATTTAAGTTCAGCGGTGGCCTTCAATAACATGGACCGTGGTGTGTACTTGAACCCTGACCGGAAGAACGCTCGGGTCATCATTCCTGCTGATACGTACAATCGGGTCGTCAAGCACCATGGCGTTGATATGTGGGTCTACGCTAATAACTACGATAAAGATATTGGTATTCACCGCTTCGACACTGAAAAGGAAGCTAAGGCAACCTTCATTGAAGGTAAGCGGTTCGCCTTAGGGACCACTGATGAAGTCGGTATGAGTACCACCTTCTTCGCTAACCCATTTGGGCCAGTGCAAGAAGAAGAAAGAACTCGTCCAATTATCGATAAGGTGTTCAAACACTTCTTTGATAAGGGGACGTACGTTGGTGAAATTTATACTCACCTTGGTACGGATAAGAGTAAAGATAGTTTGAATGAAAGTGCTAAGCAGCTGTTGGATGTGCTGTGGAATAGCTAGAGCGTGAACCACGACGGTTAGATAGCGGCGTGTAAGACAAGGACCACCTAAATCCCTGAACTTGGGATTTAGGTGGTCCTTGTCTTACACATAGCTATCTGTCGTGGTGAACGCGTTTCGGCAATGTAATATTAATGATCCCCGACCTTGGGGTTGGGGTGGTCCTTCTTCTCAAAATATCTAAATGAAATGTCCGCTTAGTATCTTTTAGTAGGTAGAAAAGTTAGTATCCTTCTTAAAACTTTGATTACTTCTGTTCAGCCCCGTAATCAGGTTCGAAATATCACCAGCAAGCTGGCCACTGTAAGCACTGCCGCTAGTATCCAATGATGAGCCCATTACATGATGAAGTTCATAATTGACATACTCACTTTCACTCATCTTCGAAAATGATTTCAGCCGATTATATTCTTTATCATAAGCTTTCATGGATGGTACTTCTTTGGCAAATCTTGGTCGGAAGTACTCGTAAACTCGCATAACGAATTTAACGTTTTCAACGGGATCGGAAGTATCATCGTCTTCATTATTTGAATCAATTTGTTCTGAGTTATCTAAGGCGTCGGTAACGACATCACCAAGAGCTGTAAAGTTATTGTCCGCCATTGATTTTTCAAAGTTACTCTCGGTTAAGGTCATCCAATGTGAAGGCCAGCCATAATTGGAGTATGCAGTTCCCGGTTCAACCTTACTCAATTCATTTAAAGCTTGCTGACGTTCTTTTTCCGTTCTGAGCAAACTGATGGCGCTTTTCATGAACGCAATATCTTTTTTAGGTTGGCTTTGACTGACTTTGTGGTATAAATGCTTGTGCCATGTCCAGCCGGCCAGCCGAGGTTCACTAATTGTCATGCCGGGAATCATGGCGCCAACACCGTAATAGATTGCTTTTTTTCCAGCTGGCGTTTTGACCGTTGCTTTATACAAAGTACCAAAATAAGTTGATTTATGGCGGTCTTTAGACGTGACTTTCTTAGTAAATTTTTCGTTCCAAATCGTTCCTTTGACCCAGTATCTCTGAGGATTTTTGATCTTCGAAATTTTTTCGATTTTATAGTGACTTTTAGCGGATGCTGAAGTGTTTGCTATTCCTAGAAAAGCTAAAAAAGATAGCGAACATACTGCTGCCATTAAGAAAAATTTTTTTCGCTTCATAAGTTTCCCCCCAAGTCTTCAAATCAATAGACAACGTTACTTATCTGCCAATGACCAATGGTGACATTAACTTTACTTGATATTATCATCAGGCAGTTAGATGTTCAAGCAGATATTATTCAATCATAATGGTTTATTTGCCGTCGAAAAATTGAAATTTTCAATAAGTAATTGTTACCGACAGATGTATCTGTTACGAAATGATTAACATTATGTAAACTCACTTCATTTTTCTTGCTAGTCGATTGATTTGCAGATATAATACTTTCAAATCGAAGTAAAAAGGGATGGTAACGTGCAATTAATTTTTACAAGACTGCTATGGTCAACGTTAATGGTGACAGGGCTAATTGGGTCAATTATTGGCTTCGTACTGCCAATCATCCCGGGAATTCCGTTCATGATCTTAATGATTTATAGTCTGAAAAAACTCTCACCAGCATTTCACCGTTGGCTGAGCCGAACACGGCTGGCAGAATGGTTAAAAAAACATCAGCCAGCGTTAGCAAAATGGCTGGTTAATTAAATAAGTACCAAAACGGGACTTAAACAGCAATAAAACGCTGTTTGGGTCCCGTTTAGTTTCGGCTCATAATCGATACTGCTTAAAGGCGCTATAATCTTGATCCACCTGTTTAACATAAGCGGTTGTCCAATTTTGGATGGCGCTACCGAATTGATCTGAATGGCCGGTATAGCCGAGAACAACGCCAGCGGTGGGACTTTGAGCATGGGCGGTACCCAATACCCAGGCACACGTTTTGGCGTAGGCTTCAAACTGATCCCAGTCAAGCTCGGTAAGTTCGATTGACGCTTTCATATCACGGAACTGACGCACGTAAAAACTCTTCTTTTCCGTTGCAAAGTAGCCTAAAAATGGGTCAGAAGCAGACTGGAGGATTCGTTGGCAATCGACGATCCGCTTACCTTCATTTTGCTCATACTGGGCATCTTCTTCATCTAACTGGTCGGCTAATTGACGATGAGGAAGGGCTTCTTTGATCTGTAAAACCAAGTGCGAGCTGTCGGTGCCGGTTAATAGCAGCAAATAGCACAGCGAGCCGAAACTACCGACGCCGACGCTGTGACGAACGATGTCTGTGACGCTGTATTGTGACAGCATCAAACTGACATCAGGTGCGAGAGTTTCACGGTACCGAACCAGGTATTTTTCAACGTGCTTGGTAAGCCGATCCTTAACGTGACGGGTTTTAGGTGGGTTTTCCTTAAACGAGATCTGTCCGGCACCATCCGTCATGGTAAACTTACGAACCACTTGTTCGGAGTCACGTTTGCCGGCTTTGGTGAGAAACTTTTTCAGCTTCTTAGTATGCATTTCCTTAGACGGGATCGTATTCAAAATATTCTCAACGCTATTGACTGGGTAGAAGCGGTTCAGCGCAGTTCTTTTAAACATATCCTGCAAACTCTTCCGGTAAGTGTCACCGAGTTCTTTTACTAAGCCCGTTAATTTATCAGTTTCAAAGTGATGTTCACGACCAGCTAAAAAGGTACTGACGGCTAACCGCTTAACGTCCCACTCAAAGGGGTTGATGCCAGCTTCATCAAAGTCGTTCAAATCGAATAATAACTGACGTTCTGGTGAGCCGAAGAAGCCAAAGTTACCGATGTGAGCGTCACCGCAGCTGACGGTATGAATGGGTGAATTATCTTGGTGGGCCAAATCATATTCCATTAATTCAGCTGTCCCACGGAAGAAGGTAAAGCTGGACTGACTCATGCGCTGTGTTCGTTCCGGCAGTAGTTCCGGGATCAAAATCGAACGGACTTCATCCATTAATTGGTTGGGATCCCGCTTAACGGCAGTGTAGGTTCCCAGTTTTTCGAACGGGTAGGCGGAACGCAGCTTTTTGCCGAACCTTTTTTGTTCTTTTAACGGTAGCTGCACGAATAACTGACTAAAATCAAACGGTTTAACACTCATCACAGTCTGCTCCTCATTGATATTATTACGTTTAGTTTAGCATGATAAGTTGCATGCAAACAAAAACGAAAAATGGTAAACTTGAAAAGGCATTCATAGAATTCCAAGAATTAGAATTGTTTAGTAAAATTTTTACTATTTTCAGGCATTTCGGCTTATACTTAATCTGTAAGCATAATAGAGAATGAGCAATTTAAAACAAGAGGAGTGGCGATACGATGACTTGGCAAGATAACTATCAAGTATGGAAGAACTATCAAGACTTAGATCCATCATTAGCACAAGAATTAGCTGACATGGCGGGTGACCAAGAAGCTTTGGAAAACGCCTTTACGAAGCCGATGGCCTTTGGAACGGCCGGTATGCGGGGCTTGATTGGTCCCGGAATCGGTGAGATGAACATTTACACCGTTGGTTCAGCTGCTGAAGGATTGGCCCGTTTCATGGACACCTTAGACGATAAGGATAAGCAGCGCGGGGTCGCAATTAGTTTCGACTCACGTTACCATTCACGTGAATTTGCCCACCATTCAGCACAAGTGCTGGGTGCCCATGGCATTCCAAGTTATGTGTTCGATGATATTCGGCCTACACCAGAACTGTCCTTTGCCGTTCGTCACTTGCACACCTACGCAGGTATTATGATTACGGCTAGTCATAACCCTAAGCAGTACAACGGGTTTAAGATCTACGGCCCAGATGGCGGTCAAATGCCACCAAAGGCTGCTGACCAGATCACTGAATACGTCAACGGTATCGATAATATGTTCACCATTAAGACCGTGAAGGAAACAACGCTTCGCAAGCAAAACCTCGTTCACATTATTGGTGAAGACGTTGATGAGGATTATCTGGCAGGGGTCAAAGCGGTTTCAGTTAATCCTAAATTGGTCGATGAAGTTGGTAAAGATATGACTTTGATCTACACGCCGCTGCACGGGACTGGTCATATCATCGGTTACCGGGCACTAAAGGATACCGGCTACAACCACTTTACGATGGTTAAGGAACAAGCCATTGCCGATCCTGAATTTCCAACGGTCGTTCACCCTAATCCTGAATTTCCAGAAGCCTTTAATATGGCGATCAAGTTAGGCAAGAAGGAGGGCGCTGACCTGTTAGTTGCTACTGACCCTGATGCTGATCGGTTAGGTGCTGCTGTACGGATGCCTAACGGTGAGTATCAACTGATGACGGGTAACCAGATTGCCTCTGTACTACTAAACTACATTTTAAAGGCTAAACAGGATGCTGGAAAGCTGCCGGCTGATGGCATGGTAGTTAAATCCATTGTCTCCACTGAACTAGCAACTAAGATTGCTGAGCACTATGGCGTTAAGATGGTCAACGTGCTGACTGGGTTCAAGTACATTGCCGAGCAGATCAAATTGGCTGAACAGAACCACGACCACACCTTCCTGTTTGGCTTCGAAGAAAGCTTTGGTTACTTGATCAACCCGTTTGTCCGTGATAAGGATGCCATTCAATCCACGATTCTGCTGGCTGAAGTGGCTGCTTATTACAAGCAGCAGGGGCTGACACTTTACGATGGTATTCAGCAACTGTACAAGACGTATGGTTATTACAGGGAAAAGACGACTGCTAAAGAATTTGATGGTGTTGATGGCGCCGATAAGATGGCTGCCATTATGAAGTCATTGCGTAACAGTCGCCCAACTGAATTTGCCGGCTTTAAAGTCAACACGACTGACGATTATCAAACCCAAGTTGCCACCCATGCAGACGGCAGTACTGAAAAGCTGACGTTACCAGTCTCCAACGTTTTGAAGTACTGGCTGGAAGACGGCACCTGGATCGCCGTTCGGCCGTCAGGGACTGAACCGAAGATCAAGTTCTACGTTGGGACTAACGGTAAGACTGACGAAGAAGCTACTCAGAAATTAACGCAATTTGAAGCGGCTTTAAAGCAGTGGGTCAAGGATTAAAATAGCTGACAGTAAAAGTTCGTGACAGGATCATCAAAAATAAAAGCAATTTGATTTAATCAATATTTTAGTGATTAAGTCGGATTGCTTTTATTTCGCTAAAGCCCGCCAGTTTGGTAAGCGTTAATATTGATCAGTTCTGAACACGTCAAAAGATTGATGTGAAGCTAAAGAAAACGATTTCATTTTGCATTGACATCAACTAAGTTTTAGGGTACTTTAGAGGTAGTAAAAATTTAGTAAAATTTGTGGAGGCATTATTATGGACTATCAAAGCTTAAAAGATGAATTTAACAAAGCTTTTGGTTACGAAGGCGATCGCGTTTACTTTGCACCAGGCCGCATCAACTTGATTGGTGAACATACTGATTACAATGGTGGTCACGTTTTCCCTTGCGCCATTACAATGGGTACTTACGGTGTCTATAAGAGCCGTGACGATGATCAAGTCCGCGTCTATTCTGGTAACTTCCCGGATGCCGGCATCTTGAGTTTCCCAATCGATAAACTCGATTTTGATAAAAACGATAGCTGGGCTAAATTCCCACGTGGTGTGATGTATGAAATGGCTAAGCAGGGTAAGACCGTTAATCATGGGTATGACCTCTTCGTTCACGGTGATTTACCAGATGCTTCAGGACTTTCATCATCAGCATCAATTGAACTTTTAATTGGTAACATTTTAAACAAGGAATTCAACTGGGGCGTTGATCAATTGACCTTGGTTAAGAACGGGCAAGCTGTTGAAAACGACTACTTAGGCTTGAACACCGGGATCATGGATCAATTCGCTATTGGCATGGGCAAGAAAGACCAAGCTATTTTGCTTGATACCAATACCCTTGATTACGAATACGTGCCCGTTAAGTTAGGCGATAACGTGGTTGTCATCATGAACACTAACAAGCGTCGTGAGTTAACTGACTCGAAGTACAACGAGCGTCGTTCAGAATGTGAAAAGGCTTTGGCTCTGATTCAAAAGGGCGGCGAAGACGTTAAGACGTTAGGTGATCTATCACAAGAAGAATTCGATAAGGATGCTTACTTGATCAACGATGACACTTTGATCAAGCGTGCCCGTCACGCAGTGATTGAAAACCAGCGGACGTTGCGTGCTAAGAAGGCGTTGAGCAACGGCGAGCTTGAAGAATTCGGTAAGTTAGTCAACGCATCACACGTTTCCTTACACTATGACTACGAAGTTACTGGTAAGGAACTGGATACGCTAGCTGAAACCGCATGGAAGCAACCAGGTGTCTTGGGTGCTCGTATGACTGGTGCCGGCTTCGGTGGCTGTGCCATTGCCATTGTTAACAAGGCCAACGTTGATGACTTTATTAAGAACGTCGGTGACGTTTACAAGAAGGAAATCGGTTACGCCGCTAGCTTCTACGTAGCAAGCATTGCTGATGGTCCTAAGGAAATTAAAGCTTAATCTTTATAGGTTATAGGCAAAAAGCGCAAAGCAATTAAACTTGCAGAGCGCTTTTGTATCGAAATTAGGTTAAAGAGAAAGTATGGAGGTAATTATTTATGACAGTTGTTGTATTAGGCGGTGCGGGCTATATTGGTTCCCACACTGTTGATCGATTGATTGAAAAGGGGTACGACGTTGCGGTAATCGATAACCTGATCACGGGTCACCGGGCAGCGGTTAACCCTAAAGCCCGTTTTTACCAGGGTGATATTCACGACCGAGCCTTTTTGGATGAAGTCTTTAACAAGGAAACCAACGTTGAAGGTGTCATTCACTTTGCGGCCTTCTCAATCGTGCCGGAATCAATGAAGGATCCGTTGAAGTACTTTGATAACAACACCGGTGGCATGATTACCTTACTTAAGGCCATGAGAGATCACGATATTAAGCGGATCATCTTCAGTTCAACGGCTGCAACCTATGGCGAACCAAAGCAGATTCCAATTAAGGAAACTGATCCGCAGATTCCAACCAACCCATATGGTGAGAGTAAGTTATGCATGGAAAAGATCATTCACTGGTCTGATTTAGCATACGGCATCAAGTTTGTGGCTTTGCGTTACTTCAACGTTGCCGGTGCTAAGGCCGATGGTTCTATCGGTGAAGATCACCACCCAGAAACCCACTTGATCCCGATTATTTTACAAGTTGCCGCTGGCGAACGCACGGGCTTAAAGATCTTCGGTACTGACTATCCTACTAAGGACGGTACCAATGTCCGTGACTACGTTCACGTTGTGGACTTAGCGGACGCTCATATCCTGGCTTTGGAATACTTGAAGGCTGGTAATGACAGCAATGCCTTTAACCTTGGCTCATCAACTGGGTTCTCCAACAAGGAGATCCTGGAAGCTGCCAGAAAAGCAACTGGTCAGCCGATTCCTGCAGAAGATGCACCGCGTCGTGCCGGTGATCCTAGCACTTTAATTGCTGCGAGTGATAAAGCCCGTAAAGTCTTAGGCTGGAAGCCGCAGTACGATGATGTGGAAGAAATTATCAAGACTGCTTGGAACTGGAAGCAGACTCATCCAAAGGGTTACAACGACCGAGGTGAAGCTTAGTATGTCAAAAACTGTTGATCAATTTGTTGATGCCATCATCGATAGCGGTACTTATCAGCCCCTGGACCGCATTTACGTGACTAATCGGGTACTGGGATTAGTTGGTGACGATCCAGCGGTTGACGCTAAAAGTGATGACCTGTTAGACATCGTTGATGCCTTACTTGAAACTGCAGTTAAGAACGGCAAAATTGAAGATGGTCAATCTGACCGGGACATTTTGGAAGCAGAGTTAACGGATCTACTGACACCTACGCCAGCAAAGGTCAACCAAAAATTCTGGAATGAATACGAAAAATCACCGGAAGACGCGACTAACTTCTTCTACGATTTAAGCCGTAAAAACGACTACATTAAAACGCGCTCCATCGCAAAGAACATCGTCTTTAACGCGCCGACACAGTATGGCAATCTAGAAATCACCATTAACTTGTCGAAGCCCGAAAAAGATCCGAAGGCCATTGCGGCAGCGCGGAATCAAAAGAGCAATACGTATCCGCTGAGTCAATTAGCCATTGAAAACGAAGGCTACCGTGGTCGACTGGGTTACCCAGCACGGACGAACCACCGGGTCATTCGCTTAGACCTTGGCGGTGAACCTTGGGGCTTCCAGTACTCGCCGTACGCTTACTTTAGCGAACACGCCATCTTCTTGCTCCAAGAGCACCGGCCAATGCTGATCAATCAGCATACCTTCAGTAACTTACTGGAAATTGTCCGGTTGTTCCCGCACTACTTTGTGGGCAGCAACGCTGATTTACCAATTGTTGGCGGTTCGATGCTGGCACAAGACCATTATCAAGGCGGCCGGCACGACTTCCCAATGATGAAATCACCGGTGGACCGTAAAATTAAGTTAGCCGGTTTTGATGATGTGGACGCTGGTATCGTTAAGTGGCCAATGTCGACGATTCGGCTTTCGGGCGATACACCTGAGCCGCTGATCAACGCTGCCACTGCCATTGCTAATAGCTGGAAGCACTACGATGACGAATCAGTTGATGTTCGTTCGTACACTGATGGCGAGCGGCACCACACGGTGACACCGATTGCTTACCGTCGTGGGTCTAAGTTCGTTTTGGATGTCGTTTTGCGTGATAACCAAACCTCAGAGAAATACCCAGATGGTATCTTCCATCCACATCAGGATGTTCAACATATCAAGAAGGAAAACATTGGTTTGATCGAAGTTATGGGCCGGGCAATTTTGCCAGCCCGCCTCAAGACTGAAATGCAAGAAGTCAAGAAGTATGTCTTAGGTCAACCGAACGAAATGAAGGATTACCACAAGACCTGGGCAGATCAATTGAAGGCCGACAACCAATTTACCGATGATAATGCTAACGACATTATTGACCAGTCAATCGGTCAGGTCTTTGCACGCGTTCTGCAAGATGCAGGTGTCTTCAAGTGGGACGACCAAGGACAGGCAGCATTTGATAAGTTTATTGCTCAAATTGGTTAGTCAAGTAGCGGTATAAAAGGAGGGAAACATCAAGATGAAAGTGACTTTAAAAGACATCGCTCAAAAAGCCGGTGTTTCCCTGTCCACGGTTTCTCGCGTTCTCAATTACGATACCACGCTGTCGGTTAGTGACAGTACGCGGCAACGTATTTTTGAGGTTGCGGAGGAGCTGAACTATACTAAAACGAAGCGGGTCTCGCAAACACCTGAAACTTATAAAATTGCGGTCGTTCAATGGTATTCGATTAATAAGGAGCTGGATGACCTCTACTTTATGACGATCCGAATGGAAATTGAAAAGCGGAGTCAAGAGTTGCATATTCAAACGATCCCCGTCTTTCAAAACCAAGTCTCGGAAATCAGTAAGGATGTTGATGGCATAATTGCGGTCGGTAAGTACAGTGAAGCGCAGGTTGACGAACTCAGTGCCATTAGTGACAATTTGGTGTTTGTTGATTGGAGCGAAATGCACCGCGGCTTTGATAGCGTGATGACTGAATTTAAGCCAGCCGTCCTCAAAGTCGTTGACTATCTGTTATCCAAAAGTCAGAACTTAGGCATTATCTACGGGTCTGAGTATACGACGGATGGCAAGCTGAAAATTCCTGATCCGCGGTTTAAAGCTTTCAAATCGATTATGACCGAGCGCGAACTTTTTGATCCGCGGTTTGCTTATGAAGGTAACTACACCAATCAGTCCGGTTACGATGCCATGAAAAAGGCTATCAAGGACTTAGGTGATGATTTACCGCACGCTTTCTTTGTCAGCAACGATCCGATGGCAATCGGCGCGCTCAAGGCTTTGGGTGAAGAAAACATTGCTATTCCTGACCGGGTCAGTCTGTTTAGCTTCAATGATACTTCAGTTGCTAAGTACGTCTATCCAGAATTAAGTGCGGTACACGTGGCAACTGATCAGATGGGAATCAGCGCCGTTGAGTTGATGAAGAGTCGCTTGGAAAACGGTCGCGAGGCCCCGCTAAAGGTCACTGTTGGGACTAAACTGGTGATTCGAAAGAGCACCCGGTAAAGTCCGGTCAAATAAGGGTATATTTAAAGCGTCTAGTGAGGCATTTGGCCAAACTGGACGCTTTTTATTTGCACAATCAAAAAATCCCCCTGAAACAAGCGGATGTAATGAAAGAAAATCATCTGCCAATTTCAAGGGGACTATTTTAGTATTCGGTAATGAACCGTTATTTTTTACCAGATTTTTACGCGGTTCTCAGGTGCCCGGTACATCTTATCGCCAGGTTGAACGTTAAACGTGGTGAAGAAATCATCTAGGTTTTGAACCTGAACGTTCGCCCGGAGTTTAGCGGGGGCGTGAACATCAATGGAGAGTAACAATTGTTCACGTTCTGGGGTGGCCTTTTGGCGCCAGATCTTTGCCCAGTTAAGGAAGAAGGCGTTAAGGTCGGCGTCTGGTTCTCCCTTAGCAGCTTCAAGGGCACAGCTTAAGCCGCCGCCGTCCGCGATGTTTTCGGAAACGGTTAGTTTACCGTTGACCTTTTGACCGGCGTATGGCAAACCGTCAAATTCTTTGACCATCTTTTCTGCTAACTTGTGGAAGTGGGCGTTATCCGCCTCAGTCCACCAGTTATTTAAACTGCCGTTTTCGTTAAACAACGAACCGTTGTTATCGAAGGCGTGGGAAATTTCGTGAGCAATGACGGCGCCGATACCGCCAAAGTTTTTACTGGAAGACTGCTTCAGACTGTAGAACGGTGTCTGTAAAATGGCAGCAGGGAAAACAATAATGTTGTAGAACGGATGGAAGTACGCGTTTACGGTTGCCGCACTCATTTCCCACCGGGTTCTGTCTACCGGCTGATTCCAGCGTGAAAAGTCGTCTTCATTGCGGATGCGGGTGAACGTCATGAGGTTTGATAAGACGCTGCCACCGTCATTAGCTGCAGTGACTCTGAACTTGCTGTAAAGCGGGTCGATTTTATCCGGGTAGCCAACTTGAATACCAAGTTTATCAAGCTTTAAAATGGCTTTTTCCCGGGTAGTTTTACCCAGCCACGTATTGTTGGCAAGTCGCTTCTTGTAAACGTTGATCATTTTAACGACCATGTCATGGACATCTTGTTTAGCAGCCTCACCAAAGTATTTGCGGCCGTAGTAGTCGCCGACAACTTGATCAAAAACGCCGGTTGCTAAATCGTACGCGGCTTTTTGCTGGCTGCGGGCTTCTTTGCGGCCGCTCATTGCTCGGCTGTAAGTGGTGCTGGTTTGACGCTGTTCTTCGGTTAAGTAGCCGGAAAGGCCCATCACCGTCTTAAATAATAACCAGCTCTTCATCATCTGGAAATGATCATCAGTCAGTAGATCGTTTAAGGCATCGAAATAAGCTGGTTCAGTCGCGATGATCTTTTCTGGTGTACCGTGAACTAAGGACTTAATAGCCGTTCTTAAATCCAGTTTTTCGGTACTGTCAGCTATTTGATCGAGTGAGCGGGGATTATACATCTTACTGTAGTCGGCGCCCTCTTCGGCTGATTTTACGTGCGGAGCGATCAGTTTATCAAAAGCAGTGGCGTTTTCGATAATGGCTTTCGCCTGAGCCTCTTCATAACCGGCTTGCTGGAATAAAGCCGTCATCATTTTTTGAAGTACGGGCATTAATTGCTTGGCGGCCTGGTTATCCTTTTCATAATAGGTTTTATCAGGCAAGAATAAGCGCGGACCACTGGCGAAGAGGGCGTACTTTGTGGAATCCTTCATATCCGAATCAATGTCGAGTGAAAACGGTGTTGGCAGACCGGTCAAAATCCAGTCAGCCAGCTGATCGCTGAGATCTTGATAACTGTTGAGAGCTTCTATGCGGTCAAGGTAAGGCTTTAAAGGTGCACTGCCGTCTTTTTCCCGTTTATCAAAATCACTGACCAGTTGATAGAATTGCTTGAATTCGTTCATTTCATCATTATCAGGTTTTAAGTTACCGGCTAATAATTCTTTAAAGTCCGCCATTAAGGTCTTTTCAATATTATCTGAGAGATCGGTAAACCCACCCGTGGTTGAATGGTCACCCGGAATCGTGGCTGTTTTGAGCCATTCGCCGTTTACGGCGTCATACAAATCTGTTTTGATTAAGCTATGATCAATTTTATCTGCCATTTGATAACCTCCATCTTTTTGTAGACTGTGTTCATTATACAGCTACCTGAATTGCTTGGATACAGCCGACCAATCAAAAAACGGCGGTATCCAAGGTTGGTTTTCCCCGGGTAATCGCCGAATGCTTATACTGATTATTTTTGGTCAAGTTACTTTAACAAATGAACAATTCTAACGACCTGTAAGCCGCACTTCGGAAAGTTGACTCACTTGTTAAACTTTCCACCAGTGTTTTTCAATGACCGTGACGTCGTTTAAATCGTCCAGGTCAAATCGCTCGATGTCACCATTATGCGTCAGGTAGAATGCGCCATTACTTGGGGAAGTATTGACCATTCCCGTGACTGCTTGAGATCGGCTTAGTTTAAGCTTAATCACCCAGTTATGATGGTAAGCTTCTGTAATCGTCGATGATAAATCCTTTGTCGTTTCTTGCATTGCTATCCCCCCGATTTGAAAACTCAAGCTCCATTATAGGGAGCCAAAATTTGGAATTCAATCTTGACATTTTGGGAAGGTGAAGCGACATACTGTTACGGTGCGATTTACAAAAATAAAATTTTTTTGTGCCATTTCCATGAAAGAAGGCGTGAAAAGCGTTTCAGTTTTTAGACCGAATTTTAACGGTGGCGCTTTCAAATGTGGTAGCATACAGGTATACAATTAGTGGAGGTGTCAGCCATGTTTGAAAAAATTTTGGTACCAGTAGATGGCAGCGAGAACGCCTATCGGGCACTTGATGCTGCAGTTGACATTGCAAAGCACTACGATTCAAAGATCACCGTCGTTGCGATTGCAAATGATCAAAGCTACACCCAGTATGGGGCAGTCTTTGGTGATGACATTATGGCACACATGAAAAAGCAGGCTGAAGAAACGTTAGTGGCAGCCAAAGCACGTGCTAAGGATGACGGCGTTGAAGTGGAAACGGATTTTGAAGTTGGTATTCCCAAGCAGGCAATCTCAGAAACCTTACCGGACCTGCTCGATACCACACTGACCGTCATTGGCAAGTCTGGTGTGAACGGGTTGAACCGGGCCATTATGGGCTCCACGACGGGCTATGTTGTTCGTCATTCCATCACACCGGTGCTCGTTGTGGGTGATTAAAATTAAAGGATGTATCTAGGATATGAAAAGCATGTATTACGGCTGCTTCTTAGTCGGGATACATGCTTTTTGTGACATTTAAATAGCAAGTGTTTATTTCATTAAAATGTGATGACCCATGGTAAACTTACGGTAATTTCAACACGTGGGGGTGTGTAAGCGATGCTGCACACGTTATTAAAATCGGTTCGTGAATACCGTATCCAAACGATTATTTCACCGTTGCTGGTCGTTTCAGAGTCAGCGATTGAAACACTGATTCCGTTTTTGATGGCCGCCATTATTGATCAGGGAATTCGTCCAGGTAATCTCTCTGTTGTGATTCGAATTGGTTCGTTGCTATTGTTCATGTCACTCCTATCGTTAACGTTCGGCGCCAGTGCCAGCTGGGTATCAAGTCAAGCGGCAGCCGGTTTTGCCAAGAACCTACGGCACGATATTTTTAGTCAGATTCAGACTTTTTCCTTCCAAAATTTGGATCATTTTGCGACTTCCAGTTTAGTGACCAGGTTAACGACCGATATCACTAACATTCAGACGGCTTATCAGATGCTGATCAGAGTGGCTGTGCGGGCGCCTGCCATGCTGCTGTTTTCGATTGTGATGGCTTTCTTAGTGAGCAAGCAAGCCGGCTGGCTGTTTGTTTGCGTGGTTCCGGTACTGGCGATCGGTCTGTTTGAGATCGTTAAAGAATCACGGCCGTTGTTTCGGCAGGTGTTTAGGCAATACGATAAGTTAAACCGGGTTGTGCGCGAAAACCTGCGGGGAATTCGGGTAGTCAAAACCTATGGTCAGCAGAACGCGGAAACGGCCAAATTCCGTCAGTCGGCCAGGGAGATCGCCCAAGTTTTCGCTAAGGCACAGCGAATCGTGGCGTTCAACATGCCCCTGATGCAGTTTGTGATCAGTACGACGATGCTGATTTTATCGTGGCTGGCGGCGAAATTGATCGTCGGCAACAGCCTTGAAATCGGTCAATTTGTGAGCCTATTTACTTACAGTATTTCAATTTTGTATAGTCTCAATATGCTGGCCATGATCTTTTCTCAGCTGTCCGTGTCACAGGCTTCTGCAGAACGGGCGGCCGAGGTACTGGAAACGGCACCGGACATCGTGGCTTTGCCAGTTGCTGAAACCAACGTTACTAATGGCAGTATTGATTTTGAACACGTGTCGTTTCGTTATCCTGGTACCGATGAGGATCAGTTGGAGGACGTTAACCTGCACATCAATAGCGGTGCGGTTGTCGGGATTATTGGTGAGACCGGGACGGCGAAGACCACTTTAGTCTCGCTGATTCCACGCCTGTATGATGCCTCTGACGGTGTGGTACGGGTCGGTGGCAAAAACGTTCGGCAGTATGACTTGAAGGCACTGCGTGACCAAGTTGCCATGGTTCTGCAAAATACCATTTTATTTTCAGGAACGATTCGCGAAAATTTAAAGTGGGGTAATTCTGAGGCAACGGATGCACAGTTGAACCAGGTACTTGAACAGGCGCAAGCAAAGGACTTTGTGGCGGCTTTACCCGAGGGACTGGACACCAAAATTGAACAGACTGGTCAAAATGTATCGGGCGGTCAGCGGCAGCGGCTGACCATTGCACGAGCCCTTTTGAAACGGCCGAAGATCTTGATCCTGGATAACGCGACCAGTGCGACTGATACCCAAACCGAAGCACGGATTCGGCAGATCTTTAAACGTGATCTGCCCAACGTTACTAAGCTTATGATCACGCAGCGAGTCGCCAGTATTGTTGATGCTGATCAAATTATTATCATGCGCCACGGCGGTATCGAAGCCGTTGGGACACACGCTGAGTTAATGGCGGCTAATCAGTGGTACCGTCAGCTTTATCAGGCGCAGCAGAAGAGTACTGGGGGTGATCACGCATGAACGGACGACGTGAGACGTTCTGGCGGCTATTGCGACTGCTGGTGAGTGATTACAAGGGCTGGCTTTCAGTTAGCCTAATCGCCATCATTTTAAGCGCTTTATCGGGGGTAGCGGGTTCCCTGTTCATTCAGCGGCTGATTGATCATTATATTATGCCGCTGACCCGAACGGCTAACCCGGATTTTAAACCGCTCCTATTTGCCATTGGTGTCATGGCCGTGATTTTCTACGTTGGGGTGATGGCTACCGTGATCTACTCGCAGATCATGGCCGTGATCGGTCAGCGGATCCAAGAAGCAATTCGCGACCAGATGTTTGAGAAAATGCAGTCGCTGCCGCTGCGTTACTTTGATCAAAACGACTATGGCAACGTGATGAGCCGCTATACTAACGATGTTGATACACTCATGCAACTGATCACGCAAAGCTTTCCGCAGTTTGTGGTGGCCTTGTTCAACGTCACTTTTGCACTTGGGGCGATGCTTTTGTTAAGTCCGGTACTGACCGTGGTGTCACTGGCAATTTTTGCTGCCAGTATCATCATAGTTCGCTGGCTGACGCATCATAGTGCACGATACTTCCGTGCTCAGCAGGCGTCTCTTGGCCAACTGGATGCTTTCGTTGAAGAAATGCTGAACGGCGAACGGGTGATCAAGGTCTTCTCCCACGAAAAACAGGTTCAAGCTGCCTTTGAGACGTATAACGATGCGCTGCGAAACGATGCCAGATACGCCAACGGGTTTGCTACCATGCTGTTTCCGATTATGGGAAATATGGGAAACCTGCTTTACGTGCTCATTGCACTATTGGGCGGCGGCTTAGCCATTGTGCACCCAACATTGATTACGTTGGGCACCATCGCCGCGTTTTTGCAGCTTAGCCGGTCTTTCAGTCAGCCGATCGCGCAGATCTCACAGCAGCTCAATTCAATCGTGCAGGCCATGGCAGGTGCCGGCCGCATCTTTCAACTGCTGGATGAACAGCCCGAAGATGATCGGGGGACCACTACCCTGGTTAAAGAGGGTGAAAACTGGTTTTGGCAGCCGGCTGATCCTTCGCAGTCACGGGTACCAGTAAGGGGAGATATTCAATTCCAGCACGTGAACTTCACTTATCCGCAGTCTAAGGCTGGCCTGCATGATTTAAATTTTGAAGCTCAGGCCGGCACAAAAATTGCCCTAGTCGGCGAGACCGGGGCGGGGAAGACGACCACGACGAATATGCTTAATCGTTTTTATGATATTGATAGCGGTCAAATTATGTATGATGGCGTGGCGATTTCAACGATTAAAAAAGCTGATCTGCGCCGAGCGTTAGCCATCGTTTTACAGGATACGCACTTATTTACGGGCACTATCAGGGACAACATTCGGTATGGTGTGCCTGAGGCTGATGATGCGGCGGTGCTTGCTGCTGTGCAGTTAGCCCGCGCGGATGTTTTTATTAAGAAACTGCCGGCGGGCTATGATACCGAAATCACGGGTGACGGGGAAGAATTATCTTCAGGTCAGCGTCAGATGCTGGCCATTGCCCGGGCAGCTATCGTGGACCCGCCAGTGATGATTTTGGACGAAGCAACGTCTAATATCGACACCCGAACGGAGCGTTTGGTGCAAGCTGGGATGGATAATTTGATGGCTAACCGGACGACCTTTGTGATCGCCCACCGACTGTCAACGGTGTTTAACGCGGATTTGATCTTAGTGATCGACAACGGTCGGATCATCGAGCGCGGGACCCACGAAGAACTGCTCCGGTTGCATGGTCGTTACTACGAACTCTACCAGGGTTTAGCGTAAAAAAAGTCTCATTTAAGTGACCATGCATAGCCGCTTAAATGAGACTTTTTTACTCGCAATGCTTGCTAATCAGAAGAATTACTTCTTGTTTTCGCTCTTAAGCCATTGTTGCAAGTTTGAAATTTCTTTTTGGCGCTTCGTGTCCTTCTTTTGGTTCACTGGACGGCGACCTTGTACGCCATGTGGATGTGCTTTTCTCATGTGTCTAACCCTCACTTTATAAATATGATGTAATCAATCACTCGACCATTCTACCTTATATACCCACTCAATTGCAAGGACAGTTATTTAAAAAGTAAAGCTAACGGTTAGTTTAAATCTGCAAATGCGTTTAATTCAGGCACTCCCGTTATGATATGATGGTTTGTGACAAGGTGGTAGTGAAATGATAAATGAAGCAAATAAGCCGCACTCATTTTGGCAGCGCTGGTGGCCGTACGTAGTGGTAATTTTAGGCGCGCTGCTAGTGCTGGGGGTGGCACATGATGACGGCCTTTATCAGACCCCAATTTTAAAGATCCAATCAGTGAAAACGATCAGTTCGGACAAGCAGACCGATCAATTCAATAATGAGGATCGTCAAGTCGAACAAGAACTGCATGGTGTAATTACCAATGGCCCCAACAAAGGGAAGAACTTGAAGATTGAGAATACCTATTTAAAGTCAGGAGCCACGACCCTCGGTTATCATACGGGGCAGAAAGTGTTTTTGACCGTGCATCACCATCAGGGGCATCTTTCAGCCACCATTAGTAATCTCAAGCGGGATACGGCGCTGGCCTTTACGGTTTGGCTAACCATTAGCCTACTATTAATACTAATGAGGTTCAGCGGGTTAATGGCACTGTGCAGTGTCGTTGTTAACGGTGTCCTGTTCTGGCTGGCTGTCAGCTGGAACACGCATACACAGGGCGGTATTGTTTTACTGATATTCGGCGGTTTAGCAATTGTCTTTGCGGCGCTGACACTGCTGATCGTAATCGGCTTTAACCGGCAGATGCTCATGACGCTGCTAGCAACGATCGGTGGAACGGCGCTTTCCATTATTGTGGCACTGATTGTCTTCGCCCTGACTCATGAACGCGGCGTGTATTACGAGTCGATGCAGTACGTGACGCAGCTGCCGCGACCGTTGTTTTTAGCAGAAACGATCCTCGGTTCGTTGGGCGCCGTCATGGACGAATCAACGGATATCATTGCGTCTTTAATGGCGCTGAAAACGGAAAAACCGGATATTTCGGCTAAACAAATTTTTAAATCAGGCAGACAGATTGGCGGCGAAATCATGGGGCCGTTAGTGAACGTGCTGTTCTTTATTTTCGTAGCCGAAACGCTGCCGCTGGCTTTGTTATTCTTAAAGAATGCCAACTCTTGGGGTTACACCTTCAATATGACCATGTCATTGGGAGTTGTTCAAAGCCTCATTAGCGGCATTGGTATCGTACTGACGATCCCACTTGCCTGCGGGATTACAAGTCTAATGATTGGAGGTCATAAGTCATGGGGACGATTACGGCACTAGGATTGATTTTGCTGATTTGTATGGTTGCAGTGGGCGGTACCCAAGGTTTACAGGCTTGGATCAGTTTGATCTTTAATTTTAGCGCACTCTTCTTTGCCATGGTCTTAATGGCCTTTCATTTACCGCCAGTTCTCGTGACGCTGGTGACTGGTGTCATCGTGTTAGCCATGACCATCTTCTTAGGTGGTAATGATTCAAGCAGCACGATGGTGGCGTTTTACGCTTCCGTGGCAGTTTTGATCTTACTAGTGATCCTAATTATTCCAGTTGAACACTGGTCTCAAATTCAAGGCTTTGGTCAAGAAGATAGTGAAGATTTAGAAGGGATGTCCACGATTTTAGGGATTAGTTATCTAAACGTGGCAATCTCAACGGCGATCCTCAGTACGCTGGGGGCAATCGCTGAAGCGGCGATTGCGATTGCTGCCGGCTTAGCAGAAATCTTGGAACAGCACCCCAAAATCACGTTAAAGAACTTGCAGGGTGCCGGGTTTAAGGTCGGTTCACAAATTATCGGGACCACGTTTAATACGTTGTTCTTCGGCTTCTTCGGTGGCTTTTTGGCACTGTTCATTTGGTTTGCTGGGGTTCATTATTCTCCGGGTGAAATTTTAAATGATAAAATCTTGGTGGGGGAAGTCCTCATGGTCCTGTTTTCAATGATGGCTGTGATCGCCACTATCCCGTTAACCACTTGGGCAATGGTCGCTAGTGAACGTCAGGCACGAAAAAGGTTTTTGAAGTAGCAAAAAGGCCCTGTTACTTAAGGCTATACTGATAAGAATTCCAGTCGGTTCCTTGACTAAAACACGACGTAAGATTTACTTTCGTTCACTCCTTTAATGTAGCCTTAACCCGTTCCATAACTCAGATTCCGGCCATTTAATACCAAAAAAGTCCTCCCGATAAAGCCCATCGGAAGGACGTTTTTTGGTATTAAATTCTGGAATCTACCGAGTTATGTCACGACTTTAGTTTAACGTAATCGCACCAGAGTATGCCCAGTACGTTTTAGCGTTAGCTGCATTGCTAAAGCTGAATCGGTACCAAGTTGTGCCAGCCTTGTCCTTTACACCCTTATTGTTGATGTAAATGGGTTTGCCTGGTGCAGCCTGAACGGATGTCCAACTGTACTTGGTTGTGTTAGCGTAGGCGTTTTTAACGTGATTATAAAGCCGGTAGTTAGCATATTGATTAGAAAGTTTACCCGTTGCGGTAGTCTTGGTGTAAGTGACTTTGTCCAACGGCTTTGCAGAAGCTGAACTGCTTGCTTTGGAAGCAGAACCGCCAAAATCACTATAATAGTAAGAATGAACTAATTGATAGAAGGAGGCCATGTTGTAGCTTTGGCCAAAGTACCGCTTACCAGTGGTTGAATAGTAGCCGACTGGATCAGTGTGATCAGATCCGCCAAGGTGTTTAGCAACTGAAGCGTGAGACCAAACGGTTCCCTTGCCATCATAGGCAGCGTCGTTTGGTTTCAAGCCATATTCGTGAAGCAGGTATGCCGTGTACCAAGCAGCGTTAGCAACTTCGTGTGCAAAAGCACTCTTACTGTGAACTTCAACTTGTTCGAACTGAACAAACCGGGCGTTACCTGGGAAGGCAACTCCCCAAGCAAGGTAGTTGGTATTCGCAATGTTGATGATGTGTGAGGCATCAACAAATGAGTGAACGAAAGCACTTCGGTAATGTGACTTCATATAAGCGATTTCGTTGTAAATCGTGGAGTTGGGGTTCGCCGTTTCGTGGACGACCACACCTTCAGGTTTACCGACACCATGACGGTAAGCATTCTTAGGGAAACCGCCCCAAATGCTTTTGGTAACACCAGCAGGTTTAATATTTTGACTCTCAATATAACTATTTACGGCAGAACTGGCATGAGCAGTAGTCGCGTTCGCAGCCCCCACTGTGAACAGCGTCAGCAAACCAGTAAGCAACAATGAAAACTTTTTCACATTAATCATCTCTCTATAAACAAATTTTTTAATGAACGGTCGATTCATTCTCTGAAGCCATACTACCGAGAAAAAGGTGTGTTGACAAGTGAGCAAACGCCATAAAACCCTAATATTACAGTCATAGATGCTGCTTTAGTAGGCTAAGCCGGGCTTGTTTTCATTCATGTTAAAAACAGGTAACAAAACGGGCAATGTTCAAGCAATTGTCCACACCATTTTAAAAAGCCGAATTAACTTAAGAAATAAAGTTAACTCGACTTTGCGTTTGAAATTAATAAATTAAGAAGCGAGGGTAACGCCCTTCGCCTGGCATTCAGGACAAAGACCGTAAAGTTCGATGTGGCAGGAGTTAAATTGATAACCAGATTGTTTCTTGGCTGTGTTTTGCAGCATACCATCGATCTGGGGCAGGTTCGGATCGTAAATATCCGTGACCTTACCACAATTTTCGCAGATTGCGTGATAGTGAGGCCGGCCAAAGAAATCGTACCGGACACCACCGTTTTCATTTGGAATTTCAATGACGATTCCCAACTCAACGAAAAGGTTCAGCGTGTTATACACAGTGGCCAAACTCAGAGATGACATTTTGGGTGCCAGTTCTTTATAAATTTCTTCCACTGGCGGGTGATTTTCATGGTTCATCAAGTAGTCTAGAATTAATTTACGCTGAGGGGTAATACGAACGTGCTGCTCGCGGAGCTTTTGCAGGGCAGAACTAAGGGTAGCGTCAGGTTCTTTCATGACTATGGTCTCCTTTCAGATTAGAGTAATTATCAGTTACCTTTATTAAAACACTTTTTTTAGAAAGATTCCAGAGAGCTTTATTTTAATTTGGTTTCCAACGGGGAACTTTGAAGCTGATTTTTTGCAAACTTAGTCATATAAGCTTGAATTTCAGCCACTAGATCCTGGTCATCTTCGTTCACCCGGATAATGGTCAGAACTGCCGTTTTAAAATGATTATCGCCGGGTGCTAAATTAACGATGCCGATAAAATCGTCTTGTTGTTTGTTACTGATGCCCCAGGTGAGCGCTTGATCGTTCATTACCGTGCTCATTTCACGGTTAACGTAGGTCGCCGTTTCAATCATCGATTCATGAATATTGAGCCGTTGGCGCAGGGCATTAATGTCTTTCACCTTGAATTGAGTCAGCCAGTTCAGCTGATAATGCGGCGTTAAGATAGGATGATAAAGTTCAAATTTTGCCATGTTATGCTTCCTTTTGATAAGTAGATGCTTAAAAGTGTAACATAAATGAACCGTAATTCGAAAGCATTTAAGTCCTCGTAAGATTTATCACAAACTTTTTTCTGGGGCTGTAGAGCTGGCCTAGACCTGTGCTATAATTAACACGTTAAAATTAATCTATAGCATAGCGGAGGATTGAACATGATCGAAACATTTTTAATCGGTACCTATACGCATAAAAGCAGTGAAGGTGTCTACGAACTGCAATTGGACACGGATAAGAAGCAATTACAAAACCTTGAAATAGTCGGCCAAGCCGGGAACCCCACCTACGTTGCTGAATCAAAGGCGCACAAGGTTTACGCCATTGATGCTGAATCAGCTGACGGTAAGAAGCTGGGTGGCTTGAAGGTATTTGACGCAACGGAAAAGCCGTTCAAGGAACTGGATAAGAACCTCACATCAGGAGCTAATCCAGCTTACGTGGCCGTTGATGAGGACCGCCAGCTGGTCTTCACGGCTAATTACCACACCGGTGTCATTACGGTGTACAAGATCAATGCCGATGGTACACTGACCACGGCAGATACCGTTCAGCACACTGGTGCCGTTGGTCCCGCTCCCGAACAGCAGGACGGCCCGCACCCGCACTTTGCGGATCTTACCCCGGATAAGCGGTTAGTTTCCTGTGATCTGGGTGAAGACGTGGTCTACCTTTACGATTTGAGCAATGAAGGTCAGCTGACTGAAAAGTCCAAGTTTAAGTGTGCACCAGGCTTTGGCCCACGGCATATCGTTTTCAACACGGATAAGAACGTGGCATACTTAGTCGGTGAATTAGGCAGCGGCGTGGATGTCCTGGACTACGATGCGCAAGCTGGCACGTTTACCTTACGCGAAGAATTAAAGACGATTCCTCGTGATTGGACCAAGCATAATGGGGCAGCAGCCATTCGCTTATCCAGCGACAACAAGTACGTCTACGTATCGAACCGAGGGTATAATTCAATCGCAACGCTTAAGGTTGAAGATAACGGTGAGTTATCGCTGATCGATCAAATTTCTTCGGAGGGTGATTTCCCACGTGATTTCAACTTTAACGCTGATGAAAGCTTCATTATTCTGGTTAACCAAAACACGGATAACGCAACGCTATACAGCCGTGATGCTGACACCGGCAAATTAACTTTGGCACAGAAGGATTTTAAAGTACCAGAAGGCGTTTGCGTTGCTCCTGTTAAATAAGTAAATAGCAGTGGATAAATAAGATTTATCTAAGCACTCTCATTTTTAAAAGCCCGTGTCTATCATCTTTATGACACGGGCTTTTTGACTGTATTAGAACTTGCTAAAAACGGCTATAAATCCTTATAAAACGGTATTGGGGGCGTTACAATGTCCTTGGTTAGAAATCTATAAGGTTAGGAGTGAGTTAGACATGATGAATCGGATTAATCTTCAGTTAGTGGCTATGGGACGAGAGGTAACATGGGGGCGAGTCCTAGTATTGATACTGAACTTTGTCACCTTCATCAGCCTGATTCTAGGCACTTCAGAACTACTGTATGCCGGCCTGTTATTTGCAAGCCTGGTGCTTTTCAGCGGTCACTTTATGGCCTTCGATACAACGAAACAGGCACGCGGCCTGCAGGAACTTGATTTGTGGCTGATTGGCTTGACACTGGCTGCCGGTTATTTGAAATTAGTGATGGGAATTTAATAATAGAAAAATAAGGCAAGTGTTCGCTAGGTATCCTTCAAGTTTGAGGGATACCTTTGTAGTTGTTTGATGCGGATCACTAATTTCCCGCAAAAATGGTAAAATGAAAGTAGTGAATAAAGAGGAGAAAGTTTGCCATGAAACGACGTGCAGCACCAAAAAAATTTTTGCTAAAGCGACCCGCTTTTTGGATCGTCCTCATCTTGATTGTGGCGCTCGGCAGCGCAGCAGTTGCTCATGAGATGCTTACCCGCTTGGCCAACCGCGAAGCGGCGGTCAAGACTATTTCCAAGCCCAAACCTAAGCCCGTTAAGTTGACGGCGGCTGAGAAGAAGGTTGCCAAAAAATATTATTTAAGTCCCAGGGTGACCGCCAAAGCACATGCCGCTAAGGTAACCGCAATTGGTGATTCGGTGATGGTTGATATCAAACCGGAAATAAAGCAGGTTTTTCCGCATGTACTGATCAATGGTGCGGTGGGCCGGCAATTCTATGAGTTACCCAACATTACCCAAAGTTTAAAAGCCGAAAATAAGCTGGCGGATAACGTCGTCGTCAATCTAGGAACTAACGGACCGCCCGAGAAGGCCGACGTTTCGCGATTCTTGAAAGTGGTCGGCAATAAGCGGCAGGTTTACTGGATCAACACCCACGTCCCATCGCAAAAGTGGGAAGGCAAGACTAACCGGCTGATTGCATCCACCGCCAAGAGCCACCGCAACGTGCACATGGTGGATTGGCATGACTTTAGTGAAGGCCAAACTAACTTTTTTGCTTCCGACGGCGTGCATTTGCAAACCAATGGTGCGATTGCATACGTTGCCTTGCTGGCGAAAACAATGGCTGAATAGAAGCCGTGACATAACTCGGTAGATTCCAGAATTTAACACCTAAAAGCGTCCTTCCGATGGTTTTTATCGGGAGGGCGCTTTAGGTGTTAAATGGCCGGAATCTGAGTTATGGAGCGGGTTAAGGCTACATAAAAGAGGTGAACGAGAGTCAATCCTACGCTATATTTTAATCAAGGAATTAACTGGCATCCTTATTGATATAGACTCAAGTCACAGGCCCCATTATGCTTCACGTGATTCAAATCGAAGCTGAGTCTAAATACCTGGTCATGATTGCCAAATGGTGTTCGATCGTCAGTGCCTTCAGCACCCCCATACCAGGGAAGTGATGGTCCTCAGCTAACGTGGCCAGCTTAGCGGTAGCAGTTGTTTGATTGATAGCGGGTTGGGTTTTGATCCATTTCACCGCTTTTGCCAACGCTTCAAAATACTTCTCCCGTTGATGTTTAAAGTCATCGTGCTGGTCGGAAACGAAGTGGCGGATGCGTACTTGACCGTTCGCTAGGTAAATCAAATGAAGTGCGACGGTGCGACTCGGATGACCATGGTCAAAGTACGTAGCACCCTGAGTGAGATAATCGCTAAAGCCGATCTCATGATACTGGCGGGCGAATTCGATATCGTTTGACCAAAAACTGTCGGGCATCTCGGTGAAATCAAAACTATGCTCTGGTACCGCGTAATGGTCAAAGAGGTGACCGAAGCGGCGTCCCGTCAATAGCTGACGAATGCGTGCTTCAGGTGGGACCAGCAGCGTCGCGGAATCCGGAATCCAGCCACGGTCAAGGAACAATTTTAAATCCGCGTAATGTTGAACGATTACCAGGCTGTCATTTAACAGGCGAGCGGGTAACAGCGGCGTCAAGACGTAGGCACGCTGTATGCTAGGCGCCGTAAACAAGTCATCGATGGGGTAACGCTTTGCGGCCTGAAAATTGTAGTGGTCCACCTGCGGGTTTTGAATCACCGCTAATGGCTGCTGATGCGCACCAAAAGTAGCAATCGTCTTTGGCAATGCCGGCACGTCACGCACCGGTTCAATGATGGGGATAACGTTTTTCGTCATAGCTTGGCTGGCAAATTCAGTTAGGGCGCGCAGATCGAACTGGCGACCGCGAAAGTAAGGATAATAGATCATTTTGAATTCGCCTCGTAAAGCTGGTGCTGCAGTTTGGCAATTTCCAAATTGAGCGCATCAACTTCTTCTTGCAGTGCTGTTACGGCATTCGTCCGGGTTTCATCTATAAAGCGGTCGTAGAAGTTATTTTCCGGATCATAGATGTCGTAGTGCTGGTGACGCTTTTTGAGTTCTTTAAAGAGCCGGTCAGTTGAATATTGGCTGATGCCGGTTTCAACCCGTTTAGCTTTACGAACTTCGCGCGCTAAAGAATAGAGGAAGTGGCGCATTAACTCATCTTGATCAAGGGTGATCTCCTGATAACACGGTTTCTTCTCCACGGTGAGGTATCCGGGTGCTAAAACTGGTTCGGTACTGGCGGCTAACTGAGCGGGATCATATTTTTGATAACTCAGTACCCCAATTTCAGCCGGAATTTCGGCTTGCACTTCCTGATAAAGCGCTAGCGGCAAGACAAAATAATTATAGTTACCAACAAAGGAAAGTTTGGCGTTTGAATGAAAATCACTTTTAGTGACCTTTAATTCGTAACAGCGCCACTCATCTTCGCCGCTCGGTAAATGCTGGTAGCTTAAGGTGTCCACGATGCCCTGATCATCTGGCATGGTCACTTCTTCAACTGCAATACTGCCTGCTTCAACGCAGGTTTCATACAGCGTCTTTTCCAGTTCTAGCGTGAGTTTGGTTTTCACGATTAATTCGACTCCTTATCGGTCAATTCCCAGAAATGTTCAATGGTGGGTGCCAGTTCGTTAGCAGCGTGCAGGATTCGATGATACTGCCAGTGCGGCGGGAAGTAGCGGGTATAGCGCTGGCTGGCAAACCGCTGATCCATCAAAAGCACGATGCCCTGATCAGAAGTACTGCGGATCAAACGGCCAGCAGCTTGAAAAACGTGGTTCAAGCCGGGAATTTGATAGGCGTATTCAAAACCGGGTTCGCCCTGAGAATCGAAGTAGTCGCGCAGCAGGTTATTTTCCGTGCTGATGCCCGGCAAACCAACGCTGACGATGGCAACACCAATCAAGCGGCTAGCGGTGAGGTCAATTCCCTCGGAAAATAAACCACCTAAAATGGCGAAACCAACCAGCGACTCATTAGGGTCAGATTTGAACGCGGCTAGGAAATGTGCCCGGTCTATCTCGCTCATATTAGGGGCCTGGGTGACCGTTTTTAAATCCGGGTAGGCGGTTTGGAACGCTAGACTGACAGTACTCAAAAAGCTGTAAGAAGGCAGAAAGACTAAGTAGTTGCCCACTTTCCCGTTAACGAGGGTTTTGATACTGGTAATGATTTTGGCTAAGTTGGCGTCCCGGCTACGATAAGTGGTGCTGATGTAGTCGGTGATCAGAATACTTTGGTGTTTGGGCGGAAAGGGTGATGGCAACTGGTAACACAGGCTGTCATCGCTGCCGCCCAGGACGCGTTGATAGTAAGCTAACGGCGACAGTGTAGCGGAAAACAAAACTGCACCGCGGCCCTTGTCCAGACAGTCGCGCAAGAAAGCACTGGGATCCAGGCACAGCTGTTTAAAGGTGATCTCACGGTCATGGTCGTCGCCTAAATTAATTTTGGTACGGTAAGTTTCATCGTAAAAATCGGCAATCTTCAGGTAGCTTAAACAAGCAAAATAGTAATCGAGGACCGCCTTCGTGTAGTCGGTTTGCGGCCGCTGTTCGTCGCCGAGCCAGTCACTGATATGGTCGCTTAACTTGGTAACGGCCTTGTTAAAGTCATCGGCAGGACTGTTAAACACGCTTTCTTCCTCACCGCTTTCCAGCAGCGGGCCGGCAACCTTAAAGAATGCCCGCCGCATGGCGCGGAAAGCTCTCAGTAGGGTTGGCGTGCCCTCATCGGCATTTTTAGTGGTGGCGATCAAATCCGTCAATGGCGCCAGTGAGAGTTCCGTGGAGTACATATCCCGGGAGCGGCTGACCAAGTTATGTGCTTCGTCCACCAGGAAAAAATTATCGTCGTCATGGTCGACAGAAAAGAAGCGCTGCAGGTAGACTTGCGGATCGAACAGATAGTTGTAGTCGCAGATGATCACATCACAAAATAAGCTGACATCCAGTGAAAATTCAAAGGGGTCCAGCTGATGTTTACGGGCGTAAGTTTCAACCGTTTCCCGGGTGATCGCCGTTTCGTTGGTTAAAATATCCTTCAAACCGGGTTTTAAGCGATCATAATAACCCACCATATACGGGTTTTCTTCTGGGGAGAGATCTGCTTCCTCTGGAAAGGTGATCGTATCCTTAGCCGTCAGCGTAATGCTGCGCAGCTTGAGTCCTTGTTGTGCCATCAAGCCGAGTGCCTGTTCGGCGACCCGGCGCGTACTTTGCTTAGCGGTCAAGTAAAACAGCCGCTGAATCTGATCTTCACCCATGGCTTTAATGCACGGAAAGACGGTGGAGATGGTTTTGCCGGTGCCGGTGGGGGCTTCGATAAAGAGCTGCTTTTTTAAACGCAGGGCTTTGTAAACGGCAACGGCTAGCTCTCGTTGCCCGGTTCGATAATGATCGAAGGGAAACGGCAGGTCCTTGATTGAAGCGTTGCGCGTTCTGCGTAGGTCAGCCTGCAGTTTCAGCCAAGTTTCATACTCCGCGGTGACGGCATTAAAAAACTTCGTGGCTTCCGCTAAAGTGTAACTGATTTTTTTGGTAGTGACTTCTTCGGTAGTTCGCCGGTAGTAGGTCAGTTGCAGGGTCAGCTGACTGAGATCCTCATCAGTCATCAAAATGTAGGCATACATTTTAGCCTGTCCCCAGTACAGCGTGAGGGTGTTTTCAGTGAGGTCTTCAAAGGCAGCGTCAGACGTTTTGATTTCCTCAATCAAAGTGTCGTTGCCGTTTAAAATGACACCGTCCGCCCGGCCGTGAACCAGGTAGGGCTTACCCGCCAGTTCGACTTGGTGCTCAAGGCTATATTCTTTTTGATAGTTGGCTCCGCGGGACTTTTGCAGCATACGGTGGATCTGGGCGCCTTCTAACGCCGTATTCATACTGTTCATACTAGCGTTCAGGTCGCCTGACCGTAACGTAAATTCAACTAGTTCGCGGATACCTAATTTGGTGATCGTCATTTTTTCGAATCCTCTTTGTTCATAGCTGAAACCCATTATAGCATGATACGTCACTGACGAATGAATGATGCTGGATCGTGGAATTAGAAAAGACGGCGTTGGAAAACGCTTAAAAAAATTGAAAAAAAGCTTGTTTCAGACAAGCAAACAGGGTATGATATCACCAATGAAACCTTTAACAAATAGTCCTGTGAGGCTAAGAAGGTACGGTGAAATAGGCGTAAAGTCTAGCTTTTATTGAACCTCTCTACCCACAGGCGGCAGAGAGGTTTTTGTTGTCTGACGATTTAATTGTCTCCCGTGAGAGCAAAACGTCCAATGGTCAAACCCAAAAAGGCGCGCTTTGCAAACACGGCAAGGCGCGTTTATTTTAGGAGGAAAAAACTATGATTGAAACCACCAAGCCGTTAAGTTACGCAAACGTACTCAGTATGAAAGATCTGGAAGCCGATGAAGTGATGGCCTTCGTTAGGGAAGCCCAGGCTTTTAAAGCTGGTAAGCAAATTCAGTTGACCAGACCGGCATACGCAGCCAACCTGTTTTTTGAAAATAGTACCCGGACCCACACCAGTTTTGAAATGGCAGAACGCAAATTGGGCCTGCAAGTCGTTGATTTTAACCCAGCTGTCAGTTCGGTCAATAAGGGTGAAACGATGGCCGATACTGTGAAAGCCCTGCAAGCCATTGGTGTGGATGTAGTGGCTATTCGTGACCGGCACAACGAGTACTATACCAAGCTGGTTAACGACCGCCACATTCATCTGGGGATTGCTAACGGTGGCGACGGTTCCGGTGAACATCCTTCACAGTCCTTATTGGATATGATGACGATCTACGAAGAATTTGGCAGTTTTGCAGGCCTGAAAGTAGCCATCATTGGTGATTTATCACATTCCCGGGTGGCCCGCTCCAACATGGAGGTCTTGAATAAGCTGGGAGCTCAGGTCTTCTTTGGCGGCCCCAAGAAGTGGTTTGACGACCGTTTTGATGCTTATGGCACTTGGATGCCGGTGGACGATTTGGCAGATCAAATGGATGTCATGATGTTCTTACGGGTTCAGCACGAACGGCTGGACGCTTCAGAAAACAAGCACTTTACCGCTGCCAAATACAACGCAGAGTACGGCTTGACACCCGCCCGTAAAGCGCGGATGCAGGAACACGCCATTATCATGCACCCGGCACCAGTTAACCGCGGCGTTGAAATTGCCGATGAGTTGGTTGAATGCGACTGTTCCAGAATTTTTCAGCAAATGGCCAACGGTGTTTACGTTCGGATGGCGATTATGGCCAGTCTGCTGCGGTATCAAGGACTGGTGGATGAGGATTAATGATGAAACGATTAATTAAAAACGGCCAGTGTTTAGTTAACGGGCATTTACAAGTCAGGGACATTTTAATTGCTGATGGTAAAATTGCGAAGATTGGCCAGCACCTGAGTGCCCAAACGCCCGTTGATCAGATTATTGATGCACAGGGATTATTTGTGAGCCCCGGGTTGGTGGATGTTCATGTACACTTGCGCGAGCCTGGACAAACCGCTAAAGAAACGGTTAAAACGGGTAGCTTGGCTGCTGCACACGGTGGCTATACCACCATTGCAGCGATGCCCAACGTAATTCCAGCGCCGGATACGCCGGAACGGCTGAAAGCCATGCTGGCGCTAAATCAGCGTGATGGGGCGGTACACATGGTTCAATACGCCACGATCACCACTGACCGCGGCGGTGACGAGCTGGTAGATATGGCTGGTTTGAAGGCCACGGGGGCCTTTGCGTTCAGTAATGACGGTAACGGTGTCCAAACGGCGGGGACCATGTATCAAGCCATGCAGCAAGCTGCCCAGTTAAACATGGCCGTGGTTGCCCACGCGGAAGACGATAGTTTGACGTTTGGCGGTGTGATGCACGAAGGCGGCGTATCCAAACGGTTAGGACTGCCAGGAATCCCCAGTGTATCTGAAACTGCCCAAGTGGCACGCGACGTGGCCTTAGCGGCAGCAACCGGGGCCCATTATCACGTTTGCCACGTGTCATCAGCCGCCACGGTACAAGTGATCCGCGCGGCTAAGGCTGCCGGCGTAAACGTGACCTGTGAGGTTTCACCGCATCATCTACTATTGCGTGATGAGGATATTACCAGCGATAATGCCATGCTGAAAATGAATCCGCCGCTAGGCAGTGAGCAGGATCGCCAGGCCCTGATTACTGGCTTATTGGATGGCACCATTGATTTAATTGCCACGGATCATGCTCCGCACACGGATGCAGAGAAGGCGCGGTCCATGCTTAAAGCACCCTTTGGCATTACCGGCAGTGAAACGGCCTTTGCTATGCTGTACACCAAGTTTGTTAAAACGGGATTGTTTAGCTTGGCGCAGCTCATTAATTGGATGGCTGCTTCACCAGCGGCACGTTTTGGGTTAAATGCCGGTCAGCTAATGGCTGGTGCACCAGCAGACGTGGTACTGTTTGATTTAACCACCCCATTTACGATTCAAGCTGCGGATTTTCTTTCTAAGGGACATAATTCACCCTTTATCGGTCAACAAGTTCTGGGAAAAACCATCCGGACTTTAGTTTCGGGTGAGGATGCTTACATCAATCGGCCTTAACTTTGGGGTTGTGCTTGCGGGGAACTCCCTCCAATCAGTATAATGAGTGTGATGAAGATTGGAGGGGAAACGGTATGACTGAGGAAGAATTGATCGCATTAAAACCGCTTTTGGCAGCGTATAACGTGGAACTGGTCACTCAGGGGACCATGGTCACACGCGTGAATGACCATGAAGCACAGTTAGACGCAACCGGGTACATGCCGGAGCAGTTGATCAAAGTTGTTTTAGAGATCATTGCTGCTGATTTAAGAGCAGCGTTGTTTAAACAAATGCACGCATAATATAACAGAAGTATGACAATTGTTTCAAAACACCAACAAATATTAACTTGAATGAGACGCCTACGTAATTTTCTTTGATTATACTAGTCCCTGTTGTATAAATTAGGAATTAGTTATTTGAGGAGACTTTATCTTGTCAATTAAAACTTGGGTAGCGGGGTTATTACTTGCTATATCAATGTTTGTGGGCGTTGCTGGTGTGACCGGAACGACTGCAGCTGCAAAAGTTAAATATAATCCAAAGGCTGATGCGATTATGAGTGTGTCAGCGTTTAAACGAATGGGCCGGGTGCATTACCATAACCGGGTCTTCACGTATTACTCACCAAACGGCTCGCATATTTTTGGGCTGGGTGCGTATACTTCAGATGGTACATACACGTTGAACGGTCATGATAAGAACGGTTATTTGATTTTAGCGAATAATAAGAAGTTTGGGACTAAAATCAAGACACCGTTGGGCGTAGGCGTTGTTCACGACCGCGGCACCTATGGCGGTCATTATGACATTGTCGTTAAATAAAGGCGTAAAATAATAGCGGCTAGTTTTCCGAATCGGAAGACTAGCCGCTATTATTTTACGTAATGGATCAATTAAATTTCCAATTGTCCAAGTCTTTTTCGTGTTTACCAAGATAATTAATTGCTTGGTGAACCAGTGATTCCGAATCCTTATCAAGCTGGTCAGCCGACTTATCGCTCTCATAGTCTGAAAGGAACCCTTTACCAATGGCTTTGTAGATGCGTTCACGGGCTTCACCATTATCTTTAAACAAGGTATCTAAACCCTTAACATCATCTTTTGCTGCTTTGTAAATGACTTCAGCAAGGTCGTCACGGTTGCCTAATTTCTTAGCACCGTATTCCATTAAGAAGTCGTTCATATCGACAATAACACTCTCTTTGCGTTCTCTCTCAGATTTTTTCAAGAATAATCACCTCTAAGTTTATTTTAAGGCTTTACTAGGTCGGAATTCAACGTGTAAGCGCGGATAAATCAATGTCAAAGGTGAATCTTTTTCGATTGACCGATAATGGTAAAAAAATGGGCGTTACTTGATGTCCGTCAAGTTAAGTTACTGTTCTAACGGCTACAATCAAGTTAGAATAAAGTTAGTGGCCAACTTGATTGGAGGGATAACGTTATGTTAGAGCATCATGATGCGATAGCGTGTGTCAAATTAGTACCGATCTTTCAACAGCTCGATCACGAGACGATTTCTGCCGTGGCCGACTTGGTGCAGGAACGGCACGTCAATAAGGGTGAATTTGTTTTTATGGCAGGTGAGCATGCCGATTCATTGATGATTATGGCTCACGGACAAGTAAAGGTGACGCAGAGCTCAGCTAGCGGCCGTGAACAGATGATTCGGCTGCTTCAGACGGGTGATTTTGACGGTGAGTCAGTTCTGTTTGAAGATAAGGAACGTCAAACTAGTGCTGAAGCATTGACTGACACACAGATCTGCTTGATCACCCGGCAGGACTTTCAGAAGTTGATCAAGCAATCCCCAGCGGTGGCGATCAATATGCTGAATGCTCTGGGCAAACGGGTGTCTGAACTTGAAGCTCAAGCGGCTGCTACTTTGACCACTAGCGTTGGTGAGCGGTTAGCGAATTACTTAGTTGAAACCGGCTCAGAATTGGACACGAACGATTTTGACCTACCGTTGCAAAAAAAAGATCTGGCGCTTTATTTGGGCACTTCTCCCGAAACAATTAGCCGTAAGTTAAAGCAGTTCTCAACGTCGGGGCTGATTTCTCAGCGCGGGCGTAACCATATTAAGCTCAATGATATTGATGGTTTGATGATGGTTGAAAGTTAATCATTAAAATTAAAACGCTTAACCATTTAACAGACTATGCAATTAGTGGTAGTCTGTTTATTGTTGTTGGGTCCATAGCTCAGTTGGGAGAGCGCCTGCTTCGCATGCAGGAGGTCGACGGTTCAAGTCCGTTTGGATCCATTTTATTTTTAGAAAAAAGGTAATAATTGTATTAATAGTTTTTGCATGATATGATGCGGTTAATGTTATTGGTTACTATTTAAGGGGGAACCGCAACAATGAAAAAAATTGGAACCAAGCTGTTAGTTGTGTTGACGGTGGCACTTGGCGGTCTCGTGGCTTCACAGGAGCCGACCACGGCGCACGCTTCAACGACTTTTTCTTCAATTCCAAGTGGTCATTTTAAGGTCTCAAAGGCGGGGTATGCGTTTCGTTGGCAGACCTTTAAGAGCGGGAGTAAAAAGGGGAAGATTCTCGTATTTGGTGATTTTAAGAACTTTGCAGTTCGGTATGGTATTCCTACTAAGTATAAATTGAGTAAGAGTCACCGGACGCTGACGACTTATTATCGGCTAATGAATAACAACAAGCTCGATAAGACCACTTACCGGATGGATGTTTACAAGTATAGTAACAGTAAATACCGGGTCAAACTAAACCACTACAAAGCTGGACTGTTCCCAAGCTATAAGGGCTCATCCTATAAGGTCAGTCTGACAAAGAGTTCACCTGCTCAGTCCTTTGCAACGACTTATTCAAAGCCGGCATTACTAAAGCAAGTAACTGCAAGCTACATGCAGCAGATTCAAAGCCAGTTTGATCAGGGCAAAACCAAGATCGACCCAAGTGACGCAAGCGTTCAGCAGCAAATTAAGGATAAAGCAGCTGGCGATGTTGATAAAGCGGTTCAAGGTTTCGTTACTGCATATAACGCATATTAGTATGATTAACATCAATTAAAAATCTGTTTATCAGTGATTTACTGATAAACAGATTTTTTTGAAGAGTTAATCGTTTAAACGTTATTTAATTGCCACTTTAATTGCCGTTGCAATAATACCGCCTAACAGCGGACCAAACATCGGCACCCAGGCGTAATTCCAATGAGCGGAGGCCTTGTTAGGGACCGGCATGATGGTGTATGCAAACCGGGGTGCCCAGTCACGGGCGGGGTTAATGGCGAATCCCGTAGTTGACCCTAAACCGGTACCGACAACGAAAATCAGCATACCAACGATAAAGGGTTTGAGCCCGGTTGTAAAGTTCCCTAAGTTTAACAGGGCGAAGACGAAGGCAAAGGTTGCAATGACTTCAGACAGGAAGTTAAAGAGGGGTGATGAAATGGCGGGCTTTGTCGCAAAAATGCCCACGGTATTCCCGGCTTCTTCCCCCTTAGTTGTTTTAAAGTGCGGGGTAAATTGAATGATGACTAAAGTTGCCCCGACAAAGGCACCTAAAAATTGTCCTAAAAGATAAGGTACCACATTGTGCCACGGAAACAGACCGAATAAAGCGTACGGAATGGTTACCGCTGGATTTAGATGACCGTCTGAACCTAGCATACCGGCGATATAAACACCCATCGTAACGGCCATTCCCCATGAAAGACTGATGTAAGTCCAATCTGCTCCCGTCGCGTAGGTCTTTTTGAGGTTAACGGCAGCGCAGGACCCCGTTCCAAATATGATCAAGAAAGCGGTTCCAAAAAACTCACCAATAAATCCTTGCATAATGATACCCACCTTTATAGAATAATTTAACATCAGAAACAATCCTAATTTTAGCAGGTTAAAGGTCTGATTACAAAGGCTTGCATTCCCTTAATGACGAACCGAACGGTGGCCGCCGCTTCTACGGCCCTTAATGACCTTGCGTTTAAATTTAGGTTGAGCGTTATCAGGTTCGAATTTAAAGTGCCGCATTTTGCCGGCAAACGGCTGGCCGCTCATGCGGATCCGTAACCAGGACTGCATGGTTTGCACCATTTGATTGGCGTTTGCCACTTGCAGCGGCTGATTGTCCCTTTGGGCTGTCGGTAAAATATCTTCTTGAATCTGTTTGACCAGTTTTTGATGATAAGCAACTAATTCCATTGTCAGTGGTGCCTGTGCGTACTGGTTGAATAAGCCCTCGATATAGCGCAGGGCATCCTTAGCATTTTTAGGTTGATAATAGCGATCATCTGTCATGTTTTTACACCTCGAATATATAGAATAGCAGTCCCAAACAGGTTAAGCAAGAAGGGTGATCATTGGTGGTAGAAAATTAATGAGGCTGCGGGGTTAGTGTTTGATTAAAACGACAAAAAAGCGTAAATTTAAAGGTTGTAAATGGTTAGTTTTAAGAGTGAAAGAGGTGCAACGTGGCAACTAAAAGTTATTCAACCGACCAGCGAGTTCAAAGTCATCGCTGGTGGATTTTAGCCGCAGTAGGATTGTTTACCTTCATGTCGACATTAGATGCCAGCATCGTTAATATTGCGCTGCCAGTTATTTCAGGTGACTTAAAGATACCGATGAACCAGGCAGAATGGGTGGTTTCAATATACTTGATCGTCATTTGTTCACTGTTGCTATTATTTGGTAAATTAGGCGATTCTGTTGGCAAAATTAAGGTTTTTCGGATCGGTACTGGGCTATTTGTTTTCGGGTCTTTATTAGCCGGGTTTAACGGCAGTTTTTACCTATTATTATCAGCCCGGGTCGTTCAGGCACTGGGTGCATCAATGACCATGGCCAACAATAATGGGATTATCACCGAAGTTTTTCCCTTCAGTGAGCGTGGCCGAGCGCTAGGGATGATTGGATCGTTCGTAGCATTGGGCTCCATCGCGGGACCTGGATTGGGCGGTATTGTACTCTCTCACCTTTCGTGGGGGTATATTTTCTGGCTGAACGTACCGGTTGGTGTCGTGACGATCATTATCGGCCACGCCATTTTACCCAAAGACATTACGAAATCACACGAAAAGATCGATCGCTTAGGCGCGGTTACAATGGCATTATTCATGGTTTCGTTATTCGTGGGGATCTTTTTAGGCCAGGAAATTGGTTTTTCTAATCCCGTGATTTTAGGTCTATTTGCTTTTGCAATGATTATCGGAGCGGTTTTTGTCCGCATCGAAAATCACAGTGCTAAACCGTTATTAGCGTTTAGTTTGTTTGAAAACGGCGCTTTTACAATGAGTCTGCTGTGCGGCTTTTTAATTTTCGTGACGAACTTCTTCTTTAACGTGATCTCACCGTTTTACCTGGAAAATGCCCGCGGGTTAAGGCCGAATATTGCCGGCTTGATCTTAATGGCCTTTCCAATTGTCCAGGTGATCGTGGCCCCCATGGCCGGGGCACTGTCGGATCGTATTGGGCCGGAATTAATTACCTTTTGCGGTTTGATATTGATCCTCCTGAGTCAAATTGGGTATATGCTGACAGATCTTGGCACACCGCTGTGGCTTTTTACCGCCATCGTGGGCTGCGTTGGCTTAGGAAACGGGATTTTTCAGGCGCCCAATAACACGATTGTGATGAATTCAGTGGCCCCTCAAGACCTGGGAATTGCGGGCGGTATGAATGCCCTGGTACGTAATTTAGGCATGGTCGTCGGTATTTCCTTTGCAACAACGGTACTTTTCGCTGGTATGAGTCATGATAAGGGGACCAAGGTGACGACTTACCTTAAAGGTCAGCCCGACGTGTTCATTTATGGCATGCACATCGTCTTCTTAATTGCCGCGGTGATTTGTGCGATTGCCGCGTTAATCACCGGGTACCGATTAATTAAACGACCGACTAAACCAGTAAAGGATGAATTTTAAATGGCATACCAAACATTACTTTTTGACATTGACGATACGCTTTTGAACTTTCAAGCGGCGGAAAAGCAGGCTTTAGAGGGGTTGTTTAAGGAACTTAAACTGCCGCTGACCAGCGCCACTTACGATTTCTATCACGCTAAAAATTTAGCCCTGTGGCAGCAGTTCGAACTCGGTAAAATTAGTAAGCCCAAGCTGCTGGTTAAGCGCTTTGCAGCGCTCTTTGATCGGTTGGGAATTCATGATATCGATGGTCAAAAAATGGAAGAGCGCTATCGCTTTTATTTGGGACAGGGGCATGAACCGATGCCACAAGCACCGGAAGTACTAAGTGACTTGAGTACGGATTATGATTTATACGTGGTCACAAACGGCGTTGCTAAAACCCAGAAAAAACGGCTTGCAGCAGCTCACTTTGATCACTACTTCAAAAACGTTTTTATCTCTGAATTAGTGGGTGCGCAAAAACCTTCCAGGGCCTTTTTCCAACGGGTGACGGCCGATATTTCAGACTATCAGCCAGCACAAACCATCGTCATCGGGGATTCCCTGACTTCCGATATTAAGGGTGCCGCCAGCTTTGGTTTAGACTCTGTGTGGTATAATCCGATGCATCAGTCCAATCAAACCGGTATTAAACCGACTTATGAAATTGACCAGCTTGAAAAGTTGGAACAGATTGTTGAGTAGGAAGAGTGTGTGGCAAAACTCGGTAGATTCCAGAATTTAACCTAAATAGTGCCTGTTCCGGCGAACTTTGTCGGGACAGGCACTATTTAGGTTAAATGGCCGGAATCTGAGTTTTAGAGCACGATTAAACTATGTCGACACATTGAACTAAAGAAACACTTTTAGCGAATTTCAATCAAAAGCCAATTGAAAGACTTATCAATACAGACTTATGTCACAACCTTTTACGTTTGAAAAACCGTTTTTAGTTTAATCATTCATGAACGGGTAAGTCGAGAAATTTGCACTTCATCGATGCTAAACTAAATTTTATCTAATCCCTGTTTCAGGTCAGCAATCAAATCATCCACGTTTTCGATACCAACTGAGATCCGGATCAAATCTGGCGTGATCCCCGTTTGTTTCAGTTGTTCTTCATTCAGCTGTGCGTGGGTGGTTGAGGCTGGGTGAATGATCAGTGAGTGAGCGTCACCGACGTTAGCAAGCAGTGAGAACAGCTTCAGGTTTTCAATCAATTTCTTACCAGCTGCTTCACCGCCCTTAAGACCCAGTGTGAAGATCGAACCGGTCCCCTTAGGAAAGTACTTCTTAGCTAAGGCGTGATACTTGCTGTCTTCAAGGCCTGGATAGTTCACCCAAGCGACCTTTGGATGATCGTTCAAGAAACGGGTAATCTTTTCCGTGTTGGCAACGTGGCGTTCAACACGCAGTGATAAGTCTTCTAGTCCTTGAAGGAGTAAGAATGAATTAAATGGGCTGATCGCACCGCCAATATCACGTAGCGTTTGGGCACGTACCTTGGTTGTGAAGGCCGCCGGTGCGACATCGTTCCAAACCAGGCCATTGTACGTTGGATCAGGTGTTGTAAAGTCTGGGTACTTGCCAGAAGCCGCGTAGTCAAACTTGCCGTTTTCAACGATCACACCGCCCATAGTTGTACCATGGCCACCAATGAACTTGGTTGCTGAATGAACGACCACGTCAACACCGTGATCTAGTGGCTGAATCAAGTACGGGGTACTAAAGGTGTTATCGGCGATCAGGATGATGCCGTGATCGTGGGCCACTTTTGCGACGGCTTCAATGTCGATTAAGTTGATACCGGGGTTACCAATGGTTTCAATGTAGAGGGCCTTAGTATGGTCGTCGATGGCTTTGGCAAAGTTTTGCGGGTCGTCCGGGTCAACGAAGGTCGTGGTGATCCCTAGTTTTGGCAGCGTGACGCTAAATAAATCATAAGTGCCGCCGTAAAGGGTGCTGGCAGAGACAATGTTGTCACCTTGATTAGCAACGTTTAAGATGGCTGCCGTTACCGCGGCTGAACCAGTTGCTAGAGCAACGCCGGCAGTCCCGTTTTCAAGGGCAGCAACCCGCTTTTCTACCACCGCGGTAGTGGGGTTGGTCAAACGGGTGTAAATATTACCTGGATCCGTTAACGCGAAACGTCCCGCAGCTTGTGCGGCATCTTTAAAAACGTATGAGGTCGTCTGGTAAATCGGCACTGCTCGAGAACCCGTTTCATCGACAACTTGACCTGCATGTACTTGTTTGGTTTCAAAATGTAATTGTTCTTCCGTCATATCAATCGCTCCTTATTATTTTTTGCGAATCCGTTATCCGTTGTTAACTATGTGTGTTAGAAATTGAAATTAAAAAGCGTTCGCCCCATACTAGCTCAAAGCCAGTATGGGACGAACGCCGTGTTACCACCCATTTTTCACAGTTTACTCACATAAACTGCCTCAACGACACCTGCTGATGTCTGGAATGATAACGCATCCTTGCGAGCCAGCTGCGTCAACAGCTGACCATCAATTTGGGCTCATTCGCTAAGTCGACTATCCGCTGTCTTTCACTATCTGCAGCTCGCTGTATGACGTCTACTCAGGTACTATTCCCATCAGAATTTCACTTTCTAATTACTGTCTAATATAGACGCTCTTAGTTTAGAAGTCAAATTTTTTTAGGTAATGATGCAATTGCTTATTTTTTGTTCTTCTTAACAAAGAGTGACTTGAACCACGCGAATAGCGGTCCCCAGTTCATGACGCCGCCGGAACTGGGCGGTGTTTTAATATCAGCCTTAATTTCAGGCAAGCTGTGGTGCTCTTTAACTTTTGGGGGCTTTTCCGGCATCTTAAAATCTCCTTATCAGTGAAACAGAATTTTAACTACATTTTAACGCAAATCGATTGTTTTCAGCCCCAAAATAGCGTAAAGTTTCAGTGTTGTACCAGATGAATTAATCAACGGAAAGGTGGTGTGCTAATGAATTCAATCGTGAATGACCTGCAATTTGCGTTGCAGCGAAAAGCCTTAGTCAATGTTTATCAGGTTAAGCAAGACGTCGTTTATACGGGATACGTAGATATTGTTGATGCGGCTGGCATCATTTTAACCACGTTTGACGATAGCGGCAGCGAAGATGGTGCCGTTTACTTGACGTTTGATGTGATTGAATTTGTTGAGTTTGAAAGCGACGACCTGGATAACATGCGTTATCGGATCGAAAACGCCACGGCCGAACACTTTTTCACCTTTGGCCGCATGACCACTGAATTTGATCAAAAACGACCGTTGATTCGGCAGGTACTGGAGACTGCAATGGCGGATGAAGCTACCGTGATGGTCCTTGATCGAAAGAACAACCAGCTTCAGGAGGGCGAAGTGACCCAGATTTCAGACCGGCAGTTTGGCTTTCAGGTCTTTAATAAATTTCATTTAGACCAGCACCCCAAGGTGATCATGAACTTTGACGAAGTGGGTTTGATTGAATTTGAAGGTAAGGAATTGACCTTACAAACCGCCGCAATGGGGTATTTACAGACCCTGACGCCAGTTAAAAAGGTGGCCGTCTCCAGCTTAACCGACATCGCCACCGTCCTACATCAAGCTGAACAGACCCAGCAGCTCATTTCTATTAACCCAGTGGCAGATGAAGGGATGTTTTTCGTTGGCCGGGTAAACACCATCGGCGAAAACAGCGTGGTGATCAATTTAGTTGATATGACGGGCCAGTTTGGCGGGTACTGGTTAGTTAAGCTGACCGCTATTGCGCAGGTCACTGTCCAATCGGATTACTTGGCGGTGATGAAAACTTACATTAACTTGGATAAAGCTTTAGGCGTTGTCTCCCAGCCGGGATTAAATGATGAACGGCTGTTTGACAGTAACGATGATCTTTTTCAAGAAGTGCTGAGTCAAGCCAGTAAGTTTCAACGAGTGATTCGGTTGCAACTGGACGATGATGAAAGCGTTACGGGCTATATCAGCAAGTTTGGCGGTAACGAAATTATTTTTCACTTGGTTGAGCAGGAAACTGTCGTCGACAAAGTAGGAACGTTAATCGACTTAGGTGAGATTGATGAAGTGGCGTTTGATTATTTAGACGCCCTTTTAACCGAAAAGCAGTTACGCAGCCAAGGCGAGCTTTAGGGAGGGATCTCCTGTGATGAAGAGATGGCAGAAAATGCCGAAATGGTTTAAGGATACGATGGCAATCATCGTACCAATGGCAATTTTGCTTATTTTGTATGATTTATTCGCGCCGCAGTTGACGCATCAGTCATACTCGTTAATCACTTTTATCGCATTTCCCTTCCAGGTGATCGTCGGGTTTGTACTCGTTGCCCTCTATAATTACCGCAAAAATAAATTAATTGAAAAGGAAAAAGCACGAAAGGCTGAAGCTAAGCGGCTGGAACAGCTCAAAAAAGACCAGCAAGATCGCCAGCACGCAGAAAATAGTCAGCGTAATCGACACGCAAAACAGCACCGATCACGTTGATTGAATGAACGCAGGAAGTTGCGGCGTAAGTCGACAGCGTTTAAGCGTGCGCTAAAATTCAGATTAACCCAAAAAGAGTGCCTGTTCCGGCAAGTTTGTCGGGACGGGCACTCTTTTTGGGTTAAATGCTGGTAACTACCAAGTTTTAGCGTATGTTAGTCTGTATAGAATTCAATTGCCAGGGCCCCCACACTCGTATAAGTGCTGATGACGGGTCCGGCTTCATGAATCGTGACCAGGGTGTTTGGTAAAGCAGCTTTAATTTGATTGGCCACTTCACTGGCCTGGGTCAGATTATCCACGTGGGTGAGGCCAACTTTTGCTGGCGCAAGTAACTTAATGCGCTCAACGAGGTCGGTGATTTGTTTGCGGATAAACCGTTTGCCCCGCCCTTTGGCGGCAACCCTTAATTCGCCATCTTTGACTTCTGCCATAACTTTGATATTCAGCAGGTTGGCGATACCGCCGGCTGCTTTACTGATGCGGCCGCCCCTAATGAGATTTTCGAGGGTGTTGAGAAAAACGTAAATTTCAGTATGGGAACGGTGCAGGTCAATGGCATTTAGAATGGTTTCCAGCGGCGCACCATTTTGGGCCAATTTAGCAGCCGTGATCACCTGGAAGGCTAACCCACGGTCAATTGACAAAGAATCCACAACGGTGACTTTAGTTGATGACATTTGCGCTGCTTGTCGGGCGGCGTTAACGGTGCCGCTTAAAAAGTGAGTGAGGTTTAGGCACAAAACTTCATCGCCATTTTTGCCGAGCCGGTCAAAGACCTCTAAGAACTGGCCGATTGAAGGCTGGCTGGTTTTAGGGAGCTCGTCATCATTGACTAGGTGACTGAGAAATTGTGCGTTCGTAATTTGTTTACCATCATTCAAAAATTCGTGATTTCCTAGACGAACGATCAATGGCACCACTGTAATCGGCAAAGTTGCTAATTCTTGCGCGGTTAGCTGTACCGTTGAGTCCGTTACGATCTGAATAGACATAAGGCCACCTCTTTAACAAAATCAATGTCCTTAACTAAAGGGCATCGTCATTCACCAAATTCAAGTTTGGCTGTATACTAAATATACGTACTAGCCACATTATACCGTAAAACAAGGTCAAAAAATGAAAGATGGGTTTAAAAATGACTGACACACAAAAACATGATCATCCAGATGAGCCCGATTTAAAAAAGACGCCTTTGAACCTTAACGAATTAGCTGCTAATCCCATGCGAGTCGGGATGGCAAGGTTGGGTAAAGGCAAACAGCCGCAGTCAAAACAGCCAAAGAAACACTGGTGGTCCAGAAAAACGAAGTGAGGTGGTAAAATGGCTGATTTAAAATTAATTAAGGGTGACGTTACGCAGTTTAAGGGGGATGCCATTGTTAATGCTGCTAATACTGGCTTGGTCGGCGGTGGCGGGGTTGACGGTGCCATTCACCGTGCTGCGGGGCCCCAGTTAGACATTGCTTGCCGGAAACTCCACGGCTGCCCAACCGGTGAGGCCAAAGTAACCCCCGGTTTTAATTTACCGGTACGGTTCATTATTCACACGCCGGGTCCGATATGGCGTGACGGCTCTTTTGAAGAACCTAAATTACTGCGCAGCTGTTATGAGAATAGTTTGAAGCGCGCCGTGGAAAACGACTGTCAAACGGTGGCCTTTCCTTCGATCAGCACCGGAATTTACGGGTACCCATTAGCTGATGCCTGTCAAATTGCAGTGTCGGCGATTCGCCAGTTTAACGCGCCGCTTCAAGTCACAATGGTGGCGTTTGATGAAACGACTTACCGTGCGTTTGAAAAAGCAATGGGATAATCAAAAACCGCTTGCTTATCAGAGTTGATCTGGTAAACAGGCGGTTTTGCCTATCTATTGTCCTCATACTGCTTGTGCTGCCTTCAATGAGTTAGTTTACACCGATAAAATGGTTTAGTACCGCAGTTTCTTCAGAGGTTGGGTTGCTTTCCATTGATTTAATATTGTGCAACCGTTCAACTGTAATGTGAAGATTTAAGGCCAGTTCAGTATCTGTAAGATTATGTTTCTTTTGATATTGAATAATTTTTTCTGCAATACCGCTTACTTCTTGCTCCATAATATACCTCCACCTGATATGACTTAAAACTAAACACAATTGTACTTACACTTTATTATATACGATTTTTAGGAGTCCGCCAAAGATTTAGAGCGGTTTTGATATGTGAATTAGGCTACAAACTATAAGACAGAACTAAATGAGTGATTGCAATGGGCTAACTTAAGCTTCTATTCGGGGAAGATAGATCAACCGATGTTACATAAACCCAATTATCCTGTAACCTTGTCGTGATGTGGACCACGTATAATTAACACCATCAATAATTAAATGAGGTGATGAATTTGAAACTGACACACAGTTTATTAATGTTAACAGCGGTCACCGCCTTATTTGGAACAACGGTGACGACGGCTTCAGCCGCAACGCGCTCTGAAATTCAGGCTTTGCCTCACCAGAGTGCCACACGGGCAGCCCACGATGCGGTTGAGGGAAGCAGCAGTACAGCTGGCATTCAAACCGATGATGTTCATGCTGATACCGTGATCAACGGTGGTCAGACTGCTCAAACCTCACGGTCAAAAGCAGTGGTGAACTTAGCTAAGAAACTTGCTAGCATGAATATTCCTTACGTGTGGGGCGGAGAATCGCTGCATGGTATGGATTGTTCCGGGTTAACGGATTACGTTTACGCGCACGTTGCTGATATCCATCTCGGTCATTATACGGTTACGCAAGAAAGTAAAGTGACGACCAAACCAGTTTCAAAAGCGAAACCTGGCGATCTGCTTTTCTGGGGTTCGGCGGGTGCGACCCACCACGTTGCCATTTACATTGGTAACCACCAGTTCGTAGCTGCGCCGCAACCGGGGCAAAACGTGGATGTTGAAACAATCTGCAGTAGCTTCATGCCAAGCTTTGCCGGGACAGTTAAGTAACCTTGACTTACCCCTTATTTCTATTGAGACTCATGTTATAATGGGCGTAAATAACTAAGGGGGAGAGGCAGACCCGTGGGATGAGTTTGCCGAATGATAAGCTATGAAACAATTAATTAAAGTCGTTTTACCTTTAGCCGTTTTGGGATTACTTGGCGGTTGCGGTTCACAGACGAAGTCACATTCTGACTCGGCTAAGACTAAAACTGCCAAGGTGACCAAAAAAACAGCTAATCACGTGAGTTCAACCAGTGAATCTACGTCAGAAAAACCGGCTTCCAGTGTTGACTCATCAGCACAATCAGGCAAAGCCAGTGGGTCCGCTGAGGAAAATACGGCTTCAGCGCCACAGCAGACTAAGACTAGTCAGGCTAAGACAAACACCAACAATGGCTCAAAGACGGCGGTGACTAAAGCCCATCCGGCAGTAACTCAGCAGTCGGTTGCGAGTCGCATTTCGCAGTCTTTAAGCAGTCAATACAAGCCGCAAGATTTAGCTTTTCAATTTAGTCAGTCCGGATCCGGTACTTATACTGTTCAAGTGCAGGAAAACCACCAGTCGGCTAATATGCAGGCTAAGGGGGCTGATCCAAGCACGAGTCCGACAATTGCCTGGTTCAAGACCAATGCTAGCGGTCAATTGCTGAAGTCAGTTGATGGCGGTGTGACTTATGCCGTTGTAGGGAACGCTTATTAAACTAAAAAGAACTAAAAACAATCTGCCTACCGTTAATCTTGACGGTAAGCAGATTGTTTTTTTGATGGACCTGGGTTTAACTAATGAGCGGATGGCACTACCACATGCCGTGTTTTTTTCGGATGGATGATCTAAACCCAAACAGGGTGATGATAAAAGCAAAGAATGCTATTGCAGCGATGATCGTCCACAGCCAGCTATGCGTTTGAACGAAAATATAATAGCCAATTCCAATTGAACTGAAAAACGTTAAAAATAATGATAGTAATAAGTTATCAGTGCCATAAAAGGCATGGCCGACAGTCACAACAATGGCCCCCGTAAAGACGGCCTCGGCACTGACCATACTGCCGTTGTTGTAGAAAAACGCGCCCAGTTCAAGTAGCGCTCCCAGTACCATGACGATGACGCCGAATGCTGTAGTGAATTTGAGTGGCTTTCGAGCGATAATGATCACCTTCTTTAGACAATATTATAAGTCTTTTAAGTAAAATGAGGTAATCAAATTACCGGAGGTGCAGGCCAAACAGCGCGATCTGAAGCAGTGCCAGGCTACCGGCAAAGATCAGCCAGTCCCACCAATGGATGCGAATCCGTTTAAAATAAGTCCGCGGCGCACCTTCAGTAAAGCCGTGTGAAGTCATTGCTTCTGCAAGATTTTCTGACCAGTCCAGTGAAGCAAGAATCGCTTTAAAGTATAGCTGGGGCGACCAAATATGCAGCACCTGTCCCCGCATATTGCCGGCTGCCCGAATGACATTAACTTCACTGACGATTTTAGGCAGTAGGTTAAAAGCACCCAAAAAGCCGTAGGCAAATTTACTGGGAATACGTGCGTTTTGTTCCAAGGACATGACTAAATCGGTAACGGTGGTGGTTAAAGTGGCAGCTGAACCGACAAAAACGTAAGCGTAGATCCGGGTGAACAGAACCAGTGCAAAATGCGTGCCGGCATTTGACTGCAACAAGATGGCCACTGCCAGCGCCAGAGCTGGAATTAAAGGGACAAAGAACAACATTGCCAGGCGTTTGAGCGTTGGCCGACTACTGAGAATGATGAGTAAGCCAATGACAGCCAGCCCTAGGTTGACTAGCCAGGTACTGGTGAAAGAAATTTCCAATGCTATCAAAACGGCTAATAAGAATTTTAAACTCGGATTCACGCTAATTCCTCCACATACTGTAATCGTTTGTTGGTAAGTGTGACGTGGTAGTCGACTAGGGTATCCAAACCAAAGAGCTGGTGACTGACGATAACCAAGGTTTGCTGATTGTCATGGGTCACTTGTTTCATGATTGCGATAATGGTCTGAAGTGAACTAAAATCCAGTCCAGTAAACGGCTCATCAAGCAGTAGAACCGGCGTAGCCATGATCAGCATTTCCAGGATCTGCAGCTTTTTCTTCTGACCGCCGCTTAACGTGTAAACAACGTGATCTTGCAGGTCTTCTAAATGCAATTTGGTTAAAAATTCTGGCAGCCGTTCTTTGAAATAAGCTGGTGTTCGGCTATTTTTCAGGGATAAAGTTAATTCTTCCGAAACGGTCACGTTTAAAAACTGCTGGTCAGCGTCCTGAAAGATGAGAGCCACTTGCTGATACAACTGGCGGGTCCTCATTTTGGCAATTTCCTTTTGGTTCAGCAACAGTGAACCAGCGTACTGGTGAAGCTTAGAAATAGCCAGCAGCAGGGTGGATTTGCCAGTACCGTTAGCCCCGGTTAGTAAGGTAATGTGATGCTGAAAAAAATTGATTTCAGGCTGTGCCAGTAAAGTTGAATTGCCTGCAGTTAAGGTTAAGTGGTGAGCCTGAATGAGTGGCTGATCAGTTGTCGCAGGTAAACCCAGCTCTTGATTGGAAGTGTCCTGACGCTTAAAGTGATCCAGTTTCTGTTTGGCAGCTTCGTCACTCAATAATTTTAGTGAATCGCCGTTGGCATTAAGGACGAAAAGATGGTCAATATAGTGGTCATAGTCTTCCAGGTCATGATCAGAGATGAGAATTGTTTTGTGTTCCTCATGTTGCAGCTTGGCGAGCTTGGCTAACAATAATTGACGGGCAACTGGATCAACACTAGCGAAGGGTTCATCCAGTAAAATCGTGTCCGCTTGCATCGCAATGATAACCGCCAGCGCGACTTTTTGCTTTTCACCGCCGGATAAACTATTCAGCTGACGTTGACGCAGCTCGTTAATTTCCACGTAGTCCAGTGCACGGTTTACCCGAGCCATCATGTCAGCTGGTGGCACGCACTGGTTTTCCAGTGCAAAAATCAATTCACGCTCTACGGTATCCATGGCAAACTGCTGATTAGGGTTTTGAAACATCATCGCAACCAGGTGACCACGATCCGTTTCGGGAATGTTACTGATTTTCGTGCCGTTTAAGCAAACTTCACCGGCGGTAATCAAGCCGCCGAACTTTGGGTAAAGACCACTGATGATTTTCATCAGGGTTGATTTACCAGAACCGGAAGGACCGGTCAACAACGAAAAGCCACCACTGGGAAAGGTGGTTGAAAGATCAGCCAGAGTTAACGGCTTTTGACCGTCTTCAGTTGGATAGGAAAACGATAAATGATTGACCGAAATAGTTGCCATGATGTGACCTCAATTCTAGCGAGTTTGGGTTTGCATTAAGTGTGTTCGGTCAAGCAGGTTAACAATTGCTTTAACCAGCACACCAGCAAAGAGCCAAGTGGAAACCAAACGGATGATGAACAGGGCGATCAACAGTCCAAGATGATACTGAGCGTATCCGTTACGGATCATATCCCAACCGAAAGTGACAATGGTGGTGGTCAGCACGCTCAGGTTCAAGCTGAACCAGTCATAGCGCTTGTAGCCGGTAAATGCAAAACCCAGTTCGGAGGCAACCCCTTGGACAACGCCGGAGATCATTGTGCTAGCGCCCCACTGACCGCCAAGAAACATTTCAACCACGGATCCGAGAAACTCACCCAGGGTAGCGGAACCGACTTTCTTAAAAACATAGCCCGCTAGCGGACCGGCCATGACCCAGATCCCCATCACAACGTCGTTGGCTCCCGGTCCAAGACCAATTGGGGTCAAAGCAACCGTTAGAACGTTGTACAGCGGACCGACGACCCAGTAAATGACCCCAAAGAAGATGGCGATCAAAGTTAATAGGATAATGTCACGTAAATGCCAAGCATTTGAATATTTCATCGTGTAAAGCCTCCTAATAAATTGTCGCTAAACGTTTTCCACGCAAAAAAAGAGTCAAAGATAAACGTTTATCTTTGACTCGTCCCTTTGGCTTTTATAATTAAAAATTAAAATGCATTATGCTCCCTTCGCTGGTATTGTCCAGATCAGGTTCAATGGGTGTATCTCAGCCAAAAGGCACCCCAGATAACGTTTAGTTCACGCTTAAGTTTACACGGCCTACTCAGCTTTTGCAAGTGGGCAGCCGACGAGTCCAACGGTTTTAAGCACGGCCTAATTTCTTAAGGTTCGGAATAGTCAGCATCGTGCATAAACTGATGAGGTAGAGCACTGACAGAAAGCCCATGACGACGATTAAACTGTAGTGGTCCATCAAAAAACCGATTGCAACACTGGAAAAGCCGCCAATTGCACGGCCAATATTGACGATCACGTTATTAGCAGTTGAGCGGATTTCGGTTGGATAGAGACGGGAGATGACGGCGCCATAGCCCCCAAACATGCCGTTGGAGAAGAAACCCAGTACTGCGCCGGCAAGCAATAGAGTCACCTCGTTGACAGCCAGTGTGATACTAAATACTGCTAAAGCAGAGCAAACCAGGAAAATGCCAAACGCTAATCGCGGACCAAAGTAGTCCAGGATGCTACCAAACGTCATCATGCCGATGCTCATACCGACGATGGTTGCAATCATCCAGATTGAAGAACCGGAAACACTGAGGTGAAGCTTTTGCTGCATGATTGACGGTAACCAGTTCATCAGGCCAAAGTACCCCGCAATTTGCACGATGACCATAACACTCAGGGCAATGGTTTGGTAGGCCAGCTTCGGTGTTTTAAACAGCGCGCTGATCCGTACCCGCTTATTGGGGTCGGCCTCGGCCTTTTTAGCAGCCAGGAACTCGTTGCTTTCGTGCAGGTGCCGACGGATGAAGTAGGTCAAACCGACGGGGATCAAGCCGAACAAGAACAGTGCCCGCCAGCCAAATGCCGGAATAATGAAGGCAGCGGAGATTGCCGCCAGAATGGCACCCAGTTGGCCGCCAATGGCAGCGATGGACGTCATCTTGCCAATTTTATGATGGTTAAAGTTTTCGGCGATCAGCGTGATGCCGACGCCGTATTCACCACCGGCACCGATACCGGCGATGAAACGGCAGAGGTAAATCAGGGTAATGCTATTAGCAAAGTACATGGCAGCAGTGGCAAAAGCAAAAATAAAGACGGTGTGCGAGAAGGTCCGTACCCGGCCAAAGCGGTCAGCGATGACCCCAAATAAAATACCACCCACTAGCATGCCCAAATTAGTGATCGATGAAATCAGCCCTGCCTGAGCACCGTTGATATGTAAATCAGCGATGATGGAAGAAAGTGCGAAGGAGAGGAATAAAACGTCCATGTTCTCCAGTGCAAATCCTGCCGAGGTAGAAGCGATCGTCCACTTTTGGTTCTTGCTTAGTGCGTGGCGTTGTACAGTAGTTTCCATATTTAGTTGCCTCCAAAATAAGTGCTCACTGGCACTTGTTATTTTTGCGGTTATGGTTCTAACCATCGCTGGTATTGTGCCATAGTTTATTGACGAATACAAGTCCTTCTTGACGCTGGCTAGCGGACTGATGTAAACTCAATGCAAGATATCTTTAACTTAGCCCAGAGAGACTAACAAGTTTACGGCAGAAGACCACTTTTTTAGTGGTATCAGTGAACCGTTTAGCGCTCGAGCTAGACGGTTTTTTTGTGCAGAAAGGAGAAAACGTATGCGACCCATCATTATTGCGTTAGATTTTGAAGACCGTGAGCAGGTGTTCAGCTTTCTTGATCAGTTTGAACACCAGGATCAATTATTTGTAAAGGTGGGGATGGAACTCTTTTACTTTGAGGGGCCCAAAATCTTGCTGGCATTACGGAAACGCGGCATTCAAGTTTTTCTGGATTTGAAACTGTACGATATTCCCAATACCGTTGAACAGGCGATGTATCAGTTGGGACAGCAGGAAGTTTCCATGGTCACGGTCCATGCGGCCGGTGGTGCGGAAATGATCAGCAGGGCTAAACGGGGACTATTGCGTGGCAGTCAGAAAGCTGGCGTCAAGCCTGCCAAGTTGCTGGCGATTACCCAGCTGACGTCCACTTCCGAAGAGCAAATGCGGACTGAACAGCTGGTCAACGCCAGTTTAACGGAGTCGGTTCGGCACTACGCCCAACTAGCGGAGGGCAACGGTGCGGACGGGGTCATTTCGTCAGCCCTTGAAGACCCGATGATTCACCGTTCTACGAGTGATGAGTTTCTGTGTATCAATCCCGGTATCCGGTTAGCCAGTGATAGTGCGGATGATCAAAAGCGGGTGGTTACGCCAGCTCAGGCTGCTGAACTGGGCAGTGACGGGCTGGTAGTCGGCCGTTCGATTACAAAAGCAGCTGATCCAGCAGCTGCATATCGTAAAATTGCTAAAGAATGGGAGCTATGACTATGACAGAAATTGCGCGTCAAATTGCTAAGGATCTTCTAGATATTAATGCTGTGACCTTATCCCCTAAAGCACCCTTTACTTGGGCCAGCGGCATCCAGGCACCGATTTACACCGACAATCGCCGGACGATTGCTTTTCCAGCAGTCCGAACGCACATTGCGGATGGTCTTGCAGCTTACATCAAGGCTAATTTCCCGGAAGCAACCGTCATTGCCGGTGTTGCGACAGCCGGGATCCCCCACGCTGCCATTGTGGCCAACAAGCTGGAGCTGCCGATGAGTTACGTGCGCTCAAAGCCTAAGGATCATGGAACAGGCCAGCAGATTGAGGGGCAGATTTTAGCTACTGACAAAGTGGTCTTGATTGATGACCTCATTTCAACCGGTGGCAGCGTGTTAGGCGCCGCCAAAGCCGTTCAGCGGTCTGGTGCAGAGGTGCTCGGCGTTCTTGGAATCTTTTCTTACGAATTGCCAGACAGCACCGAAAACTTTGCTAAAGCAGAACTTTCCTTGCACACGCTGACAAATTACAGTACGCTGATTCAGTTGGCTAACGAAAACCATGACATTGATCAAGACGAACTCGATTCACTGCGGCAGTGGCGAAAGGATCCGTGGCACTGGCAGCCAGCTCAAACTAAGTAACGGAGATGATTTGCCGTGTCCATTAAATTAATCGCGACTGACATGGATGGGACCTTTTTAAACGATCACAGTGATTATGATCATACACGTTTTCAACGGCTGTTAACTAAGATGCAGGAACAAGGTGTCCGGTTTGTGGTGGCCAGTGGTAATCAGTATCCCCACTTGCCCCAGTATTTCACTGACTTGACTGGTGAAATAACGTATTTAGCTGAGGACGGGGCACACATTGTGGCCAACGGACGGACGATCAGTGAAGACGTGATCCCCCAGCCGGTGTTGACGGCGTTCTTAAGCTGGATCCGGACTCAGCCCCTGTTTGAAAAGGCTTGGGTGCTGCTTTCTGGTCGGCAGGCAGCTTGGACGGAAATGTTGGCATCGTCCAAACGGTTTAAGCAGTCGAGTTATTTTTATGGTAATTTGACCCACGTTATGGATCTGACGGAAGTCACGGATGCGATTTATAAGGTGGACATTACGTGGCCTTCGTTTGACGTTTCCGCGCAGGAAGCCTTAGTGAACCAGGCCTTTGGCGGTAAATTACGTGCGACCTCCAGTGGATTGGGCGGGATCGACGTGATCTTGCCCCAGGTTAATAAGGCGTACGGCTTGTCAAAACTGCAGCAGATTTGGCAGATCAGTCACGATGAGACGCTGGCTTTTGGAGATAGGGGTAACGATTTAGAAATGGTGCAGCAAGCAAAGTACGGGTACATCATGAAAAATGCACCTGAAGCAGTTCGGCGGCAAGCCAATTTAACGACACCCTTATCAAATAATGAGAGCGGTGTCCTCGCGATTATTGAAGATTTCCTCAAATAGTGTTAAAAGCGTTATACTAAATTAATGATGAATTCAATAATGAGGTGGACAAAATGATTAAATTAGTGGCTTTAGACTTAGACAATACGTTACTCACCAACGATAAAAAAATCAGTAAGGTCAACGAAAGAGCGTTGAAAGCATTATCCGCGAAGGGCGTTAAGGTGGTTATGTGTACGGGAAGACCCATTAACGTGATTTGGCACTTTATTGAACAGCTTGGTTTGACGGCGGATGATGACTACACTATTACGTTTAACGGTGCCCTGGTGATCAACAATAATTCGCGTCAAGCAATCGCTAAGCAGGGGATGAGTAAGGCTGATTTGGAGCCTATTTATGATTTTTGTAAGCAAAATAATTACCCGCTTGATGTTTTGAGCTTTGAAAAGGTCTACCCAATTACTGATTTAATGAAGTCAACTTATAAACTGAATGGTGACATTAAATTTGAACCAACCACTTTTGAAGAACTGCCTGAACAGACTTACGCGAAGGCTGTAGCTTCCCAAAAACCGGCCTTATTGGATAAAATGGCCGCTGAGTTAACGCCTGATCTCCGTAAGAACTATCAGCTTTATCACGTGGTTCGGTCACAGCCGCATATTTTGGAATTCTTGAGTCTGACAACGGATAAAGCAGTCGGCCTGCACGCTTTACTGCAGCACTTCGGCTGGGATGAAAGTAATTTGATGGCGTTCGGTGACGCGGAAAACGATGCCGGTATGCTGCAAAAAGCTGCCGTGGGCGTTGCTATGGCAAACTCTCAACCAGAAATTGCGGCATTGGCCAAGTACCACACCGGAACGAATGAAGAAGACGGTGTAGCGGAGTTTGTTGATAAGTATTTTAAACTAAGTTAAGCATCGCTATTCATCAGCAAAAGAGCACCTGATTTCCTAGCTGGAATCAGGTGCTCTTTTACGATACTTTAATTTTTAGTTTTAATGCTAGTTCTTAGCAAATAGTCCAGTTAAGTACTTCATGAAGGTTGCTAAGTAACGGTCAGCATCAACGTTGATGCCGACGTTAACGTTGGTCTTAGGCTGATCTAAGCGAGCTTGGTCACCGATCGTCCGGCCGTAGGTTTCTTTGTCGGTAGAAACGAACATGTTCAGTCCCAGTGTGGTAATGAAGCTTGGGTCTAAGGCAACACCAACGGCCAGTGGGTCATGCAGCGCGCAGCCAGGAACTTGCGGGTTAGTTTCTTCGTAAGCTTCAATGTAATAATCAACGATATCAGCGAAGGCAGTACCAGCTTTGGTGTTCAACTCACGCCATTGAGACGTTTCTTTACGCGTTAACAGGGTCCGTAAAGTAACGTCCAAACCAACCATCGTTAACTGCATTGGGCTAGTGAAAACGGCGTTAGCAGCTTCGGCATCCTGGTTAATGTTTGCTTCTGCGTAAGCGTTAACGTTACCTTCAACGGTTAAAGCACCGCCCATAAAGGTGACGTTGCCGATTTCAGTAGCAATTTCCGGGGCCTTTTTAAGTGCCGTAGCTAGGTTGGTCATTGGACCAGTTGGGACTAAGGTCAGGTCTTTACCGTATTTCTTAACTGAATCAATCAAGAAGTCCACGCCAGAAGTGGTCTCTAATTGACGTTTAGGGTCTGGCAGTTCAACTTGACCGATCCCGTTTTCACCGTGAATTCGAGCACTGACTGCCATCCGGTCGAAGTGGTCACTTGTAAGGGAGTGACTTTCACCGAGATAAACGGGGACATCAGGAGCACCCAATAATTCCAAAATCTTAAGTGAGTTGATACCGCCGTCCTTAACGTAGACGTTACCATATGAACCGATAATACCAATTAAATCAACGTTTGGAGCTGCCAAGGCATAGGCAATTGCTAGTGAATCATCAATACCCGTATCCAGATCCAAAATCATTTTTTTTGTAGCCATCAGAAAACCTCCATTGAACAATTTATACCTCATTGCTCTTTGATATTATTGAAAGCACTGCACTATACCCTTTAATGATAAGTGAAGAAGCAGACAAATACAAGAAATTTACCAGTGAATTCGGGGATTGTCGGGGGTCTAGCTGAAAACCGACAGGGGGTTGAAAACCACATCGGGACACACACGGCTACTGGCTGTCGAAGACATGTGGTACAATATTTTTGTTCAGCACTACGAAAGAAGCAAGCAGTTGGGGGCAAATCATGACTGAGAACTTATCAGAAGAACAGTTAAAAAAGAAGCGTAAAGAAAGCCTCCTGGATGATGCTACTAAGGAACTCAATGAGTGGACGGGTGATGATACTGCCGTTGAAATTCACTTATTCCGGATGTTTTCGGAAGTGTTTAAGCGCCACGATAAAGACGATGCGGATGCACTCTTTATCGTTGGAACGAAGACGACCACGCCCAGTTTATCGGCAGTTTCCTCAGCACCGGTTAAGCCGTGGGTCTTCTCGCGGGTTTTAGCATTATTAGGGTTAAGCTTTGGGTTACTGACATTATTATTTTTAGTTTTCCATAGTGATAAGGCCGTTCCCGGTATGGTTTTCATTGGCTCGCTGGCAGTGCCGTTTTCATTAGCCATCATGTTTTTTGAAATTAACGTGTATAAAAATATCTCCGTCTTTCAGGCGACGGAAGTATTTCTGATTGGCGGCATCGCCTCCCTGGTAGCCACTATGGTCTTGTATCAGATCATTCCTTCGGGAAACGGTGTCGACTTGGGCTCAGCGCTAACGATCGGCTTCATTGAAGAGACTGGCAAACTGTTAATTATTGGCTATTTTATCAACAGTTTCAGAGTGAACTATATTTTTAACGGGATGCTGATCGGCGCGTGTGTCGGTGCCGGTTTTGCTGTCTTTGAGACTTCCGGGTATACCGGTGAATTTGGATTAGTTACCCTGTTTGTACGGAGCTGGCAAGCCATCGGCACCCACACCATTTGGTCAGCCATGATTGGTGCTGCCATTATTTTGGCCAAGGGCCGTCATAAGCCGGTCAAGGGAAAAACGATGGTGCGGCCAAAGTTTCTGCGGTTTTATTTGTTGGCCGTTTTGCTGCATGCCGGCTGGGATTGGCAGGCGCCAATGCCGTGGCTATCAGACTTTGATATTCAAAAGTGGCTGATTATCATCGTTGGCTGGATCGTCATCTTTGTCCTGATTGACGCCGGTCTGCGTGAAGTAAGGACATTACAGGGACAGCATATTATTAATTAAACGTTTGGAGAGGTGTCGAAATTGGATAAACAATACGATTTAACCATTATTGGCGGAGGCCCCGCCGGTATCTTTGCCGGTTTTTACGCAGGGTTAAGGGAAGCTTCTGCACAGCTGATTGAAAGCCTTCCCGTTTTAGGTGGACAAGTAAGTGCGCTGTATCCAGAAAAAAGGATCCTGGATGTGGCTGGGATTCCGGACATTCAAGCCCAGCACTTGATCGATCAGCAACTGGAACAGTTTAAACAGTTTCCAATCGATGTTAAAACGGACCAAACCGTCACCAATATTGAGCAGACCGAAGACGGTTTTACCGTCACGACACCCAGTGAAGTGACCCATTCGAAAACGGTGCTGATCGCCGTTGGCAACGGTTCTTTTTCACCGCGGCCACTAGCCATTGATAACGTCAAAGAATTCGAAGGCAAAAGTTTATTTTACGCCATCACGGATTTAGACCACTTCAAGGGACACCGGGTATTGATCGCGGGCGGCGGCGACTCCGCCTTGGATGAAGCTTTAATGTTAGAGCCAGTGGCTAAATCGGTTCATCTGGTTCATCGGCGAAACGAATTTCGAGCTTTGGAACACACGGTCGCTCAGGTCAAGGATTCTACCATTGATATTCAAACGCCTTACATGATCAACACCATTCAAAAAACGGATAACGGCATGCTGGTCACCATCAAGAAAATGCGTTCGGAAGATGAAACGCAAACCATTGAAGTTGACGATGTGATCGTTAGCTACGGCTTTACTTCCGACCATAAAACCGTCGATGGCTGGGAAATCAATTTGGAGACAGATCACCGCTTGTTTAAAGTAAATACGCAAATGGCTACCAGTGTGCCCGGCATCTATGCAATCGGTGATAGTGTGACGTACCCTGGCAAACAGGCGTTGATTGCTACCGCTTATGGTGAGGCACCAATTGCGGTAAATGCCATTATGGCGTCACTCTACCCTGATCGGCGTGGCCCAATGCATTCTTCATCGATCATTCGACAAAAGTAAACTGTTTTTTTAACACAAAGAGTCAAACTTTAACATCAGCTAAATGTGTTTCAACCCAAAAACGCCATCCCGATAAAATTTGGGATGGCGTTTATTTTGTTAGTTGTCGATTTACAGTAAAAGCATTACTTATCGCCACTCGTATCGTCCGGATTGGTAATCTTGATTCGGTTAGTATCCGTTGATTTGTGGTGCAATTCCGGCGCATCCGTCTGGTAGTCCGATTGCGTTGATTTATTGCCATTCAAACTGTAAAGACTGGTGGACTTACCCTTTAAGCGACGTTCAATCTTAATTTCCTTACTCAGACTATTAGCATAGTTATACTTGCGTGGGTCAACGGGTTTCAATCCCTTAGGGTGGTAGAAGCGCAGCAGGTTTTTTTGGTTAAGCGAATCCGACAGGCTGAGTTCAAGCTTGACCTTAGCCTGCATTTGATTGATCTTTGCTTGCAACTTCTTATTCGGGTGCAGTTCCTGTCCCGTCTTGTTGTCATAAACGACACCGGACAGACAGGTGTACTTATCGCTGACCCAATCCTCATTTCGAAAGGCAACGACCGTATCGTGCTGCTTTGAAAAGAGGTCGGTTCCAAATTGAATGTACTGCTTGGTACTGATGCCCAACAAATGTAATAGCGTTGGCAAAACGTCGATCTCACCGCCGTAGGTGTGGTCAATGTAGCCACCCTTCGTGCCGGGCATGTTGTACATTAATGGGACCCGTTGCAGCTGGGCGTTGTCAAAGTCGTTCCAAGTACTAGGATTCTTACCCAAAAGCTTGGCGAGACTAGTGTTTTCAGAGTTAGAAATACCGTAATGATCACCGTACAAAACGATGATACTCTTTTTATCCAAACCGGTTTTATGCAAATAGCTGTAAAATTCTTTGATTGATTCGTCCAAGTAATGAGCGGTCTCAAAGTAGTGGTCAACCGTTTTGTCGCCGGTATTAGGGCCCTTAAACCCATCATCTCGGTCTTCTTTATCAAGTGAGAACGGGAAGTGGTTAGTGACCGTCAGGTATTTAACATAGAATGGCTGCTGAAGGCGCTGCAGGTACTTCACGGAATCGTTGAACAATAACTTATCTTTCAAGCCGAAACCAAGGGACTTATCCCCCGAAGTATCGTAGTAGCTGGCATCGAAGAAGTATTGATACCCGAGATTTTTATACGTGTTATTCCGGTTCCAGAAACTGGCCACGTTGCCATGGAACACGGCACTAGTATATCCGGCCTTTTGTTTCAGGATCGATGGGGCACCTTGGAAGGTGTTATCGCTGCCGAGCTGTGCAAACAGTGATCCTTGAGGTAAACCATAGGTACTGGTTTCCAGCATGTTTTCAGCGTCACTGGTTTTACCCTGGCCAACCTGGTGGTAGAAATTGTCGAAGGAATAAGTTGATTGACTGTGGTAGAGCTTATTTAAAAATGGCGTCACTTCTTTACCGTCGATTTTTTTGTCAATCATAAACTGCTGAAAACTTTCGAGATGCAGGACGATCACGTTCTTACCCTTGGCTTTGCCGTAGTAGGCTGAGTTGGGCTTGGCGTAATGTTTATGGACAAACTTTAAAATATCGGTGAGCTGAGATTTTTTTGCTGTCGCACGCACATCACTGTTATGCTGAGTTTTGAGGCCATCGTAAATGGTAAACGAATCTAATCCCAGATATTTAACCACGTATGAGCGGTCAAAGGTCTTGGTCAGTAATTGAGGCCGGTTCATTTCACTAATAGCCATGTTAAAACCAAAGACTAGAAAACCAATTGAAGTAACGGCGAAACCTGCGCGCCAGTTTAGCTTGTGATTGTCAGTCTTGATTCTTCTAGTGAGGAGTAAGCCAACGATAATGACGAGGTCCAGCCAGAAGAAAATATCGTGAAAACTGGTGAGGGCGACGGAACTGCCACTGAGTCCCTGATTGACTTTGTTGTAGCCCAACATGGTGGCCACGGTCATGAAGTCGGTGAATTCACGGTAATAAATGACGTTCAAGTAAAGCAGAACGGTATTCAAGATATCCAGGACAATAATTGACGTATAAAACAGCCGGGTACGCTTAATGTAAAACGCCAGGCTGTAGAAGATGATGGCAGTGGGAATCGGGTTTAAAATATATAAAATTACTTGTAGCGGATCGTTGAGCGTAACGTGGAAATCAACGAAGTAGGCAAGCAGTGTTTTTAACCAAAAACAAATCAGCAACAGGGTCGCGAAACCAAGCCGCGTATTTGTTCTTTGCCATAAGCGCTTTATGAACTGCAAAATAATGACTCCTTTTAACGATGATGTATTAATGTTCATAAGTTTAGCAGACTTTTGAGCCCTGTGCTGAATTAGCAGTAAAATTTATCAAAATGTAAGAAGTAATCAGGGATAGGCAACGCTTTCATTTTGCACTTTAGTTCCTTAGAGATGGTGATATACTTAAATTAACTAAAGAAATGAGGTCCCAAGCAATGACAAAACTCAATCTATACGTTGTCCGTCATGGGCAAACTTATTTTAATATTTATAATAAATTACAGGGCTGGAGTAATTCACCACTCACACAAAAGGGCATTGATGGTGCGGTGGCTACGGGTAAACGATTAGCTGATATCCATTTTGATGCTGCTTATTGCAGCGATACTACCCGAGCAATGGATACTGCAAAATTAATTTTAAAGGAAAATCAGGCTTCTAATATTAAAGAACCGCAAACGACCATGTTCTTCCGGGAAGAATTTTACGGCTATTATGAGGGCAATGATATGGCACAAGCCTGGTATCTGGCCGGTGCACCTCACGGCTTGCCAACGTTTAAAGACATTGTTACCAAGTACTCCATCGGTAAGGCCAAGGATTACTTAAAGGAAGCCGACCCCTTTCATCAAGCTGAAAATAACGAGGAGTATTGGGCAAGGGTGGATCAAGGCTTTGATTTGATTCGGCATAATGCGCATCTCAAAGACGGCGATAACGTCCTCTTGATCAGTCACGGCAATACACTTTTGAGCCTAATGGAGCGTTACGGCGGCGGTAAGTATGACTTGACCGTACGCCCAGCTAACGGCAGTTTGACTAATCTTACATTGACGGATGACGATGTGATCGTGGAAAGTTATAACAAGTAAGTGTGAAACCAAGCAGTTAGAGAGCGAAGATTAAGAAAAGCCCACCAAAATTCTCAAGTTCACGAGAATTCTGGTGGGCTTTTTTAATTGTAACTGTTCGCCTGGCGCAGCCTAATCAGTAAGGTTGACTTAATGATCCTGCCAGCTCAAATCACCGTCATCGCTAAAATCAATTCCTTGCTTGGCGTAGTAGGCCATAATCGTTGGCCGCAGTGATTCAAATTTTGGCGGCAGCCCGAGACTGTTGCCCAGCTTTAGGATGGATTCATCCAAACTGAACCCGGGGGTAGGCGTTGCTAATTCGATGCGATTATCACCGGGTTCGCGAATGTAGAGACTCTTAAACCAGCCGCGATCACGGTACATTTCGATGTCCCAGCCCTGTTCTTCGGCCAGGTGATAATAGTGCACTAGTTCGGCTTCATCTGCTACTCGTAAAGCAACGTGGTCGATTGAACCGCGACCGAACCGGGTTACCTGACTAAAGTCGGGTGTTGGCACGAGTTTGATTTGTTCGACCCCCTCCAGTTCAACCACGTTGTTGGTGACAGTTAAGTGTAATAATTTTTCAAAAAAAATCTGTGAGGCGCTCACGTCTGGCACGTGGAGCTCGGTACCTAAAAAGCGGCTGATTTGATACTTAGGCTCGATGCCATTATGGGGAACGATTTGCCACTCGGTCAACTGATGGTCCGTCTCGATCATGGTAATGGGAATCTGATCAGGATCAGCGAATGCAAGGCCTTCGCTGGTTTCAGTTACGGTAATACCCGTGTTGGATAGTCGCTCTTTCCAGAAGGCTTTGCTGCCGGTTGGAATGGCTAAACGAATGCCATTGATGAAGTGATTGCCGTCTGTCCGGTGGCCGAGGAGGGGCAGGACAAAGAAGGTGATCACGGAACCAGGGGTGCCTAAGTAGTCGCCGTAAAATAAGTGGCGGATATGGATGTTCTCCTGGTTAACAGAGTTTTTGACTAGCCGTAAACCTAAAACATAGGTGTAAAGATGGATATTTTGCTTAGCGTTTTTTGTCAAAAGTGAAATGTGATGAGTTTGCACGACCGTCGCCTGCTTTCGTCATTTTATTGCTCCAAGTATAGCATATGACCGCTAAAATCCCGTGTATTTCGCTTATCAGAATTAGGGTATAATATAATCTAAAAGGAGTGTCAGTAATGAAAATTGAGTCAGCTGCAGGCACTAACAATCAGGTCTACACGGATGCTGTCAGTATTCGTCAGACGGTGTTTGTAAAGGAGCAGGGGATTTCAGCAAAGTTAGAATTTGATGGTTTAGACGATCAAGTGATTCACTACGTCGGCTACGTGAATGATCAGCCAGTCGTGACCGCTAGGATTCGCCTGGAAGATCATACGGCGCGCATTCAGCGGGTGGCCACTTTGAAGCCGTTTCGCCACCACGGTTACGCCAACATGCTGCTGCAACAAGTAATTGCGGAAATGGCTGACGGCACGTTTTTAGAGTTGAACGCGCAAGTAACAGCTATCGGGTTGTACACCCAGCTTGGGTTCCAGCAAACGGGTGAGCCGTTTGAAGAGGTGGGCATTAAACACGTGAAGATGGTTAAGCAGGTGTAGCCTATTTAAAGCTTTATTCTAAGGGTATTAAAAAAACGTGATATCAGTTGATATCACGTTTTTATTATATGTGCAAATTAATCTTGTGAAGCAGTGGTACTGAAGTCTGTCACGTGTGCGTAACCAACAACGTGCCACCATGGTGCATGAACTCTTTCCTTCACAACACCGCGGTTTTGTGCATCGATCATCTTGCCGTGACCAACGTATAAACCAACGTGGCTAATGCTACCTGTGCTGTAACCGAAGAAAACTAAGTCACCCTTTTTAACACTTGGGCCACTGACATGCTTATAAGCATTGTATTGTGCTTGAGCTGTCCGTGGAATGGTAATCTTGGCTGCTTTTTTATAAACGTAACCGGTAAATCCGGAGCAATCAAATGCAGAAGGACCAGTAGCACCCCAAACGTATGGCTTGCCTAAATTTTGCTTTGCTGTCTTGTAAACGGTACTGTAAGATGCGTCCGTGCTTGCAGCGTGTGCGGTGGTCATTTGACTACCAGCAACTGCTAAACTAAAGAATGCCACGATGGCAATGATACTTTTTGTGAATAAATTCTTCATTGAACTAGAAACCCCTAACTTTTCCGTTTTTTATGTACAATGATTAGTGTACGTGTTAATTATTTCATTCTTGTAACAAAGCAGTGTCAATGACGTTAAACAATCATTTTGATACTGTAATTTACGTAATAATTTTCACAAATGAGCCATTTGACCCCTACTATTTGAATGATTCAAGCAACTCACTTTGCTCAATAAGTCAGAATGTGAAATAATAAAGGGGCAATATTTGAGAGGCGGTTATGAGATGAAATATCGAATCCCTAATTTAGTAAATTTCGATAGTTTTGTATTTCGAATTGGTGAACTGAGCCGAATGACAGGTGTATCATCCCGCCAGCTTCGATACTGGGAGCAGCGTGGCTATATTTCAGCCATTACTCGTGATGACCAAAACAAAGCGCGGGTTTATGATTTTCACACTTTTATTCAGGTCAGTATTATAAAAAAATTGCAGGACGAAGGGTACCGGCTTCCGGCAGCCGTTGAGAAAATGCGCAGTATTGAAGAAGAAATTTCGCTGTCGAGAAAGTTCTTTCAAGTGGCTTTTGACGGGGTTGAAGTTATTGATGGCAAGATGTTTTTAAACCTGGGTTACTTTGATAAAGCTAAAACTAAAATTCTTTATGGTCTGTACGAAAATGGCGAAGCCAGCTATGAGGTTCGACCAGCAACTAAAAATAATAATGATGAAGTAAAATAAAAGAACGATCAAAACAGATAACACTGTTTTGATCGTTCTTTTTTTAATGACTTCTATTTTGCGTGACGCTTCAAATGCGGTCGCATTGAAGGCAAAGTCACGGTTAACTTGCCAACCGATGTGACGATGATTGGTAAGATAATATCGAAAATGACTGTTGCAAACAAGATGATCAGACCAGCCTGTGTTAGTGGGGCAAAATTGGCACTAAACAGGACTAAGCAAATCACAATGGTAGTGAAGAGCTGGTAGCGAAGCGTTTGTCCAAGAGAACTGACCCCCGGCTCCAGCCAGTCCATTAAGCTCGAATCCCTAAAGCGGTAGCTAATGGCGAGTTGAATCAGCAAACTGGTATTGATAACCAGTAATGGCACGAAGGCAATAAACGGTACTTGCCAGTTGAAACTCGGGTCACCAGACATGAAGTGACTTGTGAGCTGTGCCAGCTGAACGCCGCCCATTACTGCTAGTACTAAGCTTGCCAACCAGTAAATCGGCTGTAGGACGGAACCGCTGATTAAAGCAATGATCAGGAAAGTAATGATGCCAATGGTTAACAGCACCCAACCGGCATTAGTTCTGACAGAATGTTCAACCGTGTTTTGAACAACTGGCTGACCAGTGTAGGCAACCTTAGCCTGACCTAAGGACGTTCCCTGCAGCTGGGTCTTAACTTCGGCCTGCAGCTGTTTGATCGTTGCTGCGTTATTATGACTTGATGCTGAATGCTTCAAGTAAACCTGCAACTGGGTAGTCTTGTAATCCTGGCTGGTGTTATCGGAAAGTGACTGCTGGAACTGCATGCCAGTCAGCTGCTCAGGAGTAATGTAATAAACTTTGGCAGCGTCGGAGGCCTGCAGAGCAGATAAGTAACTGTAAATGTTATTGTATGACTTGATCAGCCCGTTCATACTGGTGGTCGTCTTCTTTAGACTGCTCTTGACGGAAGAAACTTGAGCGGCGTAGTCGGAAACGTTGCTTTGAACGCTTTGACCAGTATTACCAGCGGAAGTTGCTTCATCGTTAAGTACGCGCATGTTACTTTCGACGGTCTGGAGTTGGCTGCTGACTAAGTTCAGTAAGCGCTGGTAATTTCTAACCCGGCGAGAGGCGGATGCACTTTGTGAAACGCTGGCACGTCCAGCAACTTGGGAAACTTGTGACCGAACGGTGCTGGTGTCATCAGAAAGACGGTTCGTTCTTGAAACTAAACTGTCAAGCTTATCGGCGGATTCACTTAACTTAACTTGACTCAAATCAGACCGGTTACCCTTTAAATCCGATTGAAGCTGAGTCAGCTGATCCGTAGCACCTTTAAGGGTCATATTCATTTGGTTCAACTGGGTGTTGACGTAATATTCATTCATCGGCTGACCGTTGGGCTGAGTCAATGACGTTACGCCAGCAACACCCGGCATTGATTTTAACTTGGTAGTTAAATTATCGATTTGAAGAAGGGCCTTTTCGTTGTCGACCCGGTCCTTATTTTTAATGTAAACCGTAACCGGCGTTGCCTTCCCTTCGCCAAAATGGGCGTTGAGTACTCGCATCCCAGCAACCGCTTCATTGGTCGGTGCCACCGTTTTGGCAGCTGAAAAGTTCAGGTTATCGCGGTACAGGATCGCAAAGGGACCAACCACGTAGAGAACAGCAATGATTGCGATAAATGGCTGCCAGAGACCGAAACGGGCCATCCAGTTCCAGAAACGGTGCGGCTGTGAAGGTAAATCAACTGCTGGCCAGAAGAAGCGATCACCAAGAAGCTGCATGAAAATGGGGGCAATCGTGTAAAGACCGATAATAGTGACCACTGTGACGATCGCTAAGCCAGACATTGCGCGGATCGTTGAAAAACCGAAGGCGTAAAAACTAGCGAAAATAATCGTTAGTGCTCCGCCGAGGATCAACAAGAAATTGCGAATCGAGTGGACACTGTGGGTAGTGGCTTCTTCGGGTTCCTGCCCATCGGCCACGCTTTGTTTGAACGCGTTAAAGAGGTAGTAGTGCCCTAACGTCCCAAGTACGAGTGTCAGTAGAAGCGTTAATAAGGGCAGGTACTCCGAATACGGGAAGCTGGTGTGATCAGCTAAATTGTTGATGATGCCTAACGAGACGGCGTACATCATTAACATCGATAAGGTCGAAATCAATGGTGCAATCAAGGATTTAAAGATGACACCGATGATCAGTAGGCTTAAGATGAAGCCGAGAATTGCGGTAAAAGTAGTGACACGGCTGATGTTTTCGTTTGCTGCATCGTTAACTAGTTCGGGACTGGTCAGATAAGTGGACAGACCCGAAGTTCGAATCTGCGTTCGTAACTGTTTAGCGAGCGTCCGGAAATCACCCTGATTTTGGGCAATGGCTAGTTGAACGGTTTCAGTAGAACCATCCTTCGAATAAAACTGGCTCTTAGCAGCGGGATTAGTGGTCATGGTCTGAATGGACTGAATCCCGTAAGTCCTTTGTTTCTCAGATAATCGTTGAACAGTTTTATTGATGTTAGCCTGTTGCGCTGCGGACAACTTACCGTTAGGATTATTGAAAACTGCTGTAACTTTATAGGTGCCGGAAATGTTGCGTCCCCAGGTGTTTTGCATACTTCTTGCCACCATGGGCTGGCTGTTATTAGCCAATTGCGGCTGACCCTTTGTTTGAATCATATCAGAGGTGTTGGGCATCATGACGATTGCAACAAAGATTGCAATGAGCCAAAACAGCAATGAAAAGATTCGATGATTGTGTAACTGACGTATCCGCTCTTTCATTGAATAATATCTCCCTTAAAATGTCGCCATTGAAGACGCATATATGTAACTACTATATTAACATAGCCGATAAAGCTTTGTATTTCAATTCCCAAAACTGAAATAATTAACATTCGGACTGGTTGATGGCTCAAAAGCTCAATTATTCCACTTTAGCTTTCTGTCGTCAAAGATATTTTGAAGTCAAATTGCTTCTATTTAAGTCAAAGTTTGCTTATAATTAGACTTTTCGAAATGAAGGGTGGAAGAAGAGAATGCCGAAGCACGATCAAAGTCGTTTTGCCGGATTAAATACCAATCGTCGATTTGAGATTGCGAAACAGTTAGCTGCCGATTATCATTTAGATGTCAGCCAAGTTTTGTTTACCTATTTAAAGGTTGCAGAACCCATACTTGCAAAAAATCAGGCGGCCAAGCAAATTTCTGAAACAGCGCAGAGAAAAATTGACGAACGGTTCGAACAGGCTTTAACCAAACTGAGTCAAATAAAAAAGGGGTAGCAATATGTGTACTAGCATCTATCAAATTGCAATCGATGGCACTCACGTCCTGGGTCGGACAATGGATTGGCACGTGTTAGGTGCTAGGCCCGTTTTTGTTCCCCGTCAATTTCAATGGCGGTCGGTGTACGATAATCAAGCTTATCAAAATCGTTACGCCATTATTGGCAGCGGCGGTGCTCACGATGATGAAATTGACATTTCTGACGGCATTAACGAATTTGGCTTGAGTGTTCAAAAACTCACTTTTGCTAACGGGGCGCTTTTTGAAGATCAGCCGGATCTGAACAAACATTCCATTGCACCCTTTGAATTGCCGCTGTATCTGTTAGGCCATTTTAAGTCGATTGCTGAAATTGAGGCGCACATGGATGAAATTCAGCTGATGAGCGGCGAACGGGCATTTAAGCCGTATGGACATCCGGAACTGCACTACGTTGCGGCGGATGCAACGGGACGGATCGTTGCAATCGAAACCTCAGCAAAGCCGTTAAAAATATACGAAAATCCGTTGGGAATCCTGACGAATGCCTACGATTTTAAGCGGCAACTCAACCAGTTGAAAGATTATATGACCTTTACGCCAGCCTTTGAGAATGGCACGGTGGCATTGAACACACCGCGGGTGACTACTGGCAGTTTCTCGGGTAAGAAAATTCCCGCTGGGTCGTATACCCCAGGTTCGCGTTTTATTCGAGCAGCTTATTATAAGGAAAGAACTGATCAGCCAGCTGATGAAGCGTCCGGCATTGTCAGTATGTGGCACCTTTTAAATGGTGTCAGTGTGCCCAAGAGTACGGCTTATCAGCAGAATTATTCAGTTTACCGAGCAGCAACGGTAACCGAATCGCTTTCGTATTATTATGAACCCTATAATCGGTTAGGAATGGTTAAATTACAGCTGACGCCGAAATTGCTGCAGCGCAAAACGCCCAAGCTTTATCAGGTCCCTGACAAGTTGCAGGTATCTAAGCTAAATTAATGAATTATTAATTCTTGTTGAACGGCGTCGCATGTTAAACTAAGTTTAAAAGTATGTCAGTTTTTGAAGAATGGAGACGCAGTTTTTGGCAAAGAAAAGACGCCGTAGTCGAAAAAAGAATAATTCCCAGGGGACCGCGACCATCATCTTTCTGTTAGCGCTATTTGTCATTGGCGGCGGGATGGGTGTACGCTATGTGATGGATAATTATATAGCTGATCAACGAACCCAAACCAGTAAGCCGGCTAAATCTGAAACACCTGAACAGCGCCAGCAGCACCGCTTTATTAATTCGGTGGCAAAACCCGCAGTTAACGTCTATAAGGACAATCATCAAGTTTTGCCCAGTATCGTGATTGCTCAAGCCATTGTTGAGTCCAATTGGGGACACTCGCAACTGTATCAAGAGGCAAATAACCCCTTTGGTATTAAGGGCAGCTATAATGGGCACACAAAGTCGTTTCCCACCAGCGAATACGTGAACGGGAAAGAGGAACGGATCAACGCGAACTTTCGGGTCTACCCTAACTTAGCGGCTGCCATATTGGATCACGATGCCGTGGTTGCCCAGCGGTTTTTACCACCTCACGTGACGAACTACCGCACGGCGGCCAAACTGCTGCAGCAAAATGGCTATGCAACGGATCCGTCCTACGCCAAAAAACTAGTTAGCGTCATTAACACTTACAGCTTAAATCGGTTCGATGGTTACTAAAAAAACGTTGAGACTTCCTACTTGCGACCACTAGTAGGTTTCTGTATGATGCGAATATCAACACAATGATAGGAGATAGGTACGAGATTGTTTGATCTAATAGGAAAACTTTATGGTCCCTTTTTTAGTGTTCATAATTGGGAAACTGTCATCAGCTCTGGGAGTGACTGGCTGGTTATTTTCTCCCTAGTGCTGATTGAATGTTTGCTTTCGGTAGATAACGCGGTAGTACTAGCCGCACAGACACAGGCTTTGCCAACCCAGAAACTACGCGAAAAGTCCCTTTTCTACGGGATTTGGGGCGCCTATATTTTTCGTTTCTTAATTATTGGCATTGGTGTTTATCTAATCAACCTTTGGGAAATTAAGGTTTTGGGAGCTGGCTACCTGCTCTTCTTGACCGTTCAATACTTCTCAAAATCACGGGTGAAGCATACCCGTCGGCTAGTTTCTAATAAGAAGCGGCATATTTCAATGTTCTGGTCCGTTGTGATGCAAATTGAGTTAATGGATATCGTCTTCTCGATTGATTCAGTGTTAGCTTCACTGGCGATTTCATCTAATCCAGTCATTGTGCTGATTGGTGGGATGATCGGTATTTTAGCGATGCGTGGTGTGGCTGAAATGATCATGAGACTGATGCGGATCATTCCCGAACTTGAACCCATGGCATATGGTTTGATCGCCTTGATTGCGATTAAGCTATTTATTAGTATTCCAATGATTGATATTGAGGTACCAGCTGCTGCTTTTGGTCTGATCGTTGTCGCGGCAGTTGTGATCACACTTATCATCCACTTCATTCGCAGAAAGGGGAAGCAGACAACAAATGGCAGTCACGATAACCAAGGCTAATTTAGCCTCAGAAACAGCTACCGGATTGGTGCTGATTGATTTTTGGGCAGACTGGTGCGCGCCGTGTAAAATGATGGATCCGATCCTGGAACAGTTGGAAGCAACGTATGGCGATCGTATCAAGTTTGGTAAGCTGAACGTGGAACACAACCAGGACCTGGCCATGAACTACAAGGTAATGAGTATTCCTAGTCTGGTCCTGTTTCGCGACGGTAAAGCGGTTGAAAAGGTAACTGGGTTGTATCCAAAAGAAAAATTAGCAAAGTATTTAGACCGGAAATTGGCAACCGATTAAGGGGGCTGTATCATGAAATTAGGATTTATCGGTACGGGTGTTATGGGCGGTGCCATTGCTTTGCACCTGTTAGAAGCTGGTCATGATTTAGTAGTCTATAACCGGACCAAATCAAAAACGGATACGTTAGTAGCTAACGGTGCTACTTGGGTGGAGACACCTGCTGAAGTAGCTGAGCAAGCAGACGTCATTTTTTCAATGGTCGGGTATCCGGCCGACGTCGATGCTATTTATTTTGGTGATCAGGGTATTTTTAGTACACTGGCTGCTGGTAAAACGGTGGTTGATATGACCACTAGTACACCAACATTGGCTGAGAAGATCGCTGCTAAAGCAGACGAGCTCAATGCGCACGCGCTAGACGCCCCCGTTTCCGGTGGGGACGTCGGTGCCAAAAAGGCCACGCTGACGGTGATGGTTGGCGGTGATCAGACCACTTACGATGCCGTGAAACCATTATTTGAGTTAGTGGGTCAAAAGGTGCATCGTTTTGGACCAGCCGGTAAGGGTCAGCATACTAAAATGGCCAATCAAATCATGATTGCCGGTACCATGACTGGCACCGTTGAAATGATGGTTTACGCGCAGCACGCGGGGTTAAACATGACTGACGTGCTTGATACGCTTAGCAGCGGCGGTGCTGACAACTGGAGCATGGATAATTACGCCCCCAGAATTCTAAAGGGTGACTACACGCCGGGATTCTTTGCCAAACACTTCCTGAAAGACCTACGAATTGCATTAGATGAAGCCGATAAAATGAAGCTCGACCTGCCAGCTACCAAACTGGCAAAGCAACTCTATGAAACCATGGTGGATAAAAAGGGCCTTGGCGACGATGGTACTCAGGGCTTAATTAAACTGTATGAGAACCTTTAAAGGTGATGTTTCAGTAACTCCTAAAATGGGGTTACTGAAACTTTTTTATTCTCATTTAAGTTACTTAGGGATGACCGTTTCGAAGCCGTGGCGAACACCGACTTTCAGGTGAAAACAAACCTGTGGAAGAAAGCGGCTTGACATGCTGTAAAATGAGAGTTACATTAAAAACAATCTCATATTAAGTGATGACGAGAAGAGTACGTTGGGTCGATTTGTTAAGAGAGCTGCGGCAGGTGCGAGGCAGTCAAATTGAACAACCGAAGATGATCCCCGAGCTTGAGTGGGGGTAGATGTCTGCTACCCACTCCGTTAGCAATCGATATCTTGCAGAGTATAGCAGAAAAACTGCCGTACTTATTAAGGCTTGAATTGTGAGATTCAAGTAAATTTCAGGTGGTAACGCGAAACCTTCGCCCCGATCAATTTGGGGCGAAGGTTTTTTATTGTCCTGATATGAGACCAAACATTGATGATGACGCATTTGGATTAAGTCAAGGAGGACAAGTGTATGACAAAAAGGGAACACATTGAAACAATTTTAGCTCAAGCAGGTAACCGTACAGACGATGCTAAGACAGGATCAGTTTCGACCCCATTGTATTTTTCCACGGCTTATCGCCACGCAGGTTTGGGCCAGTCAACCGGTTATGATTATTCCCGCGAATGCAGTCCAACAAGAGATGTTCTGCAGCAAACACTGGCGAAGCTGGAAAACGGGGTGGCAGCGTTCGCACTTAGTTCCGGGATGTCTGCGATTCAGCTGGTCTTTTCTCAGTTTAAAACTGGTGACGAAATTATCGTTTCTGACGATCTTTACGGTGGCTCGTACCGGTTCTTTGATTTACTAACGGATAATTACGGGCTGAAATTTCACCTTTGGAACGGGCAAGACTTTGATCAGTTAGATCAGTTGGCGGCTCATGAGCATGCCAAAGGGATTTGGTTAGAAACCCCGTCCAACCCAACCATGAAAATAATTGATATCCAGCAAACGGCCAAGGTAGCGCATCGTCACGAGGTGCAGGTGATCGTAGACAATACCTTCTACACACCGCTGCTCCAGCAACCGTTAAATGAGGGTGCTGACCTGGTCGTTCATAGCGCAATGAAGTATTTGAGCGGGCACAACGATATTTTAGCTGGCGCTGTGATCTGTAAGTCCCAGTCGGATGCCCAGTGGCTTGAGCGCAACTTAATGACAACTGGGGCAACGTTAGATCCCTTTGACTGTTGGCTCTTGCTGAGAAGCCTTAAAACACTGCCGTTGCGATTAGCGCAGCACGAACGCAACGCCAAAGCAATCGTGGCAGCACTGGAGAAAAATGGTGCGGTTGATCGGGTCCTTTATCCCGGCCATGGCGGCATGATCAGTTTTTACGTCCATCGTAGTGAGTGGGTGGATGCCATTTTAAAGCACCTCAACGTGATCTCGTTTGCTGAAAGCCTGGGCGGTGTGGAAAGCCTAATGACGGTCCCAGCAATCCAAACCCACGCTGATTTATCGGAAGAGCAACGTCAAGCTAAACACATTACCGCAAACCTGCTGCGCTTGTCCGTTGGGCTTGAAAACAGTGACGATTTAATTGATGATCTAACGCAGGCGATTCAAGCTGCCATTGCACCAGCTAAGGTTGCAAAATAGGGAGGAGAGATTCGTATGAGTCATTCAGAATTTAGCGATGCCACTAAAGTAATTAAAACCACAACTAAACCGGATCCAGCAACGGGGGCGCTGAATACGCCCATCCAGTTATCATCAACGTTTGTTCAACCGGATCTAGATCACTTTGGCAAGTATGATTACACGAGAAGCGGCAACCCGACCCGTGATGTGCTGGAAGACAGCATTGCAGCCCTGGAACACGGGACTCGCGGCTTCGCGTTTGCCACTGGCATGGCGGCCATTTCAACGGCGTTTTTAACCTTGCACCAAGGGGATCACGTGATCGTTACCAAGGACGTTTATGGCGGTACGTTCCGGTTGGTGACTCAAATCTTGCCCAATTACGGCATTGATTATACGTTTGTTGACTGCGGTGATAAAGCGGCACTTGAAGCAGCGTTTAAGCCGAATACGAAGGTGGTTTACATTGAAACGCCGTCTAACCCGACACTTAAGGTAACGGCTATCAGGCAAGTCGTTGCGGTGGCACATGCACACGATGCGTTAGTTTTTGCTGATAATACCTTTATGACCCCAATTTTCCAAAAGCCGCTGGACCTTGGCGCTGATCTGGTCTTGCATAGCGGCACCAAGTTTTTAGCTGGTCACTCGGATATTTTGGCTGGCTTGATCGTGACCAAGACCAAGAAATTAGGTGACGCTGTTTACTTTATCCAAAACGCAATGGGGGCCACACTTGGCATTAGTGACTGCTGGTTACTGCTGCGGGGTATTAAAACGCTGGGCGTTCGCGTAAAAGCGGAGGCTGATAGTGCGTTGACTCTAGCAAAGTGGTTCCAAAAACAACCCCTTGTTACGAAGGTCAATTATCCTGGGCTAGCCGACTTTGACGGGCATGACGTTCAGTTCAGCCAAGCCACTTCCGGCGGTGCGGTGCTCTCCTTTGACGTCGGGTCTGAAGATAACGTCCGCCGGTTAGTCCAAGACTTAAAGATACCGGTATTTTCAGTGTCACTCGGTGCCGTGGAAACGATCCTTTCATACCCGCCAAAGATGTCCCACGCGGAAATGTCAGCTGAGGAGCGCCACGCTTGCGGGATCTCTGATGGATTGTTACGATTATCCGTCGGGGTTGAAGACGTTGATGACTTGAAGGCGGACTTCGCGCAGGCCTTTGCAAAAATTGAACAGCTACAGCATTAATGAAGACGACTTCTTAGCAGCGTGACTAAAAACAGCGTTTCAGCATATCCGAAAGATGGATGCACTGAAACGCTGTTTTTTAAATGGTGATTATTCTTGCAGATCCGAGAAGAAACTGTACAGTTTCTCCTGTGTTAATTGCTGTTTTTCTTCACCGGAAACGTCATAGGTAATTTTACCGTCGCTAATGACGATCAGCCGATTGCCGTACTTTAACGCATCATCCAAATGGTGGGTGATCATTAAGCAGGTAAGCTTCTGGGCAGTAATTCGTTCGTTGGTAGCTGCCATCAGCTCCTGAGAAGTTTTCGGATCAAGGGCGGCTGTATGTTCGTCTAACAGTAAGATGTCGGGCTTCTTCAGCGTTGCCATCAAGAAGCTTAGGGCTTGCCGCTGACCGCCAGACAGGCTGCCAGTTGGCGTTGTCAGCCGTTCATCCAAGTCGTTACCCATGCCGCTGGTCATTTGCTTAAACTCAGCCATGTGCTGTTTCAGGTGGCGGGGTTTCAGGTGACGGTGCTCACCTCGTTTAGTGGCTAACAGTAAGTTCTCCGCAACAGTCATCCGCGGTGCAGTCCCTAACTTGGGATCTTGGAAAACCCGGCTCAAGAACCGGGTGCGCCGTTCCTCAGATTCATTGGCAATAGATTGGCCCCGCAGTAAGATATCGCCGGAATCGATGGTTAAATTACCCGCAATAGTGTTGAACAGCGTGGACTTACCAGCACCGTTTGAACCCAAGATCGTGATGAAGTCGCCCTCGTTAATGCTGAGGTTTAAATCTTTCAGTAGGGTGAGTTCTTCAGGTGTGTTGCGGTTAACTTTGGTAACAACGTGACGTAATTCTAAAATTGGTTTAGTCATGAGCGGCAATCCCCCGTTTCCAAACGCGTTTGAGATCGAACATGTCCCGGAAGACTGGTACCATCATGCAAAGGGCTAAAACCACGGATGAGAACAGTTTCAAATCATTTGTGTTAAAGCCTAGTTTCAAGACGATCAGCAGGACAAACCGGTAAAGAATCGACCCTAATGTGACGGCCACTAAACGCTGGTTCATGGTCAGTTCACCAAAGGCGACTTCACCGATAATGATGGAAGCCAGTGCGATCACGATGACCCCGATCCCCATATTAACATCAGCGTAACCGTCGTTTTGCGCGACCAAAGCACCGCCTAAACCGATAACACCGTTAGAGACCATGAGGCCCATGATCTTCATGTTGTCGGTTTTGATTCCTAATGACCGGGCCATTTTTTCGTTATCGCCCGTTGCGATGAAGGCTTGACCGAGGTCGGTTTGCAGGAAGTAAATCAACACTAACGTGAGAATGACGATCACGGTAAAGCCAAGGAAAACACTGTCGAAGTACATTGGTGTGTGTGCAAAGATCGGCAGCTTTAATAGTGACGGCTTATCTAGCAGCGTTAAGTTTGAACGGCCATGCATGATCCGCAGGTTAACCGAATACGCTGCGGTCATGACCAAGATACCGGCCAGCAGAATCGGAATCCGGCCCTTGGTGTATAGCAAGCCAGTTGCTAACCCGCATAACATCCCGACACCGATGGCAATTAAGGTTGCCCAAATCGGGTTGATACCGTTATTGATTGCTGCCACACAGGCCGCTGCTCCCATAGGAAAAGTCCCTTCAACGGTCATATCAGGGAAGTCTAAAATTCTAAAGGTCAGAAATAATCCGAGACCGAGGGTTGCCCATAATAGGCCTTGACCAACGGCAGAAACGCCTAATCCAAATGTCATTTGATGATTTCCCCCTTCTTTTGGGCTTCTTTAACCAGTGAGCCGGGGAAGGTGATCCCCAGTCGCTTAGCTTCTTTCATGTTTAAAATCAGATCACCGTGACGAATGAACTTCACGGGAGTGGTGGCCGGCTTTTTACCCTTTAAGATGGCAGCCGTCATCTTGCCAGTCAAAACGCCAAGCTTGTATTGGTTGATACTGTAAGTTGCTAAGCCGCCGCTTTTAACCATGGTGTCAACGGCTGGAAAAACGGGTACTTTGGCAGCGTTGGAATTTTTGATCAGTGTCTGCATAGCAGAAGCCACCGTGTTATCGGTTGGTACGTAAACCGCGTCCACGTTTTGGACCATTTGCTGTGAGACCTGGTCTACATCATTGGTGTTAGAAATGGAGTAAGCTTTTAACCGGATGTGTTCCTGCGCGCATAATACCTTAAATTGCTTGTACTGAGCAGCAGCTGAATCATCGCTAGAAGTGTAGAAGATGCCTAACGTTTTCATTTTCGGCATGACTTGTTTGATCAAACCAAGCTGTTCTTTTAATGGGGCTTGGTCCGAAACACCGGTGATGTTGTGGCCGGGTCGCTGGTTGTTCTTCACTAAGCCAGCCCCCTGCGGATCGGTAACGGCACCTAAAACGATGGGTATTTTAGACGTTGCGTTTGCTAGAGCTTGAGCTGACGGTGTGGCAATTCCAATAGTAGCGTCAGCGTCTTCGTTAACAAACCGGTTGCTCATGGTCATTAAGTTGCTTTGATCGTTTTGAGCGTTTTGAAAATCAATTTTGATGTTCTTGCCTGGTCGATAGCCCTCCTCCTTTAAACCGTGAATGATACCGTGGTGGATGGCATCTAGGGCCGGGTGAGACATCAGTTGCAAGATACCGACCGTTGGTTTGGCAACCGTAGCTGGTCGGCCAGTTCCGCCTTCACCAACGTAAGCGAAGCCTAGAAAAATAACAATAATAGCGATTAATGCATATAGTCGCTTCATGATTCGATTCCCCAATCTAAATAAAATTATTGAACAAAAAAAGACGACCCCTCACAGAAGTCGTCTAGGAAGCGCGACGTGCAAGGTTAGTCATGCAGCGTCACTCAAAAAACAAAGTAACCGGCATAGACACGTATTGAACATGGTGTTCAAACCGCATCAAATCAGCGGTTCGGTTACCGGGACTGCCAAGGATCAAACTGTTTAGTAGTCCTTGCCAGTTGAATTCCTCCGAACTAGAATATCTCCTATTATAGAGACCGGCACTGGGTTGCGCAAGTATCACTTGTGTTTCATTGTGATTGACCGTCATGTAAAAATAGGTGAAACAAAAGGACCCAACCCCGTAAATGAGGTTGAGTCCCTTCGCGCTTGATGAACTACATTTGTAGTTATCGTGACTATATTATACACCATGCTTTGTAATATAGAAACAAGAATATGTTTTTTTTCATGCTAGATAACGGCCCAGAGATTATTCAGGAAATGCAGTGCAATACTGTATCTGATGTCTTTAAAGTAAAGATACGCACCGGCCAATACCCAGCCCAATGAGGCGTAGAACAGGGTGGTTACTGAAAACGACATCGTGTGCAGATAACCGAAAATCAAGCCGCTGACTAGAACGCCCAAAACGTTGCTGGTCAGCGAGTTTTTTGAAAAGAAGAAGTTGAAAAAGAAACCGCGAAACAGGTATTCTTCAAAGACGGGCGCAATGGCAACACCGTAAGCCATATTCCAAAAGGGCAGTTGCCGTATCTGACCGTTCAAGGCGGACTGATTACTTGGTATGGGCAGCAGGTGGTGGATAATAAGCTGCGACCAGCCAACTTGAACGGCAAGCATTAGCATAAAGAACATCACTAGCTGGCCAATACGGTGGCGATTAAAGGCCCAATGACCCAGCCGTCTGGGATTATATCGTTTAAGTTGTCGCTGGTATAGCCAAGTATAGAGTACTAGTATCGCTGCCGCAGAAATCAGCATGGCACCGATAAACTGATCAGCTAACGGCACGTTTTTGCCGGCGTACTTGGTTGCAAATTCCAGCAGTATGGAATTGGTCAGGTACGCAATGAGTAATAATATAAAAGCGCCGATTCGTAAAGCTTGTCGTCTGATGTAGGACATGGTTCGGCACCCCGTTTCTGTTAATTAAAGTTAATAGGTAATGATCTTAATGAGATTCTGATCTGGATCGCGTACCCACAGTGCGGTTGCCGCACCCTTTGCGCCTTCGTATGGGACGGGCCCATCAGCAATTTCTACCGCGTAATTCGTTAGGTGAGACAGGGTGTTTTCCAAGTCGTCATGGGTCTCTAAAGCTAATTCTGCGCTGCCTGGTGTCACGACGTGAGCGGTGATAACGTCCTTGTCATTGACGGTGCGAAATTCCAAGTGATGGTGACCTAGAAGTAGGCTTGGCTGTTTAGCATCCTTGATGATGGGCAGGTCAAACACTTCGTGATAAAAACGCATTGCGCGCTCAACGTCACTGACAGTTAAAGTCAGGCTATCAATATCTTTAATATTCAACTTTGTCATCCTTTGTTTGGTTTATAGTATGGCAATTATTATACCACAGGACGTCAAAGGCTAATGGCTTTCAATATGATGGCTAATTCGCAAAGTGATAGTGGATAAACAGTTAAATGGCAAAAATTATAAATCAAAATGCAAGCGGAACCATCTCATTCACAAGCGGAATCAGACATATTTCAAATCATGTTTTAGAAACCCCGATATCATGCCGGTTTAGGGCTTGATTTCTTGCTATTAAAAATGTTTCGTGATAATGTAAAGTGTTGTGAAAAATTGAAAATGAACTTAAATTTAGCCGTTAAAGGCTGTTTAAATGATGGTGTTCCGGCAGGCTGGGAGTCGCAGCTAAGGGACTTTTAACAAACGGGTTAGTATCAGGTTTGTTGAAAGTCCCTTAGATATGCTTTAAAGCTTACCGCTGCACACGATTGAAGGAGGTAAATTAAAAAAATGTCTTTACTAGAAGTTGAAAACTTAAGTATGGCCTTTGCTGATAAACAGCTGTACGATGATGCGAGTTTTCAGCTAAATAAGGGTGAGCACATGGGAATCGTGGGCCAAAATGGCGTTGGTAAATCAACGCTGATCAAGGTGCTGACTGGTGATGAATTGCCGCTTTCCGGTTCCGTGAAGTGGCAGCGCGGGGTCCACGTTGGTTACTTGGACCAGTATGCCGATATTCCAGAGGGCATGACGCTGATTGAATTTTTACACACTGCGTTTCAGGACCTGTATGATAAAAACGCCCGCATGACGCAAATGTATACTGATTATGCTGAAACGGCGGATGACAAGTTGTTGGAACGTGCCGGTCGGATTCAAGAAGAACTGGAAGCCAGCAACTTTTACGATATTGAAACTGAAATTGAACGGATCATTACGGGGCTTGGCTTGGATGATATTGGCCGGGACCACGAAGTCGCTCAAATGTCTGGTGGCCAACGGTCTAAAATCATTTTAGCCAAACTGCTGCTGCAAAATCCCGACGTTATTTTACTGGATGAACCGACAAACTACCTGGACGTGGCCCACATTGCCTGGTTAGTTGATTACTTGAACGGTTTTGAAGGTGCGGCCATGATCATCTCCCATGATTATGACTTCCTGGAACAAGTGACTAACTGTATTATTAACGTTGCGTTTGGTAAGATCACCAAGTATCGTGGCAGTTTTAAATCAGCCATGAGACAACGTGCAGAACGTGAAGAAGCACAGCGTAAAGAATACGAAAAACAGCAAGTTAAGATTGAAAAAACCGAAAAATTCATTGCAAAGTTTAAGGCTGGGACGCGTTCTAAACAAGCTAAGTCCCGTGAGAAGCAGCTGTCGCACATGGAGTTGGTGGATCCGCCTTCGAGTAATATCCAAGCAACCTTTAACTTCCCGTATGAAGATACTGGTTCGCAGAACGCGTTAGTCGTTGACCATCTGTCCGTTGGTTATAACCGGCCGTTGCTGAAGCCCGTCACATTTTCTGTGAATACCGGCGAAAAAGTCGGATTTGAAGGGTTTAACGGGGTTGGTAAGTCAACTTTGATCAAAACGATTCTTGGTCTGATCAAATCAAAGGGCGGTTCAGCTCAATTTTCACCATCGGCTAAGGTCAGTTACTTCAGCCAGGACTTGGAATGGGAAAACGATCAGGAGACACCATTGAAGATTATTCAAGCGAAGTACGAAAAGCTGCCCCAAAAGGCCATTCGAACTAAGTTAGCCAAGTGTGGGTTGGACGCCGCTAACGCCATGAAGCCGATCGGTCAGCTTTCTGGTGGTGAACAAACCAAGGTCAAATTAGCCATGATGGAGTTTGAACCAAGTAACTTTTTGATTTTGGATGAACCCACTAACCACTTGGATGAAGAAACCAAGGAAGCGCTAAAAGACGCCATCAATAAATTCCCTGGCAACGCGATCGTCGTCAGCCATGAGGTTAGTTTCTACGACGGTTTAGCTGATAAAGTGCTGAACGTTGAAAAATTAAGTCTTAAGAATCAGTAATAATCTTTTATCATTACCTGAATGTTATCCACTTGAAACATTCACATGCTACAATAATGGTACTAAGTCATGTTTGGAGATTAATTATGAAGCGGGTTTTGCAAATCATTGCTGTTATCATTGCCATCACCGTGCTAGGAATTACGGCCAATCATTTAATGATGCCAGATACGCACGATCAGGCAGCAACGCAAATGACAAAAAGGGCGGCCGCTCCTAAAAAAGCGTCGCCGACTCATATTAACTGGCGTCAGCCTTCTGAGAATAAACCGTATCCTAAGTGGAAGCAGCTGAAGGATCCCTGGGTTCACGTCTCAGTTCAGCAGCAACGGGTTTTCATTATGGATGGTCGCAAGACGGTTTATACCATGTATGCTTCAACTGGTGTTGATAATTCGACGCCGCGCGGGACCTACCACATTCAAGCTGAACGGGGTAAGTTTTTCTATAATGGTGAATCTAAAGAGGGCGCCAAAGATTGGGTGTCATTCAAGGATCACGGCACGTATCTTTTCCACACCGTACCTACTGATCAGTACGGTCACTTTAACGTTAAGGAAGCTGATATGCTGGGACGAACTGCTCATTCCCACGGCTGTGTGAGATTAGCAGTTCCGGATGCTAAGTGGTTCTACGACAACGTTACCTATGGGACTAAAGTTGTGATTAATTAGTGATACCAAAAAAGGCTGACTTTTAAAGTCAGCCTTTTTTGGTCGTTAACTTAAACGAATCGTCCCGGAATGGTCTTCCACCTTGACGTCATATTGCGGCCTATCACCAACTTGACCGATTGCAGCGCCAAGTACTTGAACGCTATAAGTTGCGTTACGGGTAACTTTGACTGTACCTGATTTTGCTTGCAGGTCAAACTTGAACGAATCTTTCATGGGCGTTTGGATTTTCACGGTTCCCGAATGATTAATGACAGTCACGTCACCATTGACGTGCTGCCAATCCAAGAAAAGTGCGCCTGAATGGGCGGTAAATTGACCCTTTCCTGTCAATACATTCCCCTTAATTGTTCCGGAATGGGTACTAATATCAAAGGTGGACTCTACGTTTGATAATTGAATCGTCCCGGTGTGAACATCGAGTTGTAAGCTGTTGCTGGCAAAGTGACGGGCTTTGAATTGACCAGAGTTGATTTGGGCACTTAACGTTTTGATCCAAGCGTGGTTAATTGAAAGACTGCCCGAAGACAGTACCACTTTCGCCTGAAGCTGATTTTTTACATTTTCTATGGATAGGGTACCGGATTTTAGTTCGGCCTCTAAATGGCCCGCAAATTGTGACGGAAGGGCAATTTCAACCGTGGATTTTGGGTGTCGAAACGGGATTAGGTACTGAAACCACCGAGGTGAAGGTGCTTCTATGGACAGCGTATTTTCAAGTGTCTTGATTTGAACCTTGGTGGACGCTAATTTTGGCTGCTGATATTGATGTACATGAATCTGATCATCAGGACTAGCCACCAGGTTAACCTTGGTTTCGTCAGCGTGCATAACAATACGTGTTATCAGATCGGCTGACCAACTTGAATTGGCTGAGCTGTTTTGGCTGATAGCTGGTGATTGAGTACCGCTGATTAATTGCAGTGGTTCCGTTAAATCACCTAGTGAATCAACGGCCAGTTTAACCGCTTGTTCCGGAGTAGTTGCATCGTTGCTATCCAGTAAATCCTGTGCTGCTTCCCGGACATCAGCCGCTACCTCGTTGTAGAAATCACGGCTATCATCGGTTTGCGGATAGTTCGCAAAAATGGGTTTTAAAAAAGTTGAAATCAAGTTGTCATCAATCATGTTTTAACACTCCCGTTGTGAGTTGAGTAATGGTATTTTTAGCGAACTGCCAATCTTTACGGAATTGCGCCAGTTCAGTAATACCAGCTTCAGTAATGTGATAGTACTTTCTTCGGCCACCCTGGGTCTCGGACCCGTAGTAGCTGTCGATTAACCCCTTCTTGCTTAGTCGTCGAAAGACCGTATATAGAGTCGCTTCGTTGATTTCATAGTGACCATCGGAAAGCTCAGCTATTTGCTGAACCATCTGGTAACCATATGAGTCGCCTTGTGACAGAACGTTTAGGATGATACCATCCGTGGCGCCACGGATAAGATCTTTTGAGATATCGGGTCGGATAGTCATGATCCGCCTCCTCTAATTACTATTTGACAAATAATAATTTACAGCATATTACTGTGTGTGTCAATATAATATTCGAGTATTTACGTGAGCCTTCATTTCTAACCGGCAAAAAAAGTCTGGCTACCAATTAACTGGTAGCCAGACTTTTGTATTGATTAATCGTTAAAGTTGTTGTTTTCAACATCGCGGATAAAGGTTGCTAAGTGATCGTAATAAACTGGCGCGTTATCGATCATGTGGTGATGGCCGCCTTCAGGCGTAGTCACTAAGCGGGCGTGCGGAATTTCTTTTGCCATCCGCTTAGCCGTTGAAATCGGCATGGTTTCGTGTTCGCCAAAGGTCAGCAAAGTTGGTACTTTGATCTCCTTCAGGTGCGGTTCAAATTGCCATTCCTTCAGTTTACCAGTGATGACGAATTCGTTGTCACCCTGGAAAGCACCATAAACGGGGCGTGACATGGTTGGAATCAAGTGGGAAATAGCTGCTGGCTTTTTACGATCAACGTAGCCATCATTTAACACGTCTACGTACTTTTGGTACTGTGGGTCATCGTAGTTGTTGGCAGCTTCCTGCTTTTTCATGTAAGCCACAGCATCAGCTGGCAAAGCTTCTTCACGGACTTGGTTGATGTGAGTGACGTATTCGTCAATGTTATCGACCATGGAAGAAATAATGGCACCCTTTAAGTGCTGGCCGTATTTCGCTGCGTACATTTGAACTAATGCACCGCCCCATGATTGACCGATCAGGTAGAAGTGATCCAGACCTAGTTTTTGACGGACTTCTTCAACTTCACCTAAGAAATAGTCGTAAGTTAAGTATTTTTCAGCAATCTTGGGATCACTGTAGTCGGGCTGGTCTGAGTACCATGAGCCCAGTTGGTCGTACATATGAACCTGAACGTTAAGGCCCTGTTTCTTGAGCTGCTGAGCAGTGTCTTCCCAGTATTCATGGTTGCCGCCGGGGCCGCCGTGTAATGCTAATAGGTGAATGTCGCCTTCACCCTGCGTGTTGGTCCACAGATGATAGCCGTTATCTAGCGTAATGATCGTGGTGCCTTGTTTCATGTGAATTACCTCGTTTCAAATTGAAGTTAGTTACCATAATATCACGAAGTCTATAGGTGGGGAAGTTCTAGCCAGCTATTTGCCAGTGATAATGTGTAGGTGATGTTTTGGTTACCACGGACGGTCATGCCAAAGTCGGTGGCATAAACGATCAGTCCCAACTGATGGCCCGCTGCCAGCCGGTAATGAGTCGGCTGCAGTTCCAGCTTGATAGAATAGGTCTGACCTGGCGTAATAGGATCGACTTGGGTTAATGCGTGCCGGTTTTGTAAATTCATGTGGGCTTTTGAAATCAGCTGATAGGATGTTTCCTTTTTAGCGAGTTCATATTCACGTAAGTCTTCTTTGCGAAAATGATTGCCCAGTGCCATAGCCTGTCTGGCCAGCGTGGTTGGCAGCGGGTTAAGTCGCGTAAATTCGCCTGAGTCTACCAGTTCAGCACTAACCAGGCCAATTGATTGGTCGGACGCAGCATCGAGATGCAGGATTGGGCAGCCATCGATAACCAGTTCATTAGTTTGAGCAGATGCTTGGAAAAGCTGACGGTGGCCTTGGAGGGGCGAAGAAGGCTTAACTAAATCGCGCTGCCACCGACCGTTGTCCTTGGCATACAGCTGAAAGGTTGATTTATCCAGTTGATCATTGAACTGAACCGTTTCCTGGCTGGACGTGTCGGTGGAAAGACTATTCGGCGTTAAATGATACTGAGTTGTCTTGTTAGCGGGGTCACCCCAATCCGGATAGGCCTGCCAGTTTTCAGCACTGGTATTATCCTGAATTAAAACGTCGGGCAAGATCTTTTCAGCGTGATTATCCAAATCATAGAGTTCATGGGATAACCAAAGGTTGACCATGTCAGTGAAGTCTAATGAACGGAAATTATTGATGTAAATGTGTGGTCCCTGGTGCAGGATGATTTTATGGTTGATGGGTAAGTCATGAATGGCCCGCCATAGTTTTTCGGCGTTACGCGGTTTAACGTTCCAGTCGTTGAGCCCGTGAACGATCATGACGTCAGCTTTGATTTTTTTAGCGTTTTTACGGTAGTTCCGCGCGTCCCAGAAATCATTGTAGTTGCCGGTACTGCGGTCTTGGCCATTCTTAATGGCGGTTAATTGTTGCTGCCACTTATTCTTGATGCGGTCGTAGTCGCCGGCCTGCTGCTGGCGGGAGAAGGTTTCTTCTGCCAAGACGTCGGCGTCTTCACCAGGGAAGCCACCGGGAGCAATCACCAAGCCGTTTTCACGATAATAGTCGTACCAACTAGAGATCCCAGCCTCACAAATAATCGTTTTGAGGCCGTCCACGCCAGTTGTGGCAGCGGCGGTGGCCAACGTACCGAGATAAGAACGACCGGTCATTGCCACGTGCCGGTTTGACCAGGTTGCGTCAATAGCGACGTTTGCGGTGCGGTTAGTAAAGGCGGTCCGCTTGCCGTTTAACCAGTCGATGATTGCCGTAGTCGACGTTGTTTCTGCCGGATCACCAGTGGTGCGCAACCCGTCAGACTCCTTGGTGCCGATGCCGGCAGCGTAAACCACCGCGAACCCGCGGGCCAGAAAATAATCGTTCAGGCTGTAATCAAAGGTATTGCCGAAACCTTCGTCAGCCTGTTGGGTGCGGCTGTCGACCACCCGTGGATCGGGAACCTTTGCTTGGACCGATCTTTTGCCGCTGAGAGTGTTGGCAGTTGCTGGCTTTTCTGTCAGTGGGACGTTGACATTGTGTGTCAGGGCGTCACCATCGGCATCGTTAGTACCCTGATTATAGGGTGACGCGGTATAAAGCACGGGTACCGGCTGCCGATTCGACTCGGCTGGCCTGGTGATCTCGGCTTTTAGCAGATCACGCAGGCCATCGTGGTCGCTATCTTGCGAAGATTCCACGTAAACGACTTCGTGAATCAGCCGTGAGGTATCGAAGACGGGCTGAGCCTTACCATTGAAAAATAGCGGTTTCGGCAGGTTCTTTAACCGGTGGTAGTAGCCGCGACCGGCTAACTGATCAAGAAAAGTCTGACCAGTAGTGGTATGGGTGATCAGCAGCTGATACCAGGCGTGAATTAAGTCATCGTTAGCTAACGCCTCGTGATCAAATTCGGGCAGGTTAACTTTAGAGGTGATTTTTTCCGGCGCATCGATCTGAAAATCTCGACCGGCTTCAAAACCAAGCAGCTGCAGAATTAGGTTGTCAATATGTAACGGTTTAATGTCATCGCTCATTTGAGTCAGCGAAAGGGCATCTAAATGGTCAGCTGCCAGCAAGTTAGCTATTTTACTATCCGCGGCTTCATGGCTGGTGACTTCCGGGAAACTCTGCTGGAGCAGTCGGCGTAAAAACCGGTGGGGTGTCAGCTGTAAATCAGATTGGCGGACGAACTGAATTTGCTGCAATTCCTTTTTTTCATCGGCTAAAGTTGTTGGTGCAATTGCAAATTGATTGATTTTCATTAAGTAAAACCTCCTGCAGTCGAGTATTGGTTTCATTATAACGCAGGCGGGCTGATAGCCAGGGATGTTTGAGTCATGATACACTAGGAGATGTTAACTGATTGACGCGGACAGAAAGGAACATTCATTTGAACTATATCGGCGAAATTGCCCTTATTTTATTTGCCACCACCATTGCTGGTGCCCTTAGTCAGAGAATCGGGATACCAAGTGTGATCGGCCAGCTGCTGGTCGGCATTTTACTTGGCCCGGCGCTGCTGAACTGGATTCGACCGGGGGAACTATTAACTGCCGGGGCGGAAATCGGCGTGATCATTTTGATGTTCATGGCCGGCTTGGAAAGTGATCTGAAACTGTTAAAGAAGTACTTTAAACCCGCCATTAGTGTTGCCACTCTGGGTGTGATCCTACCGATGGCTTGCTTCTACATTTATGGTGTCGTCATGCATCAAAACTTTGAACGCGCCATTTTCTGGGGTGTGGTTTTTGCCGCTACTTCGGTGTCGATTTCGGTTGAGGTTCTGCGGGAGTTTGGCAAATTAAATACGAAGGAAGGCGCCACTATTCTGGGGGCTGCCGTGGTTGATGACATTATGGCGGTACTGATTTTAAGCATTTTTGTCAGTATGTTTTCCAGCGGCAGCAGCCAGCCTAATTTAGCCCTCAGCATCGTTGAACAAATCGCCTACTTCGTGATGGTTTACGTGGTGATTCGCTGGGTCGCACCGCTTTTGATCCGGTTGTTCGAACGGCTGCCGGTGCCGCAGTCGGTTCCCATCATGTCTTTGATTATTTGTTTGGGGATGGCTTACATTGCGGATCTCACTGGATTAAGCGCCGTTATTGGGGCCTTCTTCGCCGGAATTGCGGTGGCCCAAACCAGTGCCCATGAGGAAGTTGCCACTAATATTAGTCCTATCGGCTACGCCTTTTTTGTACCCATCTTTTTTGTCAGTATCGGGGTGGAAATGCGGTTTGACCATTTCTGGAGTAATATTTTGCTGATTTTGGGAATGACGATCGTTGCCATTTTATCCAAGCTGATTGGCGGCGGACTGGGTGCCAGAATTTTAGGCTTCAGTTTTAACAGTGCTTACGTTGTCGGTGCCGGCATGGTTTCCAGGGGTGAAATGGCACTGATCATTGCTCAAATCGGGTATCAATCCAAACTGTTGGCACCTGAACTCTATTCGGAACTGATCGTGGTCATTATTTTAAGTACGGTGATTGCACCGTTGCTGCTAAAACACGCCATTGCGCGCTTGGAATGAACTTAAACAGACACGAAAAAGCCACAGAAATCATATTCGATTTCTGTGGCTTTTTCGTTTTAGCTATTCGACGTTATCCGGATTATTCAGCCGGCTATGACGCACACCGTAACTGAAGTAAAGGATCAGTCCGAATAAGAACCAGACGCCAGAGGCAATCCAGGTTTCGGCCTGCAGCTGCGTCAGCATGAACATGCATAGCAGCCCAGAAATCACGGGTAATACTGGATAGCCGGGAACTTGGAAACCCTGGTTGTTTTCAATCTCCTTATTGTGGCGAAGGGGAATGATACCAAAGGAGACGAACAGAAAGGCAATTAACGTGCCGATATTAACTAGGTTAGTCAATTGATCCAGAGGGACGAAACCGCCCATGACTGCAATGACAACGGTGATGGTGCGTAAACTGTTGATGGGATTCCCGCGACGGTCTAACTTACCCAAGAACTTAGGCAGCAAGCCGTCACGACCAACCGAATAAATCAGTCGCGAGGAACTGTAGATCATGGTCACCATCATCGTAAACATACCGGCTAACGCACCTAGTGCAATAATACCGGCAGCCCAGTTTTGGTGGACGACCTGCAGGGCAAAGGAAACCGGGTCAGCAACGTTTAACTTGGTGTAGCTGATCATCCCAGTAAGGACAATGGCAACCAGCACGTAAAGCAAAGTTGCAATGATCAAGGTACCAATGATGCCAACGGGCATGTTCTTTTTTGGATTCTTAACTTCCGCTGCGGAACTGGAAACCGCATCGAAACCAAGATAGGCAAAGAAGACGGCTGAAGAACCGGCCAATACACCGTGGAAGCCGAAGGGCATAAAGGGGTGCCAGTTTCCTGGCTTGACGAAGAACGCACCGACAACGACAAACAGTAAAATAATAGCAATTTTCACAAAAACGATAATGTTGTTCAGCCGGACGGAAGATTTCACCCCGTGTGCCAGCATTGAAGAAATGATCAGTACGATGATAATGGCGATCCAGTTACCGTAGGAACCATGGGCAATGTCTAGGGGACCAACGATGGCTGCTGGAATATCAACGCCAAAACCGCTCATAAAGGATTTAAAGTAAGCTCCCCAAGCACTGGACACGGCAGCAACGGCCAGCACGTATTCCAGGATTAAGGCCCAGCCGAGGATCCAGCCGATGATTTCACCATAGACCAAGTTACCATAAGAATAGGCACTCCCAGCGACGGGTAAAGCGGAAGCAAACTCGGCGTAACACATGGCAGCGGTGGAGCAGACCACAGCCGCTAAAACGAAGGATAAAATAATTCCGGGACCGGCCTTAGTAGCGGCCACAGTACCGGGCAGAATAAAGATCCCGGTACCAATGACGGCACCGATTCCAAGGGAGATCAAGTCAACGGCTGACATGGTTTTAATGAACTTCTTGTCCGTTTCCAAGTAGCGGTCAACTTTCTCTCGACGAAATAGACGCGAAACAAATGATGACATATGGGTTCCTCCAAATTAAATATTGAAAAGAATTTTAAGTCTATCTTAACCATGTTGCACTTTAAAAGCAATGCGTCAATTGATGTTAAGGTTGTAAATGAAACATATTTTTTTGAGAAATTTCACTAAAACAGGTATTTCGCAGTTTGTTTGCAACTCTGATTAGGCTAAAATAAGAGGTATTAATATTTTCGGAAGGAATGATTGTAAGATGACAACGGAAGTGGCTAGCGGTGCCGTAGTTTACCGGGTTAAAAAAGGACAACCGGAGTATCTGTTACTTAAAAGTGCAACCAGTAACTTTTGGGGCTTCCCAAAGGGGCACGTCGAGGGCGATGAAAAGCTGGATGAAACAGCGATTCGAGAAATCCGCGAGGAAACCCAGCTGCACGTTCAAATTGATACTCACTATCACGATGAACTGCAGTATGATATGGCCAATGGCAACCACAAGGAAGTCCATTTGTTCACCAGTGAAGTTCCGGCGGATGCTCAGGTAACTAAGCAGGATGTGGAAATCAGCGATTATGGCTGGTTTACGGCAGCTGAAGCGGTTGACCGGCTGACGTACGATAATTTAAAGCAGCTCATGAAGCGGGCACACCAGTATATTTCAGCTAAGATCGCAGCTAAATAGTGGGGGAAATCATGAAACACGTCATTGTCATTACGGGGGCAACGGGAACCGGTAAAACAACGGTGAGTACCTATTTAAAAACCGAATATCAAATTCCACGAATTATTACGCATACGACGCGGCCAATGCGGCCCGGCGAAAAAAACGGGATCGATTATTATTTTGAAACGGATGCCAGCTTTGCCAGCAACCATTACTTAGAATCCGTGACCTATGCGGGTTATCAGTATGGCTCTTCGTATGAAGGGCTGGAGCGGGCGTTTAAGAAATCCGATTTGGTCAGTATCGTCCTGGATACTAAGGGCGCTGAAACTTACTTTCATGAATTAAAGGAGCAAGCGTTTATTTTATTTTTAACGGTGGGCAAAACCGTGATGCTGCACGAACGGCTTAAAGATCGCGGTGACCAGTTGGAGATGATCCGGTCCCGAATTAAAAGTAAGGAATATAGCCGCGATTTGACTCTGCCGGAAGATCTCCGAGGGATCGCTACCGTGATTCAAAACGATGACTGGCAGCAGACACAGGAACGGCTTGATGAGATTGTGTTAGGTTTGCAGACGTCTTCCGTTTAAAAAGCGGTGGACATATGTGTTATTGTTCATATATTTGTGATACACTATCTTAAACGTAATCATTATTATTTAAAGCGTACGTTATCACGTTATAGCTAAAGAGGTGTCATCACATGCAGGCGGAACTTACACAGGCATTAACGGAATTAAAAAAGAACCATTTAAAGGTGACCAAACAGCGTAGAGCACTTTTGAGTTACCTCCTTCAAAATCAAGATCACTACCACGATGTGACCCTTGTTGACGACTATATGAGAAAGCAGTTTCCCGGGATGAGTCACAACACGATTTATCGCAATATCAAAGAATTTGAAGAAGTCGGCATGGTGGAACAGCAGGTTCAAGGAGACCAAGCACGGGTCAAATACCAGTGTGATTTTCGGCACCTTCACCACCACCACTTTATTTGCCAGAACTGCGGTAAGGTCACTGAGCTTAAAGAGTGTCCGCTAGATGCGTTTAAGGCGCAATTGCCGGGTTACGAAATCGTGGGTCATCGAATTGAACTGTATGGCATTTGCCCAGACTGTCAAAAACGGTTAGCAAAGTAATTTCTGTAAACAAACCTTATTCAATATTTAAGGTTTGTTTTGTTGTTTATTAATAATAATTTGAGATACTAGGGACTAATAAGAAGTTCAATTAAGGGAGGCAATTTATCATGGCATATCGGACACCGCCATTTATCACGCCGTTTGCAATTGTTTCAATCGCACTAGCACTTGGTGCGACCAACGTGGTGGTCAACTCAGTCAGTCACGCCCAGGAGGGGAAACCAGCCAGCTCGCAAGTGGTTTCTAATCATTCAATGATCGATTCGACTAAGCAGTCGTCTGATTCTGACAGCAAGTCCTCAGATAAAAAGAATTCTAGCAGCGACAGTTCAAAGAAGGATGCTTCTAGTTCACAGGACAGCGAAAACGACACGAGTACCACGTCTTCCAATCCGCAAACCGCAACAAGCAATGCGAATAAAACCGCTAACAAGTCGAGGTCAGCTGGCAAAGAAACCACGAATAACGGCGGGACGAATAATTCTAAATCAGCTAACGCATCCTCACAAACTAACAATACCCAAACCAATAATGATTCTGGCGGTACTGGTGACACTGGTAATACGGACAATACCAGTGATACTGGTAACACCGATCAGACTTCGGGTCAACAATAAGGAGATGACACCACTTGTTTAGTTTCTTAGATATGATCAATCACTACTTGGGATACGTGAACTTAAACGTCAAACTAAAAAACCGGATTTACACGATTCTTGGTGTTTTAGGTGTCATCTACTTGCTGTACGTTTCGGTACGCTGGATCAAGAACGGCTTTGCACTGCGCGGCAGCCTTATCCTGCTAGTGGGCTTGATCCTTGCTTACTTCTCGATCATGAATATTTTCTACTATTTTACTGATAAGCAGGCGCCGCTAGATATTTCACCAAAGATTGAAAAAGCACTGGGTAAAACGCTGGGCGGAAATGAGCAAGCACATGAAGAAGCTCAATACTCCAGGGAACAACGTGGCAATAGCCTACTAAATGGTGCTAATATTCCGGCGAACGGTTATTTTGATAGTAAAAAGATTTTACCTGGTAAAGTGGCAGTCAGCCCAGATCAAAGTAGTAATATTGCACAATTGGCCAATCAGTTGCAGCAAATGAATTTGATGACGCCTAATTACGGCGGCCTGGGTTCACGTGAACTGGCTCAGCAGCTTAACAAAAATAAAAAGCCGGTTTACGCGATCGGGCTAGGGGTTAATATTCCCTATTTCGAACTTAAGCAGGACGGCCAGCAGATGGTCGTTTATGCCGGAATGAACCAAGCGCAAAAGGCGCCCATGGGCAGAATTACTACGGTGGGACTGCAACCGATCGAAGACGTCTACGATAAGGTGAAACTCTACCTTGCTAACGTCATCCTAGTTGGCGGCCCGTACATGGTGATGGGTAGAAATGAACCCATTGAAAAGCAGGCCCCGTATACAATTCGTGTTCAGTTAGCTTATGAACGGGAAAAGAAGGCTCATACGCATCAAGCGGAGCCGGAGACGGCAAGCCATACTGTTTCACCCGCCAGTTCAGCGACAAATCAGCCAACTTCACGGATGAGACGGTATCATTAGGTTAAAAAGCGTGTTAAAGCACGTGCGGCTTTAAGAACGCAATGTAAAAAACGTCATGCTGATAAACTTTGTCGGCATGACGTTTTTGCGTTAAGTAGCCTTTATTGAGCGATTAATGACATATATGTTTTAATGAAACTCTCATGCTACTAAATGGCCATCTCAAAGAAGTGAATATTCTACCGTTTGATGAAAAAATTATCGCGGTTAATAAGGCCTGATTTAACGCTGTTTGTGTAGGCACACACCCCAATGAGGGGGATAGTGGGCGACTGATTGTTTTGACCCAAGCGTGAATATGGTTTAATATTTAAACTAGAGTTAAAATGAGAAGCGTGTGAAATTAGTCAAATATTTCAGCGCTTTCGAACGTGCGCTTTAATTGAGTGCAACTCACGCGAACCAAATAATAAGTAATTTCCAGCCGTCTAAGCGAGCAGGCTGTATGCCTCTATCAGACCATGCAGCTTGTTCGCTTGTCTTGTTGTAAACTACTTTAGCGTTTGGTCGCTATTTTTTCATAAGGCGGAGGGGAAAAACATGTCAATGATTGAATTTCATAATGTTCAAAAGTACTACGGCGATTTCCATGCTTTGCATGACATTAACCTAACCATTGATGCTGGAGAAACTGTGGTGCTGATTGGCCCATCAGGCTCTGGTAAATCAACTTTGATTCGAACAGTCAACGGGCTGGAGCGGATTCAGGAAGGCAAACTGATCGTTAACGGTCAAGATTTGGCGGACCGAAAAACGGATATGAACCGGATTCGTAAGAACGTTGGAATGGTGTTCCAACACTTTAATTTATATGCGAATAAAACGATTTTGGAAAATATCATGCTGGCGCCTCGGCTGGTTTTGAAGCGGCCAGAAGAAGAGAATAAAAAGATTGCTATGAACATGCTGGATCGGGTCGGCTTGGCTGATCAAGCACCCAAGATGCCTGCACAGCTTTCTGGTGGGCAGCAGCAACGGATTGCCATTGCCCGTTCACTGGCCATGAAGCCTAAAGCACTGCTATTTGATGAACCAACCAGCGCGTTGGATCCAGAAATGATTGATGATGTCCTAAACGTCATGAAAGACATCGCCCGTGACTCTTCAATGACCATGTTAGTGGTGACCCACGAAATGGGCTTCGCCCGCGAAGTGGCTAACCGGGTTATTTTCATGGCGGATGGCCGCATTCTTGAAGATGATAGTAAAGAGAAGTTCTTTGATGGGCAGCCAAGTAACGAACGTGCCCGTCAATTCTTAAGCAAGATTATCACTCATTAAAAGTCAGGAGATGGGAGCATGAAGAAATTTTTCCGATTGGTCAGCGTTATCATCTCTAGTCTTGCATTAGTACTTGTATTGACTGCCTGCGGATCAAAATCGCTGGCAGATCAAAACGTGGTGACACGTGCTAAGCGGACCAATACGATTACTTGGGGTGTTAAAGCTGATACGAAACTGTTTGGTTTAATGGACGTGAAAGATAGTCACATCAAGGGCTTTGAAGTCGATATGGCAAGGGCGCTCACTAAGCAGATTTTAGGACCCAAAGGGAAGGCCGAGTTTGTTCAAGTAACAAGTTCTACCCGGGTACCATTACTGAAAAACGGGAACATTGATGCCATTATGGCAACGATGACCATTACACCAGAGCGGTTAAAGCAGGTCGACTTTTCTCGGTCGTACTTTGATGCCGGACAATCCTTGCTGGTTAAGAAGGGCAGTCCAATCAAAAACGTGCGGGACCTAAACAAGAAAGGTGCTACCGTTTTGGGCGTGGTTGGTTCTAACTCCGTTCAAAACGTGGCTAAATTTGCTCCGAAGGCCAAGGTGCTGCAACTTTCTGATTACGCCCAGGCCATGACGGCTTTGAAGTCGGGCCAAGGTGAAGCACTGACTACTGATAACGGTATCTTAGCCGGGATGTCAGTGGAAAACCCCGGTTATGTTCTAACCGGCGGGGCCTTTACGAAGGAACCTTACGGGATCGCTATCAATAAAAATCAACCCGAGTTTAAACACGATCTTAACCGTGCTTTAACGAAGGTTGAACAGAGCGGTCAGTATAACCGGATTCTGAAGAAGTGGTTTGGTAACGTACCAGGCATGAACGTGAAGGAGATGGAACGATGATAGCTATTTTTCATAATTACGGCAGTCTGTTGCTCCAAGGATTTGGTCAAACCCTCCTTTGCAGTGTGATTGCGTTGATTTTCAGTCTGGTGATTGGATCAATGTTTGCCATTTTTGAAACCACACCAATTAAGTTCCTGCGGGTCATTGCCCGAATCTACATTGAAGTTTTCCGGAATATCCCGTTACTGGTAATCACCATGTTTTTCTACGTGGTAATTCCCATGTTTGTGACGAAGATCAACGGATTCACCGCCGGGACGATTGGATTGACTATTTACACGTCAGCTTTTATTGCTGAAACGGTGCGTTCCGGGATCAATTCAGTGGATCCTGGTCAAATGGAAGGGGCCCGCGCCAATGGGTTATCCTGGTGGCAGTCAATGCAGCACATTGTTTTGCCGCAGGCCTTTCGTTACGTTATTCCGCCACTGGGCAACCAGTTTATTAACTTAGTTAAAAACTCCTCAGTCTTAGCCTTCGTGGCTGGATTTGACCTGATGTATCAAGGTAACGTCATTGCCTCAGATTCCCTGAATACCATGAGCACTTACATCTGTATTGGTATTTTATATCTGATCATCACGTTGCCGCTGAGTTATTGGATGCGTTATCTCGAAAAGAAATTAGCCTAGGGGGGTGCAGTCATGAAAGACTTTATTAACGCATATTCATGGATCAACATCCATTACTTACTTCAGGGCCTTTGGATTACGGTGGCTGTATCTTTGGTGTCCATTGTTGGCAGCTACGTCTTAGGCTCAATTTTAGGCATTGTCCGTTACGTCAACATTAAGGTGATCTCTCCAGTTGTGGGTTTGTTTATCGATATTATTCGTAACCTGCCATTACTGCTGATTATTTTCTTTACGTACTTTGGGTTACCCAACCTGGGTCTTCGGCCAAGCAGTGTTTGGGCAACGATTTTAGCGATGACCGTCTTTGAATCAACGATGATCGCTGAAATCGTCCGATCTGGGATTGCGGCTGTTGATCCCGGCCAAATGGAGGGTGCTAGAGCTAACGGGTTATCTTACGGGCAGGCAATGTACCACATTGTTTTACCGCAGGCGATGAAAAAAATGATTCCAGCGCTGGTCAGTCAATTTATTTCACTGATCAAGGATACCTCACTGGCTACGATTATCGTGCTGCCGGATTTGATGCATAATGCGCAGATCGTTTACGGCCAGAATTCAACTTATATCCTGCCAATGTTCTTGATGATTGCCGTGATGTACTTTATCGTATGTTACGCGTTGTCGCTGTTATCACGTTCGTTGGATAGAAGGATGAGTTAATTTTCAGAGAGTGTGAACCAAGTTGCTTAGAGACTGAAGCAGAACGGCACCCCACCATAAATCCCGAACTTGGATTTGTGGTGGGGTGCCGTTCTGTGCAGGTCTCTGGCTTGGTGAGCACGTTTAGTAACAGAGAGTGTGAAAACAAGCGTTTAAAGAGTGGAGTCTAAGGGCGCGCAACGGAAATCCCCTGAACTTGGGGATTTTTGTTGTGTGCCCTTAGATGCAACTCTTTGCTTGTTTGAGCACGTTTACAGCCAATACAAAAAGAGCCGCCATCCCAATGTCTTTGTTGAGGTGACGGCTCTTTAGTGTTGAAATTACTGTTCCAAAACGTATTTTTCAAAACGTTTATAATCAACGTTAGTGACTTCAGCTTCGATCTTCGTCCCGTTTTCCAGGTAATCCGTTGATTTGACGCTGGCGTGTTCGTTTAAATACGAAACGACATCGCCCTTTTCGAACGGAATCAGGAAGGTTGCGGTGACGTAGTTCTTGAAGACTTTTTCGCGAATGACTTGAACCAGCAAGTCGATGGACGCAGGATCTTTGGCGGAGACAACGATTTCGTCGCCAGCGCGGGACGGATACTCGTTATCCGTTAAATCAGCTTTGTTGTAAACGGTGATCATTGGCAGATCAGGGACACCAATTTCCGTTAAGGTTTTTTTAGTTGTCGACATCATATCGATCCGGTTGGGACTGGAATAGTCAACGACTTGAATCAGTAGATCAGCATTGGCGGCCTCGTATAGAGTTGATTTGAAGGCTTCCACCAGGGTGGTCGGTAATTGCGAAACAAAGCCGACCGTATCACTGAGCAGCAGTTTCTTTGAATCATCAAACTGTAATTGGCGGACGCTGGTATCCAAAGTCGCAAAGAGCATGTTCTTGACCATGACTTGCTTGTCTTCATTCATGCCGTACCGTTTGATCAGTTCATTCATGATGGTTGACTTGCCGGCGTTGGTGTAACCGATCAATGCAACGTTAGGCAACTGGATTTTTTCGCGTTGCTGGCGTTTAACTTCAGCTGACTTATCAACGTCTTTGAGTTCGTGACGGACATGGTTGATCTGCCGCTGAACGGTCCGCCGGTTTAATTCGATCTGGGCTTCACCGGCACCACGGTTGGTGAAACCGCCACCGGAACTAGTCCCAGTTTGTTGGTCTAACCGCTGATTCATCGCGGTATGCAAACGTGGCATCTGGTACTGCAGTTTAGCCAATTGAACTTGCAGCTTAGCTTCCCGACTTTGGGCCCGGTTGGCAAAAATTGCCAGGATCAAACCGGTTCGATCCATGACGGGCACCTTGACGATTTTTTCCAAGTTTCTGATTTGACTGGGTGTCAGCTCATCGTTTGCGACCACGATTTCGGCACCCGTATCAACGACAATATCACGTAGTTCTTCAACTTTACCAGTTCCAAAATAGGTTCCGGCAACTGGCTGACTCAGATTTTGTACGGTGGTTTCTACCACTTTCATGTTATTGGCTTCTGACAATGCCTTTAACTCTTCCATGGCATAATCAAAGTTATAGCGTCCTGTATTAAGGCCAATGTTAATGACCGGCACAAGTTCGCTGTTATCCATGTTGTCACCATCCTTAATTGTTTAGCCCCAGTATAACATACGCTATCAGGCAGAGCGTGTGATATCAGGCAGGTGATAATTGCTTTTGCACAATTGATTTTTATGTGGTGACAGTTTACAATTAAAAGTGTTTTTTACGTCTCCTAAGAAGGAAACTTTTAAGGAAAATAATTTAGGAAAAACGGTTGATTGAACGAAAAGATATTCTAATGAGCGAAAATATATACAGCCCTTTACGACTAATATTCCCGTGGTTCACTGTGTTAGCTGTACAAAATGATAAAGTCGCATTGATTTTAATGCTTTTCTAATATACAATGTATCCACGAATTCGTTACTACATATTCTTGCACGTTTATCCGATATTTGAGGGAGTGAAATGGCTATGAAGTTGAGCAGAACTTTGGCGTTAGGGGCTGTTTCGGGGACTTCTTTGCTATTATTAGGGGCGTGCGGCTCAAAAAATAGTCAGCACTTGGCCAGCAATCAGACATTGCACTGGGTGGTGACAGCCAATTTACCCACCATGGATCCGTCAAAATCAACGGATGTTGTTAGTGATGGCGTTTTAAATAACGTTGACGAGGGCCTGCTTAGAATCGGACAGAACTCGAAACTGCGGCCCGGAGTTGCCAACGCGTATCACGTTTCCAAAAATGGTAAAATCTGGACGTTTGATCTGCGTCATTCTAAATGGAGCAACGGCGCACCTGTCACCGCCAACGACTTTGTTTATGGTTGGAGACGAACAGTCAAGCCAAGTACGGCGTCACAGTTTGCTTACCTGTATAATCACGTTAAAAACTATCGAGCCGTCAATCAGGGCAAAAAGGCACCTGCTAAACTTGGTGTTAAGGCCCGCGGTAAGTATCAGTTAGTTGTAACGCTGTTACGGCCACAGCGCTATTTTAAGTACCTCGTGGCGTCACAGGCGTTTCTGCCGCAGAATCGGCAAGAAGTTCAGCGTTATGCTTCAAAGTACGCTACCAATTCTCGTAGAGCAGTTTATAACGGGCCGTTTAAACTGACCGGCTGGAACGGGACTAATGATGACTGGACGCTAGCCAAGAACCAGCAATACTGGAACGCGAAAGCCACTAAGCTTAAAGCAGTGAAATACCAGGTGATCAAGGACCAGGGAACTTGGCTAAGTCAGTATCAAAGCGGTAAAGTCGATGAATTGATCACCGACGGGCCGCAGTACCGGGAATTGAAAAATTCACCCGATATGCATGTCCGCAATTCAGCATCCATGTTTTACCTGGAATTTAATCAGCGCGACGGTTTCTTTAAGCATAATCTTTATGCACGCCGAGCGATTTCGCTGGCAATCGATAAACGGTCGTTTACGCATAATATTTTAGCGGACGGTTCTCAGCCGCCGAAGGGCTTAGTCCCAACCAAGCTAGCCAAGAAGGACAGCATCGACTTTGCCAATGCAGCCTACGTTAAGTCAGGGACGACTTACAACGTGAAACGGGCCCGTGTACTGTGGCAAAAAGCCTTGCGGCAGTCTGGCCGGTCCAGTGTAACGTTGAACCTGCTGGCAGATGACACGCCGAATGGCAAGCGGACGGTTGAATTTGTTCAGAGTCAAATGGCGGAGCTGCCTGGGTTGAAGCTGACGACCACGACCGTACCCTTTAACGTGCGGCTTGACCGTTCCACACAGGGAAATTTTGATATGGTCGTTGGCGGCTGGATCGCTGATTTTCCGGATCCGATTTCGTTTAGCGCGTTGTTTACTTCCAATAATGCGTATAATCGCGGACAGTGGAAAAATCGGGCTTATGATACGGCCGTTAAAAACGCTGAGGGTCAGGATGCAAATGATCCGGATGCCCGCTGGAACGATTTAGTTAGCGCTGAAAAAACGTTGATGCAGCAGCAGGGTATCGTGCCGTTATACCAGCCGACTCAAGCGCAGATGATCAAACCGTATGTTCATGGGTTGCAATACTTCCCAACGGGCGCTCAATGGGATTTCAGTCGGGCGTATATTGTTCATCATAAATAATAATCGTGTTGTTTAAACCATTGACGAAGTTGGGCTTCACTCCCAGCTTTGTTTTCAAATTGTTAAGTAAAAGAGCATTAATAATAGTAAGCAGAATGAGGGGTATTTTCATGGCGAAATATTTATTAAAGCGGATTTTTTATCTGCTGTTAACTTTATTCATCGTCATCACCGTGACGTTTTTCCTAATGAAATTATTGCCGGGGACGCCACTGCAAAACCAACAAAAGTTGTCGCCAGCAGAGCAGCACCTGATTTTAAAACAGTACGGGTTAACGAAACCCATCTGGCAGCAATATTTGACTTACGTTGTCGGTGTCTTCCAGGGTAACTTTGGGACTTCCTTCCAGTTCAGTGATCAGCCGGTTTCCTACTTGATTTCAAGTCGAATTGGACCGTCTTTGCTGCTGGGAACGCAAGCCATGATCATTGGTGTGATTCCAGGAATCCTGGTAGGTGCTTTAGGCGCCATCAAGAAAAACACCTGGATTGATACTACTGCCACCATCGTTTCGATCCTCGGGATCTCAATTCCAAGTTTCGTGCTGGCGGTTTTGCTGCAGTACTTTGTCGGTTTAAAGCTGCACTGGTTCCCAATTGCTGACTGGGGCGGCTTTGCTTACACCGTTTTGCCAACCCTTGCGCTGGCCGCGTCACCGTTTGCGGATACGGCGCGGTTTACCCGAACGGAAATGGTGGACGTATTGAATTCCGACTACATTGAACTGGCTAGGGCTAAAGGGCTCAGTAAGTGGGGCGTGATTTATCACCACGCACTGCGAAACAGTTTGATCCCGGTGGTCACAATCATTGGACCACTGGCGGTCAACATTATGACCGGTTCCATGGTGATTGAAAACATTTTCTCAATTCCCGGTATTGGTGAACAATTTGTTAAGTCGATCCTGACCAACGATTATCCAACCATCATGGCGGTCACCATTGTCTACAGTGTCATGTTGATGGTGGTGCTGCTGATCACCGATATCGTATACGGAATTATCGATCCGCGAATTCGGCTTTCCGGCAAAAGTAATTAATGAGGAGGCAAAATAAATGGCTGATGAAGTAAAGCTTCCCGCAGATAGTTTTGAACCTCTTGATAAGTCAAAACATCTCGACAGTGAAAAAATTGCAGCGCCTAACCTGACTTTTATGCAGGATGCATGGCGTCGCTTAAAAAAGAATAAAAGTGCCATCATTGCGATGGTTATTCTCGTGATTTTCTTTGTGTTAGCGTTTGGTTCAGCGTTTTTTTCACCGCATAATCCTAACGCGGTCAATCCCCAGTATGCGAACTTACCGCCGAAGTGGCCGGGCTTGAACATTAACGGTGTCAACGGGACACTGGTTCAGGCTGGCACCCGGGTCAATGCTTACCAGGCAGCTGGTGCAGGAGCTGGCGTGCACTACTGGTTAGGGACCGATTACCTAGGACGTGATATGTTATCCAGAATCCTCTTTGGGACCCGGATTTCTCTAACGGTTGCGGTCGTGGCAACCGCCGTTGATCTGCTGATCGGTGTTACCTTCGGGCTCTTTTCCGGCTGGAAAGGCGGTTGGATCGATAACTTCATGCAACGGGTGATTGAGATTATCATGTCGATTCCAACGCTGGTTGTGGTTGTGCTGCTGATTTTGATTTTAAAGCCCGGCATGATGTCAATAACGCTAGCCATTGCGTTCTCAAGCTGGACGACAATGGCCCGGCTGATACGAGCCCAAACACTAGAGTTAAAGGAACAAGAGTACGTACTGGCAGCTAAAACGTTAGGTGAAAGTTCGTTTAAGATTGCCTTTAAGCACTTGCTGCCTAACCTGTCCAGTATCATTATCATTCAAACGATGTTCACCATTCCAAGTGCCATCTTCTTCGAAGCGTTCCTGTCCTTCGTTGGGATCGGAATTAGTGCACCACAGGCATCACTTGGGACGTTGTTGAACGATGGTCAAAAGAACTTTCAATTTTTACCATATCAAATGTGGTATCCAGCCATCGTACTGTCAGTGATCATGATTGCCTTTAACATTTTCGCTGACGGTCTGCGTGACGCCTTTGATCCGCAAACGAAAGAGTAGGTGAAGTTAAACAATGCAAAGTAATGAAACTATTTTGAAGGTCAACCACCTCAAAATCAACTTCAACACCTACGCTGGGACTGTGAAGGCCATTCGTGACGTCAGTTTTGACCTGAAAAAGGGTGAAACGCTAGCCATTGTTGGTGAATCCGGTTCTGGTAAGACGGTAACGACCCGGTCGATCATGGGCTTACTAGCGAATAATGCGGTGGTTGAAGGCGGCAGCATTCAGTTTCACGGCAAAGACGTGTTGAAGATGTCGCAAAAAGATCTGGAAGGCCTACGTGGCGCCAAGATTGCCCAAATTTTCCAAGATCCCATGACGTCGCTTGACCCAACAATGCGCATCGGGCGCCAAATCGCTGAACCGCTGATGGTGCATAGGGGTGTTAAAAAAGAAAAGGCGATGTCACAGGCTTTGGAGATGATGAAACTAGTTGGAATCACCGATGCCGAAAACCGGATCAACGACTACCCGCACCAATTTTCAGGTGGGATGCGGCAACGGATCGTCATTGCCATCGCACTGATCAACTACCCGGAAATTCTGATTGCAGACGAACCTACCACGGCCTTGGACGTGACGATTCAAGCCCAAATCTTAAATCTCATGCGTGAGCTGCAGGATAAGATCTCAACTTCCATCATTTTCATCACCCATGATTTAGGTGTTGTTGCCGGCATGGCGGACCGAGTAGCGGTGATGTATGCTGGTAAGATCGTGGAGTACGGAACGGTTGACGAAATCTTCTACAACCCGAAGCACCCGTACACTTGGGGGCTTTTAAGCTCCATGCCAACTTTGGATACGCATAGTGAAGAACTGGCTTCGATTCCGGGCACGCCGCCAGATTTACTGGATCCGCCAAAGGGTGATGCCTTTGCGCCACGGAACCCGTATGCGTTGAAGATCGATACCGAAAAGCAACCCCCGTTTTTCAAGGTTTCTAATACGCATTATGCGGCTACTTGGTTACTGCATCCAGATGCACCACAAGTCACGCCGCCCAAACAAATTATTGAACGGCAAAAAAAGTTTGCTGAAATGCAGCGTGAAGCTGCAGCTAAAAACCAGCATCATCAAATCGAAGAAGAGGAGGAACAGCAATAATGGAGCTTGATAACGCTAAAAAAGTGCTTGAAGTTCGTCATTTAAAGCAGTATTTCAACGTTGGCAAACGCGATGAAGTTAAAGCTGTTGACGATATCTCCTTCGATATTTATGAGGGTGAAACCTTTGGTCTGGTGGGTGAATCCGGTTCAGGTAAAACGACTACTGGCCGCGCAATTATTCACTTGTATCGGCCAACCAGCGGGTCGATTAAGTTTAATGGTCAAGAGATCATCGGCTTAAAAGACCATCAGAAAATGCAGCAGTTTCGACGCGACATGCAGATGATTTTTCAAGACCCCTATGCTTCCTTGAATCCGCGGATGAAAGTCAAGGATATTGTGGCAGAAGGCATCGACATTAACCACCTGGCCAAAAGCGACGCGGACCGCAGCAAGCAAGTGGCCGATTTACTGGCTACCGTTGGGTTGAACCGTGACCATGCCAGCCGTTACCCCCACGAATTTTCTGGCGGGCAGCGGCAACGGATTGGAATCGCGCGGGCCTTGGCTGTGCAGCCGAAGTTTATCATTGCTGATGAACCGATCTCTGCTCTAGATGTTTCCATTCAAGCGCAAGTGGTCAACTTGTTGAAGAAATTGCAGCGTGAACGGAAACTCACTTACCTGTTCATCGCCCATGACTTATCGATGGTGAAGTACATTTCCGATCGCATTGGCGTGATGCACTACGGCCGGATGCTGGAAGTGGGGACGTCGGATGAAGTTTACAACCATCCGTTGCATGACTACACCAGAAGTTTACTTTCGGCGGTACCGGTGCCAGATCCAGAGTTTGAACGGACGCGGACCCAGATCAAGTACGATCCGAAGTACGAAGACGGGTCTAAGAAACGTGAATTAGTGGAAATTGTGCCCCATCACTTTGTCCAATGCAGTCAGGATGAGATCCCGATGTATAGGGAGAGAGCGGAGAAAATGGGGCTGAGCGTGAAAGAACTCGGGTAGAGCGTGAAAAGACTCGATTAGAACCCAGAGTGTAACGAAAAAAACAGGTAGGTCCTTGAACTTTAGGACGTACCTGTTTTTTTCGTTACACGGCCGGGCTCTGAGTTCTTGAACGCGTTACGACTATATAAAAGCGAACTGGGTTTATTCAAATTGAGCGTCATACAGCTTCTTATAAGCCCCATCAGCCTTCAAAAGACTCTCATGTGTCCCAGTCTCAACCACTTGCCCATTTTCTAACACAATAATCTGATCCGCATCGTGAATGGTGGACAGGCGGTGTGCGATGACTAGGGACGTACGGGACTCCAGCAGGTTATTCAACGCGTGCTGGATGGCTTTTTCAGATTGGTTGTCCAGACTGGCGGTTGCTTCATCTAAAATGATGATGGGCGCGTTTTTCAGCAAGGCGCGGGCAATCGATACCCGCTGTTTTTGGCCCCCGGAAAGTTTGACACCGCGTTCACCAACTTGGGTATCCAGCTGGTCCGGTAACTCACGGATAAAGGTATCCAGGTCGGCTAGCTTAGCCACTTCCCACACTTCTTCGTCAGTGGCGTCTGGCCGACCGTACAAAATGTTGTTGCGGATGCTGCCATCGATAATAAAGATGTCTTGGGAAACGATGGCGATGTGCTGTCGCAGCGACGAGATGTCGATAGCTTGAATTGGCAGATCGTCAAAGGTAATACTGCCGCTTTCTAAATCATAGAACCGGTCAATCAAGCGGGTAATGGTGGTTTTGCCGGAACCTGACCGGCCAACTAGGGCCGTGGTCTTACCGTACGGGATCGTAAAGCTGATATCTTTCAGTGTGGCGTCGTGTGTACCAGGATGTTTGGTTGCATCGTAATTGAAGTTGACGTGACTAAGGACAATGCCCTTAGAAAATTTTGGGAACGGCTTGGCGTCTGCTGCGTTTAGCACTTGTGGCTGTTCCTGCAAAATTGATTGGATGCGCCCGTAGGAGACCAGGGACTGCTGCAGCTGGTTCAAGAGCCGGGTAAACGCCTGGATCGGTGACTGAACCATGGCCACGTAACTTAAGTAGGCAACCAGTTGACCAACTGTCAGTTGCCCCTTGATGATAAAATAGGCGCCTAATGCCAGTACGATGGCGATCCCCAGTGTATTGATCCCGTCGATTAGCGGTGAGAAAATGGCCTGATTTTGACCGGCAGAAATCATGTCTTTTCGGTTAGTATCGGCGAAATGATCAAACCGCTGTGCTTCGGTAGCCTCGCTGTTGAAGCTTTTAATGAGGTCGATTTGAGTGAGGGTCTGCTGCATCTGGTTTGACATTCGTGCTTGTGAGCGGCGAGCGTTCGTAAAGGCGGTTCGGATGCGCACCCGAAAGACCCGGTAAACGAGAAACATCAGCGGAAAGGTGAGGCTGACGGCTAGAGCCATTTCCCAGTTGATGTAGAAAATCAGTGCCAAAACGCCCACGAAGGTAAATAGGTTGCCGATCATGTTGAGCATGTTGGCCGAAATGAGGCTTTGTAAATTATTGATGTCACTAGTCAGCCGGGTCATCAGATCGCCGGTTTTACTGGCTTCAAAGAAACTGGTATCTAACTTTAACAAGTATTCGTACAGCTGGTTGCGCAGCTCTGTGATGGCGTTTTGACTCATGACGGTCATGTAATAAGCCGAAATGTAGGTAAAAATGCCAAAGACGATAGCTGTCAGCAGCAAGACAGCAATGGCCGCGATCAGCCACTGAAAGTTTTGCTGCGGGATCACCTTATCGATAATGAACTGCTCAATCTGCGGCATCACGAACTGCAGCAGCGTGATCACGGTTAACGCCATGATATTTAGTACCAGCAGCCAGCGCTTTTTGAGTACCTTGCTGAAAACGAAGCGAAACATTTCTATCAGCGAGCCGTTTGACTTGGACTCAGTTTGTTTATCTGCCATAAAAATCACCCCCGATATGCGTTCGGTTTTAATCCGTTCGCTAATGTAGCACGGGGGGCAACGGGTTGCAAACAAATCGATTGGGGATTCAAAAAAGCCGACATCAGCGTTAACTCGCTGATACCGGCCCCGGTATAAATAAAATAGTTAATCTAACTGATCGTCGACGCGATTGTAGTAAGCCACGGAAATATTGCTCCCGTGAACCTCTAACTTGGTAACTGAACCGTTCAGTGCGGAAACCGCCACATCGATGTCTGGCTGGAAGCGTGACACGATACTGCGGATGGTCGTGCCGTGGCTGGCCACTAGGACTTTGTCGCCGTCGACGCAATCGTGCAGCAACGTGTCAAACCCGGGCTGCAGCCGGGCCCAGTAGGCGGCGTCATCTTCCGCATCGTGGAAGGGGTCTTGCGCCGCAATGCGGTCCCGCAAGCCTTCAATGGTGTAGGCGGTGATCATCGCGTTATAGGTATTGTGACCATCTGGCCCGCCGATCATGTGCCAGGTTTGGTTTTCGTCATTCCCTTCAAAGTAGCCGAAGTTTTCTTCGCGGAAAGCCGGGTTGACAATGGCCTGTTTGACCGTGCCACTATTGGCCGCCAAGATGTACGCGGCCGTTTTTTGCGCGCGGTCAGAATCGCTGGTATAGGCCTTAGTGAAGGGGATGTGCGCGAGTCGCTGACCGGCTAACTGGGCGTCTTTAACACCCTTATCAGTCAGTGCCGCGTCGACCCAGCCCTGAATACGGTGGTACTTGTTGAGAACGGTTTGCCCGTGACGGACAAAGTAAATGTCAAAATTAGCCAAGAAATTGCCTCCAAAAAGTGATTTTATTAGTTGAGTTTGCCCAATTCGCGCCGAATTTGAGCGGACTGCTGTTTGCTGCTGGTAAAGAGGATACGGTCATTGAGCTTCAACGGCGTATCGCCTGTAGGCCGGACAAAGCGGCCTTCACGGTAAATCTGTGCAATGGTGATCTCGTCGATAAACGGTAAGTTGCGGACCTGGATATCCACGTACTTGTGGTTGCGCAGCTGAACTTCGTAAACGGACGCGTCGGTGGAAGTGAGCAGTTCCAGTGTTGACGGCGTTTCAATCAAGCTTCGCAGCATGCTGATCTGAACGTCAGGCGTACTGTAGACTTCCACGCCCATTTTGGTCAACGTATCCTTTCGCTCATCGAGAATGTTGGGATCCTCAAAACGCGCAATGACACGCGGTACCCCGTACTGCTTAGCAGACTTGGCCAAGCGGTAGTTTTCCTTAGAATTACTTTGGCCGAGAACGATGATGTCAGTATCAAAGACGTCCGCTGCCACCAAGTCATTTGGCACTAAATTTTCCAGCAAGTGGACGTCAATCTCACTGTTAAAGGCGCGGTAGTTGCGTTCCTGATCAGTATACATGTGGATGTCATAACCGTTTTTGGTCAACTGCTGAGCCACCGGTACGGTGAGCAGGTTGGTGCCGATAAAGTGAACGTTTAACGGCTTGGCGTCAGCCGGTTCGACCCGGTAAAGCCGGTTAAACGTTACCGGACCGATGATGCAGGTGAGAATGGCAGCCAGCAGGTAAGCCCCGGACTGCTGAGAAGTAATCCGGTTTAAGTGCTGGGCAACTTGTAAAACGGCTAGGACAACGGTCAAAGTCGTGGTACTCATGGCAGTGCCGGCAAAGGCGTTGCCGTTTTGAAATCTGAGTCGCAGGATCGGGTAAATAGCTGCTTTAGCCAGCAGGTAAGCGACCAGAAAAACGGGAATCAAAATCAGCGTTTTCGGGTCCGCTAACAGGGCTTTCAGGTTCAAGCCGACACCGCTCATAATGAAGAAGATGGGGATAAAAAAGCCGTAGCCGATAGAATCCAGCCGGACTTTAGTTTCTTCGTGAGGCTGCAGTAACTTGATGACGATACCGGCTAAAAAGGCACCCAGAATGCCCTCGGCGCCCACCGATTCGGCAATGGTAACTAAGAGCACGATCACGAAGAAGGACAATCGGACGTCCAACTGGGTCGTTGACTTATTGATGCGGTCGAAAAATTTAAAGAAGGCCTTAAAGCGCCAAACCAGCAACCCGGCGGCCAGTAAAATCAGCAGTAACAGCCATAGTGATTTAGCAGTGGGACTATAAGCAGACGCGTAAAAGGTCAGCCCGATCATGGGGACCACTTCGCCCAGGGCAGAGATCAGGAGAATCGTCTGGCCAAAGGGTTTACTCAGCAGTTCCTTTTCCTTCAGTGCGGCAATAACGATCCCTAACGAAATTGTCATGAACAAAATGGTGGCCAACCAGACGTCGGGAAACAGGCCTGACACCTTCAGTAATAATGCGATGATCGCCGACATGGCCACGATTGAAGCATAGCCCATAAAGGCCAGTATGACGGGTGAATACTTCGGCGCATTGATCGACTGCTTTTGTTGTAAGGGCGTCAAATCGTTGCGCTTCCGGCTAAAAAGACTGAAGTCGATTTCCAGCCCACTGAGGAACAGCAGGACGATCACGCCGACATCTTTTAGCATGCTCAGCGTGTCATTAGTATGAATGACGTTTAGCAGACTGGGGCCTAAAACGACGCCCACGATAATTTCTACCACCGCAGTGGGCAGCAAGGTAAGCTGAAACCGTGCCATAATTAACGGAATTGCGAGGGCGCACAACAGAATAATGACTAATGAAATTTGATCCATAACCATACCTCGAATCATTTAAAAAGGGATTAATGAAGCTATTTTGTTCTTATCAGCGGCAATTAGTGCTATACTTTACTATCGAATTTACGACTGGAGGGCGCCTATGGCAGACACGATTAAACAGCAAGAACAAGCACACTTAAATGCAGTTATTGATAAAATCAAAATTGCTCAGGCTAAATCGCAAGAACGAATTGATACCGCAAAGTCAGATGAGTCCGGTATTCGTGATAACCTGGTGAACGAATTACGGCTTAAAACCGATTCGTACGAAGGGATGATGGAGACCGGCCTGTCCGTTCATCAGCAGCAACAGCAGCTCAGTGAGCGTCAAAATAGCTGGCAGCACGCCACCGATGAACTGAACACGTTGAAAAAAATGGAAAAAACGCCCTATTTTGCGCGGATCGATATTCATGAAGACGGTGAACCTAAACCGGAGTCAATCTACATTGGGCTGGCTTCCTTTTCTGACGAGCCTGATCGATTTCTAGTATATGACTGGCGTGCGCCGATTTCTAGTGTTTATTACGATGGCGGTTTAGGTGAAGTCACCTACCAGACGCCAGATGGTGTACAAGAAGTCAATCTAAAGCTGAAGCGTCAGTTCCAGATCGAAGATGGCACTATTAAAACGGTATTTGATACCGAAGAGGCCGTGGGCGATCAGATGCTGCTAGACGCTTTGAGTGAAAAGTCGGATACCAAGATGAAGAGTATCGTGACGACCATTCAAAAAGAGCAGAACCAAATTATTCGGGATACTAAATCAGACTTGCTGTTCGTTCAAGGGGCTGCAGGTTCTGGTAAAACCGCCGCTGTTTTGCAACGGGTGGCCTACCTGCTGTATCGCTACCGCGGCAAACTGACTTCCGGTCAAGTGATCCTGTTTTCACCTAACCAGTTATTTAACGATTATATTGACCAAGTGCTGCCAGAACTCGGCGAGCATAACATGGTGCAAATGACGTATTACCAGTACACCGGTCACCGGCTGCCGAAGATGGCCGTGGAGACCCTGGCGCAGCGGTTTAGCGAGGATTACACGGATGCTGAAAAGCGGATCGATGCACTGAAGGGCAGCTTGGCCTTCTACGATGCCGTAACGGTGTACGCCAACCACCTGGAAAAAGAAGACATGATTTTCCGCAACATTAATTTCAAGGGGAAACCGTTCTTTACTAAGGAAAAGATTCACGAAATCTATTACAGTTTCAACGAAAACTACCGTTTGTTCAACCGCCTGGACGGGACCCGCGAGCAACTGATCAAGTTACTGAATCGCCGGGTCAGCTCCGAAATGCGGGCAAAATGGGTTGAAGAAGCCGTGCAGGATCTGAGCCAAGAAGAAATGAACCAGATGAAGGGTGAAGATCCTAAGGAAATCGAAGATGCCGACAAAGAATATAAATTCTATGCCAGAAAAATCGTGATGAAGGCTTTCGCCCCCATTCGTGAGGCGGTTGTCCGAAACCGGTTCTTAAGCATTAACAGTCAGATGGTTCACATGCTGCGCAGCATGCCAGCCATTATTGATCTGGCTGAATACGGTATCACCAAAGCTGATTGGAAGGCCAGCGTTGAGCGGACCATTAGCGATATCAAGCTTGCCAAAATGACCTTGAGCAACATTTCACCGTACCTTTATCTGTACGATAAAATGACGGGCCGCAAGGGTGAAAAAGAGATGCGTTACGTCTTTATCGACGAAATTCAAGACTACACGCCGTTCCAGTTAGCTTACCTGAAGTTCAGTTTTCCACGGGCGAAGTTTACCCTGTTAGGGGACTTGAACCAAGCTATTTTCACTAAGGAAAACAGTAAAACCTTACTCAGCGAACTGAGCACCATGTTTGATCCCGAAAAGACCCGGGTAGTTCAGCTGACGCAGTCTTACCGGTCAACGGAGCAGATCACCGACTTTACCCGCCACATTTTAGTGAACGGCGAAGCGGTGAAGGCCTTCGACCGCAACGGCGCCTTACCGGCAGTCAGCGTGCAGCCTGATCGTCAGGCAACGTTGAAACGGCTGATCAAACAGTTGCGGGCTAATAATAATTCTAAGGAAACCACGGCGATTATCGGTAAATCATTGGCTGATTGCCGGGACTTGACGAAGGATTTGCACGATGCCGGTGTTAAGGCCACGCTGATTCAATCTGAAAACCAGCGGCTAGCACCTGGTGTGATCATCGTACCGTCCTTCCTGGCTAAGGGGCTGGAATTCGATGCCGTTATTGTTTGGGAAGCCTCAGACAAAAACTACCACGACGATGATGAGCGACAGCTGCTTTACACCATTTGTTCACGGGCAATGCATCAGCTGACGATCTTAGCGACAGGCAAACTGTCACCGCTGTTTGACACCGTTCCCGACGACGAATACGTTAAAGAATAAGCGCTGAAACGGTTCGGTAGGTGAGTATAAAAAAGGGTATCCCGGTAGTTGAGGATACCCTTTTATGCTACTAAAAGGCCAACAGTTGAACGGTGAGACGCGGGTTCAATTGGATGGGCGTGTCGAGTTTTCACTTGAGATATAGCGTTGATCAGGTAGCTCGTGTATAATGGTATCAATTTAGTATGACGGAATATAATGAGGCTGACACGAATGACTGATTTGATGAATTACGATGTATTTAGCAAAGACCAATGGCGCGATTTTTATCAGGACGCATCGGTGCCGCTGACTCAGGCAAGTTTGAAACAGATCAAGGCTTTTAATGACCAGATCTCCGTTCAGGATGTTCAGGACATCTACATCCCCTTGATTCACTATCTGGAACTGTTGATTCAGCACTTTGATGACTGGCAGAACTCCAAGGCACAGTTCTTGCGGCAAAAGCCACGGCACGTCCCCTATATTATCGGGATCGCCGGCAGTGTGGCAGTGGGGAAGAGTACCACCGCCCGCCTGCTGAAGGTGCTGATGAATCACTTCTTCTCTGATAAGCGAATCGAGATGCTCACCACCGATGGTTTTCTCTACTCCACCGCGGAGCTAAAGAAGCGCGGGCTGTTAACGCGGAAGGGGTTTCCCGAAAGCTACGACATGAAAGCGTTGATCACGTTCTTAAACGACGTTAAGTCCGGCAAAGAACTGATGAAGGTGCCCGTTTATTCCCACAAGGTTTACGACATTGTGCCCAATGAAGTTCAGGAGATTCGTCGACCGGATGTCTTGATCATTGAAGGAATCAACACCCTTCAATTACCAAGTTCTGAGCAAATTTACGTGTCGGACTTTACCGATTTCTCGATTTACGTGGACGCGCGGCCGATGCTGGTCGAAAAATGGTATTTGGAGCGGTTCAAGGCCCTGCTGAAATTAGCGGAAGACGACCCGGATAACTACTATCATACTTACACTAAGCGGCCGTTAAAGGACGCTGTCGAGTCCGCCAAGAATATTTGGTACAGCGTTGATCTGCCCAACCTGGAAGACTATATTTTGCCCACCCGTTCCCGGGCGAACATGATCATCCACAAGGGCGAAGGACATATTATTGATCAAGTGATGCTGCGTAAATCATAAGGCGGTCTGGGAAGCTTTTTAAAAATAGTTAGTAAACTACGGTAAATGTTAAGCGCTGTCACGGTATTTTACGTCAAAAATCAGCTTAAATGCGAACAATTAAACTTTCCTCATTTTGATTGACCGGCATTAGAAGAATCTGTATAGTATAACTAATGGTTTCAAATCCTGTTTGATATTAAGAAAGGTGTGAATGGATTGGCAAAGGTGGATTTATCGTCCTTTGATAAGATCATTGTGCTGGACTTCGGTTCCCAGTACAATCAGCTCATTACCCGTCGGATCCGTGATCTGGGTATTTACTCAGAATTAATGTCCCATGAGATCACCGCTGACGAAGTTAAAGCTCTAAATCCCAAGGGCATCATCTTTTCTGGTGGGCCTGACAGTGTATACGCAGACAGCGCACTGGGAGTTGACCCTGAGATATTCAAGTTAGGGATTCCCATTCTGGGGATTTGTTACGGGATGCAGTTAATGGCTTATAATTTAGGCGGTCAAGTGAAGTCCGACAACGGCCAGTACGGTCGCGCAGCCATTCAGGTGACCAGCGATGATGCCAAGTTATTTGCTAATACGCCTAAGAAGCAAAACGTGTGGATGAGTCACGGTGATTTAGTGACCAAAGTACCCGAAGGTTTCACGGCCGTTGCGACGAGTCCGGCATGCCCGATCTCTGCTATGCAGGATACTACCCGTAACTTCTATGGCATTCAATTCCACGCTGAAGTCCGTAACACCGATTACGGTAACGAAATTTTAAAGCACTTTGCTTTTGACGTCTGCCACGCCGAAGCTAACTGGTCAATGGACGATTTCATTGACTTGTCGATTCAGCATATTCGCGAAACCGTGGGCGACAAGAAGGTCCTGCTGGGGCTTTCCGGCGGTGTGGATTCGTCCGTTGTGGGCGTGCTCCTGCACAAAGCCATCGGAAACCAGTTGACCTCGATCTTCGTGGACCACGGCCTGCTGCGGAAAGGCGAAGCTGAACAAGTCATGAACAGTCTGAAAGGCAAGTTTGGCTTAAACATCATTGAAGTCAACGCCGCTGATCGGTTCTTATCCAAGCTCAAGGGCGTCTGCGAACCAGAAAAGAAGCGGAAGATCATCGGTAACGAGTTCATCCAGGTATTTAACGATGAAGCTCAGAAGCTGGATGGCATCGATTTCTTAGCCCAAGGCACTCTGTATACCGACGTGGTTGAATCTGGGACTGATACGGCGCACACCATCAAGTCTCACCACAACGTTGGTGGCCTGCCCAAGGACATGCATTTCCAATTGATCGAACCGCTCCGGACCTTGTTTAAGGATGAAGCCCGTGAATTAGGCGAAAAGCTGGGCATGCCTGCCGACCTCGTTTGGCGCCAGCCATTCCCAGGCCCAGGCTTAGGTATCCGGGTGATTGGTGAAATTACACCTGAAAAGCTTCAAATCGTCCGTGATAGCGACTATATCCTCCGTGACGAAATCAAAAAGGCCGGCTTAGACCGTGACATCTGGCAATACTTCACCGTTCTGCCAGGAATCCGTTCAGTCGGTGTCATGGGTGACGGCCGGACGTACGACTACACGGTTGGTATTCGCGCCGTAACCTCAATTGATGGGATGACCGCGGACTTCGCACGCATTCCATACGACGTGCTGGCTAAGATCTCGACGCGTATCGTAAACGAAGTGGATCACGTAAACCGCATCGTGTATGACGTGACGAGCAAGCCGCCTTCGACGATTGAGTGGGAGTAAGCCCCACTCAAAACAAGCTAAATTAAATTGAATTAAATCAAAAGGAAGTCCTAGAAATAGGGCTTCCTTATTTTTTTGTTTACAGAATAATCTGCCTAATTCTGTGCTCTACGTTGCACCTGCGGTTGCACCCACTTAAAAATAGCGTTAGGTGCAACCATCTCAATGGACTAGGTGCAACGAAGTCTAATAAATGTATTTCAACGGTTGAAATACATTTATATGTTCTTTCTAAGTGCTAAATAAAAGCCCGGATAGGGGGCTAGTTCAATGATTTATCATTAAGCTCATAATATAGCTTAGTATTCCAATTCCTGCACTTACGACAGTAACTACTGTACCAATTAACCAAACCTTTTGGATAGCAAATTTAGTATCAATATTTGCTGATAAGTTGTCAATTTTACCTGATAAAGTGTTTATTTCGCTTTTGGTCTCAAGTTCAGATTCTTTGATTTCATGTTTTAGATTATTTTCAACGTGGCCTAATTCTTCATGGGTGACATAATCTGGTTTCATTCCATCCCCACCTCCAGTGGTGTTATTACCACCATTATAGTGAGATGGTATTTGAGGTGGTAGTGGGTTATACCCCTTGAATTGATCTAGGGGTATTATTTGGGCCTTATTTGCCATTGCCATCACCTCGAATTGGGAAGTTAAGTTGTGAAACGGGTGATATATAAGAGTTATCACTAGTATGGATTGGGCGCATTGCCATTAATATCAAATAACCAGTTTTAAAAGTGGCATCATTAATTGGAAAATTGAAATCTAAATCCACTGGCACACTATTGATTGGAAAAACTTCATTGAAATCTATACTGAAAACTTGGATCGGATCAAGTTCCAAATCAGGGTAATTAAAATCAGAGGCATTATTTAGAATAAATAAACCAAACCAGATATGAGGTTCAAACTCAGCCTTGTCATTTCCTTCGTATACTCGTGCAAGCTTTTGTAAGACAAATCTTCCGGTAATTTTTACCTCATTTTGACCATTAGAATGGACCATCATATTATTACCAGTTTTGCCATTTACCGTAATATTAAATTGTGAAAATCCACCAAGGTGGGGTGTTTGCAATTTCAAAAGATCACTTCCTCTGGTTCGTTCATTTTATAGTACGAGTGTTCAATTCTTCTCAGTTACAAGATAGGATTAGAACAAAAGCTCAATAGGGGCTGTTTGATCCTAGTGGTTCACGTAGTAATAGTAGTGTGACTTAGAAACCTTGTGGAAATGTTTTCCGGCATATTTAAACCTGTTGCATGCATAGTGGTTAAGCTTGTACGTCACGTAAGATTTGCCACCCATATTGATATATGTGTGAACTCGATAGGTGTGGCCACTGCGAGTAACGCGGGTAACGTGCATGGCATAGCCATCTGCTCGTGGGATTACATCATGAAGTGTGTGCTTCGTGATCCAGAAAGCCCGATTGCTAGATGAAATGTAATATCCTCTCAATAAACTTGGCATTGAATGATACGTACTTGCTGAAGCCTGGGTTGCAGGAATACCTGCACCGAGAGCAAGGCCAGCAGCGCCTAATAATACATAATTGCGTAATTTCATTTGAATAGTCTCCTCATTTAACCATTTTGTAGTAAAGATCAGTTGGTTGAGAATTACCGACACCTACATACATTTTTAAAATTCGCATTTCGTCATAATTAGAATCAAAGTCATAACCCACATGAACACTGATAGATTGCTCATGCTTGATGTGTAATGTGTAATGATCTTTCCCATGGGCTGTTACATACATTTTGTATGTTTTATTTCTCAGACGAATACTATGATGACTGATTTTAATTGTTTTGTGGAAGCTATCATCAGAATAAAGACGGTGCCATGTGCCAACTAAATTGGGTGTGGCTTCATAGAGCTGGAAAGATTTGGCTTGAGCAGACGTGCTCGCTATTGAACTACTTGCAAGCGCCACTAAGAAAATAGACATTATGGATAAGAGAAGCTTTCTTAACCTCACAATTATTATCTCCTAATATTCAATTCAGCTTTTATAGTCATCAGTATCTGGACTTCCTTCATCAAAAATATTGTAATTCTCCAAGATTAATTCTTTTAGTTTGTCACGATCCCATAAGTCAACATCCATAGTTTCAGCTGCTTGGACAGCATTAGGTGTGAAGTAGTTATTCGTAATCACGATATTTTTGTCAGTTTTATAATATGACCCGCCAGAGTATGCTTCTTGAACAGCAGAATTTCCAACGGGTGCGGTATACAATTTGCACTGAATACCATAATAGGTATTTCCATTATGTGCTAAAACATCCAGGCCATTATCACCAGAAGCCGAAGTGGTGGCTACGTTTGTATACCCAATTCGTTTTAACAGATCAGCGACATATTTTTCAAAATCTAAACCGCTCATACCATCAATTTTTGCCAGTTCATTATCAGCTTCGTAATCCAGAAAATTCTGAAATATTTCACTGGAATAGAAAGATACTACTTGCTGTTTCTCTTGGTTTATTTGTTCGATTTCTTGTAATGCTTTGGTGTTTTCGGGGTCAGAAATTTTTTTATTAAGTTCTGTAATCTTATTATTAGCCTCTTGTAGATCCTTTTTTGCTTCTTTAACTTGGTTTTGAATGGAATCAAGCTCGGAATTCTTATCGGCAATCCGAGATTCTATTTGATTTACCTCTTGTTCTCGTATAACTTTTCTGTTCTCAATTTCTTTAACAGCTCTTTTGGCATCATTTAATGCAATTTGTTCTTGCATAATTTTGTTGTTTTTAATTTCTTCAGTTTCACTATTGGCGTTTTCTAACACTGCTTGTTGATGCTCAATATCGGTTTTGAGCGAATCTAAGCTTGACTGTTTTTCAGCAAGATAAAATTTCAAACTATCTAAATTGGCTTGTTTCTTTTTTATGTCTGAATTAAGTTCAACCAGTTTATTGTTTGCCTCGGCTTGCTGCTCACGGAGTTGCTTTGTGTTTTCTTTCAGCTTTGCTGTTTTAGATGCATCAATCGACCCACTGAGTTTTGACCAAATCGGGGGCATAATAAGAATCCCAATTGTGAAGATTATAAACGCAATAATAAAAATCGCCAATCCGTCGCCAAAACCTATACCTGGCTGGAATATCGCTAAGAATGAAATTAATCCAACCAAAATTATAATAAATGATAAAAAATAGCGGAAGATAGTTAATATTTTGTACATCACATTTCTCCTTATACTGATGAATATAAATGCTCTATTTATTAATAGATTTGTAATGAAATCCATACATAATTCCAGCTTCATGTAGGTAGTTAGTCTGTACACCTAAGTCACCAGCTACTTCTTCATCAGTTTCAAATTGATGTTTAGCCAGCTTATCGAGCTTTTCTTTTGGAATACGATGGCGCATTCCTCAATGACGTGCTTTGTTTTCGTCGCTCATGTTATAGTCAGTAATATCTCAAACGGTAGTTGCTATGTGGGCTAATTCTTCATATAACCATTAGAGTTGTACTTCTCTTGGTAATTCAGAATTAATGATGATCTTTTTTCTAACGTTAAGACCATCAAGTCCATAAGGCGTTTTATCGAAAACAGTATCCAGTTGCGGGTATTGAGCTATTACTTCATCTAGCTTGTCACTAAAATGCTGGTAGGAGGTAGATTGAGAAACGTTAGCGGTTCTAATTAAATCCAGTGTGGTTATTTTGGCTAACGGCTTTTCGTTCAGCAAGGTAATAAAAGCAGGTAATAACTGATGTGAACTTGGGGGTATTTTACCAGCTCCTTTTTGGTTTAACTTTAATTATAGTTTACTTCAACTGTTCATTTAGAGGTAGGTGGCACTGAGATTTATTTTAGAGCGTAAGAATTGGGGAGGAGCTTCGCATTTCATGTGTTGAAGTAAAATAATGTTGTGCAGCACCACCTACTATGTACAATCAAGGCCCATATTGACACTTCGTATGAATTTCATTAGTATTAGCTGTATAAAATGCTGGTATTACCAACATTTCAGCTCAGTCAAAAAGCGATACTTTAAGGGCTATTTTGATAAAAAACAGGGTTATCGCCGATTGGTTACAAGTTTCAGTCAATATGCAGGGACAGGGAAAAAAGAAGTTAAATATGGGGATGAGGATTTGGAAACTAAAGCAAAATTTTGCCCGAAGTGCGGGGCTCCCGTAAGCCCGGACGATGTGTACTGCGGCAATTGCGGGACCAAGTTGATTAAGGATAAAGACTCGGGTACACCAGAAAATAAGGCAACTGCTTCTCAAACAGAAGTTGCGGCCGAACGGCACGACGACGATACTAGAAAAGCTGTCAGGACCCAGTCGGTGCACCAGAAGAAGTCACCTTGGTTTATCGGTGCTGTTGGTTTGATCGTGGTGCTATTGGTCATCATGGTGATTTTTAAAATGCCGAGGTGGTACAACGGCACCTTTACGTACCATGCTAGGGGAACCGTTCTTGGATCAGATGCCAAGGATACGGAAACTTTCGTGGTGAAGAATAAGACCTACACCTATCACCGAACCTATAGTTATCAAAACGGGCTTGGCGATTACAAATCTGAGCACAGTCACGACAAGGGCGCTGTGAAGGTTAAGGGGAATCAAATCACCTTTACCGATAAAAAGGGTGACAAGATACGCGGCAAGTTCTCGCAGAACAACAAGGTGCTGATCATTAATCACGGTTCATTCAAGAAAGCTCGGTAGTGACTGTCAGTTGAGATTGAATGGGGGAATTGTAAATGAATAAAGTAGCATTGCCCATGACTTTATTATCGATGTTGCTGCTGTCTGGCTGCGGTAATCAAAGTGCCAAGCACGCCGATAGCAGTCAGCAAAGTACCAGCAGCAAAGTGGTTGCAAGTAAAAAAGCGTCTCAGCAAACCGCGACAAGTCAAAGCAGTTCTAGCAGTACGAGCAGCACAAGCAGTACCTCCGCTTCGACCAGCAGCTCTTCTTCCATGGCAGTTGCTGATAACAGCAGTACGGTTAAGCAGTTCGTCGCGGGGCAGGACTTTAAGATCGAACCCGTTTTATATAACGGTGAACCTGTCAATAAAGCAATGGATCAACAAAAAGCGCCGCAGAATACGGTTCACGACTACACGGTCTTAGTTAATTTTGATCAGGCGTCAAAAGCCACTACTCAGTACATTGGTGAAATGCGTCCGGAGCATAAGAGCTATACGGTTGCAAACAACACGCTGACGCTGGGTAAGTACCACATTCCGTTTTCGACGAATGGAAAAACGGTCACCTTTTTACCGTGGAAGGCGTCAGACGGTCAGGGTGGCACGATTACTTACAAGTTTACTAACCAATAAAGAATTGATTGTGTTAAAAAAGGAGACCGACTTGAGTGACATCGTTGTCACTCAAGTCGGTCTCCCTTTCATTTACACACGTACACACGAACTTTTTTCAAACTGTGAACCCAGTTATCGTACAAGTGAATGCTGTCCGCTTGCCAGGTATTGGTGGGTTCGTTTGCGCGAAGATAATTTTTGGGAATTTGGATCGGTTTCCCCTTTTTACGGTCACGGCGAAATTCGTTGAACAGCGTGTTGGTTTCGTACTCCGGGTGACCGCTGATATACGTCGAACGCGTTTGATCGGATGCTAGAACGACTGGGCCAGCCTCCGGATCACTGGCTAAGACTTCCAGCTGCGGGTCGTTAATGTGACCAAGTGTCGCGTGGCGTGACTGCGGCATCGATAATTGATCGAACCCGGCTGTCAGTTCTGTTTCCTCATCGATCTCGCAACGATAAATGCCAAACAGTTTTTTCGGGAGGACCTGTTTGTTGATGCCAAAATCGACGTAGACACCGGCTTGGGCAGCCCAGCATTCCAGAATCGATTCCCGGACGTGAGCACGGCGCCAATCAAGCAAGGTTTTGAATTCGGCCCAGTAGTCAACGTCTTCGTAAGGAAGCTCCTCTACTGGCGCGCCGGTGATGACCATGCCGTCGAAGTAGGCGTCTTCGATATCGGCCAACGTCGCGTAGGCTTGTTCAAGCTTGTCTTCCGGAACGTGTTTGCTGTGGTGTGATGCCATGCGTAAGAAGGTGACGTCCACGTCCATTGATAAGTGGCTGAATAAGTGAATAAACTGCCGTTCAGTTTCAAGCTTGTTGGGCATCAGATTGACTACTAAAAGCTTCACCGAGCGACTAGTATCGCCCGTGTCAGCACTTTGATGTTTCAAAAATCCGTTGTTTAATTGTACAGTCATATTGTGTCCTCCCTCGATCAGAATGTAAAACGTCCCAAGCTGTGATTAACAGCCTGGGACGTTTTTAACGCGGTACCACCCATTTTTGCAGCAGTCTTACAACCGTTGCCTCAAGAGTATTGTCTACTCTGCAGATAACGAATGCCCCGTGGCGGTAGCCTCACTGACCCCGCCATTCTCCAAGATCATCTTCATCATAGTACCCGGCCCTGTTCCAGCAACGCCAAGGCTCTCTTGCTCTAGGTGCTATGACTACTCTTCTTATCACTGACTCATTTTCTAATTACGCTTTAATCTAGCACAAAAGTGGGGCATCGTCAACTATCGGGAACCGTTACTAGTTTTAAATGAGTGCGTCTAGTATCAATACTGAACAGCCGAAAAATTAGGCTAGATTAACTTTTGCTAGAAGTTAAGCCAGTATTTTAACTTTAATAGCAAATGACAGTTAAATTAGGATTGTTTAATGTTGACATAAACTGTTGCTTGATATTATACTCCCTGTATGGGTATATAAGTGATGAATACCTAATCTATTTTAGGGGGATTTTAGCATGAAACACCTTGTTGCAAAGAGTGGATTGACAGCGCTTACGTCCTTGGCTTTATTTGGGGGCGCCAGCGTTTTAGCGACGGATTCAAACACACCGTCATTTAGCACAGTGGCGAAGGCCGCTACCGTTTCGCAAAGTCAGTTAAAGAGTGACGTTCAAACGATGGTTGCAGCTAGAAACGAGGGTGGCAATTACGTCAAAGAAGTGATCGATGGCGAACAGCTTTCCGAATTTTCAGATGATCCAATGGAAGCTTATAATGACGAGCGGGGACGCGGTTTTGGTCAAGTTCCCGGTGCCCTGCACTACGAGCTGAGTCAGGACTTCAGTATGTTTAATCAGGACTATGCCGGGTTGATGATCGTTTATAACGGCTTTAAAGACCGCTTCTCAAGCACCGACCAAGCTGTCCTGGCACAGGATATCAAGGATATCAACAGCGCCAAGAACAGTGAGGACAAGGCGGAAAAGGCGAGTGCCTTTGGTAACGATTTGGGCAGTGCCGTTGATAATTACGGCGCGACGGTTACTAAGATTGAATCTGCCAGCGCGGCAGCACCGAAGCCCGCAGCGCCAAAACCTGCTGCTAAGAAGACGGTCACTAAGAAGAGTTATGTTAGCAAGTTAACGGCTAAGAAGACGAGCTCAAAGAAGTACGTTAAGATCACTGGTACCGTCAAGCTTTACAAGAGTGCTAAGTATGCTTACATTTCCACGTACAAGGGTCACGTTCACGTTAAGCTGAACAGTAAGCACCAGTTCAGCAAGACGGTTTACGCACCTAAAGCAAAGCACGTTAAGGTAAAGGCTGGTTCATACTCGCACGGCCACTTTAAGGCGGTCACCAGCTATAAGACGGTGACAGTTCACTAAATTAAGCTGTGAATTAAGCCCAATTAAATTAATAAAAAAACGACAACTTAAATAGCGTGAGCCATGATCGTTCGTGGCTCACGCTATTTGTATCATCCTGTTTAATTGTTAGCTCGCTTGGGTAAGCGACGGTGTCACTATCTGATCGATAAAGTATTGGTGGAACCGGGTATCCGACGTTAGTTCCGGATGAAACGATGTCACTAAAACGTGATCCTGCTGAGCGGCAACGATGCGTCCATCCGCTAACGTGACCAGTGCTTTGGCCGGCTCTCGAACCTCAGATAAGTAAGGCGCCCGGATAAAGATCCCGTGGAAGAGCTTTGACCAGCCGGCCACGGTCAGCTCGGTTTCAAAGCTTTCGCGCTGCCGACCGAAGCCGTTGCGGACCACCGTTCCGTTCAAGCCGGCCAGTGATTCTGGCTGGGCTAATAAGACCAGTCCCGCGCAGGTGCCAAAGACGGGGAACCCATTTTGAACCAGTCCCTTTAATGGGTCTAACAGCTGTTCACGAACCAGCAGCTTACGGATGGTGGTACTTTCGCCGCCAGGGATGATCAGGCCATCCAAGTCCTTTAAGTCAGTGGGGTTCTTAATTGGCCGTGGTGTCGCGCCACAGGCCGTGACCATGTTTAAATGTTCGCTAACTGCACCTTGAAGTGCTAAAACACCAATTATCACGTGCATTACTCCCTTCTAGATGCCGCGGTCAGCCATCTTTTGGTCTTCCGTCAAGGTTGACATTTCGATGCCCTTCATCGGCTTGCCCAAATTCTCGGAGACCTTTGCAATCAGGGCGTAGTCGGTAGGGTGAGCCGTTGCGGTGACAATGGCCTTGGCAAACTTGGCCGGGTTCTCGGACTTAAAGATCCCGGAACCAACGAAGATACCGTCAGCGCCCAAGTTCATCATCAAAGCAGCGTCGGCGGGAGTCGAAACACCGCCAGCCGCGAAGTTGATCACCGGCAATTTACCTAAGTCGTGAACTTGTTTGACCAAATCGTAAGGCGCTCTTAAGTCACGGCTGATCGTCATGAGCTGCTCAGGGTCGGCGCTAGCCACGTGCTTGATCTGTTCGTTGACTTTTTCCATGTGGCGGACCGCTTCGATAATGTTGCCGGTTCCGGGTTCACCCTTAGTCCGTAACATTGAGGCACCTTCACCGATCCGGCGCAGGGCTTCGCTTAAATTACGGCAGCCGCAGACAAACGGAACCTTAAAGTCTGCCTTATTAATGTGGTAGTTATCATCGGCTGGTGTTAAAACTTCACTTTCATCGATGTAATCGACACCGATGGCTTCCAGGATCCGTGCTTCAGCAGTGTGACCGATTCGAGCCTTAGCCATGACGGGAATCGTAACGGCCTTCATGATTGCCTCGATCATCGCCGGATCAGACATCCGCGCGACACCGCCCGCTGCTCTGATATCTGAGGGTACCCGCTCCAGTGCCATGACGGCAACCGCGCCGGCTGCTTCCGCGACCTTAGCCTGTTCCACGTTAGCAACATCCATGATGACGCCGCCCTTTTGCATCTGTGCCATTCCTCGTTTTACCGTTGTTGTTCCTGTCTGTGTCATAGTTAAGCCTCCATCTCTAAAAGTTAGTTACATCTTAGGGCCTAGGGGCTATAATGAAAACAACCAATTGGTTGGTAAAATATCCACCCAATTTAACGAAAAATGAAAGAAGATGGCATGATGAACTGGCAGCTTCCCAGCGGCACGCAATCGTTGTACGTGAAGGTGATCACACTGATCACCGAAGCCATTAATAATGGTGACCTGTTACCCGGTCAGCAGTTACCGGCGGAACGGGAACTCGCCGACGTTTTAAAGGTCAACCGCTCGACCATTCAGCGAGCCCTAAACGAACTGGTCAGCAGCGGGATGCTCACGCGGAAACGCGGCAGCGGCACCTGGGTCAGTATGGATAAATGGGGGATCTTGACCAAAAACGTCAACTGGCGGACTTATTTAACGGCTAACCGGTTTGGCGACCCCGAAAGCTATCTGAAGCAGGTACGCGTGTTGGAGTCGGATCCGGAGACCATTAACCTGGCCCACTTTAATATTCCCAGCAACTTAGCGTTACCCATTTCACTGAACCACGTTTCGGCACCTCAGCTGGTGGAACAGGAGAACCGCGTTGATATCAGTGGCGCCGGCACGCTCAAGCACCAGTTGATGGACTGGTTATCCCCGCTGTTGCAGCAGTCGATTGCTGCTAACCAGCTGCTGATCACTTCCGGTGCCCAGCAGGCGTTTTACCTGATCACGCAGGGGCTGCTGTCATACGGGGATGCCATTGCCATCGAAAAACCGTCCTACTTTTACCAGCTGACCCTTTTCCAAGTGGCCGGCATCCGGGTTTACGGGATACCGCTGCAGGCAGACGGCAGCCTTGATTTAGAAGAACTTCAGCAGGCGTATTACAAGCACCGGTTTCGCTTTCTGTTCGTGAACCCGAACGGCCAAAACCCCACCGGGCAAATGATGCCGCTGGTAAAACGGCAGGCACTGATCAGGGTCTGTCGCACGTTGAAGCTGCCCATCGTTGAAGATGACCCCTTTGGTATCACCAGCGCGGTGGCAACCAGCAGATCGGTCCCGCCCCTGAAAGCCCTTGATCCTGATAACGTCCTCTATGTTGGGTCATTGTCGTCGTTAGTCGGCAACCAGGCCCGCATCGGCTGGCTGCTGGCGCCGTCCTTCATCGTGGATCAGTTAGCCGATATTCGTCAGCAAATGGAATCCGGCATGAGTATTTTCCCGCAGATCATTGCCGCCCAGTTTCTAGCCCAGCCGGACCTGAAGCAGCAGATTCAGCGTCAAAAAGACCGCCTGCAGCAAAAACGGCAAATTTTGCAGGACGCGCTGCAGCCCTTTGTCGACAAGCACCAGCTGAGCTATAAATTACCGGTGAACGGCAATAGTTTTTGGGTGCATTTACGGACCACTCGTCAGCTTAACGTGGCTGACTATAATTTATTTCTCAAACAGCGCGTCCTGATCAGGCCGGGTTTCTTGTTTGGGACTCATCAAAACAACGTGCGGATGGGCTTTGCCAGTCTTGATTCAACTCAGGTGCCGCAGCTGCAGCAACGGTTAAAGACGATCTTGGCAACACTGCAGTGATTAGGGTATATAAAAATGGATCAACTATTACTACGGTTAAGCTTAGTGGTTGATTCGGTGCTAAAAGCTTAACGATTGCGGATTTAAAACCAGTGATGCTAGTGTAATAATGGTGTTAAACTGTTTTTACGTTAAATCAAAATTTGCTAGGCACACTTTAAAGGAGAACCAACAATGACAAAAACGGTAATTATCACCGGTGCTAACTCCGGCTTGGGTTTTGAAACGACTAAACAAATTGCGGAGCGAGGCAGCGATTATCAACTGATCATGGCCTGTCGCAACATGGAAAAAGCACGAGCAGCCAAAGCCAAGATCCTGGAAAGTGTTCCATCTGCCAACCTGATTTGCCTTGAACTGGATACGTCATCCCTGGCGAAGGTCCGGGCATTCGCTGCCGCATTTAAGCAATTGAATTTGCCGCTTTACGGTTTAGTTTGCAACGCTGGAATTGCCGGGCGGACGGTTTCACAAACCGATGATGGTTTTAGCAATATATTCGAAACCAATTATCTCGGCCACTTTCTGCTGACGCAACTGCTATTGCCACTGATGGCAGACAACGGCCGGATCGTCACGGTCAGCAGTGAGCGTCACGACGCACTGCTGAAGGATGTGTCGTGGCCTGGGGTCAAAGCACTAGCTTACGGTGGTGACGCGCAGGTGGATCAGCTAAGTTATCCGTTTTCCAAATTATGCATGATTTTATTTAGTTATGAACTGGATCGGAAACTGAAAGAATCTGGCAAACAGATTGCGGTTAATACTGTTAATCCGGGGGTGATGACTGAGACTGGACTCGCTAAAGATAAGTCCCGGTTCACACCGGAAGTGCTGGCGCAATTCGCCGATATTATTGGTACGGCTAAGGATTCGGGGAAGATGATCACGGATCTGATTTGTGCTGAGCAGTTCGCGGAAGGACCAGCTAAGTACTACGACCGTAGCAGTGATAAACCCGTTAAATCTTCGGATCTGTCCTACGACAAGCGGGTTCAACAAGAACTGTGGGACTTCAGTATGAAAGCTGTGGGCTTAAGCAAATAAGTAAAATCGATTAAAAAATAAGCGTTATTTCCGATGGTTGGGCTGCACTTTCAACCGGGTGGAAATAACGCTTATTTCTATTAACATTAGTGGTGATTACGCCCATTAACTCTTTGAACGAGCCTGTTCCACTGTACCATCGTTCTGCTCCCAGTTTAACGTGTGTCGCAAATGCAAGGCGACGTTGACTAAACCCAGCATGACGGGCACCTCAACAAGTGGACCGATCACTGCGGTAAATGCTTCGGGTGAATTGATTCCGAAAACCCCAACGGCGACAGCGATGGCTAACTCAAAGTTATTGCTGGCGGCGGTTAATGATAATGACGTGGTTACAGCATAGGACCGCTTCATGCGGTATGAGATGATAAAAGTAATGCTGAACATGAGGACGAAATATAAGATTAGCGGAATGGCAATTCGAACCATATCCAAAGGTAACGCCACAACCTGTTTACTCTTGATTGCAAACATGACTAGAATCGTAAAAATCAACGCCCAGAACGTGATGCGGTTGATGCGCTTTAAATAGACGGCTTCAAACCATTCGCGACCACGCCAGTGAATCAGCAGGTAGCGGGAACTGATGCCTGCAATAAACGGGACACCAAGATATAAACCAATACTTTTGGCGATGGCACCCATGGAAACGGCAACGTGATAAGCACTTAAACCGAACCAACCGGGTAGAATGGTTAAGAAGACGTAGGCTAATCCGGTATAACAGACGATTTGGAAAATCGAGTTTAAGGCGACTAACCCGGCTGTGTATTCGTTGTCGCCGTGTGCCAATTGACTCCAAATAATCACCATCGCGATACACCGTGCGAGTCCAATTAGAATGAGGCCGGTCATATAGCCGGGTTCATGACGTAGAAATGTAACAGCGAGCAGGAACATCAATAGCGGTCCAAAAAGCCAGTTTTGAAAGAGAGAAACACTCAATGTTCGCCAGTCACTGAAAACATGGCCTAATTCCGCATACTTAACCTTAGTTAAGACGGGATACAGCATCAGGATCAAACCAATGGCGATGGGTACTGAAGTTGTCCCGACCTGAAGTTGTGTGATGGTGCGGCTGACTTGAGGGAACAGCACACCTAAGCCAATTCCTGCAACCATCGCAATGATGATCCAGACGGTCATATAGCGATCGTATTTTGATAATTTTGCCGAATTTTTCATGATTAACGCCTCCACATTACACTTTAAATGGTAGTGCTACGGTGTAAACAGGTCAACGCAAGCAGTAAGGAAAAACAAAGTCATATAAGTATGCAGACCATCTATTTGCGAGCGCAACTAAATGATGATAAAATACGGTTGTAGTTGCATGGGGATGTGAGGTTGTTTAAAATCACGGCAAATACATGGTGGTACTCAATCAGGAAGGAGCGGATGAAGTGATCGATACCGGTGATGATTCAATTGTTAAGTGGCTGATAATCGCTGGCCGTCAAAGCAGTCAGCACTTGGGACAGCAGCTGGCGCGCATCAACGTCAGTGCCAGTCAGTATTACTATTTACTAAAGATCCACGATAACCCCGGACTGACACAGAAGGACTTGATCGAAGCTGAATTTATTAATCCTAGTAACGTGACGCGGGCAATCAAGCAGTTGGTGGACCAGGGGCTGGTAAACAGGCAGCGGTCGGCCAAGGATAAGCGGGCGCAGGAGCTGGAGCTGACACCGGCAGGTCAACGGGTTTACCCCCAGATCAAGGCGATCTTAGATCAGGAAGAAGCGCAGTTCAGTCAAATCGTTAAGCAACAGTTCCCCGATTTTGACCCTGAGCAGATGGCGAAAGTATTACAGTCATTTGCCCGTCTTCATGGGGATACTGAGAAAAACAATCAATGAAGGGAAGCATTAAAATGAAAGCCATTGTGATCGAAGAAGCAGGCGGTCCAGAAACTTTGAAGTTAAAGGAAGTGCCAACACCAAAGGTTAAGCCGGGCTGGAGCTTAGTCCGGGTGAAGGGCTTTGGCATCAACCATTCTGAAATTTATACCCGTAAAGGGGAGTCGCCAACCGTTAAGTTCCCACGGATCTTAGGTATTGAATGTGTTGGTGAAGTAGCTGACACGACGGATGCTCAGCGTTTGCCTGTTGGTCAGAAAGTCGCCAGTATCATGGGCGGCATGGGCCGTGAATTTGACGGCGGTTATGCTGAATACGCCTTGTTGCCAAACAAGCAGATCTACCCAGTGAACACCAACTTATCGTGGGCTGAACTGGCGGCCATTCCCGAAACGTACTTTACTGCTTATGGGTCGTTGAAGAACGCCCATATAGAAGCTGCCAAGAATTTGCTGGTTCGTGGTGCTACCAGTGGTGTCGGCAGTGCGGCGATTAAATTAACTAAGGCCATGAACCCGTCAGCCAAAATTTTTGGCAGTACCCGTCATGAAGAAAAGTTCGACAAGCTGAAGGCAATTGGCTGTGATGAACCAGTTTTGGACAAGGACGGTCAGGTTCAGACAGACGAACATTTTGATACCATTGTTGAACTGGTGGGGCCTGCAACACTTAACGACTCGCTAGCACACCTTAATCAGTTCGGGTATTGCTGCATGACAGGCGGCTTAGGTGATCAGTGGACCGTGCCGAACTTCAGTGCGTTTGTGATTCCTAACGGTGCTTGCTTAACGGTCTTTGAATCGGGCAAGGCAAGCAGTGATGATGCCTTTAACGATATGCTCAACATTATCGAAACCCACCACATTGACGTTAAGCCAACCAAGACGTTTGACTTAGCTCACACTGGCGATGCTCAAGCAGCGCTGGAAGCAAGCGACAGCTTTGGTAAAATGGTCGTGCTTCCCTAAAAAATGAAAGAAGGTGCCTAATGACAGCTTTAACAGTTGCAGGAAAGACTTATCCGGATTTACAGATTCCTGATGATTATCAAATCGTAGTGAATCAATTAGTGCTACGGAATGATGAACAGGTTCACTTGTTGCGGTACCAACCTGCAGACTTACCAGAAGAAGCTCTGGGAAGAGAACACATCACCGTGATCTATAGTGATGCCAATGGCTTGTATTCCTATAATGCTTTGACTCAGCCGTTATCCGGTCCGATGCCCAGTGAGCAGGAAGCCTATGATAAAGCAGAAAAGCTCTGGCAGGAAATTGCACCAGATTACCGCAATAAATTGGAACGTCTGCGAATATTAGACGGCCAAGAGCGGAGTTACACAGATGCTAATGGGAAGACCATTACTTTTCCATTGTTGTGGGCTAAGTATGCAAATACTGCGGACATGGGCAGTTACGAATGGATTGGTTTAGGTCCGAATGGCCATTTGGTTGAATTTGAACGCTATAACTTCTGGGACTACGCGGCTGGCCGGCAAAAAACGGAGATGTGGTATGGTGATGATTGGGTCCGTGCCCGTCGCGGCTTAGGCCCGCAACTGCAGGCACCGTTGCCGTTAGCTTAGTTTAGCGGTTTAAAATTTAATGGTGATATTAAAAGGGTTCATTTGCGAATCCTTTTTTGGTGCAATTTTGACGTTAGAGGTGAAGTTTGACTAGTCTTGGCCGTTAACTTGGTACTTCCGAAATAGGTAAGCGGGGTAGCTGCTCCAGCCAAAACAATGCCCGTTTAATAAGATCGATCCATAGGGCGAGTAAGCGGGATCGTTTTCGTCGTAAACTTCCCAAAAGGTATCGGCGCCGCGCTTTAACATGCCCGTCCAGTAGTGCTTAATGCCTGACAGGGCTTCTTTTCGGCGTCCGTGTTTGAACAGCGCCTCCGCCAGCAATCCCTGGATGCTGGGTGTTGTTAGTGTTCGGGCCAAGTCAAACCGGCTGAGCAGCTGGTCGATCACTTGTTGTGCTTCCGGTTCCGTTAACAGGTCCGTGAGCAGCATGTAAACCTGACTTAGCGGGTTGATCTCTTGTTTAGGTCCGCTGGTAAACAGGTGCTGCTGCGCGTCATAGTAGACTTGACGGGTACTGGTTTCTAAGCGGGTTAATAACTGCTGATAGTGCGTGATGTCGGGGTCGTTAACCGTTTTGGCCAGGGTAATTAGACTCATCACCGCCATGATGACCTGAGCTTGAACGGCGGCTTCTTTATCAAAGTCGGTGGACCAATCAACGAAAATATCCTGACGAGGTCCTACGGTCAAATCGGCTTGCAGCTGGCTTTCAATAAATTGCATGACCCGTTTAGCTACGGGGTAGAGGGCTTCAGCCGTATCTTGGTCAGCTGTGGCGGAAACGTACTCCGCCAACGCCATGATAAAGACCAGGTCATAGTCGAACCAGAATAAGTCGTCGGCGACCGGCTGCGGCAGCCTCGTTAGGACATCAGCCGGCAGGCGGCCGTCTTCATCCAAAAAGCTGCCCAGCAGGTACAAACACCTTTTGGGGACGGTTTGGTTATGGAAAGTGACGTAATTGACCCGGGCTTGAATTCGAAAATCGCTGACCCAAAGCCGCTGGTCGCGTTTAGTGCCGTCTTCAAAAACACGCTGCATGGTATTACGGAGGGTTGCCACGCAAGCTTGATCAACTTGCTGGACCCAGGATGGCGCTTGTACTAAGGGAGCTACTTGTTCATTTAAAACGGCACTTTCAGCCGTGAACTGCGGTTGGGTAAATTGCGGCTGCCACTTTAGGGACTGACCAACTGGTTCCAAGTAGATGTAACGGCAGCTGTATCGCCGAGGAAACGCTAATTGCTGGGGCAGCAGATCAACGTGCAAGGTTTCGTCTTGGATCCACGATAACGGCAGCCAGCTTTTGACCTGACTTGCGTCCACGTCAAGTTCTTGGCGGGTTTCAGCGAACCGCACGTTTAACAGCAGCGGCGCGTCCATTGGCGAACCGGTAGCGGAACAGTCGACCGAAAAGCGGCCAACGTACAGGTTTCCCAGGTCATAGAGCAACTTTTGCCCCGGTTTAACCTCGATGATGTCGTCATTGACCGTTGTTGCCTGATGACCGGTAATGATCTGGGCACTTGCGGGTTGGACGGTTTTCGTCTCTAAACGCGGTGCTTTGGCCTGAGCCAGTAAGTGCGCATTTACCTGAAAACTGCTGTTAGTGACCTGCTGGAATTTTTCATCACTGCTGTTTACAAATGAATACGTCATAGGGCAGCTTCCTTTTTCTGGTTCGTACGGTCCGTCAGCTTAAAGGTCCAAACGTAGAAGCCGTAGATCGAGTTGATGGAAAAGGCGATCCATAGTGCCAGCATCACGGGGTTAAAGTTGACCGTCCATAGGATCAGCTCAGCGATGTGGGAAATATTCCACAGTGTCCATTGACTGGCCCCAAAACGGAACGCCATCAGGATCATGGCGAAGACTTGGAGTACGGTACTCATTGAGTCAACGTAGGGGTGCGGGTCGAGCTGCGGTGTGATAAACGGTACCCTTAACAGAAATTGCGACAGCAGCCACCAGGCAACCAAAATCGAAATGGTCAACAGCAGCCAGCCGCGAACCGACATCGCTCTGGAAATGACCTTTTCCGTGTGTTTTTGGTTCTTTTGATGGTCGGCCTTGCTCCACTGGTAAATGCCAATAAAGTCCATGGTGATAAAGAAGAGGTTTAAATAAACTTCCCCGTACAGGTGGCTGTCAAAGGAGACGTAGATGTACGCTAAGCTCTCCACAACGCCCCAAAAGTAGTTGGTGATCCGGCCGTTAGCCACTAAAACCACGCTAAACACGCCGGTGACAGCCGCTAAGAGACTCACCATGTTAATGATGGTCGGGTTGACTTGCAGGTGGAACTGGCCGTTACTGAAGATGACAAAAAACGAGACTAACTGAATGGCAAGTAAAAAGAGCAGGTAGAGTCGTTTACCGCCACTGACATCAAATAGATCACTGAATAAATACTTCGGGTGAAAAGCGCGAACTAACCCGTCTCGCCAGATACCTTTGTTTTCCAACAGATTTTCCTCCTTAAGTTTCAAAGACAAATTTATGGGGGTGTCTTGACACTCAAAACTAAGTACAAGATACCCCAATTAGTGGTTAAACGTCAAATAAAAGTTGGATGCACTTTTAATTTGATAAGGTAGCCTTTTTTTGTAAACTAAAAATGATCAAAAGCGGTTTAAATCCGTTGGTAAATGATTTAGGCTATGAATGTCATTGTTTAGTTAGTGAAAATCGGTGATCAACCGATTGGCCGTCCTGGCAGAGGGGGCTGCTAAGAATCGTTCTGATAATGGATATCTAGGAACTTTGCCATTATTTTAAGTAAACAGTCAGGGGATTGGGTCTATTCGGCGCAATCCCCTTTTATTATTAGGAGCAGACAAAAAATGATAAAAATGCAAAGATAAAATTAGAATTTGATTTGAATAAATACTGGAAACTAAGCTTGAATACTGCTATATTATATTTCAAAGGCAGAAATTAGCTGTTGTAGCTGCTAATCTGATTTTAATATTAATGGAGGAAATATTTAAACTGAATAAATAATGACACTGTCACGTTAGTTTATTCATATTAATCTGCTCATTATAACGGTGAAGACTGCTTTGATCTTAAGAAGAATAATGGGCACTGCTGATTGTTAACATGACTCACAATTTACTTGGAGGCATCAATTTTATGGAAATGAATGAATTGAATCCCGATGTTTTGTCAGTTCAACCATCCGCGTTACGTGTGTTTGACCACGAGATCAGTCAAGATCCTGAAATCATTAAACTCACACTGGGCGAGCCTGATTTCAACGTACCAGACCACGTTAAGCAGGCGGCGATCGCTTCGATCAACGCAGACCAGTCGCATTACCCCTATTTCTGGGGGATTCAGGCGTTGCGGGAGGCTGCATCGACCTACTACCGCGAAAAGTTCGGCTACCAGTATTCGGCGGATCAGATCGTTTGCACGGTCGGTGCTACCGAGGGATTGTCAGCAACGTTTAAGACGCTGTTTCAACCTGGTGACGGGGTCTTGATCCCGGCTCCGGCCTACCCGGTCTATAAAGCGTTAGCATCGATCAATCACCTGGTACCGATCATGGTGGATACGACTGAGACGGGATGTGTCTTGACACCGCAGCAAGTCAATGAAGCCATTGCGGCACACCCGGATGTCACCATTAAAGGCGTTGTCATTACTGATCCTTCTAATCCGACTGGTGTCGTTTATTCGAAAGCACAATTGTCAGCCTTAGTGCCGGTATTTCGGGACCACCAAATTTGGGTGATCAGTGACGAAATATACGGTGAACTCACGTACGGGGTTAAACACTACTCTCTGTCCCAGTGGCTGCCTGATCAAACCATCGTCATCAACGGACTGTCAAAATCCCATGCCATGACTGGCTGGCGAATTGGTTTCGCGTTCGGGCCAACCGGCGTGATCGATCAAATTGCTAAAACCCATCAATTTCAAGTGACCACGCCAACTTCGATCGTTCAGCACGCAGCGGTTGAAGCACTCACCCACGGTCAAAACGATGCCGCGGTGATGCGTCAAGTTTATGAGCAGCGCTGCCAGTACCTTACTGACTCGCTTACTAAACTGGGTATTTCTTACGTTGAACCCAAGGGCGCGTTCTACATTTTCATGAAGATCCCTGAACGTTGTCACCAAGATAGTTTCACGTTTGCGCGGCAGTTGGCAAAGAACTATCACGTTGGTTTGATGCCGGGAGCACCGTTTGGCGATCCTCAGGCGCTGCGAATCAGTTATGCTTCCAGCAATGAGAACCTTCACGCAGCAGTGGATGCCTTGACTAAGGAATTGGTACGAGACGGCGTATTAGCTAGGTGAGATTGACCAAGTGAATCAGCGATTAAAAGCACGCAAGTTCGTTGTTAGTTGTTAAAGGACTGGCGTGCTTTTAGTGTGGCGAATATTTGCTTGAGGGTGCTTGTTTTAAACTTGAGGGTAATGACGATTGTGAAAGTGATATAGTAATTTTGAAAAGAGGTGCCAATGAAATGCGGGATCAGTTTAACGAATTCTCTGTTGCGCAACTAATCGCGATGATTGAAGCTAGTCAAAGGCGGCTTCAACTGACGAATCGGGCCATTATGGACTTAATGGGTCTTGATTCCGAAAAAGAAGACTGCTTTTTCTCAGGAAAAGCAAACCGCATTACCTATGCACGTACTGCCAAAACACTGCAAATGATTGAACGATTATTAGCAGGACTGGATATTCCGTTGACCGCTTACTTACAACAGTTACGCGCATTACCGTTACATAATGTTTTTCTCCGAAACCGGTATGCATTTTGGTTCGCTAATTTTATTGATGCGGGTGGGCTGGAACCGTGCCTTGTGGCGGATGCGAAGGAGTCTGGTTTTGAGATTATTAAACAAATCGTTTGGAGTAGTCATTTACTGACCAGTACCGCTGGGATAGCGCATTTAAAGACGCATCAAAAACAACTGGTACAGTTATCAGAAAATGAGTATCAAACAATTAAGGCCGTCATGACGCATTTTTCAACGGCATCACCGTTATTCTTTTACAATTTAGACCAGCTCTTTAGTGAACGGCAGATTCTCGAGTTACCCGATTTAGCGAGGTATTGGGATCAAGAAGCAAGATTAATAAATATAGAATAAGAACTATTAGTTCTAGTTGTGAGCGCAAATACCCACTATTTGGATATAACTGAAATCGAAATGAATTAAGGCCGATTGAAAGAAGTGGTCGTCAATTGATAATTGCCATAACGCGATTAAGTTTAATTGCGCTGATGCCCACTAACCTTATGCTTATAGTCTGAAGGCGTGGTTTTGAGGTAATTCTTAAATAGTCGAAACAGTGACGAGGTATTTTGATACCCAATAATGTCGCATATTTCAGCCATTGTACAATTCGTTTTAATCATCAGATTTTGAGCAGCAGATAATCGTCGCCGGTCAACAAGTTCAATGAAGGTTCGACCAGTAGTAGCCTTGATTTTATTCCCAAGGTAATTCGTATTGTAACCAAATTTTTTGCTCACATCTGCCAATGAAATGTCAGTGAAGTTTTCATTGATATATTGCAGAATTGGTAAAAGTCGATCATCCGTGGCATCCGCAAAGTTGATGTATTCCTGCTCAATGGATTGGGACAGTTCGATAATAAGGCTGGATAACAATAACGACATGGATTTATTTCGTTGACTAGCAGTTGTTAATCCTTTAATAATTAGACTTTCAACCAAATTGATGGCAACGTCTTGTTGATCAAGGTTGAATAAAATGAAATTATTATGCAGGGTGTTTACTTTTGAAGCGTTGTACAAGAACTGAGTAATTTGATTAGATGATACCGAAATGTAATCGAATAGCTTGTTAATTGCAGAGTCATCCTTAATCAAGATGTTAATGAGGATATCGTTTTCACCCGTATATTCAATTTGCTGAACAATATCCTTGTCCATCATGATTAGGTTATGCTTGTAAAGCGTGACAGCTTCGCCATTAATGTACTGGGTGCAGTTGCCAGAATACATATAATTTAATTCAATAAAACTATGAGTGTGCGCAGGAACATAGGAAAACCGGTTATTTTTGGTGATAGCAATATCACCATCTTTGAATAAATCTGCTTGCGGCATTTGTGGAATAGGGTTGTTAATATAATCCAGATCCATATAGTTCACGTTACTTTTCATGCTCCGTTGCAGAGACTCAACTTCGCTTAATTTAAATAATTGTTGATCTAACCATTTTGAGGCCAACTCACTCACTCCAGCTAAATAAATTTACTTTATCGTATCATGAACCTGTGATTTTGCAATGCAAGTCATGTGTTCGAGATATGGTTGCCTCCTTTGGAATCGCTTACAATTAACTTGTAAATTAAAGGAGGAAGTCATTATGAATAACGACAATTCAGATCAATCACTAGTGAGCAAATATCGGCCATTAGCGGTTGCCGCAGGAATTGGTTCAATCCTAGGCTCTGGTATTATTGTTGGATTATCAGCTACGATTACTGTTTGGCAGACTGGATTAGGGCTGACAAATGGGCAAGTTGGTATTATTTCAGGGGCACTAACTTTTGCAATCGCCCTGGGTTCTTTATTAGCTGGACAGATAACAAAGTCATTTGGTCTAGTTCGTTCATTTAACTGGTTAAACCTGATTTATGCCATCGGTGCATTGGCTTGTGTTTTTTCTAATAGCTACGTCATGTTACTCATTGGTGTGGTCGTGACCGGCTTTGCTTCTGGTGCAGATTTACCAATTAGTTTAACCGTAGTTTCGCATGATTCACCCGATGAGAAGACGTCAGCAAGTTTAGTTTCTTCAACTCAAATTTTTTGGCAAATCGGAGTTTTCATGTCTTACGTTTGTGCCTTTATTGTTTCTAAGATGGCGGGTGCAACTGGTGCCCGGGTCGTCTTTACAATTCTTGCTATTTTTGCACTCATTACTTGGCTCTGGCGGACATTCTCAACTAAGTTCAAGGTTTTCCATGAGGAGGGAAATCATCGTTGGGCTGAACGCGAAAAAGAAGCCAACGTTACTGAGAAAGTTTCAATCAAAACGGTGTTTACTGGCAGTAATAAGCGTAAATTTATGGGTTTCTTTTTCAGCATTTTGATTTTTTACGTTTGCTGGAATTTATTAGCTAACACCTTTGGTCAGTTCCAAACCTTTACGCTGGTTCAAGCACATGCGAGTCAGAGTTTTGCTACCGGTGCCGGCATTGTTTTGAACTTCATTTCACTGCTTGCTACGATGGCCTTTGCATCAGTTGCCGGTGGTAAGTATCGCAACAAGTTCTTCTTAGTTGGTATCACGGTTCAGTTCCTCGCCATGTTAGGCCTTGCAATTAGCAGCCACGCATTATGGCCAATTGTCATTGCCATCGGTGCTTACAATATTGGCAATAATATTGCCGGTGAAGCCATGTATAAGGTTTGGACTCAGGAAGCCTTTCCTGTTGAAGTACGGGCTTCCGTTCAGGGATTTATTAATGGTTTCTCACGTGTTTGCTGTGGCTTGTTCGCACTGATCACTCCAGCTCTGGTTGTTCCATCTGCTATTCGTAACTCTATGTTCGGTTTTGCCGGCATTGTTTTCATCAGCTTTATTGCTGGTGCAATCATGATGCACTTAGAGAAGAAACATGGTGTTAATGATTTTTAAGCGACAGTGACTGCGAGATAGAAAGTGAGCGACTACGATGGGATTTACATTTCAAATCAATAATGATATCCATTTTAAGCACGATAAACAATTGTTGGCAAAGGCTGCTAGTTATCGACCAAAGCTTAAGCATCAAACGATTAACGCAAAGTCAATTGTTGAACTTGAAAAAAACACTGATTTGCTGGAAGACTGCGGTGTTAAAAAAGTTGCTGACATTAATGAATTGGCTAACAGAAAGTTAAAACGGAACGATAAAGTTATTTTAGATTTTGGCGATCATTGCGTGGGCAATTTCAGCTTGAAGGTTAAATCAGTCGGTTCTCCAATGGACGCACCCTTGTTTTTTAAATTAAAGTTTGCGGAAATGCCTGCTGAGTTAGCAAGCAAGAGCGAGGATTATGACGGATGGCTGAGCAAGTCTTGGATCCAAGAGGAGTATCTCCATCTGGACACCTTACCAGCTCAGTTAGAACTGCCACGGCGTTATAGCTTTCGTTATGTTGAAATTACCGTGTTAGACACGTCGCCAAAGTGGCAAGTTGTTTTCGAACAACCCACAGTTGTGACCCAAAGTGCAGTGACGGCTGATGCTGTTACAAAACCGAGATTAGCAGATCCTGAATTAAACCGCATTTATCAAGTCGGGGTCAAAACCCTGGAAGATTGTATGCAGGACGTCTTTGAGGATGGTCCAAAAAGGGATCGCCGCTTATGGATCGGTGATCTGCGTTTGCAAGCATTAGCCGATTATGCCACCTTTAAAAACACTGATTTGGTTAAACGCTGTTTATATCTTTTCGGTGCTATGCCAACTGAGGATGGCCGGATTCCAGCCAATGTTTTTACTCAGCCAACAGAAACGCCAGACGATACCTTTTTGCTGGACTACAGCTTATTCTTTATTTCGATTTTAGCCGACTATGAGGAATTTAATACGGATCAAATGGTCCTAAATGATTTGTATCCGATTGCTAAAAAGCAGATGGATGTTGCGTTAAAACTGGTGAATGAGCAAGGGGAGCTGCAAATTACCGATGATTATCCTGTATTCATTGATTGGTCCAATGATTTTGATAAAACAACTGCTGGTCAAGGAATCTTAATCTACACACTTAAACAGTTCATTTCCTTAGCTAAGCAGATGCATGATAGCGATGCAGACAGATATATTTCCAAATTAACGTTGATTAGTGAATTTGCGACCAAACAGTTATTTGATTCAAAGTCACAGTTATTTGTTTCTGGGAGTAACCGGGAGTTAAACGTTGCCAGCCAAGTTTGGATGGCACTCGCTCACGTTTTGGATGACCAGTCAACTAAGCAATTAATGGTGCAAACAGTCAAACAACTATTTCCGATTAAAGGAATTGCGACTCCGTATATGTATCACCATGTGACGCAGGCCTTGTTTGAAGCTGGCATGCAAAAGGAAGCCATTCGGCTGATGAAGGGGTACTGGGGCAAAATGATTCAGCTTGGAGCCGATACCTATTGGGAGGCCTTTGATCCGGATAAACCTGATTATTCACCTTATGGGAGTGCCATTCTGAATAGTTATTGCCATGCCTGGAGCTGTACACCAGTTTACCTCATTGATAAATACCTGTTACGGGAAGGTGTAAGTTATGACAACTGAGAAAGTTAAATTAACCCGTGACAATGTCATGTTGATCGTCGTTGCCGGGTTAGCCTCGTATATGGATGCAGCCCTTTTAGTCAGTCTTGGCGTTGCTTTACCTATTTGGGCAAAGTATCTGTGGTTAAACAGTTGGTTAGTCGGGTTAATAAGCACGTTGTTAACCGTATCAGTAGCAGTCGGTTCTTTTATCGGTGGCTGGCTTGCTGACAAATTTGGTCGGGTGACAGTGTTTAACGCCGATATTTTGTTCGTGGCTATCGGTTCGTTTATCATCGCGTTGTCACAAGATGTAACCGTTTTATTTATTGGTGTCATTATCGCTGGATTGGCATCTGGCGCTGATTTGCCAACGTCTTTGGCGGTGATCTCTGAACGGATGTCGAAAAAAGTATACGGTCGGGCAATCTCTTCAACACAAATTTTCTGGACGGTCGGTATTCTGCTCTCACAGCTTATTGGCTTTTTGACGGCAAATAGTGGGATGGGCAGTCCCGCCGCACTATTTGGTTGGATTGGAGCCGTTGCACTGCTTAACTGGTGTGTTCGTGTCTTTTCAAAGAAATTTAAAACGATCGAAACAACGCTTGCGGTTGAAGAAAGTGCTGAATTAGATGTTCAACCTCAAACGAAGACGTACAAAATAAGTGATTTATTGAAGCATCGAAACATTTTGCTTTCAATCTTGCTGCTGACAGTCTTCTATCTTTTTTGGAATCTGCCAGCAAACACTTGGGGGTCGTTCGTGAACTACTTCCTAGTAACTGTGGATAATCGCAGTCAGGCATTCTCCACAATCATTGCTTTGATTGCTAACATCGCCTGCTTATTCTCGACTTTCTTTTACTTCAAAGTTTCAGATACCAAGTATCGTTACCCAGTGATGTACGGTGGCCTATTAGTGGGGTTAATTGCCTTTGTCACTGCCGGAACATTCAGCAATTATTGGCAGGCATTCACGATTGCGTACATTTGCTATTCAGCTAGCAACATTCTGTGGGGCGAGGCACTTTATAAGATTTGGACACAAACCTTTTATCCCGTTGATGCAAGAGCTTCATTAACCGGGTTTTCGTACGGGATCGTTCGAGCGTTAACAGCGGTATTTTCTTTGGTCACCCCAACGTTAATGGCGTTCTCACCCAAGCTATTACTTTCGATCATGGCCGGATGTACCTTAGTTTCAGGAATTTGTGCCCTCATCATTGTCAAACATGTTAGTAAGTTTAAAATGACGGCCGCTGCTTTAGAAAAAGAATAAAGAACTTAAGTCAGGCTGAGTGTCTGGCTTATTTAAAAGGGAGATAATACACATGCGAACTAAAAATTCGGTTTGGTTATGGTATCCCGGTGACTTCGAAATTCACCAAGGAATGCTTCAAAACTTTAGGCGTGAAGAACGCGGGATGGGTTGGCCAGCTTATTGGTACATTGACGACTGCAATCGCAACGTTAAGTTTATGCGGACTTATCAGCTAAAAGAGAGTACTCAGTTTACTGTTCACGCCAAAGGAACGGGTTACGTTGCCATCAACGAACGAAAGTATCGTTTAGGTGATAAGCTCACGTGTGAACCGGGAGAAAATCAGATTGAAATTCATGTTGGTAATATCAGCGGCCTGCCGAGTATTTATATTGAAGGTTCAGTCATTAAGTCAGATAGCGGTTGGATTGCATCTAATTTTGTTAACGACGCGCCCGCGGGTCATGATCCACTATTTACACAGCCGTATCAAGATCCTAATGTAATTGATTATCAAACTAAAATGGTTGTTCCAGTTTCGCGTCAGGCAGTTGACGGTGGCGTCTTATTTGATTTTGGCCGGGCAGTCAATGGAACTTTGACGGTTACTTTGGCTGGGCCGCGTTCAGTCACACTGTGCTATGGTGAATCCGAAACGGAAGCACGGGACGTTGAACGCTGCTATTACAAACAAGAAAGTGTAAACAGTACAACACCAATTCGTAAACGTGCTTTCCGGTATGTATTTGTACCCAACGTCGAACTGGGCAATGTTGATTTAACTGCTATTCATGAATTTGTTCCGAAAACTAACCCTTCCTCGTTTAAATCGGATAACAAATTAATTAACCAAATCTGGGATGTTTCAACAGAAACCCTCAATCTATGCAGTGACGTCTTCTTCATAGATGGCATCAAACGTGATCGCTGGATTTGGGCAGGTGACGCCTACCAAGCCAACTTTATTAACCAATACTCTTTCTTTAACGAAGATATTGATAAGAGAACCCTTTTAGCCTTACGCGGCCAAGAGGATATTAAGCAGCATATGAATACCATTGTTGATTACTCTATGTTGTGGGTAATCGGCATCTTGAATCATTATCAAATGACGGGTGATAAAGACTTCTTGGAAATGATTTATCCTAAAATGGAAAGTATGGTGCAATACTTCATCAAGCAAACCAACGATAAAGGCTTTATTTATGGTCGCAAGAATGACTGGATCTTCGTTGACTGGTCTAAGATGGATAAGGATGGCACCGTTGCAGCAGAGCAAATTTTGCTGCTGGAAGACTATAAAACTATGTTAGCTTGCGGTAAAGTTCTTGGTAAGGAAGTCGATACTTATCAAAAGAAGTATGATCAACTCTATAGCAATTTGATGACGTATTTCTGGGATGATGAAAAAGGCGCTTTTATCGATTGTTATGAATCAGGTAAGCGTCACGTTACCCGGCATGCTAATATCTTTGCAATCCTGTTTGATATGGTGGATGAAGATAAACAGCAGTCTATTTTAAACAATGTTTTGCTGAATGACGATATTACCCAGATTACGACGCCTTACTTTAAGTTCTTTGAACAGGATGCGCTATGTAAACTTGGTGAGCAAAAACGGGTCTATCAAGTATTGCTAAACTATTGGGGCGGCATGTTAGACCGCGGTGCCGTGACATTTTGGGAGGAGTTTGATCCCAGCCAGCACGGTAAAGAGATGTATGCAATGTATGGCGATCCATATGGTAAGAGTTTGTGCCACGCTTGGGGTGCTAGTCCAATTTACTTATTAGGCCGCCATTTCATTGGTTTACGTCCAACTGAACCAGGCTATAAGACCTTCAAGCTGACACCAGTCTTGGATGAATTTAAAAAATTGCACACGGTGATGCCAATAAAAAATGGCACTGTAACCGTTGATAAGACAAATGAACAGTTAACAATTACCGCATCACGTGCCGGTGGCAGTGTCGATTATAAGGGCCAGACTTATGAACTCAAGGCTAATCAGCCAACGGTTATTGCTTAACGTCTTCAAGAAAATGAATTCATGTGGCACGCCTTTTGAATGCTACTGGCTGTCTAATTGCAAATAGGTGCTGACGATATGCTTTAATCACACAGCGCAAAAAGGGGACTGGACAATTGTCCGGTCCCCTTTTGTGTTACTCATGCGTTGAGTGTTTCCATAAAACTGCTCAGCTTATCCAAGCCGTTTTGCAGTTCCTGACTTTCAAAAGCGTAGCCGATCCGCAGCGCGTGTTCCACGTCGAATTCAGCACCTGGCACTAAGAGTACGCCAGTTTGTTTAAATAATTGGTCACAGAACGGTTCGCTAGGCAGGTCAAAGTCGTAATGCAGCAGGGCAGTGGTGCCCGCTTGCGGTTTAACCCAACTGATATGGTCTTGTGAATCGACCCAGTCACTTAAAATGGCTAAATTTTTCCGCACGATGCCGCGGTTTCGTTTGATTAAATCATCCTTATGGTCAAGGGCGACTTCGGCGACCATTTCATCCAGTACACCACAGCTGATGGTGTTGTAATCACGGTGTGACAAAATTGTTTGCATGAAGGCTTCGTCGTGAGTAGCGACCCATCCCAGCCGTAAACCGGCCAGTGAGAAGACCTTAGACATACTGCTGGTGGAGATTCCCTTGTCATACAGGTCAATGATGGAAGGTGAATAGTCATCGGCTTGCGTCAAGTGACGGTAGACTTCATCACAGAGGATGTAAGCGTCCACTGATTTGGCTACGTTAATGATCCGTTGCAAGTGCTCTTGCGGCATCAATGAACCTGATGGGTTGTCGGGGTTATTCAGTACGATCAATTTAGTCTTGTCGTTGACCAGCGCCTTTAACTGGTCAATATCAGGCAAGTAGTCGTTTTCTGGTTTCAGGGCTAATAAGCGCACGGTCGCACCGATTGCTTCCGGAATGGATTGCAGCTGCTGGTAAGTGGGGGTGACGACTATCACTTCATCGCCGGGTTCAACTAAAGTGGTTAATACCAGACTATTAGCGCCAATGGCCCCGTGGGTGGTAACCACGTTTTTGGGAGCTAAATTTTGGTAGAGTTGAGTGATGCCTGCCCGTAATTTAGGGGCACCCACGATGTCGCCGTAGGTCAGCCGCGTATGCAGCATTTTTTCGGTAAAGACTTTTTCGTCAGTTTGGGTTAAGGCCAATAAAGCATGCAGTGATAAGGGTGAGACACAGGTTTCACCTAAATTATAGGTCGCGGTGGTTTCGTAATCGTTCATCCATTGTTCGACGCCAAAGGTTTTCATTTTCATAATTCATTCCTCCTATAAGGTGATGGTTTGACCAAGATTTAATTTAGCGGCATTTTCCAGCGCCAGGTTTGCTGAGGCGATATCTTGCAGGGCAATTCCCGTGCTGTCAAACAGGGTAACCGATTTAGCATCCCACTGATTATCGTTGGTTTTTGCGAGTAATTCGCCAATTTCTGGTAACTGGTCAGCAGTGGTGATGCCGGCTTTAACGGCCGTTTGGGCTTCACCCACTTCAGCCGCCTGGGTCCGGTCATCGACGTACACGTTTGCCGAACGCAATAACTGTTCATCGACTTCTTGCTTACCGGCCATATCAGCACCCATGGTATTGATGTGGGTGCCAGGCCTGACCCAGTCAGCGTTGATCATGGCTTTGGTAGACGGCGTCGCGGTAACAATTACGTCAGCCTGTTGAGTGGCTGCTTCAAGGTTATCACTGGCCGATACTGCTAGCTGATTGAGTTGAGCAGCAAGCCGTTGGTGATCGTCGCTGTTTTGATCAATTGCCGGCAGAAACTGCGTGGTCAGCTGCTCAACAAGGGTTTGAGCTAAATCGGTGGCGTGCGCCAGTGAAGTCACGTTGACGATGGTGACGGTTTTTAACTTTGGCAAGACCGTTAATTCCGCCATGACTTGGAAAATCGCCTGTGAGCCCGAGCCTACCAGCAACAAGTTGGTAGCATTCGGATTAGCCAAAATTTTCGCGGCCACGGCACCGGCAGCACCCGTCCGGTAACCGGTCAGAGCAGCCGCGTTGACGATACCCTTTGGTAAGCCGGTCTGATCATCATACAGGTTTACCGTACCGTTTAGTTCTGGCAATTGTTTGGCATCATTACCAGCGAACCAAGACAGTAATTTCATACCATAAACACCCTGTGATTTGAGGTAGCCGGAGCGAATATCCATATCAGCCTGATCAGAAATGAATTCGTGGTAGATCATCGGCCAAATGGTACCCTCACCGGTTGCCTTTTCACGGTAGGCATCTTCAACCACCTTAACGACACTTGGAAAATCTAATACTTGCTGTAAATCAGCTGCGGTTAATACGCGCATGCAAAAACCTCCTCAGAATTGTTTAAAGAAAAAGGTATCCATCATTCAACCCTTGTAACGCTTTACGGCGCCGTACCTACGGGTAGAATAATGAATACCTTCATTCTTATAGTCTGGTATATCCGGTGACATACCGACCAAGTTTGTTTAATTGCAATGAGTCTAGCACGGCCTAATTTGAAAGTCAATTTTAATTTTGAGACGGTCCGTCAGTAAAGCGGTGTCGGGTGCTGCTAGTTGCTAGTAAAATGAGACTATCTACGCTAAACTATTGTCAGTAAAAGTTATCGGGGGGAATTCACATGACAGAACCAATTTTTGATGTTCAAGAATTAGGGTATCAAAGCGGGGGGCAGCAAATTTTACAGGATATTACCCTGCAAATTGAAAGGGGTGCCAATCTAACGATTGCTGGGCCTTCCGGTTCCGGTAAAAGTACCTTTTTAAGAATCTTGGCAACGTTGCTGACACCGACGGCTGGGACCGTGAAGTTTGCTGGCAAAAAGCAGTCGGCTTATCCCAAACCGGTTTACCGTCAGCAGGTCTCGTATTGCTTCCAGCAGCCGACCCTGTTCGGTGAAACGGTACGGGATAACCTGGCGTTTCCGTTTGAAATTCGTGAAAAAACATTTGATGAGCAAAAGGCATTAGCGGCCTTAGATTCCGTAGAGTTAACAGCGAAAATGCTGGATCAGCCCATTATTGAACTATCTGGCGGCGAAAAGCAGCGGGTCGCACTGGTGAGAAATTTGCTGTTTAAGCCGCAGGTATTACTCCTGGATGAAATTTCAGCTGGACTCGACGTCGATACTAAGGGCGTGGTCCACCGGTTGATTCAGGCTTATCGGGAAAGCGGGGTAACCGTTTTGTCCGTTACCCATGATGAAACGGAAATTGCGGCTGCGGATGACCTGTTAAGAATTCGCGACGGAAAGATCGAGGTGCCCGCACATGAATAATTTAATCGTCAGTCCAACTGCTTTGGCTTTCGCTGTTGTGCTAGTCGTGATTGCTTTAGCCATCAATTTAAAAGAGAAGATCGGTCTGGAACGTGACATGATCGTCGGTGTGATTCGGGCAGTCATCCAGCTGACGGTGGTTGGCTACGTGCTGACTTACGTTATCAGGATCGACCGGATCTGGTTAACCGGATTAATGGTCGCAATTATTATTTTTAACGCAGCGATTAACGCTAATAAGCGTGCTGAGGGTATTCCCCACGCATTTTGGATCAGCTTGCTAGCAATTGCGACTGCTACTTTGCTGACGATCGCACTGCTAGTATTGGCACGAGCGGTCCGCTTTACCCCGAGTCAAATCGTACCGATCTCCGGGATGATCGCCAGCAACGCCATGGTGGCCATCGGTTTGGCTTACCGCAGTATGAACACGAGTTTTCATGATCAGCGTCAGGGCGTTTTGGAACGGCTGGCACTAGGAGCTAATCTAAAACAGGCTTCCAAGCACATTGTTCAAATGGCGATTCGCACCGGTATGGCGCCAACCATTGATTCCGCTAAGACGGTGGGGATCGTCAGTCTGCCAGGGATGATGTCCGGTTTGATTTTCGCGGGTGTTGACCCCACCAAAGCCATCATGTATCAGATCATGGTGACTTTTATGATATTAGCGGCAACGAGTATTGGCAGCGTGATCGCTTGTTATCTCGCTTATTCGCAGTATTATAATAGCGATATGCAGTTGAGATAGGAAGGGGTATCTTATGAGAATAAACGTTTTACAGCACACACCTAGTGAGGGGCCGGGCAGTATTGCCGACTGGGCGTCAGCTCACGGCCATGAACTCTATATTTATCACCCCTATCAGTTTAACGGGGTGTTGCCGACCGCGGCCGAGACGGATCTACTAGTGATTTTAGGCGGGCCGATGAGTCCCAATGACGACCTGGACTGGATTGAAAATGAACGGCAGCTGATCAAACAGTTATTAGCACAGCACAAACCGATTTTCGGCGCCTGCTACGGTGCGCAGCAGATTGCTAAGACGCTGGGGTATGGTGTTTTAAAAGCACCGCATAAGGAAGTGGGCTGGGCGCCGGTTTACCGGCAAGCAACGGTGGTACCCGGACTACCCGAACAGCTCACCGCGCTGCACTGGCACGAAGAAATGTTCGAAGTTCCGCGTGAATCTCAGTTGTTATTTACTAGTGATTTAGTTCATAACCAGGGGTTTGTCCTGGGGGATAACGTGATTGGCCTGCAATTTCATTTGGAACCTAAAGCACTTAATGTGCGCACCATGGTGGTCAACGATGGCCAGTATGCCATGGCTCATAACGACCTGCACCAGACGCCCGAAACGATTTTAAAGACGGCGGTGCCGGTTGCAAATAGAGCGGCCATTGATGCGATTTTTGATTTTTTAACAAATGCCCATTAGTAAAAAGCCGTTTGAGGCTTGTCTCAAACGGTTTTTTACTGCCAAGCGGAATGGACTTTGTGATATCATAATCCCTATGAATATCAGCGGGGGATGATACTATTATTGAGCTTTTCGAAAAAGCCCCGATACCGAAAGCCTACTTTACATTAGCTTTGCCGGTGGTTCTTGGTACGGTGGTTTCAATGATTTACAACTTAACGGATACGTTTTTTATTGCACAGACGCAAAATACGAATTTAGTTGCTGGTATTACGCTGTGTACGCCGCTGTTTTCCATGATGATCGCGCTAGGCGATATCTTTGGGTTAGGCGGCAGTTCAGTGATTTCACGATTATTAGGCCAAAGAAAGTTTGCTTTAGCGGGCCGTATCAACAGCTTCTGTTTTTACAGTGCATGCTTACTTGCTGTGGTGGTGACGATCGCACTGTTTGTTTTTAAAAGCCAGGCGTTGTCGCTACTGGGTGCAAATACCAGTACGTATCGCTATGCGGTGATTTACTATGAAATTATGGCGGCGTCCAGCGTCTTGATCATCACGTCTTTGGTGCCGATCAACACGTTGCGAACTGAAGGTTTGGCGAAACAATCCATGATTGGTTCGGCCTCAGGGACGGTACTGAAGATCTTTTTAGACCCGCTGTTTATTTTTGGCTTTCACCTGGGCGCGGCAGGGGCTGCGTTAGCAACCATGGTCGGCTACATCGTAACGGATGTGATTTTAATTGGCTATACCGTCAGACGGGCCCGGTATCTGCAAATCCATTTTCACCAGAAAAAGATTCCAGCAGCGGGGATCAGGGACGTCTTAATGATTGGCTTGCCCGCTTCGGTCACTAACCTGATGACCATGTTGGGAACCGCCCTCATGAATAATTTCTTGATTGTTTACGGGGCTGGTAAAGTTGCTGGTTTTGGGATCGCCATTAAGGTTGAGACCATTGTGATCATGGTGCTGGTGGGCTTTTGTTTTGGCTCTCAAGCACTGATTGGCTATAACTATGGTGCTAAAAATAAGGAACGGCTAAAGAAAATCATTCAATTTGACCTACTAGTGAACGTTGGCTTTGCTTTTTTGATTGCGCTGGGGCTGATGGTAGTCGCACCGGGGTTGTGCGGCTTATTCATGAAAAATCACGGCGTGGTTCAAGCGGCCAGTTACATGTTACGCTGGTTTTTGATCACGACGCCCTTTATTGGGGCGGCAATGGTGTTTACCACGATTTTTCAGTCGGTTAATCAGCCCCTGGAAGCCTTCGTGATGTCAGTTTCCCGGCAGGGGGTTGTTTTTGCGGTGGTGATTTTTATCATGGCAGCACTCATGGGGTATCAGGGCGTGATCGTTGCGCAGCCCATTGCTGATATCATTACGGCGCTGATCGGGTTAGGCCTGTACCACTATGAATTTGGTCCAAATGGCAAAGTGGTTGCACACTGGTAAATTAATTGAGCACCTTAAAAAGCTGCTGAACGGTTGAGACTCAACTGATCGGCAGCTTTTTTGGTAGCGTGAAAATAATGAGTGAGTTTCATTTGAAAAATTATCATGTGATAAAATAACAATCTTAAAATATTCTTAGAGAACTGTAACAAAAAAATCTGTACAAACACTTTAATTTTGGGATAAAAAGAGCTATAACAGACTTGTAAGCAAATGAGAAGTAATTCACAAGCAATCCTTAACGGTGAAAGATGTCATAACGCTTTAATTATAGTTGCATGATTTAAGGGTGATTTGTTAATTGCTTTTCATCTCAACTTTCATCAATTTATTTTGTTTAATTTTTAAATTAATCATTTGGAGATGATGGAGTTATGCGTATTAAAGCAGCAGTTGTTGATAAAAAAGGTGCTTCATTTGAAATGCGTGACGATGTTGAATTAGCACCAATGCAAGCAGATGACTTGCAGATCCATATGGTGGCTTCAGGGATTTGTCATTCTGATGAAGCGCTTCGTAAAGGTGACGCCGAAATTGGTTACCCAATTGTCCTTGGTCATGAAGGCTCAGGCATCGTCGAAAAGGTCGGCCCCGAAGTTAAAAACTTCAAGGTTGGCGACCACGTTGTTCTTTCCTTTTATGGTTGCGGCAATTGTGTGAACTGCTTGAGAGGTGTTCCGACACAGTGCTTGAACTACGCTGCAAATAACCTGTCAGGTGTTCGTCCAGATGGCAGTGCCCACTTTACTGAAAATGGTAAGGACGTCGCTGATATGTTTGACCAATCATCATTTACTACGACTACCATTGTTCGTGAACGCAACGCTGTTAAGGTCGATAAGAGTCTTGATTTACGTAAATTAGGACCTTTGGGCTGCGGCTACGTTACAGGCAGTGGGACCGTCTTCAACACGTTGAAGCCTCGTCCAGGTCAAACCATCGCCGTCTTCGGTACTGGTGCCGTTGGCTTAGCAGCGATGATGGCTGGTAAGATTTCCGGCTGCACGACCGTTATTGCCGTTGATGTCGTTGATTCACGGCTAAAGCTTGCTAAGGAATTGGGCGCTACCGACGTCATCAACAGTAAGAGTGAAAACGCCGTTGAAAAGATCAAGTCATTAACTGATGGTCATGGTGTTGACTGGGCTGTTGATACGACCGGTGTTAAGTCCGTTATGGAAGATTCCATCCAAGCCTTAGCACAAGGCGGCACTTCAGCTTGCATCGCCGTTACCCCTAACCACGTTGACCTGGATACTTGGAACGACCTTTGCACCAGTGATCGTAAAGTGATCGGTGTTAACATGGGCGACGCGGTTCCGCAGATCGATGTACCGCGTTTGATCAAGTTCTACAAGCAAGGCATGTTCGACTTTGATAAGACCGAAAAGTTCTACAAGTTCGATCAAATCAACGAAGCCAATGCTGATTCAATCAGTGGCAAGACCATCAAGCCAGTTTTGGTTATCGATCCAGACTACGAACCAGGTAAGTAATCCATTTGATTGGAAAGTTTCAAAGACAGTTTCAGATTTGAAAGGAAGCAATCGTCATGTCAGAAACTAAAACAGGTTTAAAGCACTATCAAATGTATATTAATGGTGAGTTTAAGGATTCCAAATCGGGTAAGCTCTTAACCGTTATCAACCCTTCAACTGGTGAAGAGATTTCGACGGTGCCAAGCGCCACCCGTGAAGAAACCCAAGAAGCCATTGATGATGCCTATGAAGCTGAAAAATCATGGAAATTTGTCCCAGCCGCAACACGTGGCCAATACTTGCACGATGTGGCAACTGAGGTTCGTAAGGATGCAGACCATTTGATTGACATGCTGCAAGAAGAACAGGGTAAGATTCGTTCGTTAGCAACGACTGAAATCATGTTTTCTGCAGACTACTTCGATTACATGGCTTCCGCTGCCCGGACTTATGAAGGGGAAATCCTTCAATCCGATAACGCTAACGAAAACATTATGATTCAAAAGCAGCCAATCGGTGTTGCAGCCGGGATCCTCCCATGGAACTTCCCGTTCTTCCTGATTGCGCGTAAAATGGGTCCGGCTTTGGTAACGGGTAACACGATCGTGATGAAGCCAAGTTCAGATACACCAAACTTAGCCCTTGAATTTGCTAAGATCGTCGACAAGGTTGGTATTCCAAACGGGGTCGTTAACTTCGTTACTGGACCAGGTGCGGTTGTCGGTGACGAATTATCAAAGAACAAGAAGGTCGGCATCATTAGTTTGACCGGTTCGGTTGACTCTGGTAAGCGTGTCATGGCTTCAGCTGCTACCCATATGGCTAAGGTCTCATTGGAATTAGGCGGTAAAGCACCTGCCATCGTCATGGATGATGCTGACATTGATCTGGCCGTTCAATCAATTATTGATTCACGTGTCGATAACAATGGCCAACTGTGCAACAACTGTGAACGGATCTACGTTCAAGAAGGGGTTGCCGATGAGTTTATCAAGAAGCTCAGTGACAAGATGTCTGCTATCAAGGTTGCTAACCCGATCACTGACAAAGATTCCGGCATTGGCCCTCTGATTAACCAAGCCGCTTTGGACAAAGTCTCCGGTATGGTTGACCGTGCTGTTAAAGCCGGTGGTAAGATCACCGCTGGCGGGCACAAAGTTCAAATCGAAAATGGTTTCTACTACGAACCAACGGTAATCACCAACGTTAAGCAGGATTCTGAGATTATTCAAGACGAAATCTTCGGCCCAGTTCTGCCGGTTGTTACCTTCAAGACATTGGATGATGCCATTGAAATGGCTAACGACAGTGACTTTGGTTTGACTTCATCGATCTTCACTAAGGACATTGATGTTGCCCAACGCGCTGCTAACGAATTGGAAGATGGCGAAACTTACATCAACCGGTTCAACTTCGAAGCCATGAATGGGTCTCACTCAGGCTGGAAGGAATCCGGTATTGGTGGTGACGATGGCCGTCACGGTATTGATGAATTCTTGAACACTCACGTTATTTACCTGCAGGGTCACCCTGAGAACACGAAAGCATAATTGAATTAAGTTAAATAACGCACAAAAGGCATCTAGGGGTGATTGTCTCTAGATGCCTTTTCTGTTAAGCTATAAGTGGAAGCGATACCATGCTATAACTGGACTAGTCACTTGTCTGATAAAGTTGCAGGTACGGCATAAATAGTAGTTTAATTTCGGCGCGAGACAAGTGCTTTCAATCACGAACTTCTGTTGGGCAGGGTTAGTGACGGGTTGAAATTAAATTTTTAGGGAACGCTTCAAATATGAAGTGGAGGTAATTTTGATGAGTATTGTGGTTTCTGCTCTAAAAGAAGAACAACCCCATGAAAAACGGGTTGCCATTGATCCAGACGTCACGAAACGGCTGATTAAAGCCGGCATGAAAGTGCTGATCGAGAAGGGTGCTGGCGTTGCTTCTTACTACAACGACGACAGTTATCAACAAGCCGGCGCGGAAGTGGTGGATCGTAAAACGGCACTGTCTCAAGCTAATATAGTTGCAGTCATTAACTTGCCCAGCGATGAGACACTGAACGCATTGAAGCCCGGTCAAGTGATTTTAGGGTTACTGAGTTCACTGATCAAGCCAGAAAAGATGCAGCAGTTGGCGGATAAGAAAGTCACTGCGTTATCGTTTGAGCTGCTGCCAAGAACGATCAGTCGGGCCCAAACAATGGATGTGCTGAGTTCTCAATCCAGTGTGGCCGGGTATAAAGCTGCCTTGGTCGCCAGTGATGCCTATTCTAAGTATTTCCCAATGATGATCACTGCCGCTGGTACCGTTAAGCCAGCTAAAGTGTTAGTGCTTGGGACCGGGGTTGCCGGTTTGCAAGCTATTGGGACTGCCAAGCGTCTCGGTGCCATTATTTCCGGTTACGATGTTCGGCCAGCTTCTAAGGGTGAAGTTGAATCCCTGGGTGCCAACTTCTTGACCAGTTCGGTTTCCAACGGTGCTGGTTCTGGTGGTTATGCTCGGGCATTGACGCCTGAAGAAACGGCCGCTCAGCAAAAAGAACTGGCAGGCTTCATCGCTGATAACGATGTGATTATCACCACTGCCCAAGTTCCAGGTCATAAGCCGCCTTTGATGGTTACTCAAGAAAGCGTTGATAACGCTAAGCCTGGGACTGTCTTTGTTGACTTAGCCGCTAGTGACCTTGGCGGCAACATTGCCGGCAGTAAGCCGGATGAAACGGTCACAACGCCCAATCAAGCCACCATTATCGGCGGTAATAATTTTGCGAGTGAGCTTTCTAACTCAGCTTCACAGCTATTTGCCAAAAACGTTCAGTCCGTCATCAATGCCATGGTTGACAAAGATGGTAATCTAGCCATTGATCCTAAAGATGATGTCTTTAGTGGACTGACAGCTACGACGAATGGTGAAATTATTAATGCACGTTTACGTGATGCCCTAAAGCTTGATCCATTGCCAAAGGATGAACCGGCAAAGGACGAAAGCGACGAAAAAGCTGATCAATCAGCTAAGTCGAAGGGAGCTGAGTAGAATGAGTCAGGAATTATATACGAATCTTGCTATTTTTGTATTAAGTTTATTAGTTGGTTTTGAAGTTATTAGTAAAATTCCCGCAACCTTGCATACACCAATGATGTCTGGTGCCAACGCTATTCACGGTGTGGTTGTTGTTGGTGCGATTTTGGTTGCTTTGGAAGCAAATACGGTAACCTTTTACGTCATCGCCTTTATTGCAGCCTTTCTTGGCGCTATCAACGTTTCCGGTGGTTACGTGGTCACTGACCGGATGCTTGAAATGTTCTCGAAGCCTAAGGACAAGGGTAACAAAGGAGGCGACAAGTAATGTCAGGATTAATGACGCTTGTTTCTCTGTGTTATTTAATTAGTGCGATCTGCTACGTTATCGGGTTGCACATGATGCGGACACCAAAAACTGCCCGTAATGGTAACCGGTTATCATTTGTCGGTATGATCATTGCCGTTGTCATGACTTTCTTGATCGTTTTGAAAAAGAATGATACGACAATGTCAGCATGGCTCGTCTTGCTGGTTGCCCTGATCCTTGGGGTCGGCTACGGTGTTTACAGAGCCCGGACCGTTAAAATGACTGATATGCCGCAACTGGTTAGTCTATTTAACGCCGTTGGTGGCGGTGCCGCTGCCGCAATCGGGACCTTTGATTATTTGAGCAAGCAAAACGGTGTTTCTTTACCGGTTGCCTTCTCACTGCCCGTTATTTTGGACTTGATCATTGGTAGTGTGACCTTCTCAGGTTCACTGATTGCGACTGGTAAATTAGCCGGTAAAGTTTCTGGTAAGCCGATTACTTTCCCAGGGGCTAAACTGTTAAACGGTATCGTTGTCATTATTATCTTAGCTGCAATCGTCTTGACGGTTGGTTTTCCAACAAACGTTTGGACCCTTGTGACCGCTATCGTTGCCAGCTTGATCTTTGGTATTTTAATGACCATCCCTATTGGCGGTGCCGATATGCCCGTTGTGGTTTCACTGTTAAACGCCTTTACTGGTTTAGCGGTTGCTATGGCCGGTTTCGTTATCGATAACCAAGTCTTGATCATTGCCGGTGCCTTGGTTGGTGCTGCTGGTACCATTTTGACCTTGCAAATGGCTGCTGCTATGAACCGTTCTGTGGCTAACATCATTGCCGGTGGTTTCGGTACTGGTGATAGCGGCGGTGCTAGTGCTGCTGACGATGTTCCCGTTAACGTTAAGGAAACTTCTGCTGACGATATTGGGGTTCAACTGGCCTACGCTAAGAACGTCATGATCGTTCCTGGGTATGGTCTTGCTGCTGCCCAAGCACAACACGAAGTGGCCGAATTAGCGAAGTTGCTGACTGACAATGGGATCAACGTTAACTATGCTATTCACCCAGTTGCCGGACGGATGCCTGGTCATATGAACGTGCTGTTGGCTGAAGTCAACGTACCATATGATCAAATGAAACAGCTTGAAGACGCTAACTCCATGTTCGAAAACACGGATGTTTCCTTAGTTATCGGTGCTAACGATGTTACCAACCCAGCTGCCCGTGAGCCAAATACGGCTATCTCAGGGATGCCTATCCTGGACGTTGATAAATCGAAGTCGATCGTTGTTATTAAGCGTTCTATGAGTACAGGTTATGCTGGTATTCAAAACGCCTTATTCTCCAACGATAAGACCAGCATGTTCTTCTCAGATGCTAAGAAGGGTCTGCAAGAAATCATTGCTTCTACCAAGGAATATTTGGATCAATAAAGTGTTAGGTTTCAGTTTCAACTGAAAGCAGTCTGATTGCCACCTAGTATTGGTGTGCGGTCAGACTGTTTTTTGATCAGTAATCAAAAGCAGTCAGACGACAAAATAACGTGAATCAGTCATACAAAAGTGTATAATAACGGTAAAATACGCCGAAAGGAATGAACAGCGATGAACGGGCAAAGTAGGGTGGAACGACACGCGAGTTCCCCTAAAAAATATTTTCCGTTAATAATGATTCTGGTTGCCGTCATTGCCATTTTTCTTGGCGTTGGCTTTTTGAAAGCACCCGTGCATGCTGATCCGCCCAAGGCTAAGGTCAGCAGCCAGCAAACAGCGGTGAAGCAACAGCTGCAGAAGTACGTTGATTCAGTGAGTAAGGATGGCAGCGTCAGCGTTTCGTTTTATAATCTCGGTGCCAAGTCGACAACTTCAGCTGGTTCAAGCAATACAGCTGATTTTTACAAGGCTGGCCGGCTAGCAGTGTCTAGCCGTAACGCGCACAAGGCCTATACGTCGGCTAGTACTTATAAGCTGTTTATCGTGGCTGACATTTTAGCACGGATCGATGCCGGCACTATGGATAAAAGTGTTTTGAGTTCGTCCGGCTTTCGGGAAATGATCTTGCATAGCGAAAATGATTTTGCCGAGAGCTATTTGGATACCACTGGTTTAGTAACCCTGAATAATTTTGTTAAGCAACAGGGGTGGTACCCGCAGCCGTTTATTGCTTACCAGTCTGCGCGCACAACTTCCGCGACGCTGGTTTCCGTTATGCGCAAGCTTGATCAGGGACGCTACCCATTTGATAACGCCGCTAATCGCCGCCAGGTGCTTTCTTTGATGAATCACCAGGTGTACCGGACAGGTATTCCGGCTGGAGCGGCTCAAGCGGCTGCGGGGTCGACCACGGCAGATAAAGTTGGCTGGATCAATTCTGACAATAACGATGCGGGAATTGTGACGCTGCCCAACGGCGAACGGTATGCCATTGCCATTATGACGCACGGCCATGGGCAGTCCGGCTTTAGCGGTTTTTCCAAGATTGCGAGGATCACTAAAAATGTGCAAACCATTGTTTATGGCCAGGCAACCACCAACAAGGTTAAGCAACTGTATCAATGATAAAAAGAGCTGTAATACAACGCAGTCGATTCCCGAATATAACACCGAAAGGGATCATTCCGATAGTTCTTGTCGGGATGACCCCTTTTGGTGTTATTGGGCCGTAATCTAAGTTGAAGCACAGCGTGTTCTGGCAGCATGAAGTATACTGCTTGGCTTTAATGGGGATCAACACGATTCGTTAAGATACGGCTGCGGGTGGTATTGTAGTAGTAATTCGTTTACTTGGAGGCAGTTATGTATAAATTAAAGGTTGCCGGTGATCAACGCTGGAAACTAGTTGCTATCGTGGGGAGTTTAGTTATTTTCTTCGGGGTTTCCAATTCATTGCGGCAATCCGTGACCATGACCGATCACGGTATTGTAACACTGACTTACGCGGCTTCACGGCTGATTCTGGCGCTGGTATTAGGCCTTGCGATGGCTTATTTTTTCAAAAAGGTCAGGATCACTTCACCCGGGTCGATCGGTTATCAACGGCCCATTAGGACGTGGTTAGCCTTGATCCTGTTCTTTTTCATTAGCCTGTTACTGGTGAAACTGGGGGTTATTTTTTCGATGGGGTTTCAACCAGCGCAGCTTTTTAATATTGCCCTGATTGCACTTTCGGCAGGGATTTTTGAAGAGACACTGTGTCGCGGGCTGCTATTTTCCTTTTTCCTTGGCATTTTTCAATCTAAAAACCAGTCGCTATTGTGGACGGCCGTATCCAGCAGCTTGGTATTCGGCCTCCTTCACTTGTCACACTTGTTTAATGGTCAAAGTGTTCAGACAACCATGCAGCAGGTGTTCTATGCTTTCGTGATTGGCATGGCGTTTTCAGCGATCCGTATTTCGACTAACGGTATTTGGGTAGGCTTAGTGATTCATTCGCTGATTGATTTTGATCCAACCATTACCGCTCAGATGCAGGGCAACGGCAACTGGGCCGCCGCCGTGATTGTTTTTACACCGCTGCTGCTCATTTCTTTGGTGTATTTAGTGAAGGCCAATACGTTGATCGACCATCGGCCCGTACTGAAGTTGGGTCAATAAACCACCGGCTGATCAGTGAAAGTCGTATAATGGAGGTATTCTAACTATTAATGGAGGCCAACATGACAGAAACAAACCATTTTTATGAGACCTTTCAACCTAGTCACTATGACTTATATCTTGATATTAACCGGGAAACCAAGCTGATTTCCGGTAAAACCACGATTACGGGGAACGCCTCGCAATCTGCTATTTCACTGCATCAAAAATTTTTAAAGGTCACCGCTGTTGAAGCAGACGGCCAAGCAGTTGATTTTAAACTTGATCAGCCAGCTGAAGCCATCCGCATCAACTTGAAGCAGGCCGGCGAGACCACGCTGACGGTCACTTATACGGCGCCGTTGACCGATTCCATGATGGGAATTTACCCGTCGTACTACGAAGTGAACGGCGAAAAGAAACAGATTATTGGCACCCAATTTGAGACGACCTTTGCGCGGCAAGCGTTTCCTAGCATTGACGAGCCCGAAGCAAAAGCGACCTTTGATTTAGCCATTAAGTTTGACGAGCATCCTGGCGAAACGGTTATCAGCAACATGCCGGAAGTCCGTACGCAAGACGGTGTCCACTACTTCGATACCACCATGAAGATGTCCACGTACCTGATCGCCTTTGCGTTTGGTGAGCTGCAGACAAAGCAGACGAAGACCAAGAGCGGGGTTACGGTTGGCGTGTTCGCTACTAAAGCGCATCAGGCTAACGAGCTGGACTTTGCCTTGGATATTGCGAAACGGTCGATTGAATTTTACGAAGGCTTTTACCAGACACCATACCCGCTGCCGCATTCATGGCAGTTGGCGCTGCCTGATTTCTCCGCCGGTGCCATGGAAAACTGGGGCCTGGTCACTTATCGGGAAGCCTACTTACTCTTAGACCCAGACAATACCTCATTGGAAATGAAACAGTTAGTTGCAACCGTCATTGCCCATGAACTGGCTCACCAGTGGTTCGGGGATCTGGTCACCATGAAGTGGTGGGACGATCTGTGGCTCAACGAAAGTTTTGCTAACATGATGGAATACGTGGCGGTTGACGCCCTTGAACCTGACTGGCACATCTGGGAAACTTTCCAGAACAGTGAAGCACCCATGGCCTTGAACCGGGATGCTACCGACGGCGTTCAATCCGTTCACGTGTCGGTGGAAGACCCAGCGGAAATTGACGCGCTGTTTGACAGCGCCATCGTTTACGCTAAGGGTGCCCGGATGCTGGTGATGGTACGTTCACTCATTGGTGATGATGTTTTACGCAAGGGCTTGAGAAAGTACTTTGAAGCACATCAGTACGGTAATGCTACGGGGGCTGACTTGTGGTCAGCACTGGGTGAAGCCTCTGGTCTAGATGTTGGCGCCATTATGAACTCCTGGCTGGAACAGCCTGGCTATCCGGTAGTCGACGTACAGGTGATCGATGGTGAACTGACCTTGAAACAGCACCAATTCTTTATCGGTGATGGCAAGGATGCCAGCCGTCTGTGGCAGGTCCCGCTGAACAGCAATGATCCACAAGCACCAGTGATTTTTAAGGATGTTGAATTATCATTAGGCAGATACGACGATGTCCGCAAACGACTCAATGAACCGTTCCGCGTGAACGTTGGCAATAACTCACACTTTATCGTCCACTATGATGAAACCTTGCTGAACGATATTTTGGCCCACTTGGATCAGTTCGACGCCATTACTCAGCTGCAGTTGATGCAGGATCTGCGTCTGTTAGCCGAAGGGCAGCAGATTTCCTACGCCAGCATCGTACCATTGCTGAAACGGTTTGCTGACAGCAAAGCTGCCGTGGTCATCACCGCGCTGTACAGTTTGGCCAACAACTTGAAGAAGTTTGTTCTGCCAGATTCAACCGCCGAAAAGCAGTTGCAGCAGCTGTTTGATCAGTTAAGTTCGGCACAGGTCAAGCGGCTTAGCTGGCAGCCGGTAGCTGGTGAATCCAACGATGATCAGCTGGCGCGGCCAACCATTTTGAGCGCGGCTTTATACGCCCAGAACAGTGATGCCATTGCGGATGCCCACCAGATTTTTACGGCTAACCAATCACGGCTGTCGACCTTATCCGCAGATGTTCGCGGCCTGGTACTGACCAATGAAGTCAAGCACTACGGTAGCAAGCAGCTTTTTGATCAGCTGTTAGCCGACTATCGTCAAACGGCAGACGCCAGTTACAAGAGCAGTATTCGCGCTGCTTTGACCAGTACGCCGGATGCCGGCTTGATTGATAAAATCATTGCCCAGTTTGAGAACGCGGATGTCATCAAGCCGCAAGATCTTCGTGGCTGGTTCCGTGGCGTGCTAGTTAATGCTCACGGTGAACAGGCTGCCTGGGACTGGATCCGCAACGACTGGCAGTGGCTGGAAGACACGGTTGGCGGCGACATGGAATTTGCCACGTACATCACGGTCATTACCGGTGTCTTCAAGACTGCTGACCGTCTGTCAGAATTCAAAGCCTTCTTTGAACCGAAAATTAACACGCCAGGTTTGACCCGTGAAATCACCATGGATATTAAGGTGATCGAAAGTCGGGTAGCGTTGATCGAAGCTGAAAAAACGGCTGTGAATCAAGCAGTTGCCAACGAAGTTAAGTAAATAGATAATACAAAGAGCCACTAGTGTGTTCAGTCGTTTGACTAATACACTAGTGGCTCTTTGTATCAATTTGTATCGACTTAAATTTATCACTCGTTAAGTAAGCCGATTTAAGGTAATCTATTAATAGTAATTTGGCCTATTCCTCTGCACCAAAGCTGAGGTCAGCCATGGAATCCTCTAGTTCTTCCACTAAATTATTTTGCTCGATCAACTGCTTCCAGGCTGCTGGGTTCTGTTCACCGCGCAGTTGCTGACTGATTTTACCGTGGATTTGTTCAATGAATTCGCTGTACAATTTGTCAGCTTGCCGTTGAATAATGGCACTGTTGTACCGCCGGGCGGGTGCGCGCTTTAAGTTTTCGTCGTTCAGGTAGGGCAGGGCCTTCTCCGTAAAAAGGGACTCGACTTGGCTATTAGCTGCTAGGTACGCTTGTAATTCCGTGGGATTCAATTAATTCACATCACTTTCCGAACGAATGTTCTTTTCTAATAGTATAGCCGAAACGTGACGATAGATAAACAGGAGAAATAAAACGATGAAACGAATTCAGCTGCTGCTATGCGGCCTATTCCTGATTGCAATGATTGCCGGGTGCACGCCCAGACGGGAAAGTGGCTCTACAGCTAACCAACAGACGGATGCATTAATACCGAAAACGAAATATGGTTATCAGCAGGAACGGGTCGATCAGCTGGCGAAGTTTGTTTCAACTAGTCTGATTAAACCAACAGGTGTTCTTAGTCAGAACCAAACCGGCGGTGATAGCGACTTCCTCCTTTCTGAATCAGCAGGGCTGTGGCTGATTTACCTTGCTCAGTCTGGTAAAAATGCCCAGTTTCGGGCAGTATATCGTCAAACGGTTAAAAATTTCGATTCGAATAGCTTGCTGATGTATCGGCTGCAATTAGCCCCTAAGCGGCGTTCTAAGGTAAATGCCACGCTGGACGATTTACGGGTGATTCGTGCTCTAAGCTTATACGCCGCCCAAAATCATGATGATCGGTATCAAGAAAAAGCAGCTCGACGGTTTGCTGATCTAAAACGAAAGGTTGGTCGGGCTGGTCAGTTGCGGGATTTCTATGATAGTCATTCTCATCAAGTCAGTTCATTGACCTCGCTGGCTTATTACGATTTGCTGACACTGAAGATATTCGAAACACAGCAAGCTTATAGTCGACAGCTACAGCTGGTGCAGCAGGGCTACCTTGGTTCACAGTTTCCACTATATGCTGCCAACTATGACTGGTCGCGCAAGCAGTATTCACGGCAACCGCTGAATACCTCGGAAGCGCTATTAACACTCTTGCATCTAGCGGAAGTGAAGCATTTACGCACTGAATCGTTGCAGTGGCTGAGCCACCGGGTGACTAGCAGGACGTTATATAACCGGTATCAGGTCAGCGGTGCGGTGAGCAACCGGGAAGAATCGGCTGCCAACTACGCCATTGCCGCCCGTATTTTTGCTGTTACCAAGCATCCGCGTTTATATCAGCTGGCGATGAACCATGTTTGGCGGTTTCAGATTCAAGACCGACGTTCAAAGATTTGGGGCGGACTGGGCGATGCCAACCAATCAGTCAGTTATGCGTTTAACGATCTACAGGCTTTGATTGCCGCCGGCTACTAAGGTCTGGACCACTATATTACAAGTCCTGGTGAGAAAATATTTTGGCTCAAGAGCATGGTAGAATGAGGGTAACTTATACGTAGGAGGCAGCGATGATGGCAAAGATGAAGGCATCTCAAGCACTGGTAAAAGAATTAGCTAATTGGCACGTGGATCACGTTTATGGTATTCCTGCTGATTCACTGATTGACGGTTTTGCAGCCGAACAGGATCTGGTGAAGTACATTCAGGTTCGCCACGAAGAAGTGGGCGCCTTGGCAGCTGCAGCGGAATCAAAGCTGACCGGTAAAATTGGTGTGGCTTTGGCCGCTGTAGGGCCGGGTGCCATTCATCTGATATACGGCCTGTGTGACGCCAAAATGGACCACACCCCGATGCTCGTGATCATTAGTAACGTTGCCACAAGCATGATCAACACTCACTATCTGCAGGATATGGATGAAGATGAACTGTTTGCCGGGCTGGATACCTTTCACCGCCAGGTCAGTGATGCCAAACAGGTTCCGGGAACGATTCGAGCAGCAATTCAAGCGGCTTATGAAACGCAGTCGCCATCGGTGGTGATCATTCCGGATGACTTGGCGAACGTGACAATTGATTATCAGGCCCTGCCGGTTCGCAGACTGCCCCAACCAGTATTTGCGGGGGCCGATGAACAAGTGAACGAAACCATTTCGCTGATCAAACAGGCTAAACGACCAGTTATGCTGGTAGGTACCGGCATCCGTCATGCCCAGTCAGAAGTGGTGGCGTTCTCGAAGAAATTCGGTCTGCCGGTGATCACTACCGCACCAGCCGTGGGGTACGTGCCCAGTAATTTTGTGAATAATCTAGGACCGCAGGGGACAATCGGGACGCAACCGGCTTTTGAAGCGATGCACATGGCCGACCTGGTCGTCATGGTGGGGACCAGTTACCCGTTCATGAGGTTTATGCCCGGCGACATTAAAACGATTCAGATCAATCACCGTGCTCAGGCTTTGGGCGAACAGTTCCCCGCGACACAGATGGTGCAAGCGGATGCCAAAACCTACTTAGCACAGGTGATCAAAGCCGAAAATGAGGATGCACCAGAAAGTCAATTTTTGCAGGCTTGTCACGCTGCGCGTAAAAACTGGCAGGGCTACCTCAACGAACGGGTAGCTGCACGGCCTGATGGGCTGCTGACACCCGAAGCTGTGCTGCGAAAAGTGGCTGAGTTAGTGACCGATGACACCATTTATGGCCTGGACATTGGTAATAACACCGTGTGGTCAACGCGGATGCTGCCGTTTGGCGATGGTCAGCAAATGACCATGTCTTCGTGGTTTGGCGCCATGGGCTATGCGTTATCAGCCGGGATCGCTGCTAAATTAAGCTACCCGAACCGTCGAGTGATCACCGTTTCCGGTGACGGCGGTTTTTCAATGGTGGTGCAAGACCTGCTGACTCAGGTACAGTATCAGCTGCCAGTAATCAACGTCGTTCTTGAAAACGGCGGTTACGGGTTTATTCGCCAGGAGAAAGCCAAGACCGGTCAAAGTGATTACGCCTTAAAGTTTATGAACGCTAACTGGGCCGGTGTTGCCGAAAACATGGGTGCCGTTGGTCTACGAGTCACCGATGATGACAGCTTGAAAGCGGCGGTCGAGACGATCAAGCAGCACCTGGCAGCCGGTGATAAGCGGCCCGTCGTGTTAGATGCCGTGGTGACCGATGAGGCGCCGTTAGACACCAGCACCATGAAGCTGGATCCGGATAAGTATTCTGACCGGATGATCGGCCAGTTTCGGGTGAAGAACCACTTGGACGGCGACCGTTACCCATCATTAAGACGAATCTTAAACCGCATTGAAGCAAATAATGCAAATAATTGAGACTGGAGCGAATCTATTAAATGGAATTTACGTGGACAGTAAACGACACTGGCTTATCAGCAAAGCAGTTTTTAGGCCAGCATGGCGTCAGCCACCGGATGTTTACGCAGTTAAGCCAGAGCAACGGACAGGTACTGGTGAACGGTGTCACTGCAAAACCGGCCGTCAAAGTGCAGCCAACTGATAAGGTGACACTGGTGGTGCCGGTGGAACCGGCCGATCCCGAAGTGCCTGTTAGTACAGAACCGCTGGAGATCGTCAGTGAAGATGCCAACACGCTGGTGGTCCTAAAACCGGCTGGACTAACTTCAGTGCCTGGCCCGAGCAACCGGACGGATACCTTAGTCAACCGGGTCAAAGGACATTTAGCAGCAGCTGGTGATCAAAATTTAGTACCGCACGTCATTACCCGCCTGGATCGCGATACCAGCGGCTTGGTACTGATTGCTAAACACCGGCTAGCAAATTCGTGGCTGAATCAGCAGTTAGCAGATCACCGTTTAAAGAAGCGCTACTTAGCCATCGTCAGCGGTCAGCTAAGTCAGAATCATGATTTGATCGATGCGCCGTTAAAACGTTCTGCTGATGGTTTTGATCAGATTGTGGCACCAGACGGCAAGTCGGCTCAGACTGAATACTGGGTTCGTGAGCACAGTACCAATTGGACCTTGGTGGAAGTTTTACTGCACACCGGACGGACGCATCAGATTCGGGCACACTTTCGCTCGATTGGGCACCCGCTGCTTGGTGACGAGCTGTATGACGGCCCCAGAGACTTGATCAGACGTCAGGCATTGCACGCATACCAATTAGACTATCAAGACCCAGTGACTGGTCAGGCACGTCATTTTGAAACCGAATTACCAGCTGATATGTTAAAAATAATTAAGTCTGTCGGTTGAAAAATTATGTAGGCCAATGCATGATTATCTGAGTAATGCATGATGAAAATGGTGGCAATTTAAGAATTCATCTCATAGTGAACTTTTAAGTGTAAAACGCTTGATATTCCCTAAAAATTCTGTATTATGGCTATTATAAAAACCACTAAGGAGTGAATTTAATGACAACTAATGATGAGTCACAGCAGGCGATTGCAAAGATTTTGGCCCAAATGGACGAGAACCTTTCTGAATTATCGTGGTTTGACTGTGACCTTAAAGATGAGAACTTTGTGAAGCACATGGCTGAAATGAAAGCGTCTTTAAAAGCTGCTAAAAAGCCATTTGTGGACAAGGACTTAGTTACAGAATAGACCGTTGCTGGAGACATCTGTTTGTCGCCATTAATTTGAAATACCTTACTCGGACGATTTCCAAATGGCGCCCATCGTAAAACAGTCGTTTTGCGGTGGGTGTTTTTGCGTTAAAATATTGGGGAGGGGAGTGACGAACCATGGCCGAAAACTTAATGGTACAGTGCATCGTGGACGGCAAAGAATACCGAGTTGACGAAGGGGTGTACCTCGCTGATCTGTCCACTGCGATTCGGCAGCGGGTCAAACACGATTATCCCAAAGCAAAGGTGACTGATTTTATCTGTGGCCACCATTTACTGAAGTATCGGTTAGCTAACGTGGATGCAATGATCAACTCTGATCTCAAACAAAGCCACAAAATCAATCGTAAGTTGACCCGGGCGATGCAAAGCGACGACTACGAAATTACTGATGTTAACGAAACCCTCAATAAGAGCCTGACGTTTGGCGAACGGGTAGCGGATAACGTGGCTCGCTTCGGCGGTAGCTGGGGCTTTATCGGGATCTTCGTGTTCGTACTCATTTCCTGGATGCTGGTTAACGGGCTGCAATTGTTCGGCGTTCGTTTTGACCGGTTTCCGTTCATCTTACTTAACTTGGTATTAAGCTGCATTTCAGCGATTCAAGCGCCCATTATCATGATGAGTCAAAACCGTTCGGCTGATCGTGATCGGATGGCCGCTGAAAACGACTTCCACGTTAACCTGAAATCGGAACATGAACTGCGTATCCTGCATGCCAAATTGGATCATCTTTCTCAAAATCAGATTCCCCATACCCTTGAAATTGAAAAACTGCAGATTGAAATTCTTTCTGAGATTCATTCAGAGCTAGCGGAATTGCGGCAGGATAGGGAGTAGGAAAGAAGTCTATATTGATAAAAATTTCATTTGGTTTCTTGACTTAAAGACAATTTAAAGCTTGCTTTTGTTCAATACTTTAATCTAGTCTAAACCTGCGCCACAACTCAGATTCCGGCCATTTAACGCAAAAAAGCGTATTCCGACAAAGTTCGACGGAATACGCTTTTTTGCGTTAAATTCTGGAATCTACCGAGTTGTGGCACACTCTTGTTATTTTATTGATTAGTCATCAAAGGTTTTTAGTTTACCGCGAAATTGCTCAATGTTGGTGTAGCCCTTTTGGTTCATGATGTCCTTCAGCTCTTGAGACAGCCGGTCAAAGAGCTTGGTCCCTTCGTAGCCGAACTGGGTGCCAATTTGGACCATGGAGGCCCCGCAAAGAATGTGTTCAAACACATCGACCCCGTTTAAAATACCACCGGTACCGACGATAGCGATTGCCGGCTTCAGTCGCAGTGCCAGACCGCGCACGTTAGCTAAGGCGGTCGGTTTGACAGAGGCGCCGCCGATACCGCCAAAACCGCCTTTAGGACGGATGACGACTTGTTCCGAACGGGGGTCAACGACTAACGCGTTGCCGATACTGTTGATGGTGTTCACAAACGTAAGGTGGTACTGATTCAAGATGGCCGCGATTTGATCAAAGTGAACCAGATCAAAATAGGGCGGCAATTTGACTCCCAGCGGTTTGGTATAAAACTGAAAGACTTGGTCCAAAACGTCGTTGACCCGGTCGAAATCATAGCCGACCTGAGGCTTGCCAGGAACGTTCGGGCAGGATAGGTTTAACTCCACGAACCCGTTAAATTCGGACTCCTGAATCTGGTGCAGCATGGCTAAGTTGTCTGCTAAACTTGTGCCAGCTACGGAAAGAAAGTTGGTTGCTTTGGGCCGCTTGTGCTGATCGTCGATCACGTAATCCAAGTAGTAATCTAAACCGTTGTTGGGTAAACCCATGGAATTAATGCTGCCCTTGTTCAACGTGTGCATCCGCGGTGAGGGGTTACCCGCCCGTTTTTGAGGGGTGGCACTCTTTGTCACGTACGCGCCGGCACTAGAAGCCACCAGTGCATCCAAATCCTTTTTGTTTTGGCAGCGAATCCCCGCTGCATTCATCATGCAGTTCTCGAAAGTTCTGCCGCCAATACTCGTTGCTAAACTCGTCATCAAAAATCAGCTCCCTGTCTGAATTTATTTGGTATTCAATTGCCGTTAACTTTACCGTATAAATTTGTCAGCGTCAAGGTATCGCGGGCTTTCAAATCATTACATTTAGATTAACTTACGACGTTTCGGTCATTTCCACGGTAATTGTGCCGCAGAACTGGTAAGATAGAGCGTAAATGTTTAAGGGAGGTAGAATCAGTGAGTGAAAATGACAAGCCAGCTTTAAAGCTTGGCGACGATAAGTTTGCTGAGATGATGCTGTTTTTAAAGACACCGATCAACCAGCAAAATCACCGGGACTACAAGTTTGGAGACTCGGAACTACGGGAGTTGCAAGAGGGTATCTGGGCTATGCCAGCGTATCTGGAAGACGATGATCCTTACAGCTTATTTTTCCTGTTCACAACGATTGATAGCGGCGAAATGGTGGTCGCTTTTGCGGAAGGCACCCGGCAGGATAAGCAGCTGAAGTTAGGCCAGCCGTTAACGACCGGTGCCGGTCTGAACAGCCTGTTTGCTCAGCAGGAAAAGCGGGCACAACGGGTATTAAAGTTCTTAAACGATATTTCCCGTGCCGATGAAGCAGAATGGCACCAAATTGTGGATTAAGGTATCTTTAGAAGGCCGGTTGACAAGTTCAACGGGTAAATCTATACTGAATTCAAATTGAGAAACCTTTTAAATTTAGTCCCGTGAGGCTAATAAAGGGTCGGCGCTGGTAACAGCAATCAACCACGACACCTCTATACCTGCGGGCATAGAGGTGCTTTTTTGTTGTCCAGATCAATGACACTGCAGAATGCGAGACGGGAGTGGTTAAGTTGTCAAAGAATGGGTTAGGACGGGTTCCAGCAATTCCAATGAATGCACGGCACATGTCCTACTGGGATATGTTTGCAACCTGGGTCGGTGCCAACGCCAATAACGGCACGTGGTATATTGGCGGTGTGATTGCGGCTTGCGGATTTTTGACGGCGTCGACGACTTTGATTGTCACCGGTATTATTTCGTATTTATTGCTGGCAGCCGCCAGTTATATGGGCTACAAAACGGGTCTCACCGCCATGACGCTGACCAGAGCGTCCTTTGGGCTGAGGGGCAGTCTTTTACCATCCGTGATCAATTTGATTCAGTTTATCGGCTGGGCAGCGGTGAATACTTTTATTGCGGCCACTTCGATGAGCTATCTGTTCCACGATCTGTTCGGCTGGCCAGTGTATGGTAAACCCGGCGGTACGATGGGGCTTGCTATTGGGATCATTGTGATGAGTATCTTTCACCTTCTCAGTATTTCCCTGGGACAACGTTCCGTTCAGCTGATCGAACGGATCGGCATCGTCTTGGTCTTCATTTTTGTGATTTGGGAATCCATTGTCGTTTTCAAAACGGTGTCCTTCCATGAAATCTTGAACTGGCAGCCGCCGCATAACTTAAAAATGACGCCTGGAGCGGCAATCGATGTGTTAGCAGCCTTTAACTTGGCATGGGTAACGGCTGCTAGTGACTTTTCCCGGTTTACCGGAGTTAAGAAAAACGCAACGCAGGCGTCTTTCCTCGGCGCCAACCTGGGACTATTCTGGTTTGCCTTTATTGGGGTGATTGCTACGATTGGAACTGCCATTACGCTCAATCACTTTAATCCCAACGATTCAGATCCCAGCACGATTGCCAGCAAGCTGGGGCTCGGTTTTTTAGCCATGATCGTGATTATTTTAACCAGTACCACGGCTAACGCGGTGAACTTGATGTCAGCCGGGTCAGCACTAACGAATATGACCCGCCGGTTGAGCCTGAGGGTCAGTTTATGGGTGGTAACGTTGGTGGCAACCGCCGTTACCTTCCTGCCCATCTTTGTAGCATCGTTTTTAACCATTTTTGAAGCCTTTTTAAACGGTATCGGGATGGTATTAGGACCGGAAATCGGTATTTTCTTAGCGGACTACTTCTGGCTGCGTCACCGTCAATATGACATCGATGATTTTACTAAGGTTCATGGTCAGTATTGGTATCGGGGCGGGGTGAACTGGATCGCCATTTTCGTGTGGGTGGTCTCAGTAAGCTGCTATATCGGTTTAAAACACGTGGCAATCATTGCGGACACGATTGGGGCAACTTTCATTGTGATTGTTGTTAGCATGGTTCTGTATGGCTGCCTCATGAAATTCACACAAAAGCAGGGTGAATAGGTTCCCATCAGAGATTGATAATGTTATTCTTACTATAGTGGTAGGATATGACTGATCGATACTGGAAATACTTTTGAAGTTTTGTCTTTAAATGTAGTTTGATAAACGTCGCTAGTCGCTAAACTTGACAGATTTGCCATGGATGGCGCTACAATGCGCTTTGAGTGTTCAGTGTAAGCTGAGCCAGTAATCGTATCTGATTGACGGGTAAGTGAAAATTAAGAAATTGATTTTCTCAGTGCCGGTTGGTCACCCTATCACTCGGAAGGCGCCTTCAGTGAAAAACTGAGGGGGCCTTTTCGCGTAGAGTAGAGTGTGAAACGAGGCGTTTAGGGACCGGAGTGTAAGGGCGCCATACCGTAAATCCCGGGTTTGGATTTATGGTATGGCGCCCTTACATGCAGGTCCCTGCCTCGTTGAACACGTTTCAGCTAGATAAAATTAACGCACGTAAATCCCGGGTTTGGATTTATGGTATGGCGCCCTTACATGCAGGTCCTTGCCTCGTTGAACACGTTTCAGCTAGATAAAATCAACGCACGTAAATCCTGGGTTTGGATTTATGGCAGGCCTTCCTTACATGCAGGTCCCTGCCTCGTTGAATACGTTTCGGCATAGCCAAAGCCATGAAAAAAGTGAAAACAATGAAACCATTTTCAACTTCAAAAAGGGGTACCAAAGTGTCAAGCTGAGTAGCTTTATTGGCTCAAAATCAAGGTAATCCCAAGCAACTTCAGCACGATTCACAGGCTAAAACCAACCCTTAGCCCCCAACCTGTGAATTAGTGAATTTAATGGTACTGGCCTTCTCATTACCAGAATCACGCTAAAAGCGCCACTTCCCCTGCTTCACAATCTTCGTGAGAAAACCATTTTTTTACCCGCTTACATCGCTAGCCTAGCAGTCTTTAAAAATTAGAGAAATCTTAATGGAATTATTAGGAAATTTCTGAACGATTTTGCTAGACTTCTTTGCAAATAGAAGGTAAGATATGAAAATCTTGTGAAAACAAAAAGGGGTGGAACAAATGTATTTACGTCGCGCAGAAATGAAGGATTTACCACAAATCGAATCAATCATCCAGGATGGGAAAACTCACCTGGCGGCTCAAAACATTGATCAATGGCAGGGGGGATATCCCAATACCAATTCGCTGGTTAATGACATTCAAAATGGTCACACGGTAGTTCTTGTTGAAGGCTACGAAGTGTTAGGTACGGCTGCGGTCGTGCCAGCACCAGACGAAAGTTATCAAGGCATTGATGGCGAATGGCTGACGCACGACGATACGTACGTTGCCATCCACCGGGTAGCAGTGTCCGCTCATCATCGCGGCCAGGGCTTGTCCGGCAAACTTTTTGCTGCCATTTTCAAAGAAATCGAAGCGAATTCTTCTGTTAAGGGGATTCGAATCGACACGCATCCGGATAACAAAGGCATGCAGCACGTTATCGACAAGTCTGGGTTTACCAAAACTGGGACGGTTGAAGTTTTAGCTGACGCTGAAACGACGATTCGCGATTATGCTTACGAAAAACTAACGACAACTGGGTTGCTTGTTAAAACCCATTAATATGACGAGAACGCTTGCCAATTGGCAAGCGTTTTTCTTGTTTTTAAGCCCCTAACTTAATCGGGGCTTTCCCCTAAAAATGTGATATTATTGTCTTCTAGGGAGGAATCAGTATGGCTGAAGACGAACACATGTCAGGTAGAAAGTTTTTCGCGGTTACCGTACTTAATAGTGCCATCACGATAGTGGAAGCGGTTGGTGGCCTGCTGTCTGGTAGTTTGTCCTTGCTTTCTGATGCCTTCCATAACCTCGGTGATACCTTTTCTGTTATCATCAGCTACATTGCACACCGGATCAGTTTGCGGGATGAAGATGAACGTAACACCTTTGGTTACGGACGGGCGCAAATTTTGGCAGCCATGCTGAACGCCGTTTTACTGATCGTAGTCTCTATTTTTCTTGTGATTGAGGCTATTAAGAGGCTTACCCATCCAGAAACGATCAATGGCGAACTGATGATGACGGTTGCCATTATTGGCTTAATCGCCAACTTAGCTTCAACTGTTTTAATGCATCGTGGTGCCAAACATAATTTGAATATGAAGGCCACTTACCTGCATTTTCTAAGTGATACGTTATCGTCAGTTGGTATTATATTCGGTGCTGCGATGGTTCAGTGGTATAATGTTGTTATCATTGACCCGATCATCACGATAATTGTGGCCGTTTATATTACCTGCGAGTCGTGGCCAATTGTACGCCACACGATCACCATTTTGATGCAGGGTGCTCCCAAAATTGACTACGACACCGTTAAGCAAGATCTAATGCAAATAGATGGTATTACCAATGTTCACCACATTCACATTTGGATGATCGATGAAAATCGCATCATGTTTTCAGCTCACATTAATATGCGTGATATGCTGCTCAGTGAAGCTGAACCGATTTACCATCAGGTTGAAGAATTACTGGCGAAGAAGTATGGTATTTGTCACGTGACGCTGCAAGCGGAAGATCTCCGCGGACGCGGTGAAGAAATGATTTTGAATGAAGATTTAAGACAGCAACTTTTAAAACGGCAAAATGAAGAATAACAAGGAGTAAATTAACTATGACACCCATGAAAGAGGATTATTTAAAAATTATCTTTGAACTTGGTGGCGCAAGCGAGAAAGTTTCTAACAAGCAGATCGCCATTAGTCTTAACATTGCGGCTGGTTCGGTCACTGAAATGATCAATAAGATGGTTGAAGAAGACCTCGTCATTCACGAACCTTACGCCGGCATTTCGCTGACTGACAAGGGCCGTTCAAAAGCGGTGACGCTAGTTCGTAAGCACCGTCTGTGGGAAACGTTTCTGGTTAAAAAGTTAAACTATGCCTTGCCTGATTTGGACGTTGAAGCTGAGAAACTGGAACACGTCACTAGCGAAAAGCTGGCAAATGCGATGGATGACGCGCTGGATCACCCTAAGAAGTGTCCCCATGGCGGCACGATTCCGGATCGTAACGGTCACTTCGACAGTGAGTCCCACTTGATCTTAAACGCCGCTAAGGATGGCGAAATCGTTACGGTATCACGGTTTATCGATAACCATGACCTCCTGACGTACTTGGGCGATATCAAGCTGGACATTGGTGATAAGTTAAAGGTCAACAAGCATGATCCTTTTGAAGGACCGGTGTTAGTGACCAACTTAACCGATAATCTAGAGCTGACCATCGGTTACAAAGCAGCGCACTATATTTTCGTTGAACGCGACAAAAAATAAGAAGCTAGCCCCCATGAATCAATGGGGGACTAGCTTCTTTTATGATTTCAGCAGTAATAGCAGTAAGAGTGCATTTACCAGGGCGGTTAACAGCGGCCCAGCGGTTTTGAACCGGCTGATCTTCAGGCCGATCAAACCGTCAAACAGCTGCACTAAGATCATGGCAGTCGCCAAGGTGGTTAAATAGGGCCGTGAAATAAAGATGATGAGGCCGATTGAGACCACGAGCAGAGCTAAGCTCCTGGAAACGGCGTATTTAGCGGTGGTCAGTGAGCTGCCGGCCTTTTTCTTGGCTGAGCTATAGGCTTCAATGGAAAAGCCGAAGCTGACGGCGGCGCTGATCAAGGTAAAAATGGCACAAATATAGTAAGTCAATGAAGCGTTCCTCGTTTCTAAAGTTAAGAATCAGTCTTTTTGGGTTACACGGTATGTCCGATCACAAAACTGATACATAGAATCACTAATACGATGGAAGTGATCCAGACGTAGAGCGTGTCGTGTTCTTTATAAAAAGCGTAGATGGAAACCACCACACGCAGCACGGGCGTCATGATCAGGCAGAACATGCCGACCATCATGACAGCGTAAGGCTTCAACGCGATGGTGCCGGCAACGATGCCCTTAATGGTCGTTGGCTGATGGCCGACTGGATAACCGCCATTGCCGCCGTTCATTAACAGCAAGATCAGGCCAAATAGCATGATGACGGCAGCAACCGCGACGCCAATCTGCAAAATGCGGCCAATGATGCCTTCAATGTGTGCCATTTCAGTTGCGGTGGCCCTTCTTTGATGTGATTGATCGTCCATGTGTTAACCTCCAATGATGCCTTTATACAGCATTTGCAAACCGATAAATAAAATGACGGGAATAAAAATAATGCGGATCACTCGGGCTGGTAAGACCTGCATCACACGCGAACCGATCACCGCGCCGACTAGGATACCTAGGGCTAATGGCACCGCAATGTTTGGTAGAATTGAACCGTTGAAGAAGTAAACGGTGGCACTAGCAGCAGCGGTGACGCCCATCATCAGGTTACTGGTAGCCGATGACGGTTTTAACGGCATCTTCATAAAGGTATCCATAGCGGTGACCTTGAAGGCACCAGAACCGATGCCTAACATTCCGCTGGCTAGACCGGCACCCAGCATTACTAGAAAGCCTTGGGGAACTTCTTCAACTTGATAAGTAACTTGCTTAAGGGCCGCTTTATCATAATACGACCCGTTTAACTTCAGTTTGGTGGCAATTTGGTCAGGCTTGACGTTGGTCATGACTTCTTGACCGCGTCTTAATTTGCGCCACATGTTCCAACCAGAAAAGACCAGTAATGCGCCAAACAATAAGTAGAGGTATTTCGGATCCAGGATGCCGGTTAAAAGGGCACCGGAGATCCCGCCGATAGTGGTCGCAATTTCAAGAAACATAGCTACTCGCAGGTTTAATACATCGTCTCTCAGGTAGGCAATGGTTGAACCGGAACTAGTGGCGATCACCGCGATGATACTTGCCCCAATGGCATATTTGATATCTAAACCCATCATTAAAGTCAAGATGGGTGTAATGATGATCCCGCCGCCTAAACCTAGAATTGCGCCGGCAATCCCGGCAAATAGACCGACGCCCATCATTATGAGCATTGTTTGAACCATGATAGTTTCCTCTCTTGAATAGCAATAAAATATTCCCCACCAACTTTAGCATACTTTCCCCTATCTTGGTACGTGTAAAATGAAGCAAGCGTGTGACGCAGGCTAAGGCGATATTCAAGTAGTGAACTAAAGCACATTTAGACGGCGTTTTAGCATAAGATCAGCTGAAGCCCTTATCAACATAAACTGGTGCCGCAAGTCCTACTATTTCTAAATTTTGTAATAACAATCCCAAATTCAATATCAGCCATGTGATAATGTATGCTATACTCAATTTCGCAGTGTTAAATCGTTAACCATATTGGGAGGAAGCAACAATGATTATTCAACAAGAACGGGACCGGCCGTTTCGCTTGCTAGTCAGTGGCGGCCTGTTTGCGTTTTTAGCAGCTGTCGTCATGGGACAGTCTGGGTTATTGGAATTTATCGATGGGGTCCTGATTGAAGTTGTTCAAAAGCATCAGTCCGGCGCCAAAGAAGTGCTGATGAAACTCATTTCGTTTTTAAGCAGTCCAACGTTTGATATCTTTTGGGTGCTGCTGATTGCCTTTCTGCTGTGGGGGTTCAAGTATCGGATCCCCGCACTGTGGGCACTTGGAACTTTGTTTGGCGGCGATATTATCGCAACGCTAGTCAAACATATTGTTCAGCGGCCGCGGCCAATTGGTCATTTGGCCAGCGACAACGGTTTTAGTTTTCCTAGCGGGCACGTCTTCGGCATGACGCTGGTGATTGCTATTTTATGGATCGTGGTTGTACCGATGATTGAAAAGGATTGGCAGTTAATTTTGGTGAGAACTATCATGATTATTTGGTTGATCCTGTTAGCCTTATCCCGCGTCTACCTGGGAGCGCATTATCCAACTGATACCATTGGTGCAATCCTTTTAGCGTATGCTTGGTTGCAGATCTGCGAGTGGTTATACCTCTGGCTGGCGCCTAAGCTACTGCACGTCAAATTGTTAAAGCGATCGGTATACTAATTGTTAGCTGATTTTAAAAAGTGAGAAAATAAAAGCAATGGCCGCGGCCATTGCTTTTTTGATGATTCATCTTACAGTGTGGTGTTCAGCCACTCTTCGGCCAGTTTTAGCCAGTGAGCAACGTGCGGCTGGTTAGCATCACGTTTCCAGGCCGTCAAATGATTGGCCAGTGCCAACCCGTGTGGGCCGTGGCGGAAAACGTGGAGTTCAAAGGGGACCTTAGCTTGGCTTAACGCATTAGCATAGGCCAAACTATTTGCAGATGGTACCAGCGGATCATCTGCCGTTGTCCAGATAAAGGTGGGTGCGTTGTTTTCTCCGACGTGTTCGTCAGCCGCGATGGCGTCCGGGTCATCGGTCCACTGCGCAAGCATGCCCTCCTTAACCGGAAAGCCTAGCTTGGGACTGATCACCGGGTAGCCCAGCAGAATGGCTTGGGGCTGCATGGTGTCAGCAGCAACGCCAGCTTGACCGGCTAGCCATTCCGAATGCCAGTAATCATTGTAGAGCGCAGCAACGTGGCCGCCAACTGAAAAGCCGGCAATAGCAATTCGATCGGGGTCAACAAGCCAATCGGCAGCATTTTTTCTCAAGCGGGATACGGCCCGCGCCAATTCAACTAGCGGTGCTGGGTGCAGCGGCTGTTTTTCATCGACAAAGCTGTAGCGTAAATAAAAGGCCTGGTACCCCAGATTTGCAAAGGCCATCGCCAGTGTTTCTGACTGCTGTTCGGGAATGTGGGTGTAGGAACCTCCGGGAACAACAATGATCGCGGGGTAGACTTGATCCGGATTATCAGGATCTTTTTCCCGTAAGTAACCCTGTAGATAAGCGGCAGTATCGCTGCCGAGCGATTCTTTAACGATTTGCATAGTCATCATCCTAATTGTAATCTATAATGAAACTTAACCAAAGAGTGCGTTAACAAAACTCAATAAGAATAGTTTAACGCATTTTTGACTTGAGTAAAAAGGGAACGATTGATAATGCCTACAATACATACACAACGACTAATGATGCGCCAGTTTGTGGCGTCCGACTTGGACGACTATTACGCCATCGTTGGGGATCAAGAAAATGCAAAAGCAGCGGGTTTTCAGTACGCGCGTCGTAGGGAAGACGCAGATTATCTTCTGCAAACTGCGATTAAGCAGGAAATGGTGTTTGCCATTGTGGAAAGGGTCACGCAGCGGGTGATCGGCAGTATCGGCCTTTATCCGAAACTTGCCGAAAACGGTGAACGGGAACGGGGGGCAGCGGAGATCGGCTACGTTTTAAACCGTTCCTACTGGGGACAAGGCTACATGACGGAAGCTGCGGCGGGCTTAGTTAAGGCGGTTTTTAATCAGCAATTACTGCAAACGATTTGGGCCAGTTTTTTGAGTGAAAATACGCGTTCCAAACGGGTACTCGAAAAACTCGGCTTTCACTACTTTGACGAATTTACGCATTCCAAGTATGCCTTGTATCAGCCGGGAAAAGTTGAAGTTGTTTATCGGCTGGACATTAACCAGTGAAGACTGCTTGCATTTTAATCTGGAACGGTTTAATATTGAAACCATCAAAAGAAGAGGCGCGAATTAAATGAGTCGCTTTCACGAGAACAATCAGGTTCTGTGACTGAAAGTAAAAGGGTAATTCGCCGAAGCTCAACGTGACTGATAGCACGCGGAGCTGGGACCAGTTTTAAGAAGGCTGGGACTGTCGCAGCGATGTGTTGCGGAGAGCTTCCTACGGTAGAATGACTTCAGGTCGTCTCGCAGGTTGCTGCAGGCGGCCTTTTTTATTGGCAAAATAAGAATGAAAGTGAGTGTCGGTAATGGCGAAGCAAGCAAGTAGCAATGGTGACAATCAGGTCAAGCGTGAGCTTAAGACCCGTCACCTTTCAATGATCGCGCTGGGCGGCAGTATTGGAACCGGGTTATTCGTTGCCAGTGGGTCAGCAATTTCAAAGGCGGGCCCTGGCGGTGGTCTGTTAGCCTATGTGGCTTTGGGGGTCATGGTTTATTTCTTAATGACGTCTTTGGGTGAAATGGCAACAAACATGCCCGTATCAGGTTCTTTTTCAACGTATTCAACTAAGTACGTCGATCCGGCATTAGGTTTTGCAATGGGCTGGAATTATTGGTTTAACTGGGCAATTACCTTGGCGGTGGATATTAGTACCGCTGCGTTGGTGATGAAGTTCTGGCTGCCTAACGTGCCTGGGTGGATCTGGAGCACGCTGATTCTAGTCATGATTTTTCTGATTAACGCCTTAACCGTTAAGGCGTTTGGCGAAACGGAGTATTGGATGGCGATGATTAAAGTTGTCACCGTTGTCGTTTTTCTGGTTGTAGGTTTTCTAACCATTTTTGGCATCATGGGCGGACACGCAGTTGGTCTCACTAACTTTACCTATAAGCAAGCGCCATTTGTAGGTGGGGTACCCGCAATTTTAAGCGTGTTTGTTGTTGCTGGGTTCTCCTTTCAAGGGACTGAACTAGTGGGAATTACAGCCGGCGAATCAGCAACGCCGGAAAAGAGTGTTCCTAAGGCGATTAACCAAGTCTTCTGGCGGATCTTGCTGTTCTACATTCTGGCCATCTTCGTGATTGCTTGTTTGATTCCGTATACCAGTCCTAAATTATTGGGGTCATCTGCCAGCGATATCGCAATCAGTCCATTTACGCTGGTCTTCCAGAGGGCTGGACTTGCGGCTGCGGCTAGTGTCATGAACGCGGTCATACTGACTTCCGTTATTTCAGCGGCAAATTCGGGGATGTATGCTTCTTCACGGATGCTATATTCGCTATCCTTGGATCATTTCGCGCCGAAGTACTTTCAGCATACAACTAAGAATGGTGTGCCGTTGCGGGCCCAAGCTGCAACGACGGTGATTGGCGCCATTGCATTTATTACTAGTATCACAGGGCCGGAAGTTTATACCTGGCTGGTTGCTGCTTCTGGGCTGACCGGGTTTATTGCTTGGGTAGGGATTGCCATTTCCCATTTTCGGTTCCGTCGAGCCTTCATTAAACAGGGCCATCAAGTATCCGAACTGAAGTATCATGCTAAATGGTTCCCGTTTGGGCCGATTTTGGCTTTGGTCCTTTGTATTTTAGTGATCGTCGGCCAAAACACAACGGCATTTGCTCATTTTGATTGGGAGCAAATTGCGGTGACTTATTTGAGTGTGCCGCTGTTCTTTATCCTATTTGTCTGGTATAAGATCAGCCACCACACTCACTTGATCCCGTTGGATAAAGTGGACGTTGCTCCCCACAAACGTGAGGAAGTCGAGTCTGAAGAGTAATTTAACACCGAGAAACGCCATCCTTTTTGGAGGGCGTTTTTTATTTAACACAACATATTGCATTTACCGCTAGCCATGATACAATATGAAGTACTGACTTTTGAGGTTAAAGGAGAAATTATTAATGATCGTACTTTCAGGAACTATTGGGGCCGGCAAAACCAGTTTGACCCATTTGCTTGCACATCACTTAAATAAACCAGCTTATTATGAATCAGTAGAGGATAACGAAATTTTACCGTTGTTCTATAAGGATCCTAAGAAGTACGGCTTCTTGCTGCAGATCTATTTTTTGAACAAGCGTTTAGACAGCATTAAAGAAGCTGCCAAGGATGACGAGGCTGTTTTAGACCGCTCCATTTTTGAGGATTCACTATTATTCAAGCTCAACGCTGATTTAGGCCGTGCAACCCAGACTGAATCGAATATTTATAATTCTCTGCTTCAAAACATGATGGAAGAGCTGCCTAACACCGACGAAAAAAAGAACCCTGACTTGTTGATTCACATCAACATTTCGTTTGACACCATGTTGTCCCGCATTAAGAAGCGTGGGCGGTCATACGAACAGGTTGATAAGGATCCAAGTTTGTACAACTACTATAAGGAACTCGATGCCCGTTACGTGGACTGGTATAACCGGTATGACAAGTCACCGAAAATGGCAATTAATGGTGATGAATTGGACTTTGTGGAAGATCCAAGCGCCCAGAAGAAGGTGCTTTCATTGGTTGATCAAAAAATTGCGGAACTGAATCTGTAGTAATTTGGTTGCTTTTAGAGATTAAATATTCTACAATGAATGCAATCATAAAACGCGATGTACCTTTAAGTAGATGCTCAGAGAGACGGGTTGCTGAGAACCGTTCATCGAAACTCCAGTACATTAAAGCGGACAGTTAATCCTGTACGGTTGATCACCGTTACCGACATAGAGTGTGTGGCTTAGGCTGCAAACTTGGGTGGTACCGCGAGCTTTCGTCCCAATATTTTGGGGCGGAAGCTTTTTTTGCGGGCCAAAAAAGATGAAGGGAGCAGTAGTTATGATTGATTTAAAGTTAGTACGAAACGAAACGGATTTTGTTAAGGAAAAGTTAGCGACCCGCGGGGTTGAGGCGGCAGAAATTGACGCCTTGCTGGCAGCTGATCAGAAACGGCGTGACCTGATCGTTAAAAGTGAAACGATGAAGGCCAGCCGTAATCAAGTATCTGACGAAATTTCGCAACTGAAACGCAATAAAGAGGATGCATCGGATAAAATTACGCAAATGAAACAGGTCAGCGCGGATATTAAAGCCTTGGATGAACAGTTGACGGAGGTTGCTGACGACGTTTACGATAAGGCTTCCCGTCTGCCTAACATTCCTAACGATAACGTTCCCGTTGGTTTAACTGAAGACGGCTCCGTTGAACTGCGTAAATGGGGTGAAATTCCGGACTTTGGTTTCAAGCCTAAGTCCCACTGGGAAATTGGCGAGACTCTGGGAATTTTAGATTTTGAACGTGGTGCTAAGGTTTCTGGCAGCCGCTTCCTGTATTACATCGGCCAAGGGGCCCGTTTGGAACGTGCGCTTTATAACTTCTTCCTGGATGAAAACGAAAAGGCTGGTTTTACCGAAGTCTTACCGCCGTACATGGTCAACAGTGCTTCCATGTTTGGTACTGGTCAGTTCCCTAAGTTTACTGAAGACGTTTATTCACTGAAGGAAGCCGACGAAACGCTGATCCCCACCGCGGAAGTACCGTTAGTCAACTACTATCGTGATGATGTCATTGATACTGATAAGTTACCGGTTAAGTTTACCGCCTTAACGCCTGCCTTCCGTTCTGAAGCAGGCAGTGCCGGTCGGGATACGCGAGGCCTGATTCGGCTGCACCAGTTTAATAAGGTTGAAATGGTGCAGTTTACGAAGCCTGAACAGTCGTGGGATGCGTTGGAAATGATGACTAACCACGCTGAAGACTTGCTGAAGAAGCTGGGCTTAGCGCATCACGTGATTACGTTGACCACCAGTGATATGAGCTTTACTGCTGCTATGACTCATGACCTTGAAGTCTGGATTCCGTATCAAGACAAGTACCGTGAAATTTCGAGCTGCTCGAACTGTACCGATTTTCAAGCGCGTCGTTCGCACATCCAGTATCGCGATGATAATGGCAAACTGCAGTACGTGCATACCTTGAATGGTTCTGGTTTGGCAGTTGGCCGGACCGTTGCCGCCATTTTGGAGAACTACCAAAATGAGGATGGGACCGTTAATATTCCAGACGTTTTGCAACCGTACATGGGTGGTCAAACTAAAATCGTTAAAGAGTAATTGAACCTACTTAAATGGGGCCTGTTCCGACAAAATTGTCGGGACAGGCCCCATTTGATTGAAATGTTCAATAATCTGGACTTATTGGAAACTAAAATGCCCATTAAATACATTTTTATAGAATTAAATGGGTAACTTATTCATTGTCAACCAAATTGGATTTATAAATAATGATGAGAAACAGTCGGGTTTTAAACCACTTTTTAGTTGTCTAATTAAAGCAATTAACGGCAACCAATCCTGATTCTAAAAAGTTCAAAGAAATTAAAAAAAGGGGTAGCTTTTTTTATAGAAGACGTGTAATATAGTTGTTGCAGTTGAAACACAGAACATTTTGCTCTGAATAACTATTCAACAACTTGAAAAAAGTTGTTGACAGCGAAATTGCTGGATGATAAACTATAATAGTTGTTTCAAAGAGGTCGATCATCATTGTTCACCTTTTGAGCATCATCATGGAGGATTAGCTCAGTTGGGAGAGCGTCTGCCTTACAAGCAGAGGGTCACAGGTTCGAGCCCTGTATCCTCCATTGAGCCGTTAGCTCAGTTGGTAGAGCATCTGACTTTTAATCAGAGGGTCGACAGTTCGAGACTGTCACGGCTCATTAACCAGTATCACCATGCGGGTGTGGCGGAACTGGCAGACGCGCTAGATTTAGGTTCTAGTGTCTTACGACGTGGGGGTTCGAGTCCCTTCACCCGCATTCAACTTAATAGCAACATCACTTTCGCCGACTTAGCTCAGTTGGCAGAGCATCTCACTAGTAATGAGGAGGTCGGAGGTTCGAATCCTCTAGTCGGCATTGTGCGGAAGTAGTTCAGTGGTAGAACATCACCTTGCCATGGTGGGGGTCGCGGGTTCGAATCCCGTCTTCCGCTTTTTGCGTTTTTCCTGCCGGGGTGGCGGAATTGGCAGACGCACAGGACTTAAAATCCTGCGGTCAGTGATGACCGTACCGGTTCGATCCCGGTCCTCGGCATTTTTAATAAAAATATATCTTTGCACCCATAGCGCAATTGGATAGAGTGTCTGACTACGAATCAGAAGGTTGTAGGTTCGACTCCTACTGGGTGCATTTTTGCTGTTTTAAACAACAAACGGGAAGTAGCTCAGCTTGGTAGAGCACTACGTTCGGGACGTAGGGGTCGCAGGTTCAAATCCTGTTTTCCCGATCAGGAACCGAACGTGAGAGATCGTCAGAAATGACGGTCTTTTTTTGTGTCTGGTAGTTTAAGTAGGTGCCGGAATAATTAACGTCAGCGACATTTTTTGGGTCATCGTCAAATCGTATTGATGGTGTCTCATAAGCGCAGTCACATTTTTGTGACTGTGCTTTTTACTATTTCTGGATTAGTGAAATGCGGTTAAAG
>NZ_BCMI01000002.1 GCF_002217985.1 Secundilactobacillus pentosiphilus
TCCCTGTTAAATATGCTTTAATAGCTATAATTTTAGTATCCCAGGAAATTTTAGTCATAGAAATACCCCCAAAGTTGTTTCCAACTTTGGGGGTACACGTCAATCAGCGCTCTTTTACTGTTCTCTTCTAACCGTGTCCGACAAGGCAGGGCCCTGCGTGTAAGGCGCTTATGCCACAAATCCAAGCCCACAATTTATGGCATAAGCGCCTTACACTCCGGTCCCTAAACGCCTTGTTTCACACTCTCAATACAAATTATCATTATGGTCATTATTATGATATGCCCACGAATCAAACCAGCCAGCGTCGTAGCTATCATCATACGAATCACCCGAGTAGCCACCGCCCCCACCAGTTTTATTATCCAGCCAGACAAAGAATTCAAGCATGAGCACTAGACCCAATATCATGAACAGTATCAGCCCGATGTCGATGACCCACCACTTGACGTATGGCCAGACCCACTTGATCACGTTAATCATCAGTATCGCCGTCCCAAGTGTGGTGAACCATGAACGCTTTTGCTTACGCCGAGTCCGGCGCCTCTCTTCTTGCTGCGCCTGCGGTTCAACCAGTGGGTGCTTAACTTTGGTGGTCGCACCAATGACGTATTTATAGTGAGACTGTGGATGAGACTCTGTTTTGGCATACATCTGTGGTGCTGGTTTTGCTGCTTTCAATTGAACGGTCATTCGTCCCGCTTCCTTTTACGTCTGTTCTGCCACTTCTAAGTTTACCCGCTAATTAAACTTATCACAACAGAATTCAACAGATGAATATGCTAAGCTTCACCTTAACGTTATCGCTTGTGATGATCAGCGAGAAAATCAAGCTGTCCTTCACAAAGAAAAGCCTGCTGTATGAATGATGCCGTCCGCAAAATCAAGAAATTAATTCGCACTGCGTATTACATGTGTCGTCTAAAAATGCTAAACTAATCAAGAAGTGAGGCGGAGAATGTGAAAAATACGATGAAAGAACGGTGGATTGGCTTAATTGCCGGTCTGATTTGCAATGCTTTTGGAAATGCACTATCGATTGCCGGTAATATGGGGAGTGGCGTTTGGTCAGCTTCCGCGGTGAACTTACATAACTGGACGAGCATCAGTTTGGGCGTCCTGCTTTTTGGTATTGGTGTAATTAACGCCCTGACCAACCAGCTTCTGATCCATCACTGGGATGGCAAGCGGTTCTTTGGCGAGGTCCTGTTCGTCATGTTTTTCGGGACCTTCGTGCAGTACTTCGTGCGCTGGTTCGATTCAATCGGTGTCAATACTGCGCCCATCATCTTGCGTTTGCTCTTAAGCTGTACGGGGATTGCGCTGTTTTGTGTCGGTATTTCACTTTACCAACGTGCTAATATCGTGATGCACCCCAACGATGATACGACAAATATCCTGCGCTTTATGTACCTTAAGGGAAACGCTACGGCGTCGCAGCTGCTAGACTTCATGCCACCGCTGATCGTTTGTGCCATCGCCTATTTCCCAACGGGCCGGATTGATTCAATCAACTTGGCAACCCTGTTTTCCATTATTTGCAACGGATTTATCATTGCTGCGTCCGACCGGCATATTTGGCCGCATCTCAAACACAACTTTAAAACTAAAACCGCAACCGCTACAGAGTGAAAAAAGACCGAAAGCAACTTGCTTTCGGTCTTTTTTTACTCTGCTTCAAATCCGTGTTCCAAGATTTCGTACTCTTCCCGAATTTCATTAATGATCGGTTCAAAATCCTCAATTTTCGCATCGGGGTACTGCTTCATAAACCCTTCAGCCTCCGTGAAAACCGATGTGCCGATCGCGTTTAGCAACTTCTTTAAGACGGCTTTATCAACACCTGGCCGGAGTTTCATCCGGTCAAGCACGGGTTCTTCTAATGTCGCCAAAGAAGTGGTGGTCTGCTTTTGCCAAAGGGCACTCATGGCTGGCCGAATCTCCTCGGGCAGCACGTTCATTTCACCAAAGGATTGGATGGACAGCCGAAATTCAGCTGGATATTCCAGTTGAAGCTGGATCTTATAGCGAACCGCCCGTTCGATCATGTCGCCGAGATCCTTGGCGTCGGTCCAGACGGTAAAGTCAGCTCGCTCTGTCAGCATCTCGATCACGTACGTTACGGTGGCTAAATAGAGGTGTCCTTTGTCGCCAAAATAGCGGAAAACGATCCCCTTTGAGACCTCCGCCGCCCTCGCGATGTCGGCAGTTTTAGCCTGTAAATAACCGTGTTCAGCAAAAATTTTAGTCGCACTGGCCATGATCCGGCTGACCTTTTCCGGATCCTTGGGAATGTCAGGATTCAACTCAAGCATACCGCTTTTTCCTCCTCTAATTTTCAATCAAATCGCGTCGCTGGTATAAATAATCACCAATCAATATTAACACCGCACTCAGTAGTACCAGCCAACCAGCCTGATCCCACTGAACCGTCTTCAAGGGAACCTTATTGATCCAGCCGAACGGGGTCAGCTTCTTGGTCCACTCCGGAAAGTCCAGCAGGCCGCCAAGGTAAATTGACAGCAGCGCGTAAATGGGAATGACCCAGGCAACTTGCTGCAGCTTCGGGAGCAGTCCCAGCACCACGGCAACAATGCCGATCACGACTAAGACTGCCGGTGCAAACGCCCAAAACGACCGCATCAGTCGGCTGATTGCAAACGGGTCTTTGGCGCCCTGGCTGCCCAACGCCATGCCAAAGGTACCGGCAAACAGCGCCAATACACCGGCAACCGTGCCAACTAACGTATAGGCACCAAATAAATGGCGTCGTGATACGCTGCGGGCGTGGATCGATTCCAGCCAGCCCTTCCGTTCGTCGCTGTTAAGCCGCAGCATCGTGGCAATCGCCGGCACGGAGGCGCCGATCGCCATTACCACGCTCATTAAAGCCGCAAACTGCAGCGTGGTGGCTCGGCCAACGGACGCAGCGGCTGCGGGACCAATAATTTTCGCAACCATGGGACTATTCGTCATCATGTCGCCAACGGTATTAAATAAGGTCCCCATACTGACACCGTAAACAGCCAGCCCAACAAACCAGGCGATCATACTGGTGCGTTCCAGCCGAAAAACCAGCGTCACGGGCCCTGCCAGCAAGGAACTGGCACGACCGCGCCCGGGCCGGTCTGGTAAGAGGCCGGCACCTAGATCCCGTTCTGAACTGACAACAACCGTCACGATCAAAACCACGACTGCTAACCCCAGCATCTCTAAAATCGGTACCACGCGATTCTTGCCGTAAGGGTCGATCTTTTCCACCCAGCCGAAAATCGTCCACCAGGTGTATTTAACGTTTCGCACGTCCGTCATCGCTCTGAAAAGATAGAGCAGTCCCAGTAAACTGTAACTCATCGTCGTTGCACCGCGAGCGTTGCTGGCCAACTGAGATAAAAGCAGGCTAAGGGTCCCAAACATGAAACCAAAAACTGCTAAGCCGATACCGAACAGCCAGTCACCGGTGATATCGGCACCGTCCATATTGATGGCTTGAAGCGTTGCCGAAGACAGTACGCCCGTTACGCCATTGATGATCAGTAACTCGTACACCGTGGCCAGCAAAGGACTTTGCCGGCCAACACTGTGTGCCCGCACCATTTCCAGCACGCCGTTGTCTTCCTGGGTTCGGGTATTACGAATGGCAAAGTAGATGTTCATGATGGCCATTAGTAAGCCCGTAAAAACCATCATTGAAGCCGCAAAAATAGCAGCGGTCGTATACGGCTTCACGGCAGTAAAGGGGCCAAACAGCGCGGCCATGGACGGTGTATCCAGTGCCGCCACTAGTGACGCTACTTGCTTATCGTTACCAGTAAGCCCAATAATTTTACTGGCACCGGCAGCCACCATGCTGACGATTCCTAACAGCCAAATGATAATCGCAAACCGGTCATGTCTGAGATACATCCGGGTCAGATAACCGGTTTGTGCCGTCTGATTACTTTGTGTCATGTTCCTCAGTCCCCTCCGTGTTGTAATACCGAATAAACAGATCTTCCAAGGTCGGCGGGGTGGTCTGCAAGGCGACAATGCCGCGTTGGGATAAATCAGTGATCACCGCACCAATTTGAGCCGTGTCAACGGCAAAACTGGCCTTGTTTGCTACCTGCTCATCGGCCTTGAAACCGTGCACGCCCGTTAGTCCTGCCACGCCTGTCAGTGCCTGCTCCGTTTGGACGCTCACCAGGGTCCGCGTCAGTTGACGCATCTGTTCCAGTGTCCCCGTTTCAACAATTTCGCCGCTACGAATAATCCCAATTCGATCACACATCCGTTCAACTTCGGAAAGGATGTGGCTAGACAGCAGCACACTTTTGCCCTGACGCTTTAATGCCAGCACCTGTTTTTGAAATAGCTCTTCCATTAATGGATCAAGCCCGCTGGTAGGCTCATCAAAGATGTACAGGTCGGCGGCGGTGGATAACGCGGCAATCAGTGCTACTTTCTGACGGTTGCCTTTTGAGTAGGTCCGTGACTTTTTCTTCGGATCCAGCTCAAAGGCCTTGATCAGTTCGTCTGTTTTCTGACTATGTTGCTGGTGGTTGAGTTTCAGTAGAAAGTCGATCATTTCTCCGCCAGTCAGATTGGGCCACAAATACACGTCACCGGGAACGTAGGCGATCCGGTTATGAATGGAGACAGCCCGCTGCCACACGTCTTCGTTAAAAATTGTCGCCGCCCCGCCACTCGCCTTTAGAATGCCCAGCAAAACCCGGATCGTAGTGGATTTACCGGCACCGTTCGGCCCGATGAAGCCAAATACTTCCCCCGCCTGAACGTCAAACGTAATGTTCTTTAAAGCCTGAAACTTACCAAACGATTTCTGTAGGTGATCGATCTTAACGACTGCCTGTGTCATCGTCGTCCCCTCCTTATTGCCGGCCTGAATAGACCAGACTTAGATTTCACCCAGAGTATATCTCCTATTAACCTGTAAGTCAATGACTAATGGGTCAATATTGATTAAAACTGAATTTCACCTCTTATTGACTTAGAGTAAGCTTTAACCGTTATAATAAAATGAGTTGATATATAAGGAGGATTATGATTATGACGATGACAATTCCAAACGTCTTATTAAATGATGGTCACCAGCTGCCTATGCTGGGATTCGGAACTTATCAAGTGCGCGGGGCCAAAGGCCTCGATCAGATTCTGTCAGCCATTCACGATGGCTACCGGTCATTAGATACGGCCACGAACTATGACAATGAAGGTATCGTGGGCAAAGCCATTCGGCAAAGCGGTATTCCGCGCAGCCAATTCTTTGTCACCTCTAAACTGCCGGGGAAATATCACCGTTACGACGATGCCCTAAACGCAATCACGGAGTCGCTTGCCCGGATGGGGTTAGATTATTTTGACCTGTTTTTGATTCACTGGCCGCTGCCCAAACGTGACCACTACGTTGAAGCCTGGCAAGCGATGATCACCGCTCAAAAACTCGGCTTGATCCACACGATCGGCGTCTCAAACTTTTTACCTGAGCACTTGGATCGGCTAATTAAAGAAACTGGCGTTACCCCTGCCGTTAACCAAATTGAAATTCATCCGTACTGGATCAATGCAGACGGCTTAAAGGCTGACCAGGACCGCGGCATCGCTACCGAAGCTTGGAGCCCACTAGGTCGCGGCAGTGCCTCATTGAAAGAACCAGTAATTCAAAAACTAGCCAAAAAATATAATAAAAATACTGGCCAGATCATTCTGCGCTGGCACACCCAGCGAGGCATCGTGCCGCTGCCTAAGTCCAGCAGTTTGATTCACCAGCGGCAAAACCTGGATATTTTCGATTTTAAGTTGACCGAAAGTGAAGTTCAGGCGATCAACGCCCTGAGTAAACCAGACGGTCGAACCGCAAATCAAGATCCTAATGAATACGAAGAATTTGATTGATTTAAGCCCCAAAAGGCGTGTTGAAACAGCGCCATTACGCCCTTTATAACAGATAGTTGACATTTACCGAATATCATTGTATTATGGCCTCAATCAAAAAAGGGGGTGATGCTTTGAGTTACGGAATATGTCTTAAAGCATCAGCTACGGAGCTTTCAGTTAACTAGCTGATACTTAAGAGAGGGTCCTGCGAAATCTAATCGCGGGGCTTTTTTAGTGTGCGGAGCAACACGGGGTGACCCCAGAATATAAGCGAGAAGAAACGGGTATTCCTGCACTTGGGAATGCCCGTTTCTTCTCGCTTATATGGCCGGGGTCAGTGTTGCGGAGCATGATTCGGCTATGTTGCCTCAAAGAACATCCCAAACTAATCAACTCACCCAATACTAATCACCAGCTTTTCTCATACCTAATAGCTGATTATGGCTGATTATGCATTTGGTGTTTGTTCATACCACACTCTGAAAACTGCGACTGCCCGACTAGTGGTCACGAAACCGCTCACAAGGAAAAAACTTTTTTGCATATTTTCAGCTTCAAAAATTAAGATTTAAATTGTTCGTGAAATACCATTGAAACCCCAGTAATATATGCTTATAATAACTCACAAGGTAATGAGACGAATGATGTTAACTGTTTAATAATTAACTTTCGTTCTTTCCACGCCCCTAACTGAATAATAAGTGAGGTGGTTTCATTTGTCGCAAACTAGCGAATGATTCACTAGGCATGTCGTATGACCGCTGCCTAAAATGCCAAGGAGGAAATCAGACTTGGCTACTTAGCCGCCTTATACCTGGTCTCACTGCCCACCCTCTATTCCACCTGACAGTGTTGCCAATCTTTGACATAACCGATATATCAAACGACTAAGCAGACGGTTGATGATGTTCAAGGAACTCAAGTCAATTCAAAGGGAGAATAACTTATATTATGGATCGCAAACAAAATGGCTTATTGTATGGACCAGACGACAAGGTTCCATACACCCAAGCTGGCTTCTTAGGCTTGCAGCACGTGCTGGCAATGGACGTCTACGTTGCACCAATTATTATGGCCGGTTTACTATCGATGTCCGTAGCCCAAAAGAGCGGCTTTTTACAAGCTGCCTTCATCGCCTGCGGTATCGGGACAATTTTACAGACGAAGTTCTTTCTAAAGTTGCCCGTTTCTCAAGGTCCATCCTTCGTTCCCGTGGGTGCCGTTGCCGGAATTTATCTCGCAAACGGCGGTGCCCATGGCGGAATGGCCACCGTTTTAGGGTCGTTAGTTGTCGGGTCATTTTTACTCATTGCATTAGGCGTTACTGGCGTCTTTCAAAAAGTCATCTCCAAGTTAGTCCCTGCCATTGTTGGCGGTACGATTATCACTTGCGTGGGCTTATCATTATTGCCAGGCGCTTTAAACGATAATATCTTTGATGCCCCAGGCAATATCAATGCCAATATGACCATTGCTGCTGCTACGGGTATTACTATGTTAATTGCTATTATTTTGAGTATGCGGGTACCGCAATTAAGAAAAGCGCTTAAAGTCAGCTCAATCATCATTGCGCTGATTGTCGGCTCGGTCGTTGCGACTTCAATGGGCCGCTTCGATTGGTCAACCGTTAAGGCCGCACCATGGTTCAGCTTACCTCAGTTTACGTCGGTACACTACGGACTGCATTTTTCACTTCCCGCTATTCTAACGTTTGTCGTCATCTATTTAGTGCTAACGACTGAAACAACTGGGACTTGGTTTGCTATGAGTGCCGTTACCGGTGAAAAAATCAATAAAAAGCAGTGGAACATGGGGATTATCGGCGAAGGAATCAGCTGCTTATTTGCAGCTCTGCTGGGCGCCACCCCTATGACCGGGTATTCAACTAACGCCGGGGTCGTTTCCGTTACTGGTGTTGCCAGTAAACGGGTCTTCATCTCTGCTGGTTTTTGGTTTATCATCCTTGGCTTCTGCGGCAAATTGTCAGCCTTCTTCGCTGCGGTTCCAGCACCCGTCATCGGTGGTGTTTATTCCATCATCTGTGTCATTATTATGCTGAACGGACTCAATGTTGTCCGTGACTTGAAGACCGGCGAAAGCGGCATCTATATCATTGGTGTGCCAATCGTTTTAACTATGGCCATGGTCTTATTACCAGCCAAAGTGACTAACGAAGCACCTCAGCTGCTGCAATACTTACTGGGCTCTCCAATTACGATCGCTGCCATTAGCGCGATCATCTTAAACCTATTAATGTCAAAAAAACAAGCGGTGCCGGCCAAGAATTCTGAAGCTGTACAAGCTCCTACCGGCCGGTAACCGTGGCTATATAAGTAAAGCGCCTCACTTGATCAGTGAGACGCTTTTTTAATACTTTCTTTTGGTATGCTAACAGCTAACGCTTGCAAGAAGGCGGTGGCTAAAATCATCGCCCCACCCAGCATTTCCGGTAGGCCAAAAGCAGTATGTAAAACAACGATCGATAAAAAGGTGGCTGTCAAGGGTTCAAAGGAGCTCAACATCCCCGTTGTTGCTGGCAAAATGTAATTTAGGCTCTTTAAATAAAGCATGTAAGCAAACATCGTACCAACCGTGGCAACGAAGATCACCCCCACCCAGCCACTGACATTTAAATGGGGCATCGGTGTCAATATCATGTGGGGAAGAAACACTAAGCTGCCAAGCAGCATCGCCCAGCCAGTCACAATTTTGGCATCGTATTTTTTCAGTAACCGAATTGGAATCAAGGTGTACAAAGCTTGGCTCATAGCAGCCACAAGGCCCCAAAAAACGGCCGTCGGTGCTAACTGGAGACTATCAAAGCGCCCCTTTGTGACCAGCAAGTATGTCCCGAATAGCGCAATCAGCATTGAAATCACATCGATTTGCCGGGGTAGGCGCCAATACCTTAACGCTAGAATAATAACAATAAAAACCGGGCCTAAAAACTGTAAAATGGTAGCGGTTGGGGCGTTGCCATACTTGATCGCCATAAAGTAGGAAAACTGAGAAGAAATCATCCCGAACAGCGCAAAAACCAGCAGTAGTAACCAATCACGACGATCTTGCCAAATCGCGATCAATTCATGAAAGTTGCTAAAAGCACCCCAGATGATGAGCAGCACGCCAGAAACCGCGAGCCTTACGCCAACCAGCCAACCGGGTTCGACGGGCTGACGTGAAAATAAGTACTGTGCAACAACGCCGGAAATTCCCCATAAGGTCGTTCCGGTGATGGCAAAAATTAAGCCCTTATACTTATTAGCCATGTTGATTATCCCCCCTCTTCCTCAGATTAAAGCTTTCTGAATATCTGAATATCATATTAGATTTATTTCAGTCTAAAGTAAACCTTCGTTTCAAGTTGCTTATTCGGTTAAATGAGGCGATTAGCGTGTTGCTGTCATAGTTATCCGAAACGTGCTCAAGCAGGCAGGGACTTGCGCCTAAGGGATTACCAGTTAAAATCCAAAACCGGGATTTATAGTGCATTGCGCTTATCTAGCCGAAACGTGCTACCCAAGGCAGAGACCTGCATATAACGGCGCCCCGCCACAAATCCAAGTTCGGGATTTATGCGCATTACGCTTATCTAGCCGAAACGTGCTACCCAAGGCAGAGACCTGCATATAACGGCGCCCCGCCACAAATCCAAGTTCGGGATTTATGGCGCATTACTCTTATCTAGCTGAAACGTGCTACCCAAGGCAGAGACCTGCATATAACGACGTCCCGCCATAAATCCAAAACCGGGATTTACGGCGGGACGTCGTTATACTCCGGTCTCTATTCGCCTTGGTCCGCACTCTGTTTCTTGGTCTTCACATAAAACACCCTCGTCCCCGTATCGATCAATTCCTGCAAATACTGCAACAACAATAACACCCAGCTAAACGCTAAGCCAAAGCCGATAATTTCATAGGCCGTTAACGATAAATAACCCACAAACTTAAACAGGACTTCAGCCGCCACCAAAATTAGGCCCACTGCATAAGACATCTGCAAGAACGCCTTTGGCATTTTAGGCAGCAGCCAACGAATGCCCACGATCAAAACGATGATGAAGTACACCAGAAAAGAAGCCAACCGATCATGAATAGCGTGAGACGCCGCGTTATTCGGAAAGAAGCCCACTGTCCCAAGGTCAACTGCCATGGCCGTTAACAATACCCGCAGAATCAGCAATCTAACTGAGTGCGGATAAATGGCATTTAATGAAACAAAGATGTAGTCAATCAGCGCCACCATGATCAACCCCGAGAACATCAGGGTGATATTAAATTGCCAGCTGTTGCTTGCCAAATTGGTGCCCAAAAAACTGAGGTTATACTGCCACCACTTCCGGGTACTATTAGTCGCCATCGCAATCACTGCGCCACTCACGACTACCAGCGTAAAGAGCCGGACTAGGGTTCGTGATGAAATTGCGAAGGCCGCGTAGATCATCAAGTAATTGATCATACTTTCAAAGATAAAGAAAATAATCGTCGACGTTAATCGGTCAAACGTTGCACCGGCAAAAATTGTGCCCAGAAGCCAAAAGACTCCTACCAGCGCTAATCCCAGAATAACCGCGAACGATAATATCACCACCGGGAAGTTCCGCCAGTAAATATTAGCCGAAAACGTATTCGTTTGATTGCGCCGTTCCCGGATGAAGAAGATGGCAAACATTAATGTACCAATGACGACGCCGCCTAAAATGACCGTCGTCCCTAACGACGTATTGCCAGTTAAGGGCACTTGATTCTTATTCTTCATTGCAAAAAAAAGGTTAAACGCCAGGGCACTGATCACTGCTGGCACAAGGTACCACCACAACGATATTTGCTGAAATAACGACATCTCACTGGCTTGAGTGGTCAAAACCGCATCCGTGTTACGCAACTCTATTTTGACACTGTCAGCGTCATTCACCTGCAGCTGTTTCACTACCTTATCTGGTAATTCAATTTTCATGTCAATTCTCCCAAAGATTATTGTCTGAACCCATTTTGGGATAATTCGCTAAAATTGGCAAGTTCTTTTGATTTTTTCACCCAACTTGACCTGCGTCAATTAACACTAGACCAATTCGCTCTAAACTATAGACAATCAAATGATTAAAGGAGCGATCGACATGAAATTTCAACGGTATATTCAAAAACATCAAAACCAAATCACACTAGCAAGTGCCATTTTAATTGCGCTTGGTTTTGCAGGTAAGTACCTTCTAAACTCAACGGTGGTCTATGACTGGGCGTTTATCTTAGCTTCCATCATTGCAGCCGTACCAATCATGATTCACGCTTATCAGTCTCTGCGCGTTAAGGTCATCAGTATTGAATTACTGGTCAGCATCGCCGTTGTCGGGGCTTTCATCATTGGCGAATATAACGAATCAGCGATCGTGACCTTTCTATTCTTATTCGGGAGTTACCTTGAACAACGAACCTTATCCAAGACTCGTCAATCCATCAAGTCACTCACTCAAATGGCACCAGAAACAGCGATTATTCTTCACGATGATGGTTCCCAAGAAGAAGTCGACATCGATGACGTTGACGAAGGCGACCACATCATGGTGAAGACCGGTGCCTCCGTTCCAGTCGACGGCAACATTGTTTCCGGTTCAGGCTACCTGGACGAATCCGTCATCACCGGTGAATCTAAAGCGGTTGCTAAAACCACTGGCGATGCCGTTTACTCTGGTTCGATCTTAGGCAACGGTACGTTAACAGTTGAAGCCACTAAAGTTGGCGAGGACACGACTTTCGGTAAAATTATCGAACTAGTGGAAGACGCTCAAGATGCCAAATCACCTGCCGAATCCTTCATTGATAAGTTTGCACAGTACTACACACCAGCAGTTTTGATTATCGCAACCTTGGTTTACATTTTCACTAGAGATTTTCCTACTGCCATTACCGTCTTAGTGCTTGGCTGCCCAGGTGCCTTGGTTATCGGTGCCCCAGTTTCCAACGTGGCTGGTATTGGTAACGGTGCTAAACGCGGCATCCTGCTTAAGGGCGGCGCCGTCATGGACGACTTCGCTAAAGTTGACACTTTCGTCTTTGACAAAACTGGTACGTTGACCCTTGGAAACACCGCTGTTTCAGCAGTTAAAAACTACGCTGATGATACAAACGAAGCGTTGGCACTAGTTGCCCGGGCTGAACGGTTATCTGATCACCCACTGGGTAAAGCAATCACCGACTATGCTGCTCAAAAGAAAGTTTCCTTTGAACAATTAGACGTTGCTGACAACGACACGGTTAAAGGTCAAGGCCTTACCGCTACCATTGATGGCCACCGCGTACTAGTCGGCAACCTGAAAATGATGAACGCTAATGACGTGGCTTTAACTGACACGCAACAAACTGATTTGACCGACGTTCAGCACACTGGCAGTTCAGTCGTGATGGTCGCAGTCGATGGTGCCCTGAAATTAATCCTTGGTGTATCTGACACCATCCGTCCAGGCATCAAAGAACAATTGCAGGCATTACGTGATCACGGTGCCAAGCACTTAGTTATGTTGACCGGTGACAACAAGATCACCGCCCAATACGTTGCTGAACAAATTGGCCTCGACGAAGTTCACGCGGAACTCCTCCCAGAAGAAAAGGTCGAATACATTAAGAAGTTCAAGGATCAAGGTCGTACCGTTGCCTTCGTTGGTGATGGCATCAACGACAGTCCGGCAATCGCTACCGCTCAAATTGGTATCGCAATGGGCAGCGGGACTGACGTTGCTATCGAAACTTCCGACGTTGTCCTCATGCAGTCCAGTTTTGAAGCACTGGTCCACGCTTACTCACTGTCTAAGAAGACCGTTATCAACACCAAGGAAAATATCGCCATTGCCATTGGCGTCGTTATCTTCCTGCTGATCGGTTTGATTCTCGGTTTCATTTACATGGCCAGCGGCATGTTCGTCCACGAAGCAAGTATCTTAGTCGTGATCTTCAACGCAATGCGGTTGATCAGCTACGGCAAGATGCCGACTCAAGCACAGCAAGCTGCCACTCAAAAAACTTCCGCTCACTTGATTTAGGTCAATTTCAAATCAAGTCAAAGCGACTAAACTATAGATAATCAAAGCAAACAAGAATTAATAAAAAAGGAGATCATTATTATGACAAACAAACGTGCGATTTTACAATTAGATGGTTTGACCTGCCCATCATGCATGACCAAGATTGAAAGTGCTTTGGCACACCAACCAGGTGTCGAAAAAGTTAAGGTGCTCTTCAACGCCAGCAAGGCTAAGGCCGACTTCGATGACAGCCAGGTCTCCGCTGAAGAACTCGGCCAAGTGGTTGATAAGTTAGGTTACGAAGTTAAAAAAATCAAAGTTAAAGACGAAGTAGCAGCCAAGTAGGAGGAATTTCGATATGACAACAGATGTTAAAGATTTAGTAGAAGAAAAGTACCAAGCCGAAGTTAAGCAAGCTGATATTGATCACCACACCCCCACTGCGGGTGCTATGACCGGCCACATCGTTGCCAACTTACGGATCTTAGATGTGAAACTTCACCAGGCTAAATGGTTCATGAAGGGCTTTGAAGCCGTTGCCGTTCGCCCACTGTACGACGAACTCATCAACCAAGCTCGCAAGGATTACGACATGGTTGCCGAAGCTTTATTAGACGAAAACGAGCTGCCACCTTCGACGACTGAAGAATACAGCAACTACAAAATGTTGGACGAAGACGGCCGAAACAAGTACTTGTCAACTTCTGAGATGGTCGATATTACCGCTCACGATTACAACACTGAAAACCTATTTGTGACCCGGGCCATCAAGTTAGCCGAAAAAGAAGACCGGCCAGCACTGGCTGCAACCTTAACCACCCTATTAAAACAAAATAACCACGCCATTCAACAGCTGCAAGCTCTCTTAGGTAAGACTGCCTGGGAAGGCTTAGTTGAAGAAGACGATGATGATGACGACGATTAAATTAAACGGCTGACAGTGAGTAGCCAATTTAATCCGCAAAAGCTCCGATACCAGAGATGGCATCGGAGCTTTTGCGTTTTTAATATTAGGGTTAATTGTCGTATAATTAATGATTGGACGTTAATTAAACGTCGGTAGACTGGTTGTTTCACATGGAACATGGCTGATTTACCGTAAATATTCAAATTCAACACTATAAGGAATTGAGGAAGTTAACATGACATACCAAATCTTTCACTGGTTGATTGTGAGGACGGAGAGCCCTTTTGTACTTTGATATAGAAGATTTTACCTAGTTCAAACGTGTTCAAGCAGGCAGGGACTTGCTCCTAAGAGCAGACTAATTAAAAGCCCAAACCGGGGTTTTTGTCTGTGCTCTCCTGTTACCTAGCTGAAACGTGCTCAAGCGGGCAGAGACTTGCACCTAAGAGCAGACTAACTAAAATCCAAAACCGGGATTTTTGTCAGTCTGCTCTTAGGCTCCAGTCTCTTAACGCCCGCTTTCGCACTCTATTCTATTTGAAAGAAGCCCTAAAATGAAAGAACCACAATCAATTTCTCGCAAAACCGTCTTACTTATGGCGATTGCCACTGGTATCATCGTCGCCAATCTAAACTTTATTCAACCCATCGAAGGCTTAATCGCCAATGATTTTCAACTTTCCAAAGCCATTGTCGGTGTCCTTGCCATGCTGACCCAGATGGGTTACGCCGTTGGGCTGTTACTCATCGTTCCCCTGGGAGACATTTTTGACCGTTATCACCTAATACAATTTATGATGGTCCTTTCTATAATCTCCCTACTGGCAGCGTTTATGTCGCCGAACGCAATCGTGTTTGCCATTGCCACTACGCTAATTGGAATCACTTCCGTGGCGCCGCAGATCATCATTCCCTACGCTGGTTTCCTGGCTCCCGCTATGCAGCGCGGGAAGGTACTTGGCACTGTCCTAAGCGGCCTTTTAACCGGGATTCTGTTATCACGATCCTTTAGTGGTTTGCTCGGCAGCGTCATTAACTGGCAATACATTTACTTAATTGCGGCAATCATGGACCTGATTTTACTACTGGTCGTTCATCAAGCAATGCCACGAGATCCTCGTGGCCATCAAAACTTGAGCTATGCCAACGTCATTAAATCATTGCCCCGTTTATTCACTACTCAGCGTCGACTGCGCGGTTCGTCCCTCAACGGTTTTACCATGTTCGCGGTCTCTAACGTCATGTGGTCAACAATTGCGTTCTACCTAGCCGATCAATATCATCTAGGCAGCAACGTTGCTGGACTATTAGGCCTGTTAGGTATTGCGGGTGTCTTGGCCGCCCCTTACATTGGTGATTTGGTCGACCACCGCTCACCACGCCTGACGATTGGTCTATCCGTCTTTTTCTCCAGTTTAGCCTTCCTATTATTCTGGTTGATTGGCCACTGGTTAATTGGCTTGATCATCGGGATCGTGCTGCTGGATCTGGGAACCCAATTTAGCCAGGTCTCTAATCAAGCTATCGTTCAATCGCTAAACCGCAAGGAAAGCAGCCGCAACAATTCCATTTTCATGTTCAGCTACTTTCTTGGCGGCTCACTGGGCACCTTATCCGCTACTTGGGCCTGGAGCATTGCGAAGTGGAACGGCGTTTGTCTTGTCGCCGTCGTCTTCTTAGTCATTGCATTGCTTGGCCATTTAGTTTTAAAAGAACCCGAAAAACTGCATGATTAAAAATTAACGCGCGCTTGTTTGCCGAAAGGTAGATAAGTGCGCGTTTTAAGATCGATAATTCCAGCAAGGTTACAAATCTGTTTCTGATTTCTCTTTTTTCCGCAACCGCCTGATCCCTTCTACAATCTAGTTTCACGCATATTTTGCCACCCCAAGTTGCGCAAATATCAGTTGATTCGAGCGTTATTTATCACTTAATTTGCGTGTTTTTTACTCGTTTGACGAGCATAATCAAACTAGAAAAACAGGGAGGGATTTCCATCATGAAATTTGCGGAACAACTCAAAAAATTACGTGCCGAATTACATCTGTCACAAGACAACTTAGCATCTCAACTTTTCGTCTCTCGTCAGGCCGTCTCGAAATGGGAAAATGGCGATGGCACACCAGATCTTAAGACATTAGTGAAGTTAGCCGAAATTTTACACGTTAGTCTCGATACACTGGTTCTGGGAACAAAACCGACTAACGATGACCACATTGATTCTTCAGTTTTCGTCTATAATCCGACAACTGGCTTGTATGAACGCCGCCGCGGTCAGATGAATTTTTGGGATTTCCTGGCGCAATACTGGTGGATACTGATCGCACTTGTCGCTACTATCGGTTTCTGGTTCTTTTAACACTATTATTAAAATAATATGTGAATGCGTTTGATTTTCTAATAATATGTGCTATTATTTATTATGTAAATTTAATACAGGATGCAATGAAGAGAAGAGTAGAGAAATTAGTAAGGTTGAAAAGCGACCATCGTTGGTGAAAGGATGGACCAGAACGTTTCTTGAAGATGAGCTCTGAGCAATTACCCAAAGTGAAAGCTTGCGGTACGTGGGAAGCACGATAAAATTCCGGGCATGTTTGTGCCTTAGAGGCAGCGATGGTAACACCGCTGCGAATAAATGGGTGGTAACGCGATTAGCAGTCGTCCCTGTACAGAATATTCTGTGCGGGGACGGCTTTTTTATTTGGAAAGCGGGGAAATGAGATGCTTAAATGCAATTTAAAAATCACTTGGAACGATGTACAAACTGTTTCGTGTTGGAGCACCTGAGCAAGACATTGCCTTTCTGGAATTATAAAAAGGGTTAGTGGCTTAAGGAGGTTAAAGTATGTTAAAAACGGAAAAAATTCAGGTGAATAAGGATGGCACCCGCCGTGGCCTATCCAATGTTGCGGTTCAGATGATCGCGTTTGGCGGTTCGATTGGTACCGGACTCTTCTTGGGTGCCGGCAGTACGATTCACCGGACCGGTCCTTCAATTTTACTAGTTTATTTAATCATTGGCGGTTTCTTCTTCCTCATGATGCGGGCCATTGGTGAAATGATGTATTCTGATCCGGATCAGCACACCTTTGTGTCATTCATCAGAAAGTACGTCGGTTCAGGAGTAGGTAAATTTGCTGAGTGGAGCTACTGGCTTGAATTAATTTTAGTGGCCAATGCCGAATTAATTGCCCTGTCAACCTACGTCAAGTTCTGGTTCCCGCATATTTCCGCTGGTCTAGTTCAACTGGGCTTCTGGGTAGCTTTAACCGGTGTTAACATCGCAATGGTCAGTTCGTTTGGTCACTCCGAAACGTTCCTGTCTGGCATTAAAATTTTGGCCATTATCGCCCTGATCATCGTCGGCATTTATTTGGTGTTCACGCATCACCAAAACCCCGCTGGCACTCATGCCTCCTGGGGAAATTTAACCAACGGCTTCACAATGTTTCCAAACGGTTTCCACCAGTTCATCATGGCGTTCCCAATGGTCTTCTTCGCCTTTCAAGGCATGGAATTCGTTGGGATCACTACCGCTGAAACTAAGGATCCCAAACACGTTTTACCCAAAGCCATCAACCAAATTATTTTTAGAATCCTGCTATTTTACATTGGTTCACTGATCGTCATCATGGCAATTACCCCATGGCGTTCACTGAATCCGGCTCAAAGTCCGTTTGTCCAAATTTTCACCCTTGCCGGATTGCCAGCTGCTTCTCAAGTGATCAACGTGGTGGTTATCGCCGCCGCAATGTCGACTCTGAACAGTTCTATTTTCTCAACGGGCCGTCACTTATACCAACTGGCATTGGAATCACACGCTAAACAGATGAAGCCGTTTACCAAGGTTTCGACCAACGGCATCCCAATCGTCGCGGTACTCTTCTCAGCAGCCTGCATGCTGTTCGCCCCAATCATCAGTGCATTCAACGCGCTAAGCACGGCGTTCACCTTCATGGCCTCCGTTTCCAGTGACATTTACATTCTGGTCTGTATCCTGACGATGGTGGCCCACTACAAGTACCGTCGTTCCGCGGACTTCCAAAACGATGGGTTCAAGATGCCTGGCTACAAGTGGTCTAACCCGCTCACAGTCGTTTTCTTTATCGCCATCTTTGCCAGCCTATTCTTCAGCCACGCGTCAACTTTGCCAGCTATCGGTGCCATCATTTGGGCGGTGGCGTTTAACCTGCTGCTTAAGCGCAGCGATGGTCTGAGCATTAAATACCAGTAAGACGCTTGAATTCAATTTAAAAAACCGCTAAAGCTCGTTCACTCAGCTTTAGCGGTTTTATTATTCTGCTTGGATTTGACACAGCAAAATCTCTCTGGGAGACCACCTAGAAACGGGAGCTGTAGTTGAAAATACGCCTTACAAGTTATGGTATGAAAGGAAGTTTAGATAGAACTGCCGCTGCGCGTAGTTCTCCTGCTTATAGTTAGCCTTATCAGAGGGATTTTTAAATACGAAGTGCTTTTAAGTTAAGCGCTTACACTGTGATTATAACACGGTTATTATGATGATGTCTAAAGTACAAGTTATCGTTTTTATTAGGATATCGTTACTTTCCACTTAAAAAGTACTGTTTGACCACTACTGGCCTAGCAGAACGGCCACCTATGCCGTGTAAAATCATTATGTGTACTATTAGTTGTAAATTTAAAAATCAAAATGACTGCCTAATTTTCTAGTTAAAAATCACGTGATTGATTCCCATAATATTCATCACGTATAAAATGAGTACCAGTGCGTTGATGGCCGCTGACATCAAAATAATGCCGTAAGAAAACGTGGCTGTGAAGAAGCCAAAAAACATCGGGTTGCGAAACTTTTTTCGGTGAAACGTTAAGCTCCAGATGATCAAGATCAGGGTGGCTACAGCTTGAACAACGATGCCGACAGCATAAACTGGCATTGAACCCACTTTGACCTGAAACAAATACGCCGCGAATGTTAGCACATCGATGAGAATTGTTAAAAATGCCATGATTTACCCTCCGTTTAAATTATCTGTCTATTATACACAATCTTCGTCTAAATGGGCGGAAATCACTCTTAATCAGTAGCTATTATCCGTTAAAAAAGTGCCCCCCTCTTTCGAGAAGGCACTTCTCAGTTTTCATCATGTTGCTTGTGCCAAGCTTTGATTTGAGCGAGACGTTTTTTAAACCGATCTTCGTGGCCCTCATCCGTCGGAAAGTAGTATTCATGGCCATCCACAGATGGCGGCATGGTCTTCATCGTGGTCAGCTTATCTTTGGCGTTATGAGCCAGTTCGTAGCCCTTACCGTAATCCAGATCCTTCATCAGTTTAGTCGGTGCATTGCGGATCTGTAATGGCACTGGATCATTAGCCGTTTGTTTCACATCTTTAGCAGCTGCTAAGCGTGCCTTATAAATAGCGTTTGATTTCGGTGCTAACGACAGATATGTCACTGCTTCTGTTAGATGAACGTCACACTCCGGCATACCAAGAAATTGGCAGGCTTGAAAGACGTTGATTGCGACGTTCAGTGCATTCGTATCTGCTAGACCAACATCTTCGCTGGCAAACCTCACTAACCGTCTGGCGATATACAGGGGGTCTTCCCCGCCGTCTAACATCCGTGAAAGCCAGTAAATGGCGGCGTCCACGTCGCTGTTGCGCATCGATTTATGCAGCGCTGAGATGATGTTGTAGTGCTCTTCACCGTTCTTGTCATAAAGTGAAAACTTTCTGGTGATCAACTGGCTGAGGTTATCCATAGTGACGGTTGTTTCATCATCCTGCTTATCGCCGTTCAGCACCGCCATCTCTAACGTATTTAAGGCAGTTCGAGCATCGCCATCAGCAAAATTAGCGATGGCTTGAATCTCATCATCGCTGATCTTGATAATTTGCTTGCCATAACCAGCGGGATTTTTGAGCGCGTTATTGAGCAACGTGACAATGTCTGTTTGCTTCAATTCATGCAGCACAAAAACTTTGCAGCGGGAAAGCAGTGCTGAATTAATTTCAAACGACGGGTTCTCCGTGGTGGCCCCAATTAAAATAATGCTGCCCCGCTCCACGTATGGCAAAAAGGCATCTTGCTGGGCTTTATTGAAACGGTGAATTTCGTCAATAAAGACCGTTGTGCGCTGACCAACTTCCCGGTCCAATTCCGCCTGCTTCATAATTTTCTTGATTTTGCTGATACTGCTATCCACGGCACTGAAGCTCAAAAAACCGGAATGTGTTTTATGAGCGATAATTTCAGCCAGCGTCGTTTTTCCGACACCAGGCGGGCCCCAAAAGATCATTGATGAGACTTGATCCGTTTCGATGATTTCACGCAGGATCTTGCCCTTGCCTAACAGGTGCTGTTGGCCGACAAACTGGTCTAAATTTTTGGGCCGCACCCGACTGGCAAGCGGAACGTTTTGCGACTGATTAGAAAAAAGCGATTCTTGATGCATGAGTGACGCCACCTGCCTTCCTCTTCAGGGATAAAACCTATCTGTCTTAATTATACACGCCTCGTCCGAAGCCCGTTTCTTTTGAAGCCGTACAAAAAAGGAGTCAGCCAGCTGGCCAACTCCTTTCAACTATAATAATGTCATATCTAATTAGTGATTGTGAACCTCTTCTGAGGCAACACTACGATGTGCTGCCAAGACGGGACGTAATACGTGAACGCCTAAGCCTAATACCAAACCAACTAAAGCAGGTACGACCCAGTCCATGCCAAGGTTTGCGAATGGCAGAACGCTTTGCTGGAAACCAGCGAGTGCCTTACCAAATGCGCTTTGGCTGACAACTGCTGGGAATGCAGCCACCATGTCGAAGAAAGCGGGCACAGCAGTGAAAGCAACAACGAAGGCATAAACGACACCGTCACGATGGAACAGCGGTGAGAAGACTGACAACAAGATCAGTACCATGGCAAATGGGTACAGGAACATGAGCATTGGTGTGGACCATGCGATGATGGTATCCAAACCGAAGTTAGCGGTTAAAAACGATGCCACACACATGAAGCCTAACCATTGACGGTAGCTAACACGACTGAAGTGTTTGTGGAAATCCTGTGCAAAAGCGGCAACCAAACCAATAGCAGTTGTCAAGCAGGTGACAGTCAAAAGCGTTGCCAGCAATGCGTGACCAAAGGTACCTAAGTAGTAAGTAACCAACTGGTTAAAGGCAACCCCGCCATCTGCAGAAACTTTATATCGACCTAAAGTCGTTGCCCCTAAGAAAATCAAACCAACGTAGATCACACCGATCATGCTGGTAGCGAGTACCCCAGCACGGGCAGTCACTTTAGCGTTGCTCTTTGGCGTTGTCTTACCAAGTTGACTAACGGCAGTAACAACGGTCACCCCAAAGGCTAAACCGGCTAAAGCATCCATTGTGTTATAACCTTGCAAGAAACCGTTAAAGAAGGAAGCGTGCTGGTATGCAGTGGTAGCAGCCATCTTGCTGACGTTCCCCATTGGATGAGCAAAGCCCATTGCAAAGACGGCGAAAAGCATTAACAGGAAAACCGGGTTAAGAACCTTACCAACACTAGTCATAACGTTAGATTCCTTGTATGAAACGAGGAAAGCAGCACCGAAGAAAAGAACTGAGAAAACCAGTAGGCCAGCGTGCGCCCAGCTTGCAGGCAGCAGTGGCTGAACCCCAACTGAAAATGGAATCGTCGCCGTCCGGGGTGTCCCGAATAACGGACCGATGGTGGCGTGAATCATGATCATAAATGCCAGTGCGAATGCTGGACCTAGAGGACGGCCAATGTCATAAACACCCTTTGAACGGGTAACGGCCACGGCCAGTACTGAAAGCATCGGCAACAGTACCGCGGTAACGAGAAAACCAACCGTTGCCATGCCCCAATGAGCACCGGCTAACTGCCCGAGATGAATTGGGAAAATCAAGTTCCCAGCACCGAAGAAAAGCCCGAATAGCATTGAGCTGATGACGAGATATTGTTTAACTGATAACGGTTTTGGATTTAAATCTTTGACCTGTTCCATGATTGAAGACCTCCGTAATATGTGTATAATTGCTAAATAATTTGATGTTCGTTTGGAGCTGACTAATGTGTCCAATCTGACCTTCCACGGAAACCACCACCTTTATGTGTTTGATACGCTATATAAACTAAAAAGCACCCTTAATCCACATTCTGTGTGAACTAAGGGTGCTTCTGCACTGTACCACCTTATTTTGTTATTTTATCGCTAAAATAACCTCTTCACGTACGGTCGCAAGGACGATACGCTAACTCGATAATGGGAGTGCCCAACGTACGTTACTTAAATTCGGTACGTCGCTCAAAAGGGATGTTCGCTGTTCAACTCTGGCTTCCTCTCACCAACCGAAGCTCGCTTACAGGTGCTGAACAGCTACTTAACTTTCTCATAGCGTTTTTTAATTTATTTAACAGTCCTTATACTACCCGCAGTAAATGAGATTGTCAACATTAAATTTTAATCTTTTTGCCACCACATTCTTAGCGTGCCGATTTTAGCACCTTAAAACTGCGGTATTTTAGCCTCATAGGCTTCAATCTGGTCTTCATACTGCATCGTAATGGCAATATCATCCAAGCCCTCAATGAACTTATGCTTCCAGAGCGGATCAATGTCAAAGCTGAACTTATGGTCGCCATAACGCACTTCTTGATTGGGCAGATCAACGGTAATTTTAGCATCCGCTGGTGCCGCTGCCAGAATCTCCCGCTGATCACGGGGCAAGGTAATGGCAAGAAAACCGTTTTTAGTACTGTTCATGTAGAAGATATCACTGAAGCCGCCGGCGATTACGGCCTTAAAGCCGTAGTCTTTAAGTGCCCAAACCGCGTGTTCACGAGAAGAGCCGCAGCCAAAGTTATCACCGGCAATTAAAATCTCGGCACCTTGACGTTCAGGCTTGTTCAAAATGAAGTCGGGATTTGGCTGACCATCTTTTTCGTAGCGCCAGTCAAAGAACAGGTGTCTGCCATAACCAACCTTCAGGATATTCTTTAAAAACTGCTTAGGAATTAGCTGATCAGTATCAATATTATCCTTCATGATCGGTACTGAAGTACTTGTAATTGTTGTAATGGGTTCCATTATGCAATGCCTGCCTTTCTGATATCTACGAAGTGACCGTTGATGGCTGCCGCAGCAACCATTGCCGGACTGGCTAAATGCGTCCGTGAGCCAGCACCTTGACGGCCTTCAAAGTTTCGGTTAGACGTTGACGCGCAGTGAACGCCAGCCGGCACTTGGTCGGGATTCATGCCCAGACAAGCTGAACAGCCGGGTTCGCGCCAGTCACAGCCGGCATCCTTGAAGATCTTGTCGATACCCTGCTTCTCGGCTTCTTCCTTGATGGTGCGAGAGCCCGGTACGACCAGTGCTGTCACTTGCGGTGCAATGTGGTGTCCCTTTAAAACGGAAGCGGCAATCTTCAGGTCGGACAAACGACCGTTGGTGCAGGAACCAAAGAAGGCAAATTCGATTGGGATCTCCGGTGCCGTTTGGCCCGGCTTAAGGCCAACGTAGTCGTAGGCTTTTTGATCGTCGGCATTTTTAATTTCTGGGAACGGCTGATCCACCGGTACGGCCATGCCGGGGTTGGTCCCCCAGGAAACAAACGGCGCCAAATCACTCACGTCAAAGTCCACGATCCGGTCAAAGGCCGATTCATCATCCGTGTAGTACTGCTGCCAGTATGCGATGGCCTTATCCATGTTCTTAGGCGCGTACTTCCGGCCGGCAACGTAGTCAAAGGTCGTTTGGTCAGGCCGAATCGTGCCCACCTTCGCGCCGCCTTCAATGGCCATGTTGCTTAACGTCATCCGTTCTTCCATGCTCATCCGTTCAATGGTATCGCCGTAAAATTCTGCGGCATATCCAGTTCCAAACGAAACCCCTTCACGGGCAATCAGACCCATAATGATGTCCTTAGCGTACACGCCTTTTGGCAGTTGCCCATGAATATGGATTCCCATCGTTTTAGGCTTTGTCTGCCAAATGGTTTGGGTGGCTAGAACGTGTTCCACTTCCGAAGTTCCGATACCAAACGCAATTGAGCCGAACGCACCGTGAGTAGCAGTATGCGAATCCCCGCAAACGATGACCATTCCGGGCTGAGTCAGTCCTAATTGAGGCCCAATAACGTGGATGATACCCTGATCTTCATCACCCATACCGGCTAACCGAACGCCGAATTCCTTGGCATTTTTAGCTAAGGTGTCGATCTGTTTACGCGAAATTTCATCCTTAATGTTAAAGATATCCTTCGTCGGCACGTTGTGATCCATGGTTGCAAAAGTTTTGTCAGTTCGGCGCACTTTCCGGTGATTTTCACGTAGTCCTTCAAAGGCTTGCGGTGATGTCACTTCATGAAGCAAGTGCAGATCAACGTAAAGCAGCTGCGGATCCCCTTCTTTTCCCGTAATCACGTGCTGATTCCAAATTTTATCAAACATGGTTTGACTCATATGAATGCCTGCTTTCCTTAATATGATTAATAATTGCTTTTGTCATTTCGGCAGTGGTGGCTTTCCCGCCTAAATCAGGGGTTACAATACCCGCTGCCACCGTTTGGTTGATGCCCTCAGTGATCTCAGCAGCCAGATCCGCCCGGTCAAATGAATGGGTCAGCATCATGGCCACTGACCGGATCATGGAGATCGGATCAGCGATCCCTTTACCGGCGATGTCGGGTGCCGAACCGTGAATTGGCTCGTACAGTGACGGCCCGTCAGTCCCACGGCTCATGGAGGGAATGGTGCCGAGTGAACCGGTAGTTTCAGCCGCTTCGTCACTAAGAATGTCGCCAAACAGGTTTTCCGTCAGGATGACATCAAACTGACTCGGTGCAGAAATGATCTTCATTGAGGCTGCGTCCACGTAACTGGTATCGTAAGTGACTTCCGGATATTCAGCGGCAATTTGAGCCACGATCTTCCGCCAGCGTTTACTGGTAGCCAGCACGTTGGCTTTATCAACCAGCGTCACGTGCTTCCGACGCTTCATGGCCATTTCGAAGGCCACGTGGGTGATCCGCTCGATTTCTTCGTTGGTGTACCGCATGGTATCCAGGGCGTAGTCAGCAGCGGTCTCGCGGGGAGTCCCAAAGTAGATCCCGCTGGTGAGCTCACGGACGATTACAAAATCGACGGGTTCAGTGTTTTTAAGCGGTGAGTATTTTTGCATCGCGGGACTGATTTCCGTTGGCCGAATGTTGGCGAACAAGTTGAGCGCTTTGCGAATCGCCAGCAGCCCCTGTTCCGGTGTCTTGGGGGCGCCATCCCACTTCGGCCCGCCAATAGCTGCTAACAAAACGGCGTCGCTTTGCTGAGCGGTTTTCAACGTTTCGGCCGGCAATGGGTCGCCCGCTTGATCGATACCAGCACCGCCAAACGGTACCTCGTGAAGCTGGTAGTCAAAGCCCTGACCTTCACTGACTGCGGCTAACACCTTTAAGCCCGCGGCCATAATTTCTGGACCGATATAATCACCGGCAAGAACTGTAATATTTGCTGTCATGATGCTTTCGCCTCGCTATATTTATTCATAATCACTCGAAGATCATCTTCCGAAACAATGTCGGTATGATCCGCCTTATCCTTGAAGTGCGGGAAAATCACTTTCATGTCATCACGATCAACGTTGAAGCCCATTTCGTTAAGCTTAGTCATCACAGCGTGTGAACCGGAAAGTTTACCCAGCGGCAACGTGGTCTTATGGGCACCGACACATTCAGGCGTGAGGATCTCGTAGGTTTGCGGATTCTTCAGCATCCCGTCTTGGTGAATCCCGGATTCATGAGCGAAGGCGTTGGCCCCAACCACGGCTTTATTGTGCGGCACTGGCATTTCAGCAAACTCGCTGATCATGTCGCTGGTTCGCTTCGTTTCTGCCAACTTAATGTTGTCGGTTGCCTCGTAGTAGTCCTTGCGAACGTATAGCGCCGCTGCAACTTCTTCCAACGCTGCGTTGCCAGCACGTTCACCGATGCCGTTAACGGTGCCTTCAATTCGAGTCGCGCCGTTTTCAATGGAAGCTAGGCTGTTAGCAACCGCCATGCCAAGATCGTCGTGGCAGTGAACTGAGAAGGTGTATTTGTCGAAATCAGTGACGTTTTCGCGGAGGTTCTTAAAGAGCTTGGCGAATTCGGCAGGGTTGGTATAACCGACAGTGTCCGGAATGTTGATCACGGTAGCCCCCGCAGCCGTTGCCGCGTTGATCGATTCAACCAGAAAATCAGGTTCGGTCCTGGTAGCATCTTCCGGTGAGAACTCTACGATGTCAAAGAACTGGTGCGCGTATGAAACGCAATCGGTGATTGCATCAATAACCTGCTGCTTTGTCATATGTAATTTGGAATCACGGTGGATCGGACTAGTTGCAATGAAAACGTGAACTTGTTTATGTACAGCGTCAGCGGTTGCCTTTACACAGGCATCAATATCACCTTTTCGAGCCCGCGCCAAACCGGTAACACAGGTCTGCTTCACGGCACGTGATACTGCTTGAACCGCCTCAAAGTCACCCTTAGAAGCCACTGGAAAACCTGCTTCGATCACGTCAACACCCCATGCCTCAAGTTGTTTAGCGATCGCTACTTTTTCGTCAATACTGAAGTTGACCCCAATGGTCTGCTCGCCATCGCGAAGCGTGGTATCAAAAAACTGAATCCGTTTAGTCATGATAATCATCCCTTCAAATTTGAGTTTTAACCAAAAACAACACCCCATTCGCATTGAATGGGGTGTTGTTTCGACAAGCCCCATTCCATAACGCAAATAGGACTTGACGTGTTACATTGTCAAATCCTAGGTCATAATAATAAGGCTAATAAAGAGGTTGCAAGTGTTGAGTTGTTATTGAATTGAACAGTCATCAGATGTACCTCCTTATCTTTCGGTCGTTTTTAGTATGCTCACAGACTAGCATGCAAAATGAGAGTTGGCAAACCATTTTCTAATATTCCTGTTAGCTGATCGGTTAAAATGACGCCTCATACCAATTACCATCGGAATTTCAAGATGACATCGTTTCACAATATTCTTTTTTCTCATGAATATATTCCAATATTTGTCATATTATATTAGAATATCAGCTAACCCACCACAATTTTGTAGGTTTGATTCTAACAAATATGCTATACTGCTTTTATAGAATTATGAATTTGTTATAACGAAAGGAAACATTTGAGCTCATGAATGAAATTAAATCTCAACGTCAAATTATTCAAGTTGGCAATTCATTGGCAATTACGATCCCCGCAAACATTGCTCGAAAACTGGACGTTCAAAAGGGAGATGCTATCGACGTCTCCTTCCGCAACGATATCCAGCTCGATGCTCAATTTTTCCAAAGTTTGGAAACGGTCATCGATCAATTTGAAGGTGCACTGAACCAATTGCGGGGTGGCGAATAATGCGTTATCTAACAGCAGACGAATTAATCGCTATTAATAGTCGTTTAGCCATCAGAGCTGGTCAGCAGCCAGGCATCAATAACTCTGAACAGCTGGGCAAGGTCATCGCGGTGCCGCAATCTAACGCCTACGACCAAAACTTACGTGAAATGGTTGCTAATAAAACCGGTTTTTTGATGGAAGCCATCATTGCCGGCAAACCGTTTGTCAACATGAACCTGCAAACGGCTGCAATCGCAGTTGCCACGCTGGCCGATCTAAACGATTATGAACTGACCTTTACTAACGACGAACTGGTTGATTTAGTCGACCGCGTCGATAAAGACCAAGTTGAAGCAACCGACCTGTTCGCAATTTTTAACGGTCATTTAAAACAGAAATAACCGCTTTACAAGCTCCGGGATGATTTATAGGCCATCCTTTTGCGACAAAAAACACAGCCACGAGAATGACTGTGTTTTTTGTTGTGTTCTGAAAATTTAATTATTTTTTTCAAAATCGAGTAGAGATTGAACCGGTTTATCAGCGCGTGTGAATACTGGCATACTTTCAATAGGAGCATCTACAGTAACTTTATTCCCACCTTGATACTGTTTACCATCACGAACATCAATCCATTTAACACCTGCTGGCAAATAGACTTCTTTGCTTGTTTCACCAGAATGAATGATTGGTGAAACGAGAATGTCTGGTCCAAACATATACTCATCCGCAACATCCCATGATTCACTATCTTTAGGAAAATCATAGAACAACGGGCGCATTACCGGTGTCCCTTTTTCATGGGCATTCGTCATTTGTAGTTTAATATAATCACGCAATGCTTCTCTCATAAACAAATACTTTTTTAAGATCTTATAAGTTGACTCTGGGTACTTGTAAATTTCATTAAAAGCTCCTGACCCGAACGGCTGATTGAACATTCGATCAGCATGCTCAATTGTTTGTTCAGCGGGTTCACGAAAACCGTGAATTCTCATAACCGGACAGAACGTTCCAAATTGGAACCATCTGGTCAGCAGTTCATGGAACTTGGGATCCTCGACATTTCCACCAGTAAAACCGCCAATATCCGTCGTCCACCACGGAATACCTGACAAACCCGCATTAAGGCCTGCCACTACCTGTTTTTGTAATGATTCGAACGTTGAATGAACATCACCAGACCAGAGTAATGCGCCATATTTTTGACTTCCAGCCCAAACACAGCGAACCAAATTTATAATGGCTTTTTGGCCTTCTGCTTTTTGACCGTCATAAAAGGCTTTGGCGTAGTATAGCGGATATATATTACTTAACTTAAGTGCCGGCCCCATGTGATACCTAAAGTGGTCAAAATCATACATAAACCCATATTCCGGTTCAGCCTCGTCTAGCCAAAATAATCTGACACCGTTATCGAAGTAGTTCTTCTTCGCTTTACTCCAAATGTACTTTCTAGCTCCTGGATTGGTTGCATCAAAAAATGTTTCATTCCCCATGAAATGGTAAGAATCCCCATACATTCTTTCGGTACGAACTAAATAGCCCTTATCTTCCATTTCATCGTAATTTTCACTATTAATATCGACAGTTGGCCAGATTGACACCATCAATTTTATTCCCATCTGTTTTAGTTCTTCAACCATTGATTTAGGATCTGGCCACATTTTGGGATCAAACTTCCATTCCCCTTGTTGTGTCCAGTGAAAGAAGTCAATCACAATAACACTAATGGGTAAGCCACGATCTTTATACTCATGTGCCACTTTCAATAATTCAGCTTGGTTCCTATACCTTAACTTACATTGCCAAAAACCACTTGCAAAGTCAGGCATCATCGGTACTTTACCGGTCACATTAGCATATTGTTCTTCAATTTTTGCTGGTGTTTCGCCTGACGTAATCCAAAAATCAATTTGATCAGTGTCATAAGCTTCCCATTTCGTTTCATTATTTGCGAAGGTGACTTGCCCGATAGCAGGATTATTCCAGAGAAAGCCATAACCTACGTTTGAAACAACTAGTGGAACATTGGCTTGAGTATTACGTTGCGCTAATTCCAAAATGCACCCTTTATAGTTCAGCTGCTTTTCTTGACGTTGACCCATCCCGTAAATTTTCTCATCTTCATGAGGTTCAAAACGCATTGTCGCACTGTAATCGCCACCAATAATTGGTTTTAATTCTCGTCCTGGAATTCCAAGCGGACTTGTTTTATGACCACCCGGCTTAACCTGCCAACGTTCCTCCAGCAAAGTCTTGCCTTTTCCATTTGTAAATTTCAACCAACCAAAATTGTTAATTTCAGCTTTGATGTCGCCATTAGTGATCTCACATGAATCATCATTAATACTCGTTTTGGCTTGAATATCTTCAACTGGCAAACTGAGCGCCCAATTTTGCTGTTTAGTAAAATCAGCGTTTTTGGTAACACGTACTCGAAAACTGTTTTTGCCCCATGGTTGAATTAAAAGCTGTTCTCCCGCATGTGACCATAACAACCCATTATCTTGTTCTTTAATGACTGCCATACTTATTCCCCTTCACTTTCTTTTTGTGCTTCATGCCGTTGCTTTAAATCACTTGCAATTTTAGATTCCATTTTCTCGTACTTTCCGTAGAAGAAGACTGGGATCATAGCACATGCAAATAAAGCAATAGAAACCCAGATAAAACTAAATTTAATTCCGAAAAGCGAACGTGCAGTTTGTGCTTTATTCGCAACATAGCCAAAATGAGCCAATATCATAGATGGGATAAAGCCAGCAATCCCACTGCCCATCTTGATGCAAAATGAACTACCCAACGCGGTCAAGATTCCGGAAGAATGAATTCCTGTCTTCCATTCACCAAAATCAACGGCTTGGCTTAACATTGAAAATGGCATCGTTACAGCAACACCTGAACCCATGTTACCGATAATCCAGCCAGTTAAAGCAAGTGGGATACTCGTTCCTGCAGCAAATACAATCAGTTGTCCGACAATCGCAATTGAAAATCCAGCAATCCAAATTTGCGTCTTTGTAAATCTCTTATTCAACCAAGGAATCAGTAAAATCATGAATAATTGTAGGGAAGCCAGTGAGTTAAATATTGAGACCAAATTTTTATTACCAAAGTTATAAGTAAAATAATAGACTAGAGTCGAATTTCGATTGGTGTATGCCATCCAGTAAAACAGATTACTGATAACGATGATCACCCATGGCCAATTCCCTTTAATAGCTTTAACACTCTTATTAATTGGCACTTTTTTGACGGAAACTGGCACTCTTTCTTTAACAACGGTAAAAGCATGTAAAGTAATAATTAAAAAGATAACCGCTACAATTAAAATAAAAATTCTAAATCCTACAGTATCATTACCCTTACCTAGTATGCCTACTAATGGTAAACATGCCGCATTAATAATGAATCCGCCTAACTGTGATCCAACCAGCCGCCATGAATTTGCCTTTAGCCGTTCACCAGGGTTAGGAGAAAGCGTTGGTAAAATTGAAGTTAGTGGAGTATTAATACCTGTATACAGCACACCGGTTAAAATATACGTCACTGCGCACCAAATAATTTTCGTCTTGTAAGGTAACCCAGGATTCCAAAACATCATAACTGCTGAAATAGCAAACGGAAATGCCACCCACAAAAAGTATGGCCGTGACCGACCGTATTTAGAATGCGTAATATCGATTAATGCTCCCCAAATCGGTGCATCAATAGCATCAAAGCCACGAGCAATCAACAATATTACACCTGCGACTGCAACTGGAATCTTTGCAACGTCAGTATAAAAGTACAACAGATAACTACTAAGCAAGAAATATATTAAAACTTGGGCAAAATTCAAGCTAGCGTAATTAAACATTTCGTAGTTACTTAAGAACTGCTTAGTCTTTTTTTTCAAAATGTTCACTCCAAACCTTTTAATATTAGTTACTCGAGTAATTAAATACATTGTATTCGCTTACATTGCTATGGATAAACTGCTATAATTGCATAAAGAGTGGACTTTTTGAAAATTCGTCATTTTTTTGGTTCATAATTTAGCACAATTAAGGTCATATAGTGGACTTTTTCTCATTGAATAAAATAAAAGGTGGACAAAATAAACATGGATACTGATTCGAACAATATTTATCTATTAAATAGTGATAGACCATTTCATTATTTTGTATCAGGAAAATACATCGCTAAAGCTGGATGGAAGCATGAACGAAGTATGCTAAGTGAAAATTACGAGCTAGTAATCGGTATTAAGGGGAAAGCATTTATTACTATTAACGGTAATGATCATATTCTTCAAAAAGGGACATGTTTGTTATTTCCGCAAAATGCAAGTGTTGAAGGCTATAAAAAATCAGACACAGATATTGAATTCTATTGGTTTCATTTTTCCCCAAAGATGAACATAAAAAAATAACTGTAGAGGAGCTTGATGACTCCTTGGGGGATAGTAATAAGCTAAGCAAAATAATCAACTACGCTATTTTACCTGAGGAATACTCAATTGAAGAGTTTGATAAAATTCTAACCTCTGCAAACGAAACATTAGCCCTCTCCCAAGAATTAAATTACACTGATGCCATAATGTCTTATGCCGTTACCAAACTCGTTCTCCAAATTTCTAATGATTACATCAATTCCTTGCATAAACTTGTAGCCGAAAATCCAAAAGCTCACATGATTAAAGATTGGATTAAGGCCAATTTAAATAGCAACCTATCCGTAAAAGACGTCGCCGCTAACTTTGATTTCAACTACCGTTACCTAAGCCGTTTATTGAAAGCAGAAACGGGATTCACCGTTGAAAATTACATCCTTTTTTTGAAGATCAACATTGCCAAACGCCTACTTTTAGAGTCAAATTTGCCACTTAAAGTAATATCAGATAGGGCCTATTTTAATGATGAAAAATACTTTTTGCGACTGTTTAAAAAAAAGGTTGGCATTACGCCAACCTCCTATCGAAAAAACTTTATGAAAGAATTCTTAATCAATGGCAAAACAGATAAGGATAATTAAAAACTAAACTGTATCTATCCCCAAGTTGTTTCAAGCTTTGGGGATACTTTTTTAACTATTATTACCCCTGGTCTTCAAATTTAAAGTGTCTTTTTCATTAATATATTTAAACACCTGTTCACCCGCCTGACGGCCAAAAACCACCGTTTCGGCAATGGAATTACCGCCAATTCGGTTATTACCGTGAAGGCCGCCAGCAATTTCACCCGCAGCGTAAAGTCCCTTAATGGTTGCGCCATTTTGGTCGAGCACTTCCGTTCGATGATTAATGGCAAGGCCCCCCATGGTGTAATGAACGGCCGGTGCAATGTGAATGGCAAAGAAGGGCGCCGTTGAAATGTCACGGTCCATGCCGGTGGTCCGGTTAAATGCCGGGTCATTTTGATCGGCAACAGCGGCGTTCCAAGCGGTAACCGTCTGTTTCAGTGCATCCGTGCCAAAGTCTAACTGCTTTGCCAAGTCTTCCAATGACGCACCCGTATGAACTAAACCGATCGAATCGTAAAATTCAACCGCCTTAACACGGTCGCGAATACCCTGATCAAGAATCAGGTAAGCACCGCTCTCGTGTAAGCTGTCAATCGCTGCAGTGACGTTCTTTCGCGTGTCTAATTCGTTGACGAAACGGTCACCATGCTGATCAACTAGAATGGCGCCTTCACCGCGAACGGCTTCGCCAATAAGGTAAGCGTGCGGTGTATCTTGCTGGACTGTGGGGTGGACCTGCACCTGATCCATATCGACCAGTTTAGCGCCCAGTGCCTGTGCCAGCTTGATGCCATCACCGGTTGCGCCGGGTTGGTTAGTGGTCTTCATGCCCTTTAAGTCAGGCCGGTATTTGGCTAGCATCTTTGGGTTAGCCCCGAAGCCGCCGGTGGCCAGAATAACGGCATCCGCAGTTAGCGGTCCGCTTTGTCTGCCCGTGGTGGCCCGCACGCCGCTGACTCTGCCATCCAAATCAGTGGTCAGCTCAGTGACTTTTAACCCAGCAAACAGCGGAATATGGGCTTTTTGGACTTGCTTAAGCAGCTCGGTAACCAGAAAGCCGCCGATTGCTGCAAGTGAACTGGGTCGATGTGTCCGCATTTTACTCATCCCGCCAGTGATTGTGAGCGCGTCCAGCCGAATATCATGGTCAGCCAGCCAATCGATGGCTAAAGCGGCGTGTTCGGTAAAGTACTTCAGCAGTTCCGGGTTATTTTGACCGCCGCCGCCCTTTAAGGTTTCATCGTAGAATGCTTGATAACTGTCCACCACATGGTGCTTTAACTGTACGTTGGTTTCCGCGGCGTTCATGCCTGACGAAGCCCGGTTCGTGTTGCCGCCCAGCTGCGCCATCTTTTCAATGATCACGGGTTTTAAACCTAACTCGTGTGCCTGAATGGCCGCTGTCATCCCGGCTGCGCCTGAACCAATCACGATCACGTCATAGTGCTTACGCAGCTGCGTGAGTGAAGTCGGTTGAAAATGAAATTTTTCCGCCATTATTGTCCCCCTGTCTTTAAATCAATGAACTGATCACTTATTTTTGTCAATATTCGTCATGTCGATCGGCACGACCCATTTATCGTATTCTGCTTCCGTCAGCAAGCCTGATTTTAAGGCCGCTTCTTTCAAATTAGTGCCTTCTTTTAGAGCTTTCTGGGCAATCGTGGCACTTTCGTGATAGCCGATATGCGGTGATAACGCCGTCACGATCATTAACGAACGGTCCACTAATTCAGCCATCCGCTTGGCGTTAACGGTCAGCCCATGGATCATCTTATCAGCAAAGCCGCGCATGGTTCCGGTCAGTAATTCAGCCGATTCAAGGAAAGCTGCGACCAAGACCGGTTTGTAAACGTTCATTTCAAAATTACCTTGGCTAGCGGCCATATCAACGACCACGTCATTACCCATGACCCGGACCGCCGCCATGGTCAGGGCTTCCGCCTGCGTTGGGTTTACCTTGCCGGGCATGATGGAAGATCCCGGTTCGTTTGCCGGAATGTTTAATTCACCGTAACCGGCACGCGGGCCAGATGCCAGGAACCGCACATCGTTAGCGATCTTCATCAGATCGGCGGCCAGCGTTTTAATGGCGCCGTGAACCACGTTTAACCCGGAATGGTGAGCTAGACCGTAGAATTTATTGGTCTCCGCGGTAAAGTGCAGATGATAAACCTGACTCATCTTATCGGCAATGATATCCGCAAAACCAGGAGCAGCGTTTAGGCCGGTTCCAACCGCGGTACCGCCCATCGCTAATTCACTCAGAGTCTTCCCCAGTGTTTGCAGGTAAGCTAAATCGTGTTCCAAAGCACTGACCCAGCCAGAGACCTCTTGGCCAAAAGTCAGCGGCGTGGCATCTTGCAGGTGGGTCCGGCCAATTTTAACCGTCTGCCAGTACTTTTCCTGCTTCACTTTTAATTCATCAATTAAATGCTGGGTGGCTTCTTCCAAGCGGCTGACTGCCTTGGCCGCCGTGATGTTCATGGCCGTTGGGAAAATGTCGTTAGAACTTTGGCCCTTGTTAACGTCATCGTTTGGCAAGATCTCGATTGCCGCGTTGAGTTTAGCCGCCTGGTGAGCAACTACTTCGTTGACGTTCATATTGGTCTGCGTCCCGGACCCGGTTTGGTAGACCACCAACGGGAAGTCCTGGCGCAAGTCTGCGTCACTGAGTGCCAGTAAGGTATCAATTGCTTTCACGATTAAATCGGCCTTGGCACTGTCAAGCGTCTTTAATTCCTTGTTGGCAACAGCGGCCGCCCGTTTGATTTGCAGCAACGCCTTGATGATTTCAAGCGGCATTTTTTCGCCAGTGGGAAAGTTCTGCCGGCTTCTTTCGGTTTGCGCGCCCCAGAGTGCCGCGGAAGGTATCTCAACTTCGCCGATCGTATCTGATTCAATTCTGTAATCTGCCATTTTTTAACCTCCATTGATCTTTGACTGCTATGTAGTGATCCTTAACGCCATATCAGGATAGTCTAAATTCTACACCATTAAAACCACCGTTTGCCATCCCGTTTAAATTTTCACGTACGAGAAATAACTTCAATTTACCACTCGTTTAGAACCGTTTTACCGCAATTTCAACCGTAATTTAGCCAGACTCATGTTAATCTGTCTGATTCTATAGTAGAATTGATTTCTAATTAAGTTCGTCTTTAACACGCTATTTTTAGGAGGAAAATTTTTGTCCCGTTTTAAATCCTTATTTATCGGTTTTTTAATTTTATTTACCGGCTCGATCACCACTGCTTGCGGCAACCAAAAGAAACCAACGCAGCCAGTCGAAAAAGTGGCACTGGTGAAGTCTGGACAAACGGCTCGGCCACGGATTTGGTATCATTTTTCCCTGCCTCAAAGCCGGGTAACGGCAAAGGATCCCGTCAACGCCCTCTTTGTGCTCAAAAATGGTAAGGCCACCACCTATATGCTGCCGACTGGTAACCATCAGGCGACCCTCAGCCGCCTCTCTAAAATGTCCACTGCTAAACAAATCAAGTGGGCTAAGGCGCAGGATCGGTCCGCCTTTCAATCCGGTGTTAAGGCACAGCAAGCCAAGGTTAAAGACAGCATCCGCGGTATTAAAACGGATTTGAAACGCCTGCAGCAGGCCAAAAGCGATCCGTCACAGATCAAAGCCTTACAGCAATATTTAAAAATCAACGAGGCCATTCATGATAATCCCAGCAAATATGCCAAACCTGTCTCCTACCCGCTAACGGCAAACCAACAAGTTCACGGTGAACAGTTCGGCCTAAAGCTCTACCCCGTAAAGACCGTCCAGTACGGTGACGCCAACGTGATTATGGCTAGTGAACTTTCCCTGACTAATGACACCTTTAGTCAGCGGATCCAACCACGTAAAATCGGCAGTCATTACTATGGCGGCTACGGTTCTGATGTGAACGCCGATCACTATTTGATCCTGGCACAGGTTCCTAAGCAAACCCGCATCGTTTACGATCAGCAAAAAACTACCGGTGTTTCTAAACCAGCTACTGCCGAGTAGCAGTTATACTTGTTAGCTAATAAAAGCCCGATAAGCATTTATTTGACATGCTTATCGGGCTTTTATTTAGTCTTAGACGATCCCTTTACTTTTGCTGACCTTCATTCATCATAGTGGCTTCACCGTTCTTGACAGAAAGAATCACGGGACCGCTCTTTGATTGCTTCACTTTCAGCGTATAACTGCCGTTTAATGACTTGTCAATGGACCGTGACATCTTTAAATAGTTATCAGACATGGTCTTAATCGACTTGGCATTTGTCTTAGGATACTTCCACATGGTCGTCACGGCCTTCACGTATTTAGCGTTAGTCGGTGTAATTGTATACGTTTTGGTTGCCTGATTAAAGCTGACATCCCCGACATTTTTGCTATACGACTTTTGCAGCTGCTGTAAAACGTTCTGCTCACTTTTATGTTGTTGCGCAATTGATGCAGATTCTGAACTCTTTTGTGCAAAGTATTGGTTGGAGTGCACGTTGGTCGTTCGTGACGACGGCTGAGTTGGTTTAGGCTTTACCCAACCGTTTTTATAAACGTAGCCAAAGCTGAACAGCAGCCCGACCACACTAATGATCGTCAAAATCTTAGTCGTACCAACCAATCCGTCATAGTGAGCGGCGTACCACCAAGAAAATCCCCCCATGACAGTCATCAAAACAAATATAAATACCAAAATAATCCCCATTTTAGTTTGCCCCCTAGTTATAAAATCGAAAAGCTTCAAATCGAACCTCTTCAATTCTCGTTAATATACTTATTCATTATAATCCTTTCACCCTAAGTAAGACTAGGGGGAAGCACGCATCTAAACGATAAGCAGCGATTCATACAAAGCCACAAATTTGTATCAGCCAATAGCACAAAAAAGGTGACCCCGCAATTGAGATCACCGTAAATTCCTATTCCTGCCATTTCAATGTTAGTTCAACTTCACCCGTATCAGAATCCACCGCACGATCAGTTTCATCAAAATCGTGCTTTTGGCAGAAACGGACGGCCTTAGCATTTTTTTCGTAAACGTTTAGCCGAATTTGTGAATAGGCCGACTTTAGTGCAAACAATAGAAGGCTGCCAATCCCCTGATCCCGATGACCCGCTTTAACGAAGATGCCCGCTAAGTAATGTGTCATCATCTCTGCGAAACCAACAATCTGATCATCCTGGTAAACCACGTAGATGATCGCCTTTGATAATTGTTGTGATCTTTCAGCAACCTGGTTTTGCCAATACTTAGCAGCAATAAACGGGTGAGAATCTAAATTACCTGCGAGCCAAATAGCCATCAACGCCTTCTGATCTGCTTCAGTCAAGTTCTCCAGTTTTTCAACTTTCACTTTTGACCCTCTCTTCTCATTTTCTCTTCTAACGCCACTTCTAAGTTACGCCGCTGAGTGATAAATGGCAAGTTTTCAGTCATTTGAAAGACCCGTTTTAGGCACAATTAATTTAACCCCAAATTAATGTTGCACTCATTTATTTTTAATGTTATAGTAATTGCAATTCAACGAAGAAGGCAGCTTGCACGCGGTTCCTTCCGAGTTGAAGAAGTAGTATGTAACTGTCTTACATAGTGGATTGCTTAGACTAAACTGGAGGACTTGCGTATGAAAGAAATTAAGGTCAATTGATTATGGTGCTTTAGTGACCACTACTAATTTTGCTCATCAAGCAATAGCGGTTCTATAGCAACATAGTTGAGCCATTTGAACGAACACTTGACGTACAAGTTTCATTCTCACAACATTCAACTTTTTAGGATTTGACGTCGCGCGTTAGCTGACATATTCAGCTAACGCGTTTTTTGTGTTATCTTGGATTTAAACGATTTTTATGGAAAGCGTGACTTTTAGATGATTCAAAAACAATACTATGGTTTAGGTACCACCATTACTCTTTCGGTAAACCCGCCAGCAACCGAAGCAGACTTAGACGCTGGCAACCACTTGATTGAACACTACGAAGATATTTTAACGGTAAACCGGCCCGTTTCCGAAGTGATGTCTGTTAACCACGCAGCTGGTCAAAAACCCGTTCCAGTATCAGAAATCACCTATAACTTAATTAAGCGTGCAGTAGAAGTCAGCCAATGGCACCTGGGCTTTAACACGGCCATTGGCCCACTGGTGAAGTTATGGAAAATTGGCTTCGACGGCGCTAACTTACCAGCTGATTCAGACATTAAACAGCGGCTTAAGCTGATTGACCCAACTGATATTCAGCTGGATGATACCAAGCGAACCGTTTTTCTCACCAAAGCCGGTATGGAAATTGACCTGGGTGCGATTGCTAAGGGATACATTGCTGATGCCATTAAGGCGTTATGGGTTTCCCGCGGCGTTAAAAGCGGCATTATTGACCTGGGAGGAAATATTCTGTTAGTGGGCGACAGTACCCACGCAAACGGTTTGTGGCGCATTGGCGTACAAAATCCGTTGAAGCAGCGCCACGTGGCACTGGGCGTTCTGACCACCCCTGCCAAATCGATCGTGACCTCGGGTATTTATGAACGTTACCTGGTGATCAATGGGCATAACTACCACCACATGTTTGATTCCAAAACCGGCTATCCCATTCAAAACGACCTGGAAAGTGTCACCATCATCAGCGATTTATCCATTGATGGTGATATCTGGACGACCGAGGCCTTCTATCAGGATATCGACAAAGGGATTCCGCTCATTGAAAAGCAGCCGAACCTAGAGGCCATTTTCGTCACCCGTGACTTCAAGGTAGCCATCACTTCAGGATTAAGGGACCGTTTCGCGTTAACGGACGAGCAGTACAAAATCATTTAACGTTAATAATGCCCATTCCAGCAAGCCTCGCCGGAATGGGCATTATTAACGCTAAATTCTGAAATCTATCGTGTTTGTTACACACGTTCATTATTAATCCGTCATCAACGGATACTTCTTCGTGACTAACCCGGTGAGGTAAACCCCTAGTCCAAGCACTAACAGTAAGAAGAAGGTCGTCCCCAGGAAGAAATCTAATTTCTGCAGCCACGAATAGCCCACAAAGCCGATCAGCCACCAAATAAAGTTAAGCGGCAACGACAGCCGCTGGTGCATCAAAAAGACGCTGACAAATAAAATGGCAAACAGCGGCGTAAAGACTGCTCCGATAGCAGACAGGAAATTTTGATAGTACGCCATCGATACAAACAGTGCGATCAGTAGGCCCAGAACCGTGACCCCCACCGCAAGCAAATTAACCGATTTCGTTTTTACCACGTTAGCAATGTTAGTCGCGGCTGAGTAAGCATCCATGAAGGTCGTTGTCACCGTTGAGAAAACGATCACCAAAAGGGCCACCATTCCCATACTGGAATGGGAAAGCACCGTGGTAAAGTCTGATTGTCCAGTTAAAATAACGGTGAACAATCCCAGTGAAAACATGGCCACACTGGCAATAAAGTAGCCGCTGACACTGGCCATACTCGTTTTAAACGGCTGCTCAGTATGCTGCGTATAATCACCGATCAGCGGTAACCAGGAAAGCGCCATAGTCACGTTCAGTTCGACGGCACTGCCGAAACTCAGCGGTGCTAGGTTAGCACTGTTCTGCAACCGGCCTTCCTTGATAATGGTCCACAGCATCAGCAGCATCCCGATTGCTAACAGGACAACAATGACGTTGTTGACTTTAAAGAGCCATTCGTGATCCATTAACAGCCAAACAACGATCAGAACCGCTACGATCAGTGACATGACTAAAACTGAACGATAGTTGAATAACGCTTTTGACAGGCCGTTCATTGCCCGTTGTGCGTTAACGATCATTACCGCTGTCCAGCCCAGCAGCTGCAGCGCATTCAGTAGTGAAAACAACCAGACACCTTGCTGACCAAAGACCGTTTTAGTGGCTTGGATTGCCGTCCGGTTTTGCTGTGCCGATAAGTAACCAGCTGGCAGTAAAAAGACAAAGCAGCCGATAACGTGGCCGATTAAAATCGCCAGCAGTCCACTTTTCCATCCTAACGGTGCAATCAGCGTTCCAGTCACGATTTCAGCAATTGAGATCGCCGCACCCATCCAGAGCAGAAATAAGCCGCTTGGTTTAGTATTACCCATTAAAGAAACCCTCTTCCAATAAAAAAGCCTTCCAGCCGCAGTTGGTTCCGCGCACTGAAAGACCATCATTAAGTTTGATGTTCACGTACACTTTTTCTTGCAAGTATTAACGCTACAGGTTCAAAGGGACCAGAATCATCTATCTCAGCCAATGGCGTCCCTAGTGTATTTTATAACCACTCATATTTTAACATACTTACGGAAATTTCGAGTTCGTTGTAAACAGTAATTATTACAGTTTAATTAAATCAAGTCAAAGTAGTAGCCTTTTGACCCGATTATTGGTAAATTAGAAACGTTGTTGTGACGGTATAAAATACTACTAACACCATTGACCTGGCAATTACTTAATGAATTTGGCGCAACATATCACTAAGTTATTGGAGGCAAATATGGCCAAAAAGTCAAAGATTGCAAAGTACAATAAGCAACGCAAACTCGTTGCAAAATACGCCACGATTCGGCGTGAATTAAAAGCTCAGGGCAACTACGAAGCCCTGGCACGCTTACCAAAGGATTCTAATCCTAACCGGTTACGAAACCGGGACGGGTTAGACGGCAGACCGCGCGGCTACATGCGCAAGTTCAACATGTCGCGTTTGAACTTCCGAAAATACGCTCACCTGGGTCAGATTCCGGGTGTCCGCAAGGCATCCTGGTAATCAGCTTGCAAAATCAATATAGCTAAAAAGATCTCCTTGGAACTGAGTGATGCATTTTGCATTCATCGCTCACTTCTGGGAGATCTTTTCGGTTGTGCTTATTTTTCATGAACCCCTTTGCTAACCGTAAAATGAATGAGACTGCGGTCATCAAACGACCGGTTACCCGCCACAACACCCTTAGTCGAACGATACTCATGGCTGCAACCCGGATCATGTTTTAAGACTGCTGCTAAGCCGGCTTCCGAAGCCGCTAAATCAGCCGCTGCTTTGGGATAACCGTCACTCGCCAGCACAATTTGGTGGGGTTGATTGGTTAACGGATAAACTTTCAGTAACGCCTCAGGAATCGACTGTCCGTTAAAAATAGCGTAGCCCCACTCACTATCAGCTGAATTGGCAAACCGCGTTGCCTTTAAGATCCACGGTAAAATGGCTTTGCGGCCAGGATCAGACTGGCTGCCGTTTTCAGGCGACAAACGCAGAATCAGACTGCGCATATTCGACAAGACTAGGTCACTGGGTTTGGGGTTCGTCAGTAATTTGCCGTCCAGGTTAATCTGAGCGTCACCCACTTGCCACAGTTCATTACGAAAGCGCGAATAAATGACCGCCACTGCCTGCAACCCTTGACTCTGACGGTCCGCCGTAAAGTTAATCCGATCGTAAAAAGCCGCAAACTGCTGGTTCACTTGCCCGATCAGTGCCGCTAACGTCGCATCCTTAGGTAAGCGCTCGATCACACCCGCAATCATGGTAGAGGCTAATTTGCCAGTTGTCTTACCGTGATATTCAAACTTGGACTTACTGGTGACACCATCAACGATAGCAATGAAATCAGGTGTATTCACAATGGTGTCTTCGCACTTTTCATCACTCACTTTACCCCGCACAAACGCTTCTTGAACTTTAACTGATACCACAAATATCGCCTCCAACAATTGCTTCTAGGTCCATCATAGCGATACGATGATGAGTTTGTTAAGTCAGACAACTCAATTCGTGTCTTTTACTTGGCGATTCAGGTCCAAACCGTATACGATAAAAAACGGTATTCCCGCGTACGGAGAATACCGTTTTTCTTGACGTCTATTTTGGCACTTAAGCGAGTTGCTTTACACTACGCTTCTTTGGCCACTTCTCTATTATCAGCATTGTAAATATACTGACGGGTCATCGGCAGACCAGTACCGCTTGGTGCTTTGACCAATAGGTATTGCATGACGTCAATGTTACCGCCCTTAAAGGAACCGGCGCAGGCTTGTAGATACATGTCCCACATCCGGGCAAATTCCTTACCGTACTTTTCTTCAGCCTTATCTTGAACTTTCATGTAGTTTGCATGCCACATTTCAAGGGTTCTTTGATAATGCCGCCGAAGTGGCTCAATGTCGGAAAATTGCAGCTTCGCATCCATAATGTGCTTCAGGTTTTCAGCAACGTTAGGAATGTAGCCACCAGGGAAAATGTACTTAGTAATAAATGGGTCGACCCCGGCGCCTTCGTGCTGACCAGTGATACCGTGAATCAGTGCCCGGCCGTTTGGCTTCATAAAGTCGGCAACCTTCTTGAAGTACAAGCCGAGGTTTTCCTTACCAACGTGTTCAAACATCCCAACGGAAGTCACATAATCAAACTGATCATTCACTTCACGGTAGTCTTCTAACAGTACGTTGACCTTACCTTCAAGGTGACGGTCTTTGATCTGCTGCTGTGTGTAGTCGTACTGTTCCTGACTAAGGGTGATTCCAGTAGCTTGCAAATCGTATTCTTCAGCTGCCATAAACAACAAAGTTCCCCAGCCGCAGCCAATGTCTAATAGGCGTTTACCGGGTTCAGAATTCAATTTGTTTAAAATATGATGCATCTTGTTTACTTGGGCTTCTTCCAAGGTGTCATCATCATGTTCGAAGTAGGCACATGAGTAAGTCATGGTCTTGTCCAGCCACATTTCGTAGAAATCATTCCCAATATCGTAGTGACTCTGAATGTCTTTTTGACTATTCTTTTCGGAATGGGACATTTTTGGAAAATGCTTGATGAACGGGTTATTAGTTAAAAAACTATGGTCAGTTCGATAGGCTGAAGCAACTAATTCTTCAATACTGCCATCAATTTCAATAGCACCTCGCATATAGTCTTCAGCTAAAGTCAAAGTCGGCTTGTCAGTAAAGCTCTTCAACGGAAGTTCTTCGTTAAACCGAACCTTAACAACCGGTTCGCCGTCACCATAAGTTTCTTCTTTGCCATCCCAATAAGTTACTGAAACGGGAATATCAAATGCACGGCTCAATAATTGTCGATACACGGTCTTCTCTAACACGTAAATGCCTTCTCTCTTATAGAAATTAATATTGCACAATTAATTAATATTGTTAACTTAATTGACATCCAATACTAACTAACTGGTTAGATTACAAGTCATCGCCTGTTTTGTCAACGATTCTGGCCCTCATTAATAAACGAATAGAGTCGTATGATCTGTGCAGTATAGTGAATCTACGACCATCATTGTGGGAGCTGGGATTCCCCCCTAAATAGCGGTAATGATATAAATTCTAATTAACTTCTCATTTAAGGCATCCGTTTTGAACAGGGGCGCCCGCAGTACTAACACGTCTTACTCGCCCCAATAAAGCTTGACAGATACAAAAAAGCAGAACCCAACTGGATTCTGCCTAGCTTATTATTAATTGTCTAATGACGCTCAGCCGCGCAAATTGATCATTAAATCAACCTGGCCTTGATCGCGTGATTTAATCTTTAATTCATTCTGGGCATTCGTTGTTGCCAGCTTACCCTTCTTGATTAAGTTTTGGATCAGTCGCTGACCAAAGCTATTGCTCATTCCTGTAATCATCCAAGTTCGTTTCATATGCCCAGCTCCCTTCAAGCATGCATTAATTGGAGAATATAATACGCCTAATTCCTATGAAGTCAAGCCTAAAAGTCAACCTTTAAAAATTCGTTAATTGACTACTATATTGTGTACCATTCAAATACTGCTTCCCCCGCTTAATCCCTCCCGACGTCTAATGATTGATTTCTCTAGAAGATTTTTAAGTGCTAAAATAGCGGCATTAACACCAAAGGAGAGTTGCTATGATTTTACAACGCGATAATTTGCCTAATATCGATCAGATTTCTGAAGAAATGAGCCACGTGTTAGGTGATTATGACACCACTGAACTGCGTCAATTCTTTGTTTACTATCAGCAGTGTCAGGCAGGTGCCAAGGAATTTGGCACTAAATTAGAGAATCTTGACAGTGAATTTGAAATGCTTGATAACCATAATCCCATTCACCATATGGAAACGCGCATGAAATCTCCACGCAGCCTCATCCGTAAACTGGCTAAAAAGGGGCATGACTTCTCTTTTGATGCCATTAAAAACAATATTTTTGATATTGCTGGTATTCGGGTGATCACCAACTATCTTGACGACATTAACACCGTGGAAAACGCGCTGACCAAGCAATCTGACGTTACTTTACTGAAACGTAAAGACTATATTTCCCATCCTAAGCCCAGCGGTTACCGGAGCCTTCACTTGGTCGTTTCCGTACCCGTTTTTCGTGCTAACGGCCCCGTTGCCACCCCTGTCGAAATTCAGCTACGAACAGTTGGGATGGATATGTGGGCGAGTTTAGAACACAAATTGCGATACAAAACTGACGTTAAAAAAGCAAAAGTTGAACAATTCAGTGATCAACTAAAGAACTACTCGAGTGAACTTAATCAAATTGAAACGAATATGCAGCATATTTTCAATCATCTGCAAGAAAAGTAGTTCCCATGTTTCACATGAAACATTCTACCAATGATAAGGGTGCACGATAAGGACCTGTGACTTAAGTCTATATTGATAAGGATGCCATTTAATTTCCTGACTAAAACACAACGTAGGATTGACTTTTGTTCACTCCTTTAATATAGTCTTAACCCGCTCCATAACTCAGATTACGGCCATTTAACAGTCAAAAGCGCTCTCCCGATCAAAACCATCGGGAGAGCGCTTTTGACTGTTAAATTCTGGAATCTACCGAGTTATGTCACGGCTTCTAAATAACTATCTTGACCAGTTTCTCTACTGATCAAAGCTGCTTTTCCAAATTGATCATCTCAATTAAACCATCCGCACAGTCAGCCCCCTTATTGCCGCCTTTACCACCAGCGCGGCTGATGGCCTGATCCAAATTATCAGTGGTCAGCACCCCAAACATGACGGGCACAGGGCCATTCAATGACACCTGGGCAAGGCCGCTAGCCGTCTCAGCACACACGTAATCGTAATGCGAAGTCTCACCTCGAATAACCGCGCCCAGGGCAATAATGCCGTCCACTTTACCGCTATTAGCGACTTTTTTAGCGATCCGCGGCAGCTCTAATGCGCCAGGGACGGCAGCTACCAGGATGTCTGCACTATTGACGCCGTACTTTTCGAGTTGTGAAACGGCACCCTGCTGTAATTTTTGCGTTACCAATTCATTAAACTGCGCGACAACGATACCGACTTTAACATCGTTGCCAATCCTTGAATGTGTCAGTATTTGCATTTAGTTGACCTCCCTTAGTAAGTGGTGGAACTTATTCTTTTTAGTTTTTAAATAAGCTTCATTTTCCTGAGTTAATCCAGCCTCAAGGGAGATGCGCTGATTTACTCTGATGCCGTACTGCTCCAGCTGCTTAATTTTATCCGGATTATTCGTCATCAAATTGACGGTCGTCACACCCTCCTGACGTAAAATAGCAGCGGCCAGACCGTAGTTCCGATCATCTGCAGGCAAACCTAAATGTAGGTTCGCCTCAACGGTATCAAGGCCCTGTTCCTGCAATTCGTAGGCTTTTAATTTATTAGCTAAACCAATGCCGCGACCCTCCTGCCGCAGGTATAGGACCGCTCCACGGCCTGCCTGTTCGATCCGTTTTAACGCCTCAGCAAGCTGGGCACCGCAATCACAACGTTTTGATCCAAATACATCTCCCGTTAAACATTCGGAATGAAGCCGAAGCAGCAGTGGCGCTGCCCCGTGAATATTGCCCTTGGTAATGAGCAGTGTCGGCTCACCGTCTTCACTGGTTTTCAAAGCTTTCATCTTAAAGGTGCCGTAGCGAGTAGGCAACGCAACGTTAGCGATGGTTTCAATCATTTTAAGCTGGCGGTACTGCTGCAGTTCTTCAATGGTGATCAAAGGGGTCTGAGTGCCTTCCGCGTACGCTTTAAGATCCTTACGCCGAGCCATCGTGCCGTCTTTTTTCAGAATTTCACAAATGTAGGCAACCGGCTGACTTCCGGCCAGTCTAGCCAGATCCACCGCGGCTTCAGTGTGCCCGTCGCGCTCTAGTACCCCGTTATCACGGGCGATCAGCGGAAAGATGTGACCCGGGTGATAAAAATCAGCGAAATGACTATCGGTTTTTGCTAAGGCCCCAATGGTGGCAGCCCGGTCATAAGCCGAAATCCCGGTAGTCGTCGTACGAACGTCAGTACTAACGGTAAAGGCCGTTCCGTATGCATCCGTGGCATCCGTCACCATGGGTTTCAGCCCCAACCGTTGCGCCACCGTTGCACTCATTGGCACACACAGGAGACCGCGGGCTTTGGTCACCATCGTATTCACGTTTTCAGGCGAGACGTATTCAGCAAGTCCCACCATGTCACCTTCGGCTTCCCGGTCTAGTGAGTCTGCCACAATAATCAATTTTCCCTGTTTAAGGGTCTCAACTGCTGCTTCAATTTTTTGCGTTAACACTTGGTTTGTCATTGGATTGCTTCCTTTCGCTGCGCGCTCACAATGTATTTGCCTAAAATATCCGTTTCAACGTTGACTAACGCTCCGATTTGCCGCTTTCCCAACGTTGTTTGATCCTGCGTATAGGGAATAAGACTGACTGAAAAGTGTCCCGGTGTGGTTTGTGTCACCGTTAAGCTGATGCCGTCGATGGCGATCGAGCCCTTTTTGACAATGTAGTCGTCGTATTCTGAACTAATTTTGAAGGTCAATACCGTTGCGTTTTGATCTGCTGTTCGTTGGACTATTTTGGCCGTTGTATCAACGTGGCCTAAAACAAAGTGCCCGTCTAATCTTTCACTGGCAGCCAGCGCTGGTTCTATATTGACGGCATCACCCGTTTTTAACTGACCCAGATTGGTTAACCGGATCGTTTCCGGCATCGCTTCAACGGAAAGTTGTCCGGACGCCACGGCCGTTACTGTCAGGCAAATGCCATTAATTGCAAAACTATCGCCAAGTTGCGGCTTGATCGTGCTTAACATGGGAGATGCAACAGTGAGTTTCGCCGTCTCCGCCAGTTTTTCAAACGCCACCACGTGACCCACACCCTTAATAATGCCTGTAAACATCCTTACACCTTCTTTGTTTGAATCCGAATGTCGGGACCCAGCATTGAAATTGTTGGTGTTTCAAAGCGCGTTGGTCCGGATAACGCCTGCCCGACTGCTGCTGGTAAACCGTCGCCGCCTAAGATCGTCGGTGCGACGTAAACAACGAGTTCATCCACTAGATCAGCAGCTATAAAATCCGCCTGCAAGTGGCTGCCGCCTTCAACCAGCAACGACTGAATCCCGTGGTTAGCGAGGGATTGAACAACGGCAGCCGGCGTCCAGTTGGCTTTAACGAACACGTGGACATTTTCAGGCAGTTTCCTAGCTGACATGGTTTCACTGAAGAACCACGTTGGTGCGGACTGATCAAATAGATGACTATTGACGTCTACCTCATCGACATGATGTACAACAGCCGCTCTGATTGGCGGAAAGGCCATTGGCAAGGAAGTCCTCACCGTTAAGTGGGGATCATCGATGGTGAGGGTGTGCTCCCCCACTAGGATTGCCTGCTGCTGCCTTCTTAACTGCTGGGCATCTTGCTGAGCAGCGGTTTCTGTCAGCAGCGTTCGCTTTCTTTGGGCACCATTAATTTTGCCATCCAGTGACATGGCGTACTTCAACGTGATCAGTGGCCGCTGATGCTGGTAGAAATAGTTATACGCTTGGTTTAAGCCCAGGCTGTCACCCAGTATGTCAACTTTTATCCCATGACTCTTTAGTATTGCGACGCCCTTGCCACTAACGATCGGATTAGGATCCAGCTGACCAATGATCACCCGAGCAATGCCTACCTCTGCCAACCGTTTCGCACAAGGCGGCGTTTTCCCGTAGTGGCTGCAAGGCTCCAGCGTGACGTACATGGTGGCACCCTTTGCCTGGCTAATATCATCCAGTTGCGCCAGTGCATCGATCTCGGCATGGTGCTGCCCGTATTGATGATGGTAACCAACTGCTAAAACTTGCTGATCTTTAACGATCACCGCACCGACTTGGGGATTCGTCCAGGTGTCCGTTCCCCGTTTAGCAGCGGCAACTGCCATTTGAAAATACTTTGATTCGATCAAACCTCATTCACCTCACGAAAAAAGGCCTCGCATTAAAATGCGGGGCCCCGTTTATTGATAAGCTAAACAAGATTTCATACGGTAATGGTACACAAAAAGTGTCCACCAATGGTACGAAATAGTTCTTTTCTTCTCCCATCCAGACTTTAACTGTCGGTCCCAGACTCTCACTGGGTCAACCACGCGTAACGTGGGTCACGGACTTCAGCCATGTAGCGATTGCTTGTTCAATCTAGCTGTCACCATCGGTCGGGAATTACACCCTGCCCCGAAGAAATCTATTCAGTTTTCAAGAGTCATCGTACAATGATTCTTTTTAAAATGCAAGCGCTATTATTTAGCCGATCAAGCCTATTCTTTGATTGCAATGCTCCGCGCCCGCAGTGCCCAGAGAATGGTCACGGTATCGACCACTTCTTGCAGCATCGCGCCAATAATCGCTGGAATCACCCCGAAACTCGCGATCAGCATCAGCACCGTACAGATAACGATTCCCGCCATGACGGACTGGCGAGCTACGTGCATGGTTGAACGGGAAATTCGGACTGCAATGACGGTTCGACGCAGGTCGTCCTTTAAAATAACGGCATCGGCTGATTCACTGGCTGTCGTCGCACCACTGGCACCCATTGCAATACCGACGTCCGCCGTCACCAGTGATGGTGCATCATTTACACCGTCACCCACCATGGCAACTGGCCGTTGATTTTCGGGTACCCGTTTAAGGACTTCGATTTTTTCACCTGGCAGACATTCTGCATGTACCTGGTCGATTCCCACGGCTTTGGCAATCTTTTCAGCGATTGACTGCCGATCACCAGAAATCATCATCAAGTTCTTAATCCCCAGTTCGTGTAACTCAGACATGGTAACAACCGCTTCTGGCCGCAATTCATCCGTAAACGTCACGCAGCCCAGGTACTGATCGTCAGCAGAAACGTAAACCGCAGTATCTTCAACCTTTTGAATTGATCCATCCGGCATGGCAAAATCCGCCTTGCCAACCCGTACTAAATGACCGTCGATTCGCGCCTGAACACCGCCGCCCGTGGTTTCTTTAACCTCACTGACCGTTGGCAGCTGCTCGGGTGCCGCCTGCATGAGGGACCGCGCTAAAATGTGGTTAGACTGCTGTTCCGTTGCTGCAGCCAGCATCAGCAACCGTTTTTGATCAACGTTTGGCTGCGTCAAAATCTCGTTTACTTGTAAGTGTCCCTGCGTAATCGTCCCGGTTTTATCAAACGCCATGGTTTTAACCTTAGCCAGTCGTTCAAGGGTCGTCCCGGTTTTAACGATGATGCCACTTTGACTGGCCCGGCTCATCCCGGCTACCAAAGCGATCGGCGCTGCTAGAATTAACGGACAGGGTGACGCCACCACGAGTACTTCGGCAAACCGGACTGGATCGCCCGAAACGATCCAAGCAGTCCCGGCAATCACGTACGCTAAAATCGTAAACGGCAGTGCATACCGGTCGGCCATCCGAACAAAGTGGGCCGGCTGTGCTTCAGCCTGCTTAACTAAGCGAACGATATTTTGAAATTGACTGTCAGCTGCCTTTTGATCAGCGACCATTTGAACGGAAGCATCACCATTGATGGAACCCGACATCACCGTTTCGCCTACCGCCCTGTCAACTGGCCGGGATTCACCCGTCAGTGACGACTCGTCTAACGTGGTACTGCCAGACGTGATCGTACCGTCAACGGGAACGACCTCGCCCGGCTTAACTAACAGTTTATCACCCACGTTAACTTGATCGACCGCGATGGCTTTAACAGCCCCTGCTACCATCAAATGAGCCTGCTGCGGCGATTTATCTAAAAGTGATTGCAGATCCGCATTAGCCTTATGGGCCGCGTAATCTTCTAGCGCATCGCCCCCGGTCAGCATCAGTAAAACGATCAGTGCTGCCCAATACTCACCGATAGCTAAGGTCGCGATAACAGCCGTGATCGCCAGCAGATCCACGCCAAATTTACCGGAACGTAACGTTTTGACCATATCAATAAACATCAGCAGGGCAATTAACGAACCAAGGACGGTCACTAAGATTTGCGCCCACAGTGATCGGTGCAACCCAAATGCTAAAATCAAAGAAACCGCACCAACACCTACCACTGCCCATAACCGCCGATAATTAGAAAGTTTTTGCATGACGTCACCTCCTAGGGGATACTTTTCTTCCATTATAGCTGAAATGCCTATTATTCAGATAGTAATAAGGTAAAATTTATAATCATTAGAATCTATAATCAATATCAAGGCACAATAAAAAGCAGTTCAATCATCGTTTGCGCGATCATTGAACTGCTTTTTCCCATAGTATGCTTTAACGAATGACTAAAACTGAGATGGGTGCGTACTTAGCCATGTAGGCAGCTTGAGAACCAACGCGGCGTTTCAAGCCTTTTTTAGCAATTGAACCAATAATTAAGACATCTGGTTTAACGTGCGGAATAACATCCTTAACGATTACTTCAGCGGGTTTCCCCTCAGAAACCACGGCGTTAACCTGTTCAACACCAGCGTCTTTAGCCTGCTGAACATACGTATTAATATGTTCCTCAAGCTCACTGCGTTCCCCATGGATATAATCTTTATCCATTGCTTGAAAAACATTAACGTCACTATCTTCACGAATTGAAACGATGGTCAATGCTGCATGACGCTGCTTAGCTGTAGCAATAGCATACCGAAATGCCAACAGAGCATCCTCGGAGTCATCAACACCAACTAAAATATGCTGAAATTCAGTCTTTTTAGTCATTATGATCCCCCGTCTATTCTTCTACGCCAAGCTTAGCTTTGAGCCGCTTGTTACCCTTATGCAAATCGATAATCATCCAAACAAGCAAGGCAACAACACATGCAATCAGGAAGTAAGCAATATCGTCAGCCATTGCAAAATCTGCAGCAGAGGCATTTGCAGGTAAGAAGGCTTCGATGTTATTGGGTAGGCCTTTCATGTTCAGAACGGTTAAAGCGATAACTGAGAACCAGCCAAGAATCTTGATAACCAAGGTGTTCTTGAACCGTTCACCCATTTCCAACTTACTATCTGTCATCATTAACAAAGGCAGCATGGAGAATGGTAAGGCAAACGCCAAGAAGACTTGTGAGTTGTTCATCAGCGTGTTCAGCGCCTCGTGTTGTTGAATAGGCGTTTCACCGCTGGTCATCCCAACACAGATCAGAACAGGAATAACTGAGATCAAACGGGTAACTAACCGACGTGCCCATAGAGGCATCTTCATGTGAATGAAACCTTCCATGATGACTTGACCAGTTAAAGTCCCAGTAATGGTAGAGTTTTGACCTGAAGCAAGCAATGCAACGGCAAACAGTACTGACAATGCACCAGACTTAGCAACACTAATTAAAATGGGATTGCTAAGCATTGATGAATTAGATAAGGCCTGGAACAAACCGAAGAATGAAGGGTCTTTAACAGCACCAGTCTTAAAGACGGCAACACCCATAACCAGCAGCAAAGAGTTAACAACGAATGCCAGTGATAACTGAATGTTTGAATCCCAAGTGGTAAACCGAACGGTACGTGCCACATCATCTTCATCGGCATGATCGATTTTACGGGTTTGTGAAATAGCAGAGTGCAAGTATAAGTTATGTGGCATAACAGTGGCACCAATGATACCTAAGGCACCAGTCAATGGTGTACTGCCACTAACCTTAATTGAACTTGAGAACGTATTTCCGGTAGGAATTAAGCCACCAAAAACACCGGCCCAGTTAGGGTTTGACAAAGCAACTTCATAAGCAAAAACCAATAAGATAACCATAATCAAGCAAACAACGATTGCTTCAATCTTACGGAACCCGATTTTGGTTAATAATAGCAAAATCAAAACATCAAATACGGTAATGAAAACCGCGTATACAAGTGGAATATGGAATAATAGATACAACGCAATGGCAGCCCCGATAACTTCCGCAATATCAGTCGCCATAATGGCAAATTCTGTTAGGAGCCAAAGTACGATTCCCAAAGACTTGCTAGTACGGGCCCGAATCGCTTGTGCTAAATCCATCTGTGTCACGATGCCAAGTTTAGCTGCCATGTATTGCAGTAACATCGCAATCAAACTTGACATTAAGATAACAGACATCAGCAAGTACTGGAAGTTTTGACCACCAGTGATTGAAGTTGACCAGTTACCTGGATCCATGTAACCAACAGCGACTAGTGCACCAGGTCCTGAGTACATAAATAACGTTTTCCAAAAGCCTTTCCCTTTTGGAACATCAATTGAGCCATTGATCTCTTCCAACGATTTCCCGTTGGCGTATTCGATCAAATGGTGTTTCCGTGGTGTTTTTTGATCCTTCAAAATATGTTGCCACCCTTCATGAATTTGTTAAGCGTGTTTATTGTACAATTTATTTTAGATTTGTAAAATAGAATTTAGGCATTCCTTAACATTATCTACTACTTATGGGTACGCTTCCATGTATAAGGATACTCACTTTAGCCAACCCGTAAAAATAAATAAAACTTTTTTTGATCAGCCGGTAAAATATCCGATTTTACGGCTTTTTAGCTTGTATTTCCCATTACTAATATTTAATCTAAGACATAGAAATACTGAAAGAAGGGATCAATATTGAGAGACTTATCCATCAATTTGGCATTACCAGACCGCTAATCAAACGTTAATTACGAAAGGATGATTTATTTATGGCAACTCAGTCAGATAATAATCAGGTAACATCCACGGCAACCGACGAGAAAAAGGACGCCGGACCCAGCCAGCAACAAATTTGGCGCCAATCGACTTCTGAACTGGAACAGCAATGGCAGACCAACTGTGAAGACGGCCTCAGTACAGCTGAGGCTAAAAAGCGCTTTACGGAACATGGTCCCAACGAGTTGGAAGCAAAGAAAGAATCAAATTTGTTGCGGTTTATTAAACAATTCAATAACAGTATCATTTACATTCTGTTAGCCGCGGCCATCATCACTTTCGTGCTGCACCGCTACTCGGATTCAATTGTTATCGGCCTTGTGATCATCGCTAACGCCTTTATCGGCTACTTTCAAGAAATCTCAGCAGACAATGCGCTAGCTAAAATTAAAGATTTGCTCGTCTCCGAAAGCTTCGTTATCCGTGACGGTCAAAAAATCACGCTGCCTTCACGAGAGGTTGTTCCTGGCGATATTGTCAGACTGGAAGCGGGCGATTCCGTGCCGGCAGATCTCCGGTTAGTCCAAGCAGATAACCTGAACATTCAGGAATCAGTGTTAACCGGTGAAACCGACTCAGTGGAAAAGATTGAAGAACCCATTGACTCTGATGACATTCCCTTAGCCGAACGGCAAAACCAAGCCTTTGCTTCCACGGCCGTCACCAGCGGGTCCGGATTAGGCATTGTCACCGCCACCGGTAGACATACCCAAATTGGTAAGATTCAGCAGGATGTGGCGGAGGTTAAAGCTAAGCCGACGCCCCTCATGCAAAATTTAAACCGCTTGGGTGTCGGCCTATCCATCGCCATTGTGGTCGCTGCCGTTTTACTCTTTATCCTGGGTATGGCGATCCACGTTTACAGCTTACCGACCCTCTTAATTGCGGTCATTACCATGGTCGTCGGTTCAATGCCCGAAGGCCTGCCAGCCAGTACTTCCGTTGTGCTGGCCATGGGAACACGACGGCTGACCAGGGAAAACGCCATTGTCAAAACCCTGCCCGCGGTTGAAACACTTGGCGCCGTTGATATTGTTAACACTGATAAAACGGGGACTTTAACTAAAAATGAAATGACGGTCACGGACATTTTGACCCCCGAACATCAATACCAGGTTTCGGGAGTTGGCTATGATGCAGCGGGCCAGATTCAAGACACTGATGGTAAAACTGTTGATTGGCGGCACAACCAGCACCTGAATTGGTTAGTGCAGATTGCTGGTCAAACTTCCGACGCTGTCTTTAATGAAGAAGATGGCCAATGGGTGCTAACTGGTGAACCAACTGACGGTGCGCTAACAGCGCTGTTTCATAAGCTCAATCGCGCTGAGCCCGCGGTCAACGAAATCGATTCATTACCGTTTGATTCTGCCTTTCGCTACTCCGCCCGGCTAGTAGATTACAACGGTCAGCGGGTACTGATGGTAAAAGGTGCACCGCAGACTCTGGCAACTTTAATTCAAAAGCACGGCGGCGAGATCAATGCCGGCGTCATGGCGGATCAAATGAGTCAGCTGACTCGCCAAGGTAAACGGGTTGTGGCCTTAGGTTACCAAATCATTTCCCAGGAAATAACCGAAATTGATCCGGAAATGATTGGCCAAGGATTAAAACTAGTGGGCTTGGTTGGGATTATTGATCCGCCGCGGCCAGAAGTCGCTAACGCGGTGAAAAAGCTGAGATACGCTGGTATCCAAGTTAAGATGATCACCGGTGACGACCCGGAAACCGCAGCGGCAATTGCGCAGCAATTAAACCTGGCAGATTCACCTAAAGCCATCACGGGACCAGAATTAAACCAGTTATCGGACGATGAATTGGCTGACGTTATCGATAACTACACGGTATTTGCCAGAACCACCCCTGCGGATAAGCTCCGTATCGTTCGAGCTCAACAATCTCTGGGTCACGTTGTTTCAATGACTGGGGACGGTGTCAATGATGCCCCTGCTTTGAAACAAGCTGACATTGGTGTTGCCATGGGGATCAAGGGAACCGATGTCGCCAAGGGTGCCGCGGATATGGTCCTTGCCGACGACGATTTCACTACCATCCTGGCAGCTGTTAAGGAGGGGCGCCACGTTTTCGATAACATTCGTAAAACCATCCGGTTCCTGCTACCGACGAGTTTCGCTGAAGGCCTTATCGTGGTCTTAAGTATCATCATGGATCAGTCATTACCCCTATACCCGACACAGTTACTGTGGATCAACATGGTCTCGGCCCTGACGATTCAATTTGCCTTTATTTTTGAACCAGTCGAATCGGGTATCATGTTCCGGGGACCCCGAGATGTGAAAGCCGGTATTTTATCCAAAATGGATGTCGTAGAAGTCATCTACGTTGCTCTCCTGATTTCCGGTTTAGGGATCTTTGCTTACGATCGTCTGGTTGGCCACGGGATTACCGCTTTAATGGGCAGCACCATGACACTGAACGTTGTGATCTTTGGTAAGATCTTCTACTTGTTCAACTTGCGGAACAACCATCCCGTTGTTTCTAAGTACTTCTTTCAAAATAAAATGGCCTTCTACATTATTGGCCTACTGATTCTTCTGCAATTAGCGATCATTTACCTGCCGTTCATGCAAGGTGTTTTCCATACGACTACCATTAACTTCCACTATGGTTGGGGAATCCCAATTATGATGGGCTTTATTGTTCTGGTCGTAACGGAAATCGTCAAACTATTCAGACTGCGTTGGGATCATCTTCATAAATCGCGAATCAGTTAAAATTTAAAGCACCACACAAAAAAGTATGGGTATCAACTAAATAATTGATACCCATACTTTTTATTTCCCAGGACATAAGTCCCTTGTCTTCAAGCTGCTATTCTGAAATATTCCCACATATCTACTACCAACATATGACCATGTTTCAACCTATCAACGTATTTTAATTTGAAACTTCTCCGGCCCATCAATGGATGACACATTGATCGTTTTTCCATTTTCAATGGGTTGATCACACCAGAAATTAGCATGCGCGTGACCGTCAAACAAAAACTGATAACGTTGCCCTTGGGGGGTCTTTACGACATCGACTGCTGCTTTACTGCCATCGGATAAATTAATCCTTTCAAAATTTGTCGTCGGATGCATGTAAATAGTTGTCATTATTTCCACCTCCATGTAACATCATAACATATTTTAGGAATGCCTAAAACTACTTGACGAAAAAAAGGTTGCTTAACTAAAACACAGCTTAAGATTTACTTTCGTCCACTCCTTTAATGTAGGCTTAACCCGCTCCATAACTCAGATTCCGGCCATTTAACACCCAAAAACGTCCCCCCGATCAAGACCATCGGAAGAACGCTTTTGGGTGTTAAATTCTGAAATCTACCAAGTTATGTCACGGCTTTTCATAAATCCGGTAAACGAAAGCCACGGACACTGCGAATTTGATCTGTCACCACCAGTGCCTCCGGGTCTACTGACATGATGATTGGCATCACTGCTGTCCAATCACGGTTACTGCAGACATAGAACAACGCATCCATATCTTGCTGGCTATAAAAACCGGTTGCCTTCAACATGGTGACTCCCTGACCCAAATTGTCAGATAACGCCTCCCCAATTGCTTGATTCTTCTTTGAAAGCACAAGCACGGAACGTTTTGCGCCAAATGCATCTAAGTACTTATTCAGCACAACAGCTGAAATGTACAATTCAAGAACCGTTAACAGCATGTTTTGAAAGCCAATCACAAATCCTGAAGGGATGGCCACGGTCAAATCAAAAAACAGCATCGCCGAACCATTGCGAATACCCAAGTAGCGATTAACGATTTTAGCCAGTATCGTGCTGCCGGCAATCGTTCCCTTGGCGCGAAAAATAAGGCCCATTGAAATCCCCATGAGTGTCCCGCCGGTAATGGCAGCAATTATTGTCTGGCTCGTGTGAAACGGCAAGAATACCGGTACCCTCAGGAAAATACTGATCCAAAGGACCGCCCACAAAGAATAGAACACCGTTTCCCGCTTTAAAAATTTAAACCCGACCAAAATTAAAATACCGTTTAACACAAAGTTGGTCAGTGCAGGTGGAATTCTAAGGGTGTAGAATCCCAACGCGGTTAAACCGGTAACGCCACCCTCACCGATACGGTTAGGAATCAGAAAATAGTTAATTGCCAGTGCATAGACCATGGCGCCCATGATTATTTGTATGCCATTTTTAATAACTGATTTCAATTGAAAGCTCTCCTCAACCATCTTTACTACCTACTCTACGCTATGAAGATTCTTTAAATCAACCTCATTTCTAAGATATTTAAGTCATCTTGTAATCAGCATTCAAAAGATTGTTTCACATGAAACAATTAAGTATCAGCGCTAGTTACGGTTGTTGCCACCCAACGTGATACAATGGACTAGTAATCAAATTAAAGGGAGTGTTTGCATGACTAAACGGATCAAGGGCTCTTGCACCACGATGTTAGTGGGTAAGAAAGCCTCAATTGACGGTTCCACGATAATTGCAAGAAATGAGGATGGTGCCGGTCCGCTAAACCCGCAGAAGTTTGTCGCCGTTAACCCCGAAGACCAGCCTCGTCATTACAAGGCTGTTTTAAGTAAAGTCGAAATGGATTTGCCTGATAACCCCCTGCGTTATACCTCAACTCCAGAAGCAACTGATGGTCACGGCACCTGGGCTGCTGCTGGGATCAACAGCGCTAACGTTGCTATGACCGCTACTGAAACTATTACTTCAAACTCACGTATTTTAGGCGTTGACCCACTGGTTAAGGATGGGATCGGTGAAGAAGATATCACCACTATCACCCTGCCTTATAGTCATTCGGCCCGTGAAGGCGTTGAACGCCTGGGCAGCTTGCTGGAAAAGTATGGCACTTACGAAATGAACGCCATGGCTTTCTCAGATAAAAATGAAATTTGGTATTTTGAATCAATTGGCGGCCATCACTGGGCAGCTGTTCGAATTCCCGATGATGCTTACGTCATTGCACCAAACCGCTTGAATATCGATCAATTTGATTTCAACTCTGACGATACGTTGTTTGCCAAAGACCTGCCTGATATGATTGAAAAATATCACATGAATCCTGATAAAGACCAGGTCAATCTGCGTCATATTTTTGGTAGTGCCACTATTAAGGATACCCGCTACAACAACCCTCGTGCATGGTACGGTCAAAAGTACTTTAACCCAGAATTCGATACGACACCCGTAGACCAGGACCTGCCATTTATTTGCCGAACAAACAAGAAAATCTCCATTGAAGATATGAAGTTCGTCTTGAGTTCTCACTACCAAAACACTCCGTATGATCCTTACGGCACTGGCACTGAAGCTCAAAAGAAGCAGTTCCGGCCAATTGGTATTAACCGGAACCAAGAATTGCACATTCTGCAAATTCGTAACGATGTACCGGCTGAAATCGCAGGGATCCACTGGCTGGCATTCGGCCCTAACACCTTCAACTCCGTAGTCCCCTTCTATGCCAACATTACCGATACACCAGAATCTTACAAAAACACTACTGGTAACTGCGACCCAACTAATATGTACTGGTTGCCAAATATCCTAGCCTTAATTGGTGACCGCGACTTTGCACTGTTTGAAGATCAGGAAAACTTATTTGAAGAACACACCGTTGCGCAGTGCCGAAATCTCCAAATCAAAGCTGATCAAGAAGCTGCTAACCAGTCCGACTTACCCGCTTACCTTGAAAAGGTCAACAACCAAATGGCTGACATTGCAAAAAAGAACACCAACGTTTTGCTTGGCCAGATGTTAGCGCTTGGTGAACCACAAATGGACTTAAAATTCCAACTGAATGATTAACAGATAAAAGCTGTCAGTACGATTGATCATTTAATCTAAATAGCCTGATTTTCCAGTCATGATGATTGGAAAATCAGGCTTTTTTAGTTAACACTAGTTGGTTGATGTCTTCGGTTGATCGTTCTTTGGCGAAAAACGACTGAACAGGAAAATAACTGAGACAACGCCTAACGCCATGCAATACCAGCTATACGGTACAATTGACGCCGGCGAAATCCGAGCAATTGCACCCGCCATTAACAGCTGACCGCCATACGGAATCAGGCCCTGTCCCACACAGGAAAAAATATCTAGGATACTGGCCGTATACGCCTTTGAAATATGGTAGGTTTCTGACAAGTTCTTTGATATGGGTCCAGCAATCATAATGGACACGGTATTATTGGTGGTAATCACATCCAGTAGCAGGCTTAAAAAAGCCATGACGAACTTACCGCCGAGAGCACCATGGGCGTGCTTAGTAATCTTGTTTAACAGCCATTTAATGCCGCCCATATGCGTCATTAAAGCAGCTAACCCACCAACAACAATGGCGATCAAGGAAACATCTGCCATTGATAACATCCCTTTATGCACAGCGTTAAGTGCCCCAATCACGGCGAAACTACCAGAACTGATACCAACCGCCGCGGCAGTCAAAATGCCCATCAATAACACGATCAGTACGTTTATGTTCATAAAGGACAAGGTGATCACAACAATGTAAGGCAAAATATTGAGCCAATGAATGGCACCGAGGCTGCTAACATCGGCTCGGCCAACATGGACTGTCATCAATAATACGGTGGTAATCACTACTGCCGGAATAACCATCATGACGTTTGCTTTGAACTCATTAAAAATGGTGACACCCTGCGTCTTAGCGGCCACAATGGCCGAACTGGAAATAAGCGATAAATCATCGCCGAACATTGCCCCGCCAACGACTACCCCTGCCATAAGCGGCATACTAATATGTGCCATTTGCCCAATACTAGCGGCAATGGGCATCAAAGCAGCTACGGTCCCCATAGAAGTTCCCATAGCAAAGCTGAGAATACAGCCCATAATAAATACACCAGGAACTAAAAACGACTTAGGTAAGTACGTCAGCCCAATGTTCGTGATGGTCGTTACCGCATGCATCGATTTAGTGATGTAATAAAAAGCGCCTGCGAATAAGAAAATCATGATCATGAGCATCATCGTTTCCTGACCAGCGCCCTTAAAAAACACGTTTAACTTGTCACTTAGGGTATCGTCTTGATTATCACCTTTCAATAAAACGGCAACGATACTAGCCAGTATCATCGCCACCAATAACGGCATATTATCAAAACTACCCGTGAGTGTTGCGGAGCTAATATAGAGAATGAGGAAGAAAATTAACGGCACTAAGCCAATAAAGTTCCCCTTTGGTGATGGTTCATTTGGTTTCACGATCAATTCCTACTTTCAAACAGTTTACTCACACTATTATAACGGTCAGCTTTTTGAGAAAAATGGGAGATTACTGAGAGTTATCACATTGTTCTATTTTCTAAAAAAGCAGTCTAACAATCTGTCACACTGAGAATTGTTAGACTACTATTATAGTGACACGCTATTCATTAAATTCAACTAAAAAGTGTTTGTTGCACTGCGGGTCATTTTGACTCGGTTCAGCAAGACGGAACTCGTCACCACTGACAACGAACTAAAGGCCATTGCTAAGCCGGCAAGTTCCGGGCTCAAAGTTAAGCCAATCCCATAGAATACGCCCGCTGCTACTGGAATCCCCAGCACGTTATAAATGAACGCCCAAAAGAGGTTAAGCTTGATTCGGTTAAAGGTCTTGCGGCTGATTGCCAATGCCCGATCCACATCACGTAAATCATTTTTAACCAGGACGATCCCACCGGATTCAATCGCAATATCCGTGCCGGAACCCATGGCGATTCCGACATCCGCCGTTGTTAGTGCCGGGGCATCGTTGATACCGTCGCCAACAAAGGCAACTTTACCCGTCTTTTGAAGTTCCCGCACGTGTGTTGCCTTATCAGCAGGCAGCACATCCGCTATCACCGAATCAATACCGACCCGCCCAGCAATCGCTTGTGCGACTTGCTGGTTATCACCGGTCAGCATGACGGTTTTGAGTCCCCGAGCCTTCAATGCAGCAATGGCTTCTTTTGAGGTTGATTTTGGTGCATCCTGGATCGCAATCAACCCCACTACTCGACTACCAATACCAATAAAGACCACCGTTTTAGCTGCCAACTGCAGCTTTGCCGCGCGTTTTCTTAAATCGGGGGTCACTGAAAAATCTGCCAGTAATTTATCGTTACCAACAAACGCGGTTTGACCATCAATCACAGCCTTAACGCCCTGACCTTCAACCGCCTGGAAATTCGTCACTGGTTTTACAGCAACACCAACCGTTTGGGCTGTTGTTAGGATAGCCGCCGCCAAGGGGTGCTCCGAATCAGCTTCAAGACTAGCAGCCAGCGTTAAAACGCGTTTTTGATCGCCAACGATATCGGTAACCTCGGGTGTCCCTTTCGTAATCGTACCGGTTTTATCAAAAACAACCGTGGTAATATCGTTCACGGCTTCCAGTACCTCACCATTCTTAATGAGGATGCCCATTTTAGCAGATCGACCGGTGCCGACCATTAACGCGGTTGGTGTGGCCAGTCCCAACGCACACGGACAAGCAATGACCACCACTGACACTGCGAAAATCAGCGCACTCGCCATACTGGTCCCAATCAACACGTACCAGACCAGAAAAGTTAGAATCGCTACGATCAATACAATGGGAACAAAAATATTAGAAACCCGATCAGTTAGCTTTTGAATCGGTGCGTGACTGTTCTGCGCCTTTTTGACCAGCGTCACGATTTGCGACAGCATGGTGTCTTTGCCAACCTTTTCAGCCTTAAACATCAACGCCCCGTTGCCATTGACGGTTGAGCCGATCACGTGGTCACCGACCCGTTTTTCAACGGGCATGCTTTCACCCGTCACCATGGATTCATCAATTGCGGAATTGCCCTTAGTAATCACACCATCAACCGCGATTTTTTCACCTGGCTTAACACGGATCACGTCGCCGACAGCAACCTCGCTTAACGGCACGCTAACTGGTTCGCCGTTTCTCATCACGGTGGCTTTCTTGGCCTGTAAATTAACCAATTTTTCAACGGCACCTGAAGCGTTGTTGCGCATCCGTTCTTCAAATACTTGTCCCAGTAATACAAAGGTAGTCACAAAAGCGGCACTTTCAAAAAATACGGCTTGATGCGTAATCATGGCATAGACACTATAAAAATACGCAGTTGCCGTTCCAATTGCCACTAGTGTATCCATATTAGAATGGTGCTTTTTAAAGGAGGCCCAGGCACTCTGCCAGAATGGCCCAGCCGAAACGACCATAATAATAGTCGTTAGTACAAACATGGTCCATTCACCACCGGGAAGCATCCACCCCAGCGGGTGTAAGATCATTTCCGCTAACATGGGTAACGAAAGGATCAGCGAGATCCAAAAACGATTGGTTATTGCCATACTGACTTACCACCTTCCAAACTATTTGTCGTTTCACAACTGAAATTACTTAATAATGAGTTTGCCGTGAAACATATCCATACCGCAGGCCCACTGAAATTCACCAGTTTTACTAGTATCAACTTTAATGACCTGTTTTTCACCCTGAGGCAGCTCACGATTGATCCCAAAGTCCGGAAAAACAACGCGATCTAGGCAACTTGATGAATCACGACGGGTAAAATTCAAGACAGCGGGGATTCCCCGTTTTAAAACGATTCTTTCGGGTGAGTAGCCGCCATTAACGTCGACATCAACTTGCTGAACATCATTGGTTACACTAGCAGTTTCAGTTGCTACTGCATGCTTTCCGAAGAACCACCAAGCAATGAAACCTATTAGTACTAAGCCAACGATCAAAACCAGTATTCTGAGCATTTTTCCAACCTCCCAAGGCGCTTTTATTTCCGTTTACATTTGTAAACCTTGATTATATCTTAACGACTTCGTTTACAAATGTCAACTAAAAAATAGGGTAGGCTAAATGCTTTAGCCTACCCTACTTGACGTTACCTTATTCAGTTTGAATTGCGAAAATCAGTTTCTACCATGTTCCGAAACGTGCGCCTTCACCTGATCCACAATCGTCATAATGTGCCTATCGGACAGCTCGTAATGAATATTTTTCCCATTCCGGGTACCCTTCACTAAGTTTTGCTGCTTGAGCAAGCTTAACTGGTGAGAGACCGTCGACTGATTTAAATCTAAAACTTCGGTAAGCTCAGTCACACTGAGCGTTGATTCTGCTAGGGCTAAAATAATCCGGACGCGGGTGACGTCGCCTAGTGTCTTAAATAGGGCAACAACGTTCTCTAACTCCGATGACACAATCAAATGGTCCTTCAGGTGTGTGACGATTTCTAAATGTTTAGGATCTTCCATTAATTACCAACTGCCTCCAAAATGATCATTTTCCAGTATACGATTACTGCAGAAACCGCGAATACGTTTGCAATTCAATAATAGGACAGTTACAATACATATTAAGATATGTGCATATGTCAATATGTATCGAGGTGATGATAATGAAATTAGCAACTGCTCCTTCGCGCACCAATAAAACGCTGCGTGGTTTTCTGAATCACAAGGGCGATTTAATGATGATCGCCAGTTCAACCATTATATTATTAATTGCGGTAAGTTTACCAGTCTCTGGGGTAAAAATTCTGTTTTATATCACTTCTTACGCCATTATCGGCTATCCCGTTATCTGGGAGTCATTTAAAAATATCCTTCATGGTGACTTCTTCGACGAAAACTTTTTGATGACGGTAGCCACCATTGGTGCGATTGCCCTGGGTGACCATCCTGAGGCTATCGCAGTTATGCTATTTTATCAAATCGGTGAGCTGTTTGAAGCTATTGCGGTCCAACAATCAAAGCAGTCGATTTCAGCCCTGTTAAAACTAAAACCGGCTACGGCGACAATTTTAACCGATACCGGTGAAGAGACCGTTAAGCCGGAACGAGTCACCCCTGGACAGACTATTCGGGTGAAACCCGGAGAAAAGGTCCCGCTAGATGGTCAATTAATTCGCGGCAACACCAGTCTAGACACTTCAGCACTAACGGGTGAATCGCTTCCCCGCGACGTCCAGGCAGGTGAAACGATTTTAAACGGTACCATCAACCTGACTGGTGTCATTGACATCCGTGTGACTAAAGCCTACCAAGAGTCAACCGTGGCCCGAATCCTAGACTTAGTTCAAAACGCCGCTCAAAAGAAAACGGTGACCGAAAAATTCATCACACGGTTTGCTAAAATTTACACACCGATCGTAGTAGGATTTGCCGTTCTGCTGGCCATCTTCCCGCCGCTGCTTCACTTGGGTCCTTGGGCTACCTGGATCAACCGTGCCCTGGTATTCTTAGTCATTAGTTGTCCTTGCGCCTTAGTTATCTCCGTGCCATTGAGCTTCTTTGGCGGAATTGGCGCGGCTTCCCGGCACGGCATTCTGGTTAAGGGCAGCAACTTCCTGGAAGTATTGACCCGGATCAATACGGTTGCGTTCGATAAAACCGGCACCTTAACGCAGGGCCAGTTTACAGTGAGTGAAATCAAGCCAGAAGCACCATTGACTAAGCAGCGGTTATTGGGCATCGCAGCGGCAGCCGAACAGCACTCTAACCATCCCATTGCCCGTTCCATCTTGACGGCCTATCAGGGTGATATGGCTCAATTCAGTATCCACGACGTCCACGAAACGGCTGGTCATGGGATTCAGGCAACGATCAATGATCAGCTGGTAGTAATAGGCAATACCAGATCAATGACCGAAAATCATATCTCAGTGCCCGTTACTCAAACGGACTGTACTACCGTCTACGTCGCCATTGACCATCAATTTGCCGGCAGTATCAGCGTTGCTGATCAACCCAAACCAGATGCTAAGGTTGCAATCAGCACACTTAAACAGCTGGGCGTGGCCCACACCGTTTTATTAACCGGTGATAATCGGAGTGTCGCTGATCAGATCGGTCACAAACTAGGCTTAAACCACGTTGAAGCTGACTTATTACCCGCTCAAAAGGTGTCAAAAATTGAAACCCTTACCCTGGCGGCGCACACTGCCCAGCACCGGGTCGCCTTCGTCGGTGATGGTATTAACGATACACCAGTACTTGCCCGAGCTGACGTGGGCATCGCCATGGGTGGCCTGGGCGCCGACGCGGCTATTGAAGCCGCCGACGTCGTCATTATGGATGACAAACCATCCAAAATCGCGACGCTTATTCAAATCGCCAAAGCAACTCAACGGATCGTTTGGGAAAACATCACGTTCGCTCTCATGATCAAAGTCCTTTTCTTAATCTTGGGTGCCTTTGGTATCATTGGTATGTGGCAAGCCGTTTTCGCCGATGTTGGTGTGACAATGATCGCCATTCTAAACGCGTTACGACTTCAGCACCAATAAAAAAACAGCCTTGAATCAAACTCGATAACGGTTATCAAGCTTGATTCAAGGCTGTTTTTTGATTTAGAAAATGAGGCGCAGCGCATTAATAAAGAGCACAACACCATAACCAACGACTATCAGTCCCGAAATGATGTTGATCCACATGAGTATCCGCTTTGGCAGCCGGCTCTTTAAAAGAGCCACGATAATGGTGATTGAAAAAAACCAAATCGCCGTGGCAAGAACAATCCCGCCTAAAAAGGGCAGCACTTCCGCATTGGTTAAGGTCCCGCGCAACGCCCCCATCGTGACACCCGTATCGATAATTGCTTGCGGATTGGCAACCGTCACAATCCAAGCACTGGCAAAGGCTTCTTTTAACGGCATTTGCGAATCATTTTTACCAAGTTCGATTTGGCTGGCCGACCGTAAAATGCCGATCCCCATCCAAACGACAATTAGTCCCCCAAGGAACATGATGATGATTTTAAGCCAGAGATAGCGGCTCACTAACGCGCCCATCCCTAAAAAGGCAATGGTCGTTAACGTGGTATCCGCGATCCACACAAAAAAACAAATCAGCAACGCCCGTCGTATCCGGTTGCTCATCGCACTATTAAAAACAAATAAGTTCTGCATTCCAATCGACGATACCAGCGCAAAGCTGATCACCATCCCGCGTAGAATAACTGCTGTCATGACAAATTCTCCCTTATTTTGCATAGAAAAAGGCAACCGACTTAGTCTTCAACGTCACTTGGACGTTGCATCTGCGACTAAGCGTAGCTGCCTACCAAGGCCACCCGATGATGGCCAAGTTATTAGCGATTTAATTGATTCTAATCAGCATACGGGAGCCCAATTCAAAAGTCAAGATTGACTTATTTGCCAAAATAAGCCGTGTAGAAAAGGTATCCCGAAAGGCAAAACGCCGCAATCGTAATGATGTTTCTCAGTAATTTAACGGGCACATGCCGAATCACGATTGGACCAGCATACCCGCCAATAAACATCCCGACAGCTAACGGCACCGCCATTAGCCAATACACTTTGATAGTGAATACGTAAATGACCAGTGAAATCACGTTCGTCAGCAGCGATGAAAAATTCTTAATAGCGTTACTGACCACAAAGGGTTTAGTCAGTGTCACGGTTAAAATTGCCAGCATAAAAATTCCGGCCGCCGCACCAAAGTAACCAATGTAAATCCCCACCAGAAAAATGGCGATATTTTTTAGTATCCGCACCCATAACCGTTCCGGTTGCACCGTTTTAGCGGTCCGTTTCTTTTTGCCCGAAACCACCATCATGACCGCAGCCAGGAAAATCAAAAACGGCACCACGTGTTCAAAACTCGATGATGGCAGAAAAGCCAGGATCAAGCAGCCGATAATCCCGCCAAATGCCGTTAAAAGGCCAACGTGCCACATCGTTTTATGATTACCCTTAAGTTCCCTAGAGGATGACAAAGTCGACCCTAGCCCGGTAAAAATCAGCGCAGCAGTATTAGTAACGTCCGCACTCACCGGCGGAACGCCAACACTGAGTAAAACAGGGTAGGACACTAAGGAAGCTAGACCAGCCACTGAACTTAAAAAGCCGGCGGTCGCACCAGCTAGCACCAGATAAATTGTAATGAAAAGAATATGTAGCATGATACCTCCTCAAAAACACTTACTTCACTAGTATAGCGCAATGACTGGCAACGAAAAAGCATGTTTCAAGACCATTGCTGGTCCGGAAACATGCGTCGGTGTCACATTCTCGCTTAAAGGACTACCTTTAATTGCGGCCTAATCTGGGCTTTCATTTGTTCGGTTAACTGCCGGTTATTTTTAATCAACAGTTCATCGTAAATAATCTTTTGAAAAATCGAAACGATTACGCGTGCCAATGGCCGGTACTGGTCTTCAGGCATGGTTTGAAGTATCGGTGCACTTTTCAACTGCCCGGCAATCTCATCAACAAGCCCTTCTAAAACCTGAAGCAGCCAATCGGCTTGATCATCAGACAGCAGCATCCGTTCGTGAATCGTAATCACAAATGATTGATAGTTTTCTTTATCCTGAAAGACTTGCCAAATATCTTCAAAAATCTTCATGAGCCGTTCTTCCAGGTCAGCTTTAGTATAACAATCGTTAAAGGTGGTCTGTAATTGATTCACACGGTTAATAATTCCCTGACACACGATCGTATCTAAGATCTCATGTTTGCCATGCGGGAAATAATAATACATCAAGCCCTCGGCAGTTCCTGCCTCCTGATTGATCATCCGCGTGGTGGTTGCCTCGTATCCGTTCTTGGCAAACATTTCCCGGGAAATTTCTAGGATCTTTTCTTTGTGCTGATCGCTCTTTGTTACATTCTTACTCATCATTTAATCCCCACTTTATTGCCCTTCGCGGTATAAAAAAGGGACAGCTTCTCAATTTATCACTGAAATCTGTCCCTACACTGGTTTATCCCACCATGCCAGCTATTTGCTGTGCAAGTAGATAAACGTCTAACACTATCAAAACGATGGTCACGATCCAGGCACTATACTTTACCCAAGCCCGGTTAGCGAATTCACCCATGATCTTCTTGCTGCTGGTAAACATCACAAGCGGGATTACCGCGAACGGTAAGGCAATACTTAGAAATACTTGCGAAAAAGTCAGCAGATCTTCAATCTTGGCTTCATTGCTGTGATAAATGATGGCAAAGATCAGAACTGGCGTCACTGATAGCAAACGCGTTACTAATCTTTGAGCCCATAACGGAATCCGCAGACGAATGAAACCTTCCATGATAATCTGGCCAGCTAGCGTTCCAGTAATCGTAGAACTTTGGCCTGAAGCCAGCAGTGCCACTGCAAACAGCATACTTAACATTGGGCTGGCAATCGCACCAACGATTTGACTATTGCTTAACGCATTAAATAAATCAACGAAGTGCCCTAATGAGCTGTTCGTGCCAAAGAACAGCGCCGCACCCAGAATCAACAGTAAACTGTTGACGATAAAAGCGATGAACAATTGCAGGTTAGAATCGATCGTTGAGAATTTAATTGCCCGGGCAATATCTTTAGGTTTCGACCGGTCAAGCTGACGGGTTTGTGAGATTGATGACCCTAAGTACAGGTCATGAGGCATAACTGTCGCACCAACGATTCCTAAAGACAGGTATAACATCGAATGGTTGCTCACGATGTCAGTCTGTGGGATATAACCGCCCAGAATTCCGGCAATGCTTGGATCTGACAAAGCAACTTCGTAAGCGAATACTAATAAGATAACGGCTACCAATGTTGCTACGATAGCTTCAATTTTTCTAAAACCTAACCTCATCAGTAACAGTAAGATCAAAACGTCGGCAGCTGTAATCAGGATCCCGATAACTAACGGAATCCTAAACAGTAGCTTAAGCGCAATCCCAGAACCAATAATTTCCGCAATATCGGTCGCCATAATTGCTAACTCAGCAATGACCCAAAGCATAAATCCGGTCCCTTTACTGGTTCGCTCACGAGTAAGCTGAGCTAAATCCTTACCCGTAACGATACCTAATTTAGCAGACATTGCCTGCAGCAGCATCGCAATCAGACTGGAAATTAAAATAACGGCCAGTAGTTTGTACTTAAACTGTGCCCCACCAGCAATTGATGTAATCCAGTTCCCTGGGTCCATATAACCAACGGCAATCAGAATGCCAGGTCCCGTATAAGCCATTAATGTCTTCCAAAATCCGCCGTTTCTTGGGACTTCAACTGAACCGTTTACTTCGTCAAGACTCTTGCCTTCACTGTCAACATCTTGGACAAAGTTGTGTTTCTCTGTATCGTTTTCCTTCATCATAAAAACCTCTTTTCTATTGGCTTAGAAATTCGGTTGGTCATTGAAATCCAAATTTGATATAAACTTAAGCACTTAAGCTTGATTCCATATCAAGTTATTATTTCCTTGATCCAAACATTCAAAGCAATTCATTTACTAGACTGAGCGCCCGCTCAATTACCAAAACATATGTTACCACCATAAATTAAAATTACAAGCAAAAGTTGACTGGATAGAAGAATTAATTTGGAAACCCTAAAAAAATGAGCGCAAAAATAAAATGAGGCCTCCCGTTATTACTTAGATTTAAGTAGTAACAAGATACCTCATTTTATTTATGAAACCGCCAGCCATCGCCAAAATGGCGACGCTGCTAAAACTTAGCCATTAAGCTGGCATTTTCATCATTAATCAGCTTCTTTTACGGGTTCTGCAGCGTTTGCAAGCCCGTTAAACGGATGCTTAATGTAATGGTATGAGTAAACGATCATTGCCCCAAACGTTAAGAAATGAACTGCAAATGAGATCGTCATCGAACCGGTAACATCAGCAACCCATCCTTGGATAGCTGGCCAAACACCGCCACCAACAACCATCATCACTAACATTGCGCCAGCAGTTTCGGTTTGACGGGGGTCTTTAATAAATCCAAGTGTTTCCGTGTAAATGGTGGCATAGCCTGGACCCATTAGAGCCGATACCAAAATCGCAACGTAGACACCATCAAAGGTCCTATCGATCATCATGTATCCAATAGCAAGAAAGCCCAAAATTGAGTACCAAAGAAGAACTTTTAGATGGGGAATCTTTCTCATCAGATAGTCAGCAAGAATCCGGCCAACGAAGAATGCGACATAACTGCCAATCACAAAATTCGAAGACGTTCTCTCGTTGATCGCGTGATTTAAGTTCAAGGCCAGTCGAATGGTGAATGACCAAACTGAAACTTGAAGTCCTACGTACATGAACAACGTAAACATCCCGTAAGTAAAGTTGTGGTTTTTAAGTAAATGAAGGACGGTTTGTCCGATATTTTCCTTAGGAACATTGTGCTTTTGCTTTGGTTTACTACTTGGGAACTGGGTAATCAAAAACAGGATAATCATGACAGCAATCACCATAACCAGATACTTATATGGCTGCAAGGTCTTTTGCAAAGCTTGCTCACCAAAACGGATTCTAGCACTGCCAGATAACTTGCTTAACTGTTCATCCAAATTTTCACCACCGGAAAAAATCAGGTATTTTCCAAGTAGGATCCCAGTGATTGAACCAAAGGGCAAAAACGTTTGTGAAATATTTAGTCTCAGCGTTCTTTGCTTTTCCGGTCCTAAGAGTGCTGAACTGGTATCCGCAGCCGTTTCAATCACTGTTAGCCCAGTTGCCAAGACAAACAAAGCCACTAAGAAAAAGCCATAAGTTGCGGCAGCAGAAGCTGGAAAGAACAAAACACAGCCAATTAGATAAAGCAACAAACCAATAATAATTGTCAGTTTATAAGAAGTTTTCTTAATGAGCCAAGATGCTGGAATTGCCATCAAGAAGTAACCAAGAGAAAACGCACTCTGGACGTATGCAGATGCAAGATTACTTAACTGAAAAATCGATTTAAATTGCGTAATTAAAATATCATTTAAACTAGCAGCTGCTCCCCACATTGGGAATAATAGCGATACCAAAATAAACTGGAGAACAGGCATTTTACTGGTGTAGCCGTTATCTAACTCCTTTCCTCGAAATTGAATAAAACCAAAATCACGGTGCTTTCCTTTTTCCATATCCACGCACTCCTCATAATTTGAAATATTTTGAAATAACACCTGAAAACGTGATTACCTCAACATATTAACACTGGTTTAAAATTTGTTCTACATCCTCAGCAAGATATCTTTCATTATCTTTCATTATTAATGAGTTATAGAAAACAAATGCATTGCTTACAGAATCATGCTAATAGCTCCTATTTAAAATTGGTCTACCCTCTAACTGCGTTCGTGAAACAAAAAAAGCACCAGGATTATCGTCATCATCCCAGTGCTTCTTTTTTTGAGACAAGGTTTCCCCGCCCGTTTTGATCATTTCAAAAAATGATGTTGTTGCAAATACTCTTTGGCAACTACTGAAGCTTTTTGGTGTTTAACTGTTACTTGATAGTTCATATTTTGCATATCAGCAATTGAAATTTTACCACTCAGTCGACTAAGCTGCTTAACAAGAGCTGGGTGCTGTTTAGCAAAACTCGTTCGCATCAGCGGTGCGCCTTGATAAGTTGGGAAAAAGCCCTTGTTATCCTTTAATACGACTAGGTGATACTCCCTAATTTGCGGATCAGTGGTATACCCATCCGTTACGTCGACCCGGCCATCATTTAAAGCCTCATAGCGAAGCGAAGGCTCCATTGTTCTAGCCGACTTTAAGTGCAGCCCATAAGTTTGCTTTAATCCCGGATAACCGTTGCTTTCCTGATAAAAGTCCGGATCAAACGCCCCTGAAAGCTGGTTTGAAACCCGTGCTAAATCAGAAATCGTGCGTAAATGATAGCGCTTAGCTGTTCCTTTTCTGACTGCAACCGCATAGTTATTTTGATAAGCCATTGGTTTCAAATAGGTCATCTGAAACTGCTGTTGCATCTTGCTGCGAGCAGCGTTATAAGCAATCTGGGGATCATGGTTAACCACTTTATTGCCCCTAACCAACGTTTGTAAAATGGTGCCCGTAAACTCAGGATACACGTCAATTTTTTTACTTTGAAGTCCTTTAAACAGGAAACTAGTCCCGCCAAAATTGGGCTTTAACTTCACCACCACTTTTGGCTCATTTTGTTCGATTAAGTCCTTATACATATTAATCAGGACTTCTGGTTCACCGCCCAATTTACCAGCAATTGTCACCGTTTCAGTCTGTGGCTTCATTAAATTATGGCCGATAGTTCCGCCTATGCCAACGATCACCAGAATTAAAATCCCAATTCCCAGTCGTTTCAAGGGGACCTTCGACAAAATTTCAATCAGCCAATTAGCCAGTAACGCTAAAATAGCTGAAAGAATCGCACCCACTAAAAGCGCGTTGTTATTATTCGTTTGAATACCCAACAGAATATAAGTCCCCAAACCGCCACCGCCAATCAAAGCAGCCAAAGTCGCTGTTCCAATGACCAGGACAGTAGCGATCCGAATACCTGATAAAATCATTGGCATTGCTAAAGGCAGCTCAACTTTAAAGAGTTTAAACCGCGGTGTGACCCCCAGTGCATCAGCCGCCTCTAAAAGCACCGGATCAATATTAGTGAGTCCCGCGTAAGTATTTTGAAAAACGGGCATAATCGCATATAAAACCAGCGCAATAATCGCTGGTACCGTGCCGATTCCTACGAAGGGGATTAAAATTCCGAGTACCGCCAAACTGGGAATGGTCTGAATCACACCCGTAACTTGAAGAAAGAAAGCCCCGATACGGCGGTGATTAATGAGGGCAATTGCCAATGGTATGGCAATTAAAATCGTGATCAGCATGGCAATCAGAGAAATTGAAATATGCTGCCACAGTGCCTGTAATAAGTCACTATGATTCTTATTGAGATAACTGATTAATTGACTAATGACTGTCACCTTCCATTTCAAGAGATGCTAAATAGTCAATTAAATCATGATCCGTCAGCACCTGGTCGGCCACGATGACTTGATCGATCTGCGATTGCTGAAGCGCAGTTGCCCATTCAAAGATGCTTTGACCCTTAACCATTTTTGTCCCTGGTTCGCCAGGTTTAACTGGCCGGCCAAAACCGGACGCCAAAACTTGACCTAGTAACTGATCCGTTTGCTGTTCATCCGCAAAGAAGTTGCTGACAAACGCATTTGCCGGCTCACTCAGAATTTCAGTCGGCGTTCCTATCTGTTGCAGCTTGCCGTCATGGACAACGGCGATTCGATCGGCTAACCGTAGTGCTTCATGCATATCATGGGTCACAAAAACAATTGTACTATCTAAGTCCCGGTGAAGGTTGATGACGATTTGCTGTAATTGTCGCCTCGACACTGGATCCAAAGCGCTAAACGGTTCATCCATCAATACTAATCTGGGCTTACCGGCTAAAGCCCTGACGATGCCCACCCGCTGCGCTTCTCCACCAGACAGTTCACTGGGCATCCGATCAAGAAATTGCTCAGGATCCAAACCAACTGCCGTCATCAATTCGGCAATCCGAGCATGCTTTTTCTCTACCGGCCACTTGAGGTTATCTAGTTGTACACTGGCGTTTTCAGCCACCGTCATGTTGGGAAATAACGCCCCGGTTTGCAATACATAACCAATTTGCCGCCGTAGCTGCTGCAAATTCATATCTGCAACGTCCTTACCATCAATTTTTATTTGTCCAGATGTGGGAATAACTAATCGATTGATGGTCTTTAATAACGTTGTCTTACCACTGCCAGAAGGTCCAACCAACACAAATAATTCACCATCGTTAATGGTGAGACTTAAGTGATCAAGTGCATGCTGATCCTCATACTTTTTATTGACGTTAAGCAGTTCAATCACTAGACTCACCTCGATCTAAACGTTTCATTCTAATTTTACTCATCGCTTTATTCTTTCAAATGACTGACTAAAAAAGAGTCACTTTCATAAAGCGCTCCTTAGCCAAATTATTCTCGTAATCGTTTCACGCCAGCTGGTAACTTTGCAGCCGAAGCCATCATCAGTACAGTTGCGTTACCGCCACCTCACCAACGTCATCAGTCACAGCCAAAAGATTACCGCAAAAATGATTGGCCTTCAAGTAGATTGCCCAAAATGCTTACTTTTAATTAAGAAAGGCGCTTAAAATCTCCGAAAGCGTTTCAGGCATCAAGCAGCCGTCTGATCTCAGCTTGCAATTCCGGCACAACTTCGTCTTCAAACCAAGGATGTTGATGCATCCAGCCATAATTCAATGGCGAAGGGTGAACAATGGGAAAGTACTCTGGCAAATAGTCGCGGTAGTGTGCCACCGTTTCCGTAAGCGTTTTTTGACGTCGTTTCTGCAGATAATATTTCTGAGCATACGCCCCAATGAGTAAGGTTAACGACACTTTAGGCATCAATTCCAGAACGGGTTGATGCCATTTTTCAGCAAACCCTTTTCTAGGTGGCAGATCGCCTTGCTTACCTTTTCCCGGGAAATAAAAGTCCAGCGGCACAACGCCTAATTTCCCAGAATGGTAAAACTCATCACGACTCATCCCCATCCATGATCTTAATCGGTCCCCGCTTGGATCATCCCAATAAGTCATCGATTCCTGACCCTTTCGGCTTGGTGCCTGACTGATAATTAGAATCCGTGCTTCGGGTTCAACGTGATACAGTGGCTCAATTCCCTGCTTGGTGAAGTCTGCATTCTGCGGATCCGCCATAATTTCCCGGTAAATCTCTTCTGCGCGCCCCATTTTTCCACTTCCTATTCTTGATAACTCATTTTAACATGACAAACCCCTTGTATGCATGCACATACAAGGGGTTTTCTTAATTTAAATGATCTAATAAAAGTACCCGAGATCACTGGTGACACTTGGATAAACGGGCGTCCAATCAGTGGCATCTTTAGCCGATGTGCCGTGAGTAATCAGTTCCGAAAAGTCGTTGATCAGCTCTTCGGCATTGACTGCTAAAACAACTGCGCCGGCTATTTTACCAGAAGTCTTATCAACGATCGTCGTCACGTGGGCATTCTGATCTTGGAGCCGATGATACGTGTACCAGGCTCCTACCGGCTGATCACTAATTGTATATTGATCAGGGGCCTGCTTAGCTGATTCAAGCGTCACACCAATTTGTGCCAATTCTGGTCCAGCGAACACAGTATGGGGAATGGCTGGATACTGAATCGGATCGTGAGTTTCCCCGGTAATTTCTGCAGCTACGTAGCGACCTTCAATACCAGAAACCGGCGTTAACTTAGGCACCGTTTTAGCAATGGCATCCCCAATCGCATAGATGGACGAAACGCTGGTTTTTAAATGGTCATCGACCTTGATACCCTGCGGTTCGACTGCAACCCCAATCCCAGCCAAATTCAGATCATCCAGATTAGGGCGCCGTCCTGCCGCAGCAAAAACGGCGTTTAATGTCAGCGGATCTCCAGAATTCGTTGTGACTTTGACTTGATCACCAGCAGTTTGCAGTGCTGTCACGTTGGTATTCATATGGAAATGAATCCCCTTACCGGTTAAAATTTTTCGCAACCGCTCAGTGTACGCTTGCGGGAAATTACGCAGCAAACGGTCATTGTGCTGGAAAATATGAACCTCAGCACCAGCTTCAACTGCAATATTAGCCAGTTCAATCGCAACGTAACCAGCACCAACAAAACCGACTTTTTCAGGCAGATTATCTAAGTTTAAAAAATCCGTACTGGTCAAAAAGGCTTCCTTACCAGGAATATCTGGGATGTTAGGGGTCGCTCCAGTAGCAATCACGATTTGCTGACCCGTGACCTGCTGATCACCTACTCGAAGCGTATGACCATCAACGAATTGCGCAGTGCCATGAAGATGGTTAATGCCGGCTCCCTTTAGCCCTGCTTCAGTACCCGTTGGGATCTTTTCCGTATAACCACGCTTAAATGCCATCATTGCCGGCCAATCGACCTTAGGTTCTGCCGGCAACCCGCTTTCGTGATAGCGAATGACCTGCCTTTTGGCCTCCACAACCCCATAAAGCATCTTTTTGGGGTCACAGCCAAAGTTGGGACACGTTCCGCCCCACAAGTTACTTTCAACCACCAAAACTTTCTGGTGGTTGTTTAAACCATATGCCACGGCTAATCCGCCGGGTCCGCCACCAATAACAATCGTATCGTAATCAAACGCCATATGAACCCCTCCTGTTTGCTGCTTATCGTTTCACCCTTCAACATACTACAAAGTGTGTTGTGACACCAAAGTTATGCCTTTACATCGTTAACTGTCAACCACCATTGCCAACCTTATTTACCAAACATTTACACATTACCTATAAATCTTTACGAAGGCTTTATGTTGTATTTACAATCACTCGCTAGTATTAAGCCTATCAAACATAGATAGGGGTTATTTAAGATGAATCTTTTTAAAACAAGTTTATTTGCCGCCGGCATCGTTGGATTATCACTTGCAGCAGCTGGTTGCAGTTCTTCCAATGCATCGGGAGGACACCAAAAGGCCAAAGATTTAACGGTCGTTTTCTTACCCGGTGACTCCGCTAAAGAAGCTGGCCCGGCCAGAACGGCATTAGCCAACGAGATTCATAAGGCGACTGGAAAAAAGGTGACCGTTAAAACGACTACTGACTACAACGTTGCTATTCAAGCAATTTCTTCCGGGAAGGCCCAAATTGCGCTGATGGGACCAGATAGTTACATTCAGGCACATAAGCAAAACGCTGCTGTTGAACCGATCCTCACTTACTCTGGCAAATCCGGCACACTAAAGGACGCCCAGTACCACAGTTACATCATGGTACCTAAGGATAAGGCCAGCCAATACAAAGTAGACGGCAAGTATAGCCTGAAAAAGATCAAGGGCAAAAAAATGTCATTTGTCTCAAATACTTCAACATCTGGTTTCGCCATTCCAGCTGGCGCTATTCAAACCAGCTTTAAGTTGAAAAATAAGGACGATTTACAGCAAAGCGGTAAATTCTTCTCCAAAGTCCTATTTGGCGGCTCGCACCAAGGTTCAGCGGTCAACCTGCTCAAGGGAGATGCCGACGTAGCTGCTTTTGATGATATGGACCTGGTTTCATACGGAAAATTCACCAATGACTCAACCAAAGCGGGAGCCGACTTCAAAATTAACGCCAATGCACCGGCGCCATTCAATCGTGTCCGTGGTAAAGAAAGTATTGCGCTAGCTGCTTACCCGGTACAAAACGAGCCGATTGCAGTCAATTCAAAAATGATCAGTAAGTCAGATACTAAGAAGATCACCAGTGCCTTAACTTCAGCTCGCATCGCCAAGGATAAGAAATTCTTCGCACCATCTAACGCTAAGGTACACAGTCTGTTACCTAAGGATGGTGATAGCCAATTCGTTGCTGTTTCTGATAAATGGTACGCCCCTACTCACAAGATACTTGGTGAATAAATTGCTAATAGAAGGGGGCCTCTATTATGTTAACAGTGAATCACTTAACTAAGAGCTATGACGGCGAGAAAATGTCACTAACGGATGTTTCTTTTAGTGTTCGACCTGGTGAAGTAACCGTGATTATCGGGCCTTCTGGTGCCGGAAAAACAACTATTTTACGTAGTATCAACCAGTTAATCCGAGATGATGACGGTGAAATTTTGTTTGATGATACCGACATGCGTCAATTAAATCGCCGGCAGTTACGGCAGGCGCGCTGCAGGATCGGGATGATTTTTCAGAACTATAACCTGATTGAACCGCTGACTGCCATCGAGAACGTCCTGCATGGCTGTTTAGGCACCAAATCAAATCTGGCGGGGATTTTCTCGATGTATCGTAACCGGGAAAAAGAAGAAGCCCTGCAGCTGCTGCAGAAGGTTGGCCTGGGTGAATTTGCCTATCAGCAATGCCGTAACCTCAGTGGTGGCCAAAAACAGCGTGTGGGCATCGCTCGCGCGCTCATGCAGCGTCCCAAAATCATTTTATGTGATGAACCGATTGCGTCGTTAGATCCCAAATCAACGGTTACGGTAATGGATATTCTCAGAGACTTGGCCGTTAATGACGGTATCTCAGTTCTGATCAATCTTCATCAAGTTGACATTGCCAGGAAATATGCGGACCACGTTATCGGTATTAATAACGGTCAAGTCGTCTTCGATAACCGTGCAAAACTGCTGTCTGATGTGGCCATCGCAAATATTTATCAAAAGAATGTGAACACAGAAGGGAGTCTTGTACATGAATTCTGATGTTCAGCAAATCAATCGTTTCTTTAGTAAAAAACGTTTTCGACTAACACTCATCATCGTCATTCTCGGAATGGCTTACGTTGGTGCTTCAATTGGACTCGGCTTCCAGACTCACTCGTTACTCAATGTTCAAGATGGGATTGCGTGGCTGATTCAAAATTTCATACCCAATGAAGCCTCTAAAGGTTATTGGAATGAGATTTTACAGCAACTCTTTCGAACCTTTTTAGTGGCAGTTGCAGCCACTACCTGTGCCGCCATAGTTTCGCTATTCTTAGCGATTGTTGGTGCTAAAACTTTAACCCCTGCCATTACCGTTAGTTGGGTCATTCGTGCTTTTTCATCGCTGCTGCGAAACATTCCGATCGTTGCCTGGGCAATGATTCTGCTTTTTTCGTTCAAACAAAACGATCTGACAGGATTTCTGGCACTGTTCTTTATGACGCTGGGCTTTCTCACACGGGCTTTTATGGAAACCATTGAGGACTTTGGCACCGAAAAGGTTCAGGCATTACAAGCGACTGGTGCTACTTATCTACAAGTCATTGCCCAGGGCCTCTTACCTGAAATTGCTGTTGCGCTTATGTCCTGGATACTCTACATGATCGAAAATAATGTTCGTGATGCCACCTTAGTTGGCTTACTGACGGGAACTGGTATTGGGTTTATCTTTAACCTCTACTTTAAGAGTCTCCGGTATGGTGCTGCTGGTTTAGTCGTATTGTCCGTCATCATTTTAGTGGTATCAGTTGAACTTATTTCCAACTTGATTGGGAGGTTACTATCGTGATCAAACCAGAAAACCAAGTTTCTATCCCCACCAGAATTCCAGCGGGTCCTAGGCTGTCGATTCCCCTACGATTCCGAGATCGACGCCGCGTCACGATTTTGCTGACACTGATTGTGTTGGCCTATGTCACACTCATGACGTTGCCGACAATGATTCCAAACCATTTCAAGCTAGGCGCAGCACTAGTGAGCTTTACCGAAAACATTAAAATCATGTTTTTACAGCCGCACCTTGCTAACACTACGTTTGTGACTCTATTGGGTGCATTAGGTCAAAGCATCCTTTTGGCCTTCTTGACCACTTTGATTGGCTCAGCCATCGCATTCTTCTTTGCACTAGCAAGTACACGGCGGTTAGCCCCTACCTATTTAGTGTTGGGGATTCAAAGTTTCATGGCTGTTATCCGTGCCATTCCTACCGTTCTTTGGGTCCTCATCTACAGTGTCGTCTTTGGCTTGGGGGCCAACGCTGCGGTGGTCGGTATCACCTTTCACAGTGTTGCGTACCTGACCAAGGTCTATGCCGATAGTATGGATGAACTTTCACCAGGGATTATTGAAACGATGCAGGCCATGGGGCTTAAAAAGAGTGCCATCATCCGTCAGGCAATCATTCCCTACTTGATTCCAAGTTACCTCAGCTGGACTTTCATCCGTTTTGAAATTAACTTTGCCGACGCGATTGCCGTTGGTGCTGCAGCAGGTGCTGGCGGTATCGGGTATCAGCTTTTTATGTCAAGCAGCTTCTACTTCAACTTCCACGAAGTTGGCGTCATGGTTTACATGATCTTGGCCTTTGCGCTAGTGCTAGAAATCATTTCATACCGGCTGCGTTCTGTCACTCATCAGTAACCATCAGGTATCTCACTATTTTAGGAGGAATTCTTTATGATTGAAGCCATTGTATTAGACTGGGCCGGTACCACCGTTGACTATGGCAGTCGTGCCCCCATCATTGCCTTTAAAAATGCTTTTGCCCATTTCAGTATTGATTTAAGTGAAGAAACCATCCGTCAAGATGTTGGCTTGGATAAACTGACTCACGTCCGTAAAATGCTTCAAGAACCAGAAGTATCAAGCTCTTGGGAAGCAAATCATCCTGCCATTCCATTAGCAAAGGCCGCTGAAGAAATCTACGCACAGTTCCAAGTTGAAATTAACAAAGTGCTAGCAGATACTGCTCAGCTAAAGCCTGGTATGACAGACTTCATCAAATTTGCTAACACTCACCACATTCAGCTGGCAACGACTACCGGCTACAATCAAGCCATGCTCAATCAAATTCTGACACTAGCAGCAAAACAAGGCTATAACCCCGCCTATAACATCACTTCGGAACAAACCAATCACGTGGGTCGTCCAAATTCTGACATGGTTGACCTTGCGCTTAAAAAGATGAATATATCTGATCCAGCTCACGTTATCAAAGTTGGTGATACGGTTAACGATATCTTAGAAGGTAAAAACGCTGGCACCATTTCAATTGGCGTTGTAGACGGGGGCAACTTAATCGGGCTATCACAGCAAGAATTCAATCACTTAGACATTGGGGAGCGTGACCGCTGTCATGCTAAAGCAGCCGCAATTTTGAAAGAAGCTGGCGCTGATGAAATTATTAATAACATCGCTGATTTAATTCCGCTAATTGAGTCCATTGACGATCAACAGCATGAAATACCATTATTATTAACACCTGGTCCACTGACAACTAGCCGTACCGTTAAAGAAACGATGCTCATTGATCATGGCACTTGGGACGACGACTACAAAGAACTCACGCAATGGGTTCGTCATGAACTTGTCGCCATTGGCAACGCCTCAGAAGACAACTACACCGCCGTTCTGATGCAAGGCAGCGGCAGTTTCGGTGTGGAGGCAACGCTTGGCACCGCCATTCCTAAGCAGAACGCTACTTTACTAATTGCAGCAAACGGGGCGTATGGTGAACGGATGATTGAAATTGCCGACTATTTAGCAATTCCACACATTGTCCTGCAGGTACCAGAGGACCAAGCCGTCACATTAGCGGCCGTTGAGGAAACGTTAGCAGCCCATCCAGAAGTCACTCACTTCGCGGTGGTTCACTGTGAAACAACCACGGGAATCTTAAACCCAATTGAAGCCATCATCCCAGCGTTGGCGGATAAAAGCATCATTACCATCGTTGACGCCATGTCTAGTTTTGGTGGTGTCCCAATTGATTTAGAGAAACTTCACGTAGATTACCTCATTACGAGTTCAAACAAATGCGTCCAAGGCGTTCCTGGTTTCAGTATTGTACTGGCTAAAAAGACAACCTTACAAGAAACTGAAGGTAACGCTCGTTCCTTGGCATTGGATCTATATCAACAATACCGAACATTCGAAGACCACGATGGCAAATGGCGCTTTACGTCTCCAACCCACGGTGTCTATGCCTTTGCTGAAGCGCTCCGCGAACTTGAACAGGAAGGCGGCGTCACAGCTCGGACGCATCGTTATCACACAAACGAAACGCTCTTACAGGAAGGCATGCAAAAGCTTGGTTATGAATTAGTGATCAACCAAAATGTCCAGTCACCGATCATTACTTCGTTTAAGTACCCAACAACTAGCTTTAACTTCCGCGCCTTCTATGAATACCTAAAAGAGCGTGGCTTCATTATTTATCCGGGTAAGGTTTCAAAGTGTGATAGTTTCCGAATTGGTAATATCGGCGAGGTCTCAGCCGATGATATCAATCGTCTGCTAAACTTGATCAAAACCTATACTAAAGAAAAGTTACAACTGCCGATTGGTAGCTAACTTATCAGTTAACATATCAACTGCGATTACATTAACGAATCAATCAGTACATCTCTGCCAACTCAAACCGTTTCAAATTAAACAGCACACGTCATTTCTTAATCTAGATAAAATGACGTGTGCTGTTTAGTTCGAATCCCAATAGCGTTACTATCCCCCTATTTGATTTAATAAATGTTTCATGTGAAACAAAATAAGCCAAAATTTATTACGATTCTCCTAAGTTAAAAAATAATTAAAAAAATATTTTTGGGGTATACCAATTGTCTCTATTTTAACTTATGGTAACTATACCGAAAATATTAATCGTTGACTTGTGAACTTCAACGAACTCATGGCAGTATATGTGAGTAAATTAACATGAATTTGTATTTTCATTAATCGTTGAAATCCCTATCCTATCCAAATTTGAAATCGCTTTATTTTTTGATTTATAGGCATTGTAAACGTTTGTGTTTTCTGAATAAACGTTTACAATTGGGGTTGTTAAAAAGCTATTATCTATAAGTTAGGAGAGATTATCATGCGTGTACGTCATTTGAGTACTTTCTTTATATTTACTTTCGGCGCACTGGGTGGACTCTTGTTTGGCTTCGATACCGGTATCATTTCAGGTGCCTCATCCCTGATTGAATCCGATTTTAGCCTCAACATTGAACAGACTGGTTTTATTACCTCATCCGTTCTGATTGGTTCCTCAGTTGGTGCTTTGTCAATTGGTTCTTTATCAGATAAGTTTGGGCGGAAGCGACTACTCCTAGTTGCTTCACTGCTCTTCTTGCTCGGATCAGGACTCTCAATGACAGCTTCAGGATTCGTATCAATGGTTGTTGCCCGTATTATCCTTGGGTTTGCCGTTGGTTCTGCTTCAGCATTAACACCGGCTTACTTGGCTGAACTTGCTGATGCACCTCACCGTGGTTCACTTGGGACCATGTTCCAGTTAATGGTTACTTTAGGTATCCTGTTAGCTTACGTATCAAACTTAGGCTTCTTGGGACACAACCTTCTAGGTATCCGTGACTGGCGGTGGATGTTAGGGTCAGCTTTGATTCCTGCCTTGGCATTGTTCTTCGGTTCATTAGTTCTCCCAGAGTCACCAAGATACTTGGTTGAAAAGGGTAAGGTTAGTGAAGCTAAAGAGGTCTTACACGACTTACGTGCCAAGACCAATGAAAATCCTGATAAGGAGTTAGCTGATATTCAAGCTGTCGCTAATCAACCTAAGGGTGGCATTAAGGAATTACTCACCTTTGCTCGTCCCGCTGTGGGAGTTGCCATTGGACTAATGCTGCTACAGCAATTAGTTGGTATTAATTCCGTTATTTATTTCTTACCTCAAGTCTTCATTAAAGGATTTGGGTTCCCTGACGGCGATGCTATTTGGGTTTCCGTTGGTATTGGGATCGTTAACTTCGTGTGCACGGTATTGGCTTACAATATCATGGATAAGTTTAACCGTAAGACAATCTTACTTTTTGGTTCCGTCGTAATGGCAATTTCAATTTTCATCTTGGCATTTTTGAACTTTACCGTCAGTGTTAAAACCGCTGCGGTACCAACCATGATTTTAATTGCTGTCTATATTTTCGGTTTTGCGGTTTCATGGGGTCCCATTTGCTGGTTGATGTTAGGTGAAATCTTCCCATTGAACGTTCGTGGAATTGGTAATTCAATTGGTTCCGCTGCTAACTGGATCGGTAACTTTATTGTTTCACAATTCTTCTTAGTTTTGCTGAGCTTCTTCCACAACAACGTTGGCGGTCCATTCCTAGTATTTGGTTTCTTTGCCATCGTTTCAATCTTCTTTGTTATTTTCGCGGTTCCTGAAACCCGTGGTAAAACACTGGAAGAAATTGAAATGGAGATGCGTCATAAGGAAGCTGATAAGGAAGCGGCTAAAAAAGCGGCCCAAAAAGTCAACTAACAAAGCCACTGACTAATAATCTCTTCACTTTAATATGAAATATTAATATAAATAACACCTCCGAATAAACGTATCCGGAGGTGTTATTTTCATCTAGTGACCCACTCATTACCATTCATTAGAACTTATTAGATGGAAACTACCGCATAAATCTGATACTATATAGGAACTGATTCACATTTCTTGATTTCGACAACCATAAGTGAGGTACTAATTTTGTTAACTGTAACCAATGTGTCCATGAGCTTTTCGGACCGCAAACTATATGACGACGTTAATCTGAAGTTTACTCCCGGCAACTGTTATGGCATTATTGGTGCCAATGGAGCTGGTAAGTCAACTTTTCTTAAAATTCTAGAAGGTCAATTAACCCCTACTACTGGGAATGTTTCAATGGATCCTAATGAGCGAATGAGCAGTTTAAAACAAGATCACTTTGCTTTTGATGACCAAACCGTTTTGAATACTGTTCTTCAAGGACATGAGCATCTCTACCAGGTGATGACTGAAAAAGATGCCCTTTATGCAAAACCCGATTTTTCCGATGAAGACGGCATCAGAGCCGCTGAACTTGAAGGCGAATTTGCTGAAATGGACGGCTGGAACGCTGAAAGTGATGCCAGCCAGCTGCTGCAATCGATGGGCATTCCAGAAGCTCAGCATCAAGCATTAATGAAGGATTTACCAGAAAGCGAAAAGATCAAGGTCTTATTAGCACAAGCGCTATTTGGCAAACCAGATGTGCTGCTTTTGGACGAACCGACTAACGGTTTGGATCCCATGACAATCAGTTGGCTCGAAAACTTTCTTGCTGACTATGAGAATACTGTTCTCGTTGTTAGCCATGACCGTCATTTCCTGAACGCTGTATGTACACACATGTGTGACGTTGATTTTGGTAAAATTCAACTGTTCGTGGGGAACTACGATTTCTGGCTGCAAAGTTCAGAACTTGCCTTAAAGCTTCGTAATCAGGCAAATGCTAAAAAAGAAGAACAAATCAAACAGTTACAGGACTTTATTGCCCGTTTCTCAGCGAACGCTTCAAAGTCCAAACAAGCAACTTCCCGAAAGAAGCAATTGGATAAGATTACTTTGGATGACATTAAGCCAAGTTCGCGTAAGTACCCATTTATCAAATTTACGCCTGAACGGGAGCTGGGAAATGACTTTCTGCGCGTTGAAAATGTCAGCAAGTCGATCGACGGTCATCAAGTTCTGGAAAACGTCAGCTTTATTCTCCGTCCTGGTGATAAGGCTGCTCTAATTTCTCGTTCTGATGTCACCACCAGTGTGCTCATGCAGCTGCTGGCTGGTAAAATGGCACCCGATACGGGTTCTATTACCTGGGGTGTAACGACTAACCGAGCCTATATGCCAAAAGACTTAAATCCAGAGTTCAGCAACGATAACTTGAACATTCTGGAATGGCTGCGCCAATACGCCAGCAAGGAAGAAAGCGATAATACTTTTCTGCGTGGCTTCCTGGGTCAAATGCTGTTCAAGGGTGACGAAGTCCTTAAAGAAGTGCCCGTTCTCTCCGGGGGCGAAAAAGTACGTAGTTACCTCTCCAAACTGATGCTGAGTAAGGCCAACGTCCTCTTACTGGACGATCCAACGAACCACCTGGACCTTGAAAGCATCACGAGTTTAAACGATGCTCTGATTGATTTTAAGGGTTCTATGGTCTTCACTAGTCATGACCACGAGTTCATTCAAACGATTGCCAATCACATCGTTGAAGTTGGTCCTAAAGGTGTGGTAGATCGCGCAGACACTACTTACGATGACTTCATGGCACATGAAGTTGCCCAGGCACAAGTCGATAAAATTTATTAAATATTTCATTACATCGTCTATATCGCAAAATAAGGCCTACCCCAACGTGATTGTCAGGGTAGGCCTTATTTGTTTATTTGTCCGTTTAGTGATCCTTTTTTACTTTGAAATAGCTGCCACGAATCGTACCCGCCAGTTTGGATTTCTGATGGGCAAACTTGAACTTGTCAGCTAATTCAGCTGGCACTTCCATCCCGTCTGAAAGTTTAAAGCCCACTGCGCGCTTTCCGTCTGGATCCAAAGCATACATCACGTTAATCACCAGGCCGCTTTCGTAGAAAACGTAGGTCCACTTAGTCCCTTCGACCTCAAACTGTGAAACTTCCAGTGGCTTAGACTGAATCTTCAAATCACGTTCTGACAACACGTCGTTTACATAGGCCACTAATTCCGGGTGGTCACTGGCCGGCTCAGTCACGTACTCATGTTTATATTTATTCCAGAAGTAACGGGCTTCATTGGCCCGTAATCCAGCCAGAGCTGGCGCAACTGGCGAGCTTTCCAAGCCAACTTGTTCAACGTTTTTAAAATCAACTTTATAACTCATTTGTATCCTCCACTTTTTAACACCAATCAACTACTCCAACGTATAAAGCGCCTAGCGATAATTAAGCTAAGCACCCTTTTAACTACCGTTTGTAAGTGTATGTTGTTTTGGTAACATAATTATGGATTGAAACTCGGTGTGAACTCTTAATCGTTACCTTGAGCTTTTCAGCTTCACCGCCACGAATAATTCGTTGACCAGCACTGTAGCGACTCTTATCCTTACCGGTAATTTCGTAAACATGGTGCTTGAGCGTTTTATACTTCAGCTTATAAGTATCGAAGTAAGGCATACCCATTCCTTGATAGCGGAAACTGCTCTTCTTAAAAGCGTAATATTCCCAATATTGCCCTTTCTTATAAGTATACTGATGTCTGACAGCAGTAGGCGTGCCCTTGTGCCAACTAGCAGCACTGGCAGTGATGGTCGAGATAGAAGCTAACCCCATCACCCCTAAAATTAACGCAACGAATAATAGCAAATGTTTTTCATGATATTTCCCCCTTAAAATAGGGCAATTATACCATAAAGCAAAACTGTTCAAAAAAGGTTATTTCTCGGTCCATCAGAAATGTTCCATATGAAATATTTGCTTAGTTTATGCCTGCTTACAATAATAGTTGTCCTCAACCAATAACCGTCAAAGACAACACTGTAAGACATAATTACGGCCTCCTACAGGCCCCCACGATAAACGATCAGCCTTGCTTCACAACAGTTAGCCGGTGCTTGGCTACTTTAATAATTAGTTGTTCCGGTAACGGTTCATCATACAGTAGATGCCAGCTGCTCTTGGTTGTTTGATACCCTGCCAGTTCATCAGAAAAAAATGAAATCCCCTCACTAGTTGGATATATGCCGATATGATGCTTATTAGCGCCAAAATAAATGATCGGCTTCGTTTGAAAAAAGGCGGGCATGCCGTAAGAGATTTTTTCACTTGCGTCTGGTAATGCCTCTTTTAATAATCGATATAGTCTGGTTAACTGAGGCTGATAGGCTTGTAGCTGTTCAGCAATATATGCCGTAATGACACTCATTTACCCACCCCCTATTCCACTACCTTAAGCACCATGTCAATGTGGGGGATCCCGTCTTCTGAATAAACCTCAGAAACCGGTTTGAAGCCAAAGGATTCGTAGAACTTTTGCAAGTAGCTTTGACCGGCAATTTTAATATTATTTCCCGGGAAATCCTCCTTAATTTCTTCAATGGTGGCACTGACTATTTCCCGTCCGAGATGCTGATGACGAAACGCTTTTAAAACCAATACCCTGCCAAACCTGATATAACCCTGACTGGGGTCTTTGATAATTCGCGTATAAGCCGCCAGCTGGCCGTCAACTCGTAAAATCATATGAATAGCATCGTCGTCTTGATCATCAATTTCTTGATAAGGACACTCCTGCTCCACTACAAAAACCTTGATACGGGCTTTCATGATTTCGAGGAACTCAGGAACAGATAATTCTGACGTCTTTTTTACACTCAGTTTCATAATGGCTCCTCCGTTCTAAATTAGCGCTGGTTAAATTACCCGACAGCTTATTTACCCATGGATAAATTTAATCGCATTATAGCATACTTAGCTTAGCACTAACTGGCTTGCATGACTGAAGCGGACGCCATTTTGAAACATCAAAAGGCGGATCACCGGTAATTGATACCAATGATCCGCCTGCCATTTTTTAACTGCTATGATTCCGGTACTAACTCGCCTTCATCCGTACGGGGAGCCGAAACTAACCAGCCATTATCTAATAGCTGATGGTACTTCCGACCCACTGGTACCCACAGTTTAGCATTCAAAATACTTCTTAGTTCGTCCCAAAATAAGGGATCTTCACGTTCTTCATCCGAAAGGTTGATATGGAGATAGTCACCGGTTTCAGTCTTTGCGACCACAAAGGGGTAGAACACCTTAGTAATCTGCGCTGCCATAACGTTCATTATTTTAGAATCGTGGTCAAGTAGCATCTGCTTCACACTCCTTATCTTTGAAACTAAGCTCAGTTTAGCGTTCAGAACTTAAAGAAAGCCCAAAAAAACCTTGCGAAAGGTTTAAGAAGCACTTATCTTTTTTTAAATGAGACAGTAAAAAGGACGGCTATCAGAGCCGCCCTTTTGCACGATTGTTATATTCTTCTTACTTAATTTCACGCTTTAGATACTCTTCAAACGTCGTTGGTTCGCGTCCAAGTAACGTCTTAAGAACAAATGGGTTACCATCCAAGCCCCACTTAGAATAAGTATCAGATAAGTGTTTAAATGCTTGACGCATATAAAGATCATTAATATGATTCTCATCCAAGAACTTTTCGAGGTCGATATGAGTGGCAACAGCGTGTTCACCCGTCAACTTGTTGTAAGTATCAACTAAGTCTTGAGGGGTATAAGTCTTCTTAGTGCCGACTAATTCGAAGGTCGCCTTGTTGTAAGTATCTGGGTCTTTAGCAACCTTAGCAGCAACTTCACCGACATCCAAAGGATCAACGTAGCATAATTTACCATCTGAAGCGTAGAAGTTTTCGTACTTCCCAGTATCGTGAACCCGCTTAGGATCGAAGTTATGCATGTAGTGCATTGGCTGCAGGATGGTGTATGGCAGTTGAGTTGACATACCGGCATAGATCAGGTGTTCTTCAGTATCACGTTTTTCAACGTGTTGTAAAAGCGTTGTTAAGATCGGGTGGGTCACAGAAATAAAGATGAACTGTGAAACACCGTTCTTAATACTGGAATCGATCATTTGCTTACCGATCAAACCTTCCTCAGCTGAAAACAGCGGTGGAATGTAAGCAATCTTGTCGCTGGCTTTAGTGATTTCATCAATCACCGTAATGTCGGTCAAATCACCAACGAAAGCCTGCTTAATGCCTGGTAAATCTTTAACAGCTGGGTTAATGTCAGCAGCGCCGACTTCGAAACCAGCATCCACTAACGCCTTAACAACGTGGCTACCAGCATGACCGGCAGCTGAAGTAACTGTAATCATAATGTGTTGTTCCTTCCAAATAATCTAATCACTTTTTTAAAGTAAAATTACCACGGAACGATACCAGCATCTTCGGTAAAGGTACCGTTTAAATTGTTCTTAGGGTCTAAGGCAAGTTCAATGGCACGGTGAGCACCACTTTCAACCGGCTTAGCACCCTGCTTTTCGAATAATTCCTTATCAACGAGGTCCGTTGCGGTCATACCTGGGTTAACAGAGTTGGCCGTAACGTTAAGCTTAGCATCTCTGAATTCCTTGCTAAAGGCAACCGTCATAGCATTCAAGGCTGTCTTAGAAGCTTGATATGGGAAGGAAATGATGTGTGAGAACATTGAGGTTGGATCAGTAGCCAATCCCAATGAACCCATGTCACTGGTAATCGTGAGGATCTTACCATATGAAGCCTTCTTCAATAGCGGAACAGCAGCTCTTGTCATGGCATAAGTCCCAAAGAAGTTGGTGTCAAATGTCTTACGCAGTTGGTCGACAGTCGACTTAGTTGGTAAAGCATCTTGAGGACCGGGGATACCGGCATTGTTAATCAAAATGTTGAGGTAACCGAACTTATCATCAATGGTTTTGATCGTTTCATCGATGGTCTTTTGATCCGTAATGTCACAGTGGACTAAAGCAACGTCCAGGCCTTGGTCCTTCAGTTCTTTAACTGCTTTTTGACCAAGTTCCATATCATAAGCACCGATGAAGACGAACTGGCCATGTTGAGCTAACGTTTTAGCTTCAACAAAACCCATGCCTCTTTCGGCACCCGTAATTAATGTGACAATTTTTTTAGCATCAGCCATTATAAAATACTCCTTTTCTTATAAGCATTTAATAACTATTTCACATGAGAGCTTAGAATAAATCGAAACTGTTCGATGTCTTCTCAGTGTCTTCAACTGAAACAGTCGGTTTGATATCATTAGCAACTAACTGACGGGCACACCAGTTAGCAACACTGCGAGGCTTGTGATCGAGTAATTCGATCAATTGCTTGTTGTTACCAGCCCAGCCCCACTTGTTATAAGTTTTACGCAATGCGTAGAAGGTTTCAGTTGCGAAACTGTCACTGCCTGCGAAGTAGTCTGGCCAATACTCAACCAATTTTTCTTCGGGAACTGAAATTGGTGTGATTTCCTTACCAGAAACTTTGCTCATGATAGTAGCAACGTCTCTAGGTGTCATCGATTCGTTACTGCAAGTATAAATGGCATATTTGTAGCCGTCTTCAGTGAGCATCTTGATGGCACAGTCGGCAACGTCCAATGGGTCCACCCATGAAACCAGCTTGTCAATGTCACACATACTTGGGTATTCACCCATATCGTAGAACATCTTCATAAAGATGTTTTGGTGATACGTTGATGGCCGCAGAACGCTCCAGTCTAAGCCGCTTTCAAAGCCGCGATAAAGCAAATATTGTTCGTCCTTAGCCTTCATCCGGTGTTGCAGGAGTGTACTCATATTAGGATACATGCAAGATAAGTAAACAAATTTGCTGACCTTAGCATCGATGGCTGCGTCGATCGCGATCCGGCCCATCTTAGCTTCTTGATAAGTAAACTGCGGCGGAATGTAAAGCACCTTATTGACGCCCTTCATTGCTTCAGCAACAAATTTGGGATCACGGCTGTCACCAACAAGAGTTTCTTTAACCCCTTGCTGTTCAAATTTCTTAATATCAGGATTCATGTCAATGGCACGAATTTCAAAACCTTTTTTAGCAAGGTAAGGGACAATCTGACGACCAACTTTACCGTATGCGCAGGTAATTAGTAACATATTTCACAACCTCCTTTAATGACCATAGTGTATTCCCTTAAAGCAAACTCGTCAAGTATTACTTTATGAGTTTGGTTTGCATGAATTTCGTGTATAATGGTTTTGAAAAGAAGGGGAGAATAAAAATGACGGGGAAACAATCACAGCGCCAAGAACAATATAACCGTGGGAAACAGCTATTTATCGATACTGCGAAGCATCTGTTTAAATCACAAGGGTACGATAAAACAAAGGTCAGCGATATTGTAAACGCCAGCGGCCGAAACGTCAGTACGCTCTACCACTATTTTCCAGCAGGTAAAAAAGATATCGTTAAAACCCTCTTAATTACGGATATTAAAGAGGAATTTGATAAATTGGCCGAGTTAATGGCCTCTAAAAGTGATGGTTCGCTCATTGATTCACTGCATTTGTTCTACCATCAATTCGTTGAAATTTTCTATCATAATTGGTATTTGATGTCGATCATGCTGTATTACAAGGATGATTTTGAAACTGAGGTCACGCCCATTACACGTGAAGGGACAGACCATATGCGTGAGTTGCTGGCGGAATTCTTACAAAAACGTGTAGACAGCAAAGAATTGTACATCACTAACTGTCAGGTAGCTGCAAAACTGTTTTTCGCCCCTGGGATGGAAAACATTATCGTTAACTTTTCTGAACCCGAAAAAGACGTCTTTGAAACCAGCGAGATTGACCAGCTGATTGCGACGTGGCAACGAGATACCATTTTCTTCGAACACTCTAAGTAATTAAAAACAGCCCGAAACTGCCCCATTGGTGGTTTCGAGCTGTTTTTAATTACCCGGCTGATCAAGCATCAACAACACTGAAGCGCTGTTTGATATGCTTAGGTTCTTTCATTTCTTGTACAATGGCAGCTGCCAAGTTACCCGTAGAGGTTACTGGTTTTCCCTCTTGGTTGACCATTGGGTGATCACCGCCGATTTTAAAGTTGGTCTTAGGACCGTCATTTAATTCATTTTGAGGTGTGACGGCGATCCAATCAACGTTATCCACCCACTTCAGGTACTCAAATTCATGACTTTGCTGAACGGGTGCTTCGATCCAAGGCTGACCGGCATACTTCTTCAAAACAGTGTCGATCATTGGCTTGCCATCATCGTCCAATAACGTGCTGGCACCAATGATGAAGACCAATTTAGTTACCGTGTTTTCCCGGAACATCGTGATTAGATTGGTTGCCATGTCAATGTGCTGATAGGCCTTTAGTGAAGCAAAGGCGTCAACTACGTAGTCAAATCCCTTTAAGTCGTCGTAAGTTAATGCCAGCGCATCTTTTTCAACGATTTGTGCGTCTGCTCCCAATAAAGACTGAGCTTTCTTAGCATCGCGAACGATTGCTGTGGCGTCAATGTTATTTGCAACGGCTTCTTTGTATACCGCTTGACCAACGTGCCCCGTTGCACCAATAATGCCAATTTTCATGAGGAATCCTCCAATTTACAGTTAAAGTTTAGCGTGGTCCCTCTTTTACGTTGCCGACCACCGATACAATATAACGCATATTATATCGGCCGTCAACAATTAACAAGCAGCTTGGCAAAAAATAGCTGTTAGCCAATTAAAAAACACGTCTGCGGTGCCCCGCAAACGTGTTACATCAATGAATCAATAAGCTTCATCCCAGCTGCCGGCAAACTCGCCAAATAACCCGTTGATTTTCTGGGGATCAAACGCGCCGCCGCGATCGCCCGTTGCCTCTATCCGTTCTGGTCCCTTGCCCGCCAGCACAACTGGGAGCTGGTGGTGCTTAGCTTGAAGAAAGGCCTTCATCGTGATCATCTTTTCTAACTCAATTTGGTGCGTCCAACTAGCACCGAAGTCGTAAATATATGTCACATCGCCTTTCTCGAGGTCCGGATAAGCAAAGTTTTCACTCTCATCTAACATTTTGTCACCCACATCCAGATCTTGCATCACGATGCCGTATTCAGTAGTGGGATCATCAACTGGCGAAAAGCTGTGCAAATGACTATTCGTCCACCCAAACAATACTTGGATGATGGCATGCAGCTGATCATACCGGATACTAGTAGGAACGACAACCCGTCGCCAGGTATCTGGTTTGACGTCTTTTAATGTCACTTTGAGCTGCATCATACTACTTTCAATCATGAGGCACCTCCAGTCACTTTAGCTAACTGCGCACCCATTCGGTAAATTCGGTCAAAAACCTGATCTTCAACCCGCCGTTCTGCCGCACTTCGTGAACGCAGTGTACTATTAGGCCGGTTGATCTTCGTGTATCTAATTGCTGGATCATAAAGATAAATGCCTGGATTGTGAGCAATGTAAGTCGTGGTAAATAAATAATCTTCCGCGATCGTCAGTGATTCATCAAACCGCAACTGCTGCTGTCGAATAGCCGGTAACGAAAAAGCCTTATTCCAAACATATCCGCCAATTTCAGATCCCCGTAGGCTTGCCTGACGAAACATCATTTGCTGAGAAAAGGTTTCGTAGTGATCCTGCTGCTCCATCGGCGTATGCCACCATTGATAACCGACCGTTACCGCTGGTGTCTCTTTCTGAAACCCGGTAATAATGGTTTTAGCGAAGTCTGGGTGCAGACGGTCATCGCCATCTACAAAGGCTACCGCATCCCCAGTTGCGTGATCAATACCAAAATTACGGGCAGCTGAAACCCCATGATGATGATCAAATTGTTCCACGTGAAACATCGGTATTCCCTTCACGAATTCCGCTGCTTTTTCTGCCGTACCATCCGTAGAATGATCATCAACCAGCCACAGCTCAAAATCTTCCGTCTGGTTAGCTATCGTTTGCAGGGTTTCATTAAAATAATGACTTAAATTATAGGTGGGTACTACTAGTGTCAGCTTGATCATTGCATTCACCCCAAAACTTTCATTTTGTCGTCATTATGGCAGAATACACGACATAGTCAATTATCTTCACTCGACTTTATACCTGAAGCTGCAAATGTGGTATTTTCAATTAAAAAAGCCTGCCAAATTGACAGACTCTACCCTATTCCAAAATTTAAAGTTCCTCACCGTCTGCAATTTTACCAAGAACAGTAAATGATGGGATAAAGAATACTTCACCAGTTTCTGGCGTTGAGAAATCCAACAACCGGTCAGACTTGGTAAACATATTTGTCAGCATCCGCTTGGTAACCGTCCAGTGACGGGCATAGCCGATAAAGTAAGTCCCGTTAACATTCTCTGTGGGGTTCGAAAAAGGCACGTTCATCCGCACAATTTTATGTTCAACCCCGCCCTCATTGTCTTGGGAGGCAATGTTATGGGCGTTGGGTGCCTTTTGATCATCTTCAAGTTCCACGTCATTGAATTTCTTTCGGCCAATAGCTTGTTCCTGCTGCTCGGTCTTTAAGTTGTTCCAGGCTTCCATATCGTGGGCATACTTTTGAGCAAACGCATACGAGCCGTTAATGAATGCCGGATCTTCATCGCCAATGACCGCGTAGTCGGGTGTATCCAGGGCACTCGGATTTTCCGTACCATCCACAAAGCCGATAATGGCCCGTCCTTCAAAATAGCGGAAGCCGTGAGTTTCATCAAGTACCGTAACGTTATCTTGGATTCGTTCCATCACCATGGTCATTAACTCAAAGGGAACAGCTGAATCTTTCGCCCGTACATGGAAGAACAGGTCCGCAGGCGTTGCCGGTGCCGTATATTTTGGCCCCACAACCGGTGCGAACTCCTCTAATTCTTTAGGCCGTTTAGCATCGGGAAAGAGATAGTCCCAGGCCTTGCGTGAGAAACCGAAAGCAACCGCTAATCCCGCATCTGGGTACCGAATGTTCAGCGAATTTTCAAACGCCGGCAAATGTTCTGCCAGGTCTTGAATCATTTCTAGATCAGCATCATGATCCTCACGCTTTAAGTCCATCGTTGAGAAAATAATGTTACTTCCCGCATCCTTATAAACTGACTGAACGTCTTTCAAATCAATTGCCATTCCTAATCTCCTCCTTAGATAGCCAGTACCACTATCTTTTAAAAGTATTCACTTTAGAACAATTCTTAGCTAAAGTTATTTTACCACAATTTAACACTGATTAAAGCGCTTTCTTAAGCTTAATTTTAAGCTTATTCAGATGATAGCTAACACCTTACACGTGAACTTAAAAAGCACTTTCAAGCTCATCGCTCAAAAGTGCTTTTCTAGTGATTAATTCTTCGCGTAAGGATAATGCGCCATTACCGGTAACTGATTCCATTTGACGGGATAGCCGGCACCATGCGCACAGAAAACGGAATCTGGGGTATTCTCCAAATCTCCTACCGGATCATAAGCTGCTGCGGCAATCACTTCTTCAGCATTATGACACGGCCGGTAGTCATCAACGACACACTCTAATTCGCCTTGACCATGGGTATAGGCGTTGACCGTTTGAGCGTACCCCTGCATTTCGGCAACCGGCGCGCTGCCTGTAAGTGTAACCACGGTGCCAGCGGTATTGTCCGGCGTTTCAAATTCACCAGCCATTCGCTGAATGTCGTTCATTGCCCGGCCGACCTGGTCTTGAGTCACTGTTAGGCGAAACTGATACCAGGGCTCTAATAACTGCGCTGTCCCCTGCTGCTTGGTCATCATGAGCCCCTGACGAACTGCTCGCCAAGTCGCCTGCCTGAAGTCGCCGCCAACCGTATGCACGATACTGCCGCGTCCGCCGATCAACGTGATCTGCATATCGGTGATCGGTGCACCCGTTAATACACCCAGGTGCTGCTTAGCTTTCAAACTCGTCATAATTTGATGCTGCCAATTTTTATCCAGTACCTCCAGTGAGCAATCGGCGGCAAAACTAACACCGCTGCCACGTGGTGTCGGTGTCATCAGTAAATGGACTTCAGCGTAGTGCCGCAACGGTTCAAAATGACCAACCCCTTCGATTGGATCAGTGATGGTTTCTTTATAGAGGATACTGCCTTCATCAAAACTCACGTCCAGTTGAAACTGCTGCTCTAACAGCTGTTGAATGACTTCCAGCTGCATGGCACCCATCAGCTGTACCCGGATCTCCTGCAACTGGTTTGACCAGGTCACGTGCAGTTGCGGATCTTCATCTTCCAGCTGCTGCAAGGCGGTTAAACAAGCGTGCAAATCATTTCCTTGTGGATCAACTTTATACGTCAAAACCGGCTGCAGAACCGGTGCTTGACTATCCGCCAGATCACCTAGACCCTGTCCAGGGCGTGTCCCTGTAAGTCCGGTAATGGCACAGACTTCACCAGCAGTGATCGTCTGATTTACCGTATATTTGGTGCCATTATACTGACGCAGCTGATTGATCTTTTGCTCCGGCAAGACTTCATCCCGGGGGTGCAGTTCACCGCCCGTCACACGTACCCAGGTCAGCCGTTCGCCCTTTTCATCATGTGAGACTTTAAAGATCCGGGCACCGAAACTTTGATTCGCTTTCCGTTCAGTTGTCCATTGCTGTAAGCCGGCCATTAGGGTATCAACGCCGTTTAGTTTCAGTGCTGCACCGAAATAAGTTGGGAAGACTTTTCGCTGACTGATCAATTGCCGGATAACGTCATCACTCAGCGTTTCCGAGGCCATGTAACCATCAAGCACTGAATCATCCTGTAACGCAATATCTTCGTAGCTATCAGCGATGCTGTCGCCATCAAATGCTAGGCAGCCGGGCGATAACTCCGTCTGTAGCTGCGTCAGCAACGCCTCCCGATCAACGCCGGGAGCATCCATTTTATTCACAAAAATAAAGGTGGGGATGTTATACCGCGACAATAACCGCCATAACGTCCGCGTATAGCCCTGAACGCCATCGGTAGCGGAAACCACCAAAATAGCGTCATCCAAGACGCTTAGGACCTGTTCCGTTTGAGCGCCAAAATCCGCGTGACCCGGCGTATCTAGTAAGGTTAAGTTCAACTGATCATATTGCAGACTCGCTTCGTGAGAAAAAATGGTGATGCCGCGTTTCTTCTCCAGATCATCGGGGTCAAGAAACGCATCACCATTATCTACTCGGCCCAGGTGTGACAGTATCCCCGCCTTATAAAGTAAAGCTTCAGACAGCGTAGTCTTTCCCGCGTCCACGTGGGCAATAATTCCAGTTACGATGTGTTTCATGCCTGTTCCCCCTGTAGTTGTTCAATACTCTTATTATTCCATGTTATCACCAATAAGCAACTGAAAAAGGATTATAGCACCATCATTAATAAAAAAGCCGGGCAAGAAATTTTGATTATTTCCCGGGTAATATTTAATTGAACAATCGTGCCCTCTCACACCCAATTTGTAATAGAATACCCGGTTCATTTTCCTCATAATAGCGAATAAAAACGGTCCCTACCAGATGATAGAGACCGCTTCCAATTTTAATATTAATCAGCGTTTAAAGTTTAAATCCTATGAATGATCTGGAACTGCATTAGCATCAGTATTCACATCCGTGGTTACTGTACTCGCCTCTGTGTTACCATTATCATCCAGCTTCGTTTCAAGCTTTTCAACAATCTGAGCATGCTTCTTTTCAGATAGTTGAACCTTGGTAAAGAAGAGCAAAGCTGAAACCACTAGCAAGACCATTGGAATGTAGAACATGAACATGTTGAAGTGAAAGACGCCAGAAGCAGAAATATCACTTGGCTTAGCATCTCCGGTCATGCCTGCAGCCACGGCAACGATACCGACAACACCATTTGAAATGGCACCAGACAACTTATCAATTAAGGGACGAACTGACAAAGTAACGGATTCGTTCCGGTGACCGCTCTTTAATTGCCCATATTCCACACTGTCAGTAATTGCCATTAAGGTTGCCAAGAAAATCAACGGGTAAGGGAAGAATAACAAACCGATAGCAACCAGTGCTAACAGCAAGTTCGTTCCAGCAAACAAGAAGAGAATGTAACCAAGAAGCATAACCCCAATACCGCCGCAGAAAATTGCCTTACGGTGTACGAGTGCTTCAAGTGCTGGGAATGAAGCAACTGAGATAACACCCAAAATACAAGTGATCACACCAACCCAAGTGTATGCCCCAGCATTACCTAAACGATAACGGAAGTAATACATCAGCAGTGAGTTGTTAACAACGTAGCTGAAGGCAAATAAGAAGTAAGCCAGCGCGATCCATAACAACTGATCATTGCGAGCAATAACTTTGAAGACTTCAAGAACACCAGTATGCTTCGTGTTATTACGAATCTTATTGTGCTGTTCATTGGTGTTCAAACACGTCATCATCGCACCACCGACACATAGGACCGCCACAACAATGGCATAACCTAACCAACCAGCCTGCGTCTGCTGGCCGCTTTTAGCACCGGAAAAGATTTGAGAAAATAACATAATTGCTGGGGTGATAATGATAATAACACCTTGAGCGCCAAGTGTTGAACCAAACCGGGCAAATGTCCCAAACTTTGTCCGTTCGTCAGCTTTCATACTCAATGCTGGCAGCATTGACCAAAACGAAATATCGGCAAATGAGTAACTGCCATCCAACAGAACGAAAGTAATCCCGAAGAGAATGAGATATAACATCGGGTTACTTGTCGTCAAACCGAAGTAATCAGAGAAAATCATGATTAACCCAGCGGAGGCAACGAGTGAACCACCAAGTAACCAAGGCTTAAACTTACCCCAGCGGGTATTGGTGTTATCAACAACCCCACCAATGATTGGATCAAACATAATTTCACCAACCCGAATGACAACGATTAAAGTTGTAACGAACCCAACCATCTTTGCGTCACCAGCATTGGTGAATAATTGACTAGTGACAAACATCATGAAATAAATACTTAGTGTATTGTAAAACGCATCATGGCCAAAGGCACCAAGGGCGTAGGAAATATACTTTTTCAATGGGAACCCTCCTAGTGATTTAATAATGTCAAAATAATTGCAGTAACCTAATTGAATAAGTCATTTTGTAAAACTAGATTACTTATTGGTGTACATTATAGTTGTAACCGGTTTCAAAGTGCAAGTTAGATTTCTATTTCACTTAGTTAAAATTTCCCTTCAAAGGCCATGAAAGCGCTTAACACCAACGTGTTTAATTCCTAAATTTAAAGCATAAAAATTCTTTATTTCCTATTATTGTGATACTTTGAACTTTTAAATCCACTAAAAAACGTAACTTCTGCAAAGGAAGTTACGTCTAGAAAATCGTTAGATATTATCTAAAACCGTTTTTATAATCTGCAATGTGGCGCCATAAGAAACCGCCCTTGATTGCACTGTCCCACGTTCTACATAGGGCTCATCCTCTGGAAAAGCGGTAATCTTTTTAATACGATCATTGATAAACTCAACTGCATGGTCGTCCAAAAACTTGACCAGCTCGCCGGCTATCACTAACCGGTTATCAACGAACATATGCAAATTATTGATTACCTCAGCGAGATTAGTTAAATAGTTTCGCCAACGTTGAACCGTTTCTTGGTCCTGCTGTGCAAGGTGATCCATAAAACTCTGAATGTTTTCGTCCCGTTTCAAAAGTGCACTTAAAGAACTGTAGGTTTCTATGCACCCCCGCCGACCGCAGTAACACAGGTGTCCGTTTTGGGAATTAAGCGTGATGTGCTCCATGGTACCGCTTCGTCCCTTCGCACCCGTGTAGATCCGGTCGTTGATCACAATGGCCGTGCCTAAATGCTCGCCAATCGACAAATAAGTCGCATCCTCATGGTTCTTTGACTGCGTCTGTTCAGCCAAGGCAACACAATCCGCATCATGAAATAACGTTACCGGTATGCCAAACGCACGCTCGAACTGTCCGCTAGTTAAACCAGTGCAATTTAAAATCTTACCATAGAGCACCGTTTTTCCATCAGAAGAAATCAAGCCTTGAATACCGATACCCACACCAGCAACTTTATCCAGCGGAATTTTTTGGGCCTTAATAAAATCTCGCACCCAATTACCCAGTTGCTGAAAGTATCCCAGTTCAATGGTAAACGGCAGGTTAATTGTGGCAGAGCCCAAATCCTCGTACAAGACGTTTACTAACGTTGCCGTCACGTGGTTGGCGAATAGTTCCAACCCAACAGCATAAGCCTTTTCGTTGTTTGGGGAATAAACAACCGCACGTCGGCCAACACTTGAGGAGAATTTACCATCAGTCACAATTTGCTCATCTTCCATTAGTTGATGCAACGTTTGAGTTACCGTTGGCAAACTCAAATCCATCTTCTTAGCAATGTCTTGCTTAGAAATTTTTCCTGATTCATAAATTAATTTGTACATCGCCCGGTAATGTCCGGACGGTCTGCTATTATCACGTTTCATTCGTTCGTCCCCCCGTAATGTCATAGTTAAAACCTACCATCATAATGCTTAAAATGCAATTTTAAAAACGTTTTCAAAAAGTGTTGACATTTATTTTGAAAGGGGTTACATTAGTCGTGAATTAAATAAAGCGCTTTTACAAAATGAATTTATTAAATAGTTTTCGTTTTGCAATCCGCGAAATTTTAATCACACTATATTTTCCTGAGGAGGAACAGATATGGGTATTTTAGATCGTATGGCCCTTACCGGTAAGAAAGCTTACGTTACCGGTGGAGCACAAGGATTAGGGAAAGCAATGGCAACGGCCTTAGCCGAAGCCGGTGCCGATGTCGCCATCGTTGATATCAACGAAGACAAAGCAAAAGCAACCGCTGATGAAATTGCAAAGAGCACAGGTCGTAAGGCAATTGCCGTTAAGACCGATGTTACCGATCCCGACCAAGTTAAAAAGATGGTTGAAACGGTTGTTTCAGAATTAGGTGGCCTTGATGCTGCATTTAACAACGCCGGTATGTGCTTGAACATTCCAGCCGAAGAAATGTCATATGAAGACTGGTTGAAGGTTGTTAACTTGAACTTAAACTCCGTCTTCCTTTGCTCACAAGCCGCTGGCCGTTACATGATCAAGCAAGGCAAGGGTTCAATCGTGAACACCGCTTCAATGTCTGCTCACATTGTTAACCGTCCACAACCACAATGTTCATACAACGCTACTAAGAACGGTGTTATTCAATTATCGAAGTCACTTGCTATTGAATGGGCTAAAAAAGGCGTTCGTGTTAACACCATCAGCCCAGGTTACATGGGCACTGACTTGACTTTGAGCTCAGAATCATTGAAGCCATTGATCAAGACCTGGAACGATTGGGCACCACTTGGCCGCTTAGGTCGTCCTGATGAATTACAAGGTATGGCTGTTTACTTGGCCGGCGATACCAGCAGCTTCTCAACTGGTGATGACTACCTTGTTGATGGTGCCTTCACAGCTTGGTAATAAGAACAATGTATTTAAAGAGGCGCTTAAGGACCGCAATATAAGGTGCTTGCGTCGGCAGCACCCCAGCAATGGGGTGTTTCTGCCGGAAGTACCTTATTTATAAGTCTTAGCCTTGCGGAACGTACAGCGACTAGATGTATAGTGAGAGTCAATATTCTCACTTGCCCAACCATTTAATCACCATGTTCCCTACCCCATCAAATATGATCGAATGAAAGGAAGCATTCCCATGCAATATTTAATTGGTACAGATATTGGGACTTCAGGTACTAAGAGTATCTTAATGGATACAACTGGTAAACTGATTGCTCAAGATCTTGAAGAATATGATGTTTTAACACCAAAACCACTCTGGGCTGAACAATGGCCAAACGTTTGGGTTAAAGGTGTTAAAGATTCCATCCGCGCCGTTGTTAAAAAGTCCGGCGTCGCTCCAGAAGACATTAAAGGCTTAGGCATTAGTGGCCTTTACGGTGGTTCAGGTGTTCCAGTTGATAAGGACATGAAACCTGTACGTCCGGACTTGATTTGGATGGACCGTCGTGCTGAAGAAGAAACTGAATGGGTTAAAGCTAACATCTCCACCGAAAAACTGACAGAGATCACTGGTGACGATGTAGTTGACCCATACTACGGTTACACCAAGATTTTATGGATCAAGAACCACGAACCAGAAAACTGGCGTAAGATCCACATGTTCCTGCCACCAAGCAACTACGCTATCTATCAATTAACTGGCGCCGTTTGCATCGACCATACTGCGGCCGGTAACTTAGGTGGTTTGTACGACATCAACACGCATACTTGGTCAAAGGAATTACTGAACGCAATGGATATTCCTGAGAGCATGATGCCAGAACCAATCGTTGACTCAACGACGATCGTTGGCCACATTACAAACGAAGCTGCTGCTGACTTAGGCCTTAAGGCTGGTACCCCAGTTGTTTCTGGTGGTGTCGACGTTGGTGCTGCTAACGTTGGGATGGGTGTCTTTGAACCAGGCCGTTACGTTGCCGCTATTGGTTCATCAATGAACGCTGCTCTTGTCAGCAAGACGCCTATCAAAGGTAAAGGCTTGATCGTATGGCCATATCCTTACAAGTCTGAAGACTTGGTTTACAACTTCTCTGGTTCAGCTACTGCCGGTGCCATTACGAAGTGGTTCCGTGACGTCTTTGGCGAAAAAGAAGTGGCTGCCCAAAAAGCTGGCGGCGATAACGCCTATGTCGCATTAGGCAAGGAAGCCCACGACATTCCTGTTGGTAGTGAAGGTTTGGTTGTTCTCCCTTACTTCATGGGTGAACGGGCACCTGTTTGGAACTCTGATGCTAAAGGAACCATTTTTGGCCTATCATTAGTCCACACCAAGGGTCATTTGTTCCACGCCTTTCAAGAAGCTGTTTGCTACGCTTTACGTCACAGTATGGAAGCAACTGGCCGCGACCTTGGCGATTACGTCGTCATTGCCGGTGGTGTGACTAACTCACCTGACTGGGTTCAAATGTTTGCCGATGTTACTGGCTACGCTGTTCGGACACCAATCGAAAACGCTGAAGCTAACTTAGGCGATGTCATGCTCGCAGGTCTTGGTACTGGTATCTTAGACGTTGAAGACGTGCAGAAGTGGCAAGTTCTTGGCGACAAGATCGAACCAGATCCAAAGAAGCACGAAGCTTACAACAAATTCTACAAGCTTTACCGTCAACTCTACGGTGATCTTGAAGGTGACATGCACACCCTCACCCAGATCACTAAGGAATCTGAACAGTTACTCAAAAAAGAAGAACAAACTGTTTAATTTAAATTGACACGAATCACAGAATAATAACCATAACTAACTTAACTATTAAAAAACTAGTGAGAGCCTTGCCCGGCTCCCACTAGTTTTTATTTTCGCCACTACTTAGCAGATCCTGTTAAATCACAGTCTAAATCCGATACCGCTTCTAAAGCCCGTTAATGGCCGATAGCAGCCCGGCCATATCAGTTAAGGTCATTCCCTTTAATGCGGTTTGAAGTTTCTCGATTCCCTGTTTTTCGATCACTGATAAGTGGGTACAAACATTGCGCGAGATTATTCACGCTAGCCCTTCCCCTCTATGATCACTCAGATTATAACGCTAAATAGAATCTTGAACGTGATATAGCCCTTCTTATCATCTAAAAAAGCACCCCCACCAAACCGGTAGAGGTGCTTTCCCAATTGAAACTATTTAACTTTTTCTTCGTTTAAGCGTTTTTCTTAAGCAAAGTCGTTGGTACAAACAGCATCAATAACAGTGCAATACCAATCAAAGCTACTGAAGATGATTGCTTTTCAGAAGTTTGTGGCAATTTAGCTTCAGTTGATTGTGGTTGGACATTGTCCTGCTTACGTGGTTTAACAACGGCGTTTCCGTGAACCTGAGTAGCTTTAACACGTGTAACAGGTGTGTTAACGCGATTCTTAGAAGGCGTTGGCGTTGATGCACGATTTTGATCAGTTGTGGTCACAGGTGTTTCTGGAACGTTTGGTGTCTTTGGTTCTTCAGGTGTAATCGGCGTTTCCGGGATATTCGGAGTATTCGGATTCTCCGGTGTTGGAGGCGTTACAGGTGGTGTTGGAGGCGTCTGGGGTTTCTCCGGCTTAACTGGAACATCGTAATCGTTAACCAAAGTTGCAGTTCCGTCAACAGCTGTGGCAACACCGTCATTTTCAGCGGTAAAACCAGCAACTGGTGTTTCTTTAACACTGTAGATAATTATGTTGCCATTGGCATCCGTCACATCTAGATCAGTAAAACGACCTGTATAGTGGTTGCCGTTAGTTAACAGCAGCGTCTTAGTCGTTACTTCACCGTTAACAAGTAAAGTAACGGTAATATCTGGGGCTTGTGTACCGGTTGGTACCCCTTTCCAAATTTTAGCAACATTGACATTGGTTTTAGGCTTAACAGGTGGCACGATAGGTGGAATGAACTTATTTACAAGTTCAGCCTTGCCATTAATCACTACCGCGATTCCACCATTTTCGGCGATATAGCCAGCAACTTTAGTTAGTTCCTTAACTGTGTAGGCAATTACTTTGCCATTGACATCGGTCACATCTAGGTCAGTAAAGCTACCCTTGTACTGGTTATCACTTGTTAAGGTTAGTGTCTTACCAGTTGATTTCCCATTAGCATACAAAGTAACTGTCACTGTTGGTGTTTCCGTACCAGTTGGTACGCCACTCCAAGTCTTAGTTACTTCGATATTGGTTGTGTTCTTCTTGTTGAAGATATTGACAAGAACACCATGCTTATCAATATTACGGTCAATGGTTATTGTGTATGATTTACCATCACCTAATACGTTACCGGCTCCATCATCTAGTAACGTATTCTGATAGCCACTAGCCGGCTTAACTTCAGTAATAGTGTATGTGCCACTCAGTAAAGGGTTAGTCTGGGCAGATCCACTATCATCCGTCGTTAAATCCGCTACAATAATACCAGTGGCATTAGTAATCTTAAATTCAGCGCCAGCTAGTTTAGAGTAGTCACCTTTTGAATCTTTATCAGTACCATACTTGTGAATTTCGATGACACCCTGAGCAATCGTCAACTCAACATCACTATCTGTTCCACTATACTGAATTGTATAGTGGTTAGACGTTGCTTGAGTATTATCATGCGCAACAATTGCTGTATTGCTAAGGTCATGCGTAGTGGATGCATCTTCATTCATACGAAATTCGATATGCAAACCAGCTATACCTGAGTTTCCAGTAGCTTTCAGTAAATTATGATAGCCGTCGACAGTTTGGCCAACATTAGCTACTCCTTCAGACGGAACTTTGTCACGAACCTGATCCTCATTTGAACCTGACGTCGGTTGTGTCAGACTTAATTGATTACCTGCACTATCCTTAACACCAAGATCACCAACGTTCATGATAAAAGTGTACTGCCCAGCAGTGTATGACTGACCATAAACGTTACCATTACTAGTTTGCTTGAAGAATCCATACGAGCCCAGATGACTCTTAACGTAATCATTAAATTGAGTAAAAGTGACGTTATCAGTAGATTCATCACCATTAGCAGCAGCAACATCAGCTAGAGATACATTTTGACCTACATTAACGCCAAGTACGGTATCAGTAGTACTCAACACATTACCATCCTGGTCTCTTAAATAAATTGGGACACTCAAACGTGGTGTTGAGTCCTGAGATACAGTTTGCCCTGGCGTCAAATTATCATAAACAACTGCATTCTTCATTACATGATCAGCAGACACGGTTCCAGTACCCAATGCATCTGCTATGGCGTCAATATTAACATTTAACGTCCAGTTAACTTCGCCAGTTGGACGACCATTATCATCAAGAACTTGATACCCTTCTTTAACGATTGGCCCTTTACCTTGGTAAGGATCACCGCTAACCGGCTGTCCATTAGGAGCAGGTTTAACATCAAGAGGAACTGTGCCACCCTGTTGATAACTGATGGTTTTTTGACCCTCGGTTACCTTACCACGAGTATCAATAGTGGCAGAAACATCCGTAACACCAGTGTTCTTCTCCAGATAATCATTGAATGCGACTTTTACCAGTTTTTGAGTATCACCAATTTTTACTAATTGATACGAGCCAATCTCAGGATTGCCTGATAAATGCTTATCTATTAAAGGAAACACTGATGTGTCAGTGAATACTATTTGGTCAGGGAGCTTAACACTGAAGTAATCACCATTCTTTATCTGACGCACTGCAGTATCATTGATAGTAAAATTAGAAAGAAAGTGTACAAAGTCACCATCATGAATATCTTTCTGATAACTTCCATCAATGTTATTACCATTAATATCCGTCAATTGTTGATTAACAGTAACATCACTAGAAATATCTTTGCCTGTTTCACCAGATTTGTAACTAATTTCTGGTACGAAAACTGCAGGCGCAACAGCTTCTTTGAATGATTCATTGCTGTGATTAGATTCAGTCTTCTCAGCTTTTACTGTAGGATCCTGAGTCATTGTCACATCAGGAGTTGTCGTCGCTGGCTTTTGAGCTTGATCATTAGTCGTTGCTGTATTCGGCTTCTCAGATTGTTCATCAGTAACTGTCGCCTGTGACGCTTTAGTAGTTGTACGAGGCTCCACTGAACTATTCACAGTGTTCGTGTTTTTCCCTAGGTTTGCCAGATATATACACTTGCTTGAACCAGTGGAACCGGTAGCAACCGCAGTATTAACAGACACATTATTTGCTGTAGCATTAGCAGTTACTGGCAAGATGAGCAGCGTCAGCATAGCCAGTAGAAAACTAACAGCCAGCAAAAATTTCTTCACAGAAATATCCCCCTTTTTTGTGAAATAATCCATGGAAAAAAGCTTCCTCAATATTAATTCACCCCCTTTACTTTAAAAAGTAGTTTTCACAAATCATAAAGAAAATTAACTTCTCCTAGTCAATCCTCTTTATGCGGTCATTATAGCACTATAACATTTATTCATGGACACTTTTTTGATATTGTTCAATGAAGAGACAATTTTAATACAAAATATTTTCTTTGATATCCCCATAGTTACCTTTTATATAGCAAATGACTTTGTTTTAGTAAGCTTTTGCGGCCAAATTAAGTCATCTAAACTGACAAACATAGTAAACGGTACTTAAACGTTCCATATGAAACATTTAAGTACCGCTGGGAATGAAAAAGCTTTAAGCTATTAAATTTAATTATAAATTCAATAACTTAAAGCTTAATTATCATGTGAATCTTCGGATTAACTAATTACTTTAAGACGCTTTTACCAAGGTAACTTACCCGCATTTTCCGTAAAGGTTCCCGTGGCAGCATCATTCATTGGCAAACTAGCCATCTTGATGATCTGTGCCGCACCGGTAGCAACGTCCTGCATCTCTGCTGGAGCGGGTGCATCCTCTGAGCGGCCGGCCTTCAATAGCGGAATCATTGCCTGGGTCACATCGATCAGGCCAAAGTAGTTCACGTCAAAGTCCTGACAACTGAACTCGATCATCACTTCGCCCATTCAATAACAAAATTCGTTTGCCGACTAGAAAGTGGTCATCCGAATCGGTAGCTGTATGCAAACCAACAATCAGAAATACGGTGGAAATAACGCCGAAAAGATTGTTCAGAGCATCCGCTTTTAGCGCCTGAGAATGACCGATAGATGCTAATCCGTATTCAATCAAAGTAATCATCAAATAAATGGCGATATTACCCCACAGCGACTTAAGAGCGACTTTAATTCTAATCAAGGTTAATTAGCGCTGGTATGATTCCATAAGATAATATAAAAAGAGTTATACGGTGTTCCACGTGAAAATATTTGTATTCTTTAAAGGGGTTGTTAAAAACAATTATTAATTTAATCTCGTAATGGTTTGAATAAGCATTTCTTCAAATGATTTAGTAAACTCCGCATGCTCCATTCTAATTGCCATGCCTTTATTAAACCCAAAACCAGGATCAGAGCATAGCCATAGCTGCTGAGCATCTATGATAATACAGTTAGGTAGATTATGCTCATACTGTGTCCAATTGACATGTCTAACTAGTTCAGGATCTGGGGCTTCTTTTGTAAGAATATGAATCTTCCCACCATGATTAATTACCTGGTTTATGAGTTGATGCAAGAAAGGCTTTAACTTAGGAGTTGTGATAAATACTTCTGTTGCCTTCTGGTCTCGTGATAAAATCGAATTCTGGTAATGCCCGCTGTACATCTTTAACCCTCGTTGCTTTGAATAATCATCCTCAACGATTTCATATCCTAATCGTCGATACGATGAACACCGTTTGCGGTACATATGCATTAACATGGGTACGAACATATCAACATAATCATATATTCTAAGTTCTTTTTTATGGGCTAAATTACGATTCAAGCGTCCAACTACTTGTTCAACATTACCTCTAAAACTTATTGGCATAGCTAATATTATAGTGTCTAACGACGGAATATCTAATCCTTCCCCGCCTATAGAGACTGTTGCCAAAACGATAAAAGCATCCTTAAATTGATTGATTTTTTCAATCTGCTTTTTTCGATCTCTAGCATTAATTCCTCCGTATATTCTGAATGTCTTTTCAGGTGGCAATTGTGCATAAAGTTGATCCACATGAGAAATAAGATTAGTTAAAACAATGACATGCTTTCCTTCATCCAAGCTTCTTTTACAGTCCCGAATGATGTTGGCGTTACGTTCCGAATCATTTAAAATTGCTAAGTTATTTTCATTACGTCCATTATTCAGCATCTCAAGACTGGTCATACCAAGATTAGTGAAACGAGGAACAACACTTCTACTCACGGATAATGCATATTCTGGATCTATAATATCAGTTTGATACCTAATCGGGCCAAATCTCATAATAATGATGGGTTCTTGTCCATCCCGCCGATATGGTGTCGCTGAAAGACCATATAAATACTTTCCCCGAATTTTTTCAATCACAGAATCAAATGTATATGCTGCATCATGATGAACTTCGTCACTGATAACCATGCCATAATGATCTAAAAAAGCCTGAGAATCTTCCATTTTACTTATTGACTGTATAGTTGCGATATCAACAAGTCCACTGGGATTCTTTTTTACACCATAATAAGTCCCTATTTTATTTTTGTGTTTCTTACGACCTTTGGGAGTATACTCTTCAATCACTGGCTCATCTTTAATATCAAGAAAGCTGCTTAACCTTTCATACCATTGTTCTGCTAACGTTTTATTTTTTACGAGAATCAACGTGCTCACTGCTCTTTCTGCAATTATTCTTGCACTAATAACAGTCTTTCCAAAACCAGTTCTAGCAGCTAAAATACCTATATAACTATCCATCAGAGCCGAATAAGCCGGAAGTTGGTTATCATATAATTTACCATTAAAATTAACGTGCAAAGGATGACCAGCAATTGTGTCATCCACCCAATCAATACTTGCTACAACTGCTTTTAACTTATCCTCTAATCCTCGGGGTAGAGCAAGTACATCATTAGTCTCATGAAAAAGACTAATGATGCGAGGAATATTATATACAGATCGTCTACTTGCCTGTGCTTTATAAAACTCAGGGTTGCGAAAAGATGAAAGATATTTTAACTGAAGTAACTCTTTAGAGGATAGATCCGTTTTCTTGATATATAGTAAATTAGCGCGTTTTACTGTTAACTTCCGATTGATACTGAACGATTCATCAAATAAATTTGATTCTGCAGGTCGATCATCTTCGAATAATCGGTACCCCGTTCTGCTTGTAATTTTCTCTGTTAACTCAGTAACATCTTTTTCAGTCAAAATTCCAATTTGTTTTAAGACTTTCCATTGGCGCTTTAGCGGATGCCAACTGGCATCAACAAAACAGTTCCGTCCTTGCAAAATTGCTTGTCCTTCTAAGGGTGCTGCAATTAAATTACCAAGCTGTTTACCATCAATCCGATCTTGAGATGGAAACATCCTATCAAATGCCGAAAATGGTAACCTTGGTTCGATTGCTTGAGTTGCTTGTAGAATTGCATCACCGAAATGTCGTGCTTTAGTAGCGGATATTGGTCTGTCAAAAAACAACCAAATATGACACCCCACTCCCGATTGAGATAGTTCAATTAAGTGCGAAATATCATACTTAGTGCACACTTTGGTAATAGACTGAGCAAGTTGTTTCCAAGGCTGATTTTCATGGTGCCCATCAATATCAATTGCTAAAAAGGGAGTTGTATTCTCTTTAGTCAGTGGATATAAACCAATCGCGCTACTATCATGTCGACTAAGATGTTTCCGAATAACGTCATCTGTCAATGGATAATGAACTGTTTCAGACGGCCGACCATTCTCCCATGGTCCTGCAGGAGAATATGCCTTTCGTTGCGCTTTTTTATTAAAATAACGAGAGGCATAAACATCTGTACGTCCAACAAAGCGTCGTTTAAATAAATCCAATCTGGCAGTCCAATTAATTTGTTGTTCAATTAAATGATTTTTTAGTTCAGACAGCGGCATTGTAAACAGCTGCTCAGTATTAACTTCCCGGTAAATTACTATCTCTCCAAGGCTAGCCATACTTTGATCATTTGCCTTTGCTACGATTTCATAACGCTGACCGTTTAATTCAAAGGTTTTAATTTTTGTCATAGTATACCTCCCCAAAAGATAGTAAATTGATAAATACACCCATAAATATTTAGACAACTTTTTGAATTATTACCAAACAAGGATTGCTCCATTTAAATTTTTTTGACCAGTTCTTCTATTCCTGAGAAATTTTTGAAACTAATAACTCTTTTTGCAGTGTCAACAAAAATTCTAGTGAATAAAAGTGGGAAATTTTAAAAATACCCTGTGCACGCTCATACCAACCCGAATCAGCGTTATCTTGTTTAAAATTTTGAAAAAGTGTCAGTTGATCAGTAAATAGTTCTACCTCGTTATCGAAAGTAATCAAGATGCCGTACGGTTTTATAGAAAATGAATTGGCGTTTTTAATAACTAGAGAAATTTTATTTAAATCTGTGAAATAAGAATATGTGAGATTTGCTAAACTGTTAACGGACGCGATTTCTAGCGCATCCTCTTCCTTTTTAATTGGTACCATTGAATTAAACCAATCTGGCTTAATCAATACCTGTGAAAAAAATATTTTAGTTCTTAAATGCTCCTCTACTTGATAGGGATATTTATAAGGTTCAACTTCGGCATGTCTTGTACTTTTACTTTCAATTAAATCATCTACTAATTTGATAACGAAGTCAGTCTGGTGGTATCGGTAATTCCCCCAAGTACCTCGAGTTCGACTATTATCCGCACGCCTAACTGTTGCCCACAACAATGAATATATTTGGGCAGGTGTATAGCTTATCAACCAACGCTGAAAAGCCATCTTCATTTTATCGTGATCCGCATCACCTGAATAAGTCAATGATAGATCTTCAAATAAATAGATAACAAGTTGATTCAGTTCTGACAATACTAGTTCAAGATAGACTTCATTCACCTTCGAAGGTATAAAATCCAATGGAAATCCTGCATTCGGACTCTTTAAAATCTCTAGTAGTTGGTCATTGTCTGTATTTTTACGAACAATATTTATATCCCAACTAACTTTATCTAAAAAGAAATTGTATTCGTTTTCATTTTCATCTACCTCAATAGCCTCACTTGGACTTTCTACGGATACAACAAGTACTCCACTTCTTGCTAAATGCCTTAATGTTGTAATGCTGATCTCATTCTCCATATCAGGTAATGAATTAAACGACCCAATATTTGTTAAATTACTGGCATGGAGACTCTGTAATATTACAGCCAAGTCCAAAACATAGTCTAGTGATAAATCAGCATAGTCAATCGGTGGATAGTTGCTCCGATTTTGTTTCTCGATGAGTTTTTTACGGGTTTGAACTACTTCTCTTCTCTTCTTTTGACATCCCATACAATTACAAATACGATTGATTCCCGAATATCTAAGGTTATTTCTAAAAATTGTGTGGTGGCAATGAGGACAAACAATATTCTTATCCCAATCATCCTTCCTAGTTCTAGAGGGTAAATCAACAAACATATCATTGTTATCATATGGACATTGAATTTCTGAATCAATCTGTGGAAGTTCTTTGGCTACATCACCGGGTTGCATTTTAAGATGATACTTTTTGAGAATATCTGATACTTTATCCTCACTAAAATAATAATCATTTAGTAACTGGGACAGTGCTTCCCCTGGCATGTCGCTAAACACGTTACTTTCTTTAAACCGTACTTTAGAAAGGTCTAAATCTAACAGATTTAATTTGATATTTGCCAAACTGCTCACCTCAATATAGTAAAAATTAATAGGTTAATAATATTTAATTATACAGGTTATTAAAAAAGACGCCCGTTTTTTTGAGCGCCTAAATACATTTCTTCAATTTTTAACCCTTATCGCTTACCAAGGTAACTTACCCGCATTTTCCGTAAAGGTTCCCGTGGTAGCATCATTCATTGGCAAACTAGCCATCTTGATGATCTGTGCCGCACCGGTAGCAACGTCCTGCATCCCTGCTGGAGCAGGTGCGTCTTCTGGCCGGCCACCGAAACCAGTAGCAGTCCAGCCGGGGTTGACTGAGTTAACCGTAATGCCCTCATCCGCTAACTCTTTACTGAAGATGATCGTGGCAAAGTTAACCGAGGCCTTTGATGACTGGTAACCCAGTGAATTAACCTTGTAGAACCGTGAGTTGGGATCACTGGCCAGGCCCATGGAGCCCATGTTGCTGGAAACGTTGATGATTTTGGCTGGCTGAGCTGCCTTTAATAATGGAATCATCGCCTGAGTGACATCGATCAGGCCAAAGTAGTTCACGTCAAAGTCTTGACGGATAGTGTCTGTACTAAGTTCTGAAGCTGACTGATGGTGGTCCATTGCGATTCCCGCATTGTTGATTAGGATGCTGAGATAACCGTAATCGGCCTTAATTTTTGCCGCTGCAGCTTTGATCTGTGCCTTATCGGTAACGTCTAGCTGAATGAAATCAGCTTTAATCCCGTCATTTTTAAGCTGTTCAACCGCTTTTACACCACGTTCTGGGTTACGGGCACCGATCAAGATATGCTGTCCCTTCTTACCCAGTGCTTGGGCGGTAGCAAAACCGATCCCTTTATCAGCACCAGTAATCAGTGTCAAAGTTACTTTTTCTTCTGCCATAGTTAGTGATTCTCCTTATCGTTTAAAATGATGATGGTTTAATTAGTCGTTTTCGTGAAGCCAGTTTTCTGTTTTTTGATAGAGCCCGTCTTCATCGGCCTTGCGGTCAGTTCCCATTAAGTCTTGGCTGATTTCACCACCGGCTTTGATGCGGCCATAAGCAAGAAAACGATAGCTCCGGCGTAATTTGGCAACGTCATCTGCGTTAACCTTGAGATCTTGACCAGGGATTGCCGGCTGCATTTTATCGGCTTCATCGATTGAAGTTAAGTTAACGATTTTCCATGCGTTATCCCGCTTTTCAACCCGGTAGATCAGACGCATATAGGATTCAATGACCGCTTCAACGCCGTTAATCATCTGCCAGTGATTAGTGGTTGATGAAAGTTCAACGTAGGCCCGGTTCCCATTTTGGTGGACGATTGGTGTGCCAAAACGTCCCACGATCGGTAATGAATTGGCAAAATCCGCCGGCTGCTTGCCTAAAAAGGTTGAAACCGGGCCGCTTTGCCAGCTAGTCGTCACCGTTGCATCCGGAAAATAACAATCAGCGGCTTCCTTAACGTGCCGACCCCGATACATCCGTTCCTTCAATACAAGTTGACTAATTGCTTCAAAATCATTCATTATTACCCACGTTCCTTTCAATCAAGCGTTGACCTACAATTATACGTACAATATCAAATAGTCTATAATTGACAGGAATCTACTTTATACTTACAATTGATAATTGTCAATTGTTTATAATCGGTTACACTTTATTAATCTTAAAACTTCACTAAGGAAGTGACGAAATGACAGCGAATACTAACGATGCTTTAGAACTGGAACGGCTGTTTACCGATTTGACCCAGGCAATCACTCAAAACCGGACGCTGGATGAATTTGGTCTCACACGGCTCCAGGCCATTACCCTAAAGAACGTTTATACCCGAATCGGTATCAGTATGAGCCAGCTGGCTGACACTACCGGCATCTCACGGGCACAATTAACACGTTTGATTACCACGCTAGAAAAACGGGATCTGGTCGAACGCCGGCACAATGAAGATAATCGCCGAGTGGTCAACGTTTATGGCACCGAACATGGGAAGAACGTTATCCGTGAACACAGCCAGCTGATTGCTAACCGGATCCAATCCCATACCAAAAACTTATCCCCGGCTGAACAAACTGCCTTGACTCATCACTTACGTGAGGCCATTCGGCTGATGGTCAAAGCGGGAATCATTACACCAGACGATCAGTCGCCGCTGAGTCAAATCAGCAAAGATCAACCCAAATAATCTAAAAAGCGTTAGAAGGTTAAGTGCCTTCTAACGCTTTTTTAACTACATTTATTGTTGCGTACCTGCTAAATTGTTAGGAATCAACATCCGGTATAACTCCAGCACTTCGGCCTGCGGAATTGGTTCTGGCGCCGCCGCAATTTCCTGTGCGAAGTGCAAAATTGCCCCACCAAGAAACTCACTGACAAACTGTCTTCTGGCAATTGGATAGTCCCGTAAAATCAGGATTTGCTGCGCGGTGCCGCTTAACACTGACTTGACACCTGATCAGCTAGAAGCCTTTGCGCATGGTAACGCCGAACGAATTTTTCATCTGAATTAGAAAGGAATCTGATTGTAATGACTTTAAATCCACAGCAAATTAAAAATACCCAAAATGAATTACAGCAAAATTTTGAACTTAGCGGTTTGACGAAGGAACAAGTCGCTAGCGACCTGCACATTAGTCTCACCAAATTAAACCACTTATTTACACTGACACAAAGCTCGCTGAATGACCCCTGGATCTTGCGTAACTACCTTACTAAAAAAGTTGAAGCACTAGGTAAAAAGCCGGTACCTTTCACCGCTCTAGTTGGTGATTGGCACCAGTACTGGTTCTTGGATAGTGGCCTGATTGATGCACGGAAGATGTCGGCTGGGGACGATTAATGATTGATTATTGCTGGATAGATTCTTACTTTAAAATTGCAGTATGCAGTATAATGATGCTGTTTAAAAAACTATTATGGGAAGATGATTTAAATGGTTCAATCCAAACGTCTCGTTGCATTAACACTTAGTGCAGGCATGCTTTTACCAGTCTTTTGTGCCCCACTGACAGCCAGTGCAAAGACAACCTATCTGCCATCGTCAGTTCGCAGTCATACCTGGTACCGGCTGACCGATGGCTCCCAAGGTGGTTTTCATGATAAGACCACGTTTAGGGGCAATCACATGACCGTAAAAAGCTATGGTCATACCTACCATTGGTCACTAACCAGTTTAAAGAAACACAGTAAGTCAACTTATTATGGCCGGCTGCATTATTCGAAGAAATATTCTGAACTGATTAAGGTTAAGGTCATTAGCTCAAAGCACTTTGATTTTATTCCAAAACACTCCTATGGAACTATAGGTAACTACAAGGGCACTGATCGAGTTGGTGCTATCATTTTCAGACGTTAAAATAATAAGAGGAAGCCCCAATGTTTCACATGAAACATTGGGGCTTCCTCTTTGGTTTCTAATTAGTAGCGTTACCCACTAGAATTACAAGAATAATAAGCAGTATAATGTTAAGGCATTGTTTTCATCAGCTTAAATTCAACAATAATTAATCAGCTAGGAGTTTTCTAATGACCAAACCAATGAACAAAGTTTTAAAAGAACAGTTTTTCGTCGATGATCTTTCTGATGATCAAAAAAAGGTCATCACCAATATCAACGACTACATTAAGCAAGGACTCAACAGCAAGACTTCCTCCGTTGCCATCATCGAAGGGGCTGCGGGAACCGGTAAATCAGTTGTTCTGATGGAACTAGTGCGCCAATATATGACGGATAAGCGCTATAAAACTTCGCTGGTAGTCAACCATCCGGAACTCTATAAAGCTTACCGGGAAATGGGTTCAGCCATTCCTAATATGAATGTTGGTACCATTCGCCGACCAACGTCACTCATCAACTACGCGCAAAAGCATCATGAGAAATACGACATTATTTTCGTTGATGAAGCGCATCTGCTTTATTCCAAATCAGAACCCTACGCGCATTATCGCGGCCAAAACCAGCTGACCGATTTAATGAATTTAGCCAAAGTGGTCGTTGTCGTGTACGACTTCGATCAGGTCTTTCAATCAAAGATGTACTGGGACAAGGACCTGCTCTTCAAGACCATTGGTAACCACCCCTACAAACAGTTCAACATGAACTTCCAGTACCGGATGGTTGCTAGTGATGAACAGGTTAAATGGATGAACGATTTAACTGAAGAAAAGCCCATCAAACCGTTCCCCAACAACAGTGATTTCGAATTCAAAGTGTTCGATAAAGCTGGCGAGATGTTTGAAAAAATTAAGGAACAAAACAAGAAATATGGCATGAGCCGCATGGTCGCTACCTCTGGTTTCCCACGAATTGACGGCCGCCATAACGTTGAAATGGACACCTTTAACCTGCCATGGGACGAATGGGATCCGCAGCGGACACCGTGGGCGAAACGTGAAGGCTCCATTACCCAAGTTGGGACTATTTATACCCTGCAAGGCTTCGATTTAAACTACGTCGGCATGGTTATCGGCCCATCATTCGGTTATGACAAAGAAACTGATACGATGACGGTCATTCCCGAAAAGTATTCGCATAAGGAAGTCTTCAAAAAGCGCAAAGACCGGAAGTTTACCCGTGATGAATACAAAGCGTTTATTGCTAATGTTTTGAATGTTCTAATCAAGCGTGGTAAGTATGGACTTTATCTGACTGCTTACGATGATGCTTTGCGGACACGGTTGTTGGAATTAAATAATACAAGTAAGTAGAATTAACCTACTCAACAAATAAAAGCAGACCGGAAATTTCTCGGTCTGCTTTTTTATGAATATTAAGTTAGTTGCCATTGGACGCAAGTCTGTTCAATCTATACCGATACCACCAGTCTGGCACATCCACGGGATAGTTACCCATCGCTTCACCAATGACTCGGATTGCTGGCCAGCTAGTTAATTTCTCTAAGCTCAAAAAGTGATCAAAAAAGGTCTCACCAACACCAACGACTGTTCCGTTTAGGTTCACCCTTACAGGTGCGTTCTCTTCCAACACTGCTTGCCATCCATTTGCATACGACTGACGCTCATCGATTGATAAGGGATGTTCATTCTGCAATACGGACTGAATATCAGCAAAATCGAGTTCACCTAAATGTGAGACTCGGTACAATGCTGACCATTTTTTCGCTTTTGGCAACATTAATGGCACCCGCACTTGCGTAACCCGATTAGTTACACGCTGAGTTAACTGGCAAAACCAGTAAAACCCAACCTGGTCATCTGCCGTTTCACTCCACCATACTCGCAACGGCTCTCCAGCAGCAATGGCTGATTTAAGCTGCTCTATCTGTTTCATAATAGATGTCCGTAATTCATCAGCTGTTTGCCCATCGGTATTATGGCTAGCTTTCAATTGCCAAAATGAGTCCTTAGCACCGCTAAATCGGTGTAAATTCCCAAATTGGGCATCTAACTGCAAACCGATTGTTGGCATTTTTGCTTCATATTTCAACATACCCGCAAAACTTTCGTCAAAAGTTACTTCCACGGCCGTCACCCCTTATCTTATTTTCAGCATCTATTTAACCGGTCGATAGCTGCCGTTAAATGCTTCTCGTCCTTTTTGCGTATACCTAGTCACAAAATCCGTTTTAGCAGCAGTGTAAGCGTCACGGTTATACTTGTACTTTTGTTCTAACTTTAGTTTTAGTTCCCCATACTGCTTCGCTATTTCCGGATTTACTATCAAATAATCGCGAAAATAGAGCTCTCCCCAATCACCAGCTGGTTTAACGTGTAAATGGTACACCTTTTCTGCAAAGCCAGTAGGTAGATACCCTTTATTCAAATCGATTGTTTTTAAACGGTTATTTCTAGCCATGACCAGCCATTTCAATGATTGCAAATCTGAAATGACACTGTCCAGATCATACGAACCAACAAGTTCTAACAAAATATCAACCGTGGGCTTCGCAATTAATTCAGGCACAGACGTACTGCCAATGTGATTAATGCGATAAATAGCCGCACTATGCAAATGTTGGACTATCTTTTGTTTTTCGTCCGCATACCACAGCTGATAATTCGGATTAGGTGCTTTCAACACAATTGGAAATAGCTGCCAAAGCTCATGAAGACTCATTTCTTCTAATTTTTTCATGAAGTAATTCTCCTCACTTATGATACGGACTGCCCTCATTAATCATAAATGCTCGGTAGATCTGCTCCGTAAGTACCAGCCGCATCAGCTGGTGTGGCAGCGTAAACCGCCCAAACGAAATCTGGGTATCCGCACGCTTCAAGACTTCTGTTGCTAAGCCCAGCGAACCACCGATCACAAAGGTAATATCGGAGTGCCCATACGTGGTAAGATCCTTGATTTCCTTGGCAAATTCCTCTGACGAGCGTTCCTTCCCTAAAATGGCCAGTGCATAAACGTATTCGCGGTCTTTAATTTTAGCTAAAATCCGGTCGCCTTCTTTTTGCATCACCTGATCCATCTCAGAATCACTTAAGCTCTCCGGTGCTTTTTCGTCAGGTACTTCCACGATTTGAAATTTGCAAAATCGTGACAGCCGTTTCGCGTATTCAGCAATGCCTTGTTTAAAATATTTCTCCTTTAATTTACCGACTACCACCAATTTAATGTTCATAACTTTCTCCTCATTTTAAGTTGTCCACAAAGTTATCCACAGGCTGATGTGGTTAATTTTGTTCCCTTTGTGGACGGTTATTCGCTTGCTAAAAATAAATATTCATTTTCATTTCACACTGTCTTATAGGGTCTATTGTACCAATGTAAACGCCGTCATAGCAACGTTTTATTAAAATATGATTAACCCCGTTTTTTAGTTATCCACAATCTGTTCATAGTTTTCGAGGCACGCCTGGAGGAAACCGGCAACCACGGTGTTTCTACCAATTTAAATGTTATCCACAAAGTTATCCACAGTTTCTTGTGGATTACTCACACTTCCGAATTTTCCACAACTGTAGCGCTTACTATATTCGACTACTGACAATAGACATACCATTAAAACGGTACTCATCCATCCGTGAATATCGCGAACATTCGTCTTTTTCATCACATACGAAAAGGCTGGCACCTGATTCATCAGGTGCCAGCCTTTGCTTCACATGCACTACTTTTTTGATTATCGATTCAGTTGAGAGGTGGTTTCAGTCAATTTTACCTTCGTTGTCTTCTGATTACCGTTGTGGTAGTAGGTGAGCGTAACCGTATCATCCACCTTGTACTTGTACAACAGATCTCTCAGCGTGGAATTCGTACTGATCTTCTTGCCGTCTAAGGCAGTAATGACATCGTACTTCTTAATGCCGCTGCGACCTGCTGGTGTTGAAGCACTTGGCGTTTCCATGACGACAACCCCGTTTTCAACACTGCTTGGCAGCTTCAAAATTGACTTTTGCTGTGACTTTGAAATTTCCGATAGATCAACGTACTTAATTCCCAATGCCGGTCGAACGATCTTACCGTTCTTGATCAGTTGGTTAATCACCGAAACGACTTCATTACTTGGAATTGCAAAGCCCATTCCTTCAACGCTAGTACCAGAATTGCTGCTAGCGAGTTTCATGGAATTGATCCCAATCACTTGACCGGCAAGGTTGATCAGCGGTCCGCCAGAGTTCCCTGGGTTGATCGCCGCATCCGTTTGAATAACGGTGGCGTTACCCGTTTGCTGGTTAGTGGCTTCATCCGTTGTCGCCACGGTCCGCTTCTTGGCTGAAATAATGCCTTCGGTCAGCGAAGTGGCATATTGGGAACCCAATGGTGAGCCGATTGCCAGCGCGGTTTCACCAACTTTAATGTTATCCGAGTTGCCAAAGCTGGCAACTTTAGAAACTTCCGCGCTGTTAACTTTCAGCACCGCTAAGTCAGTAATGGCATCTTTCCCCACTAACTTGGCGTCGATCTTTTTACCGTTGCTCATGATCACTTCAAGTGCGTTAGAACCGGATACCACGTGGTTATTGGTGACGATATACGCACTGTTGCCAGCCTTTTTATAGATCACACCTGAACCTTCGGAACTGGCTTGCAGTTTACCATCACTCGATGAACTGCTATTTGAGTCATTGCCGCCACCAAAGATGCCAGCCAAACTATTAGAAGATTGGCTTTGTTTTTGCAGATTAATCACTGAGACTACCGAATCCTTCACGTTTGAGAAGGCTTTAGAAGCTTGCGAACTGACATTGACCTTCATATTGCTGGTTGACGCCGTACCGGATTTATTTGAACCGGCTGGGACAGAAGTTGTATCCCGATTACTGATATAGTTAGCACCGCCATAAGCAATACCGCCACCCAGTAGACCAGCGACAAGTGCTGTCACAGCAACCTTGATAAGCAGTCCACGATTATTATTTGATCCTGGTTTTTGTTGATTATCCATACTTCCGCGCAAATCGCGCTTCCCTCCTTGTATGTCATCACAATTGAGGCAAAGTGATGAACACAGATATTTAGGTCGCATGTCGCCCCTAAACTTGCTCAACCTACTTACTTATGCGTTTATTTTACAGACGAGATGTGAAATTTGTTTGAAGCTTTGCTCGTAAAAAGTATAAGCTTTTTCTAAGAAAAGTTTAAGCGTTTAAAGCGCGATCAAGTCGCTAGCCTTTTCCGGATCGGTATCCAATATTTTAAAATCGTGGTTAACCCCAAAATCATGGTCTTCCATGATCGAAGCCACGGTCAGACGGGCCAACGACTTCATGTTGTTTTCCTGACTCAAGTGACCCAGGAAGATCCGTTTGGTGTGATTGCCCAAAACGTCCATCATTGCATCGGCACCCTCTTCATTGCTTAAATGCCCCGTATCGCTGAGAATCCGCTGTTTAAGCGGCCATGAATAGCTGCCCATCCGTAACATTTCAACATCGTGGTTACATTCCATCAAGTACGCATCCGCGTTCTTGATTACACCCTCTACATGGTCCGAAACGTAGCCGGTGTCCGTGAGTACTACAAAGCTCTTTCCCCCGCTGTGAACAGCGTAAAATTGGGGCTCAGCAGCATCGTGAGACACGGTGAAACTCTCAACGTCAAGGTCACCCATACTCAGTACGGAATCCGGCGCAATAATGTTTTTTTGTTCAGTAGAGATTTTACCGATCTTACTAGCCATGGCATCCCAGGTACCTTGATTAGCGTATACATCCATCCCGTAGCGCCGTGCCAATACCCCGACACCCTTACGATGGTCTGAGTGTTCATGCGTCACGAAAAGTGAATCAACATCACTCAAATCGCGACCGATGGATTGCATCAGATTTTCAATTTTTTTACCGCTTAATCCGGCGTCAATTAAGATTTTATGTTCAGCCGTTTCTACATACGTACAGTTCCCCGTACTGCCACTGGCGAGAACACTTACCTTTAAGCCGTCATTTTGCTCTTGCATAAACTGCCCAACTTCCTTTTATTTAAATACAAAAACCCCGCCAACATGGTCATTGGTAGGGTCGTGAATCATCATCCATACTCACTTCTCAATGATTGTTCGTCGTTACTATTACAACGCATTTTGTGCTGAAACGCAATCATTAATCCTGCTGATAAGCGACTATGTGAGGGTAAATATCTCTGAATTAGCATTACTCGTTTGGTTGTTCTCACCCGTCTTGATCACTTCACCGGTATAAGCATTCACCCGCTTTAAGATAACGGAAGATGAGTTGTTGATCTTCACGGCAAATACCCAGGTTGGTAAGAAGACGTATTGTCCACGCGCCGTTAGTAGCCGCGTATAGGCCAAATGCACCCAGGTCACTTTAGCACCATTCGGAATTTCATTATACTGATATAACCAAGTCAACGCCCGTTCATCACTGATGGTCTTAGCAGCCTCCTTGAGGATCTTGACGCCTTCCAAGTAATTTTGACTGTACCCAACCACCCGATGCTGACTGTCTAAATCAAAACGGATCTGACAAAAATGTGAGTAGACTGGCTTTTGTTCAACTCGTTGCACATAAATAATTTCACTGCTGCTGGAGAGCTGCTTACTATAACTGTAATGCTTGCCTTCTGCAACTAACCCAGGATTAGCAACGATTTTGTCTAAAGTTTGCTTAGCTGACCCACTTGTTATCTTAAGCGGTTTTTTAAATTCGCTAACCAGTTCATCGCCACTGAAGCGGATTGACTGCTGCTGTAAGTTAGGCGCAGCCTGCCGCAAAGCATCCCCGTTATTTCCTGAGAAATAGTAGCCTTCATATTTCTGGGTAGTCGGCTTACTATAAGTGATTTGATCTTTGCGCATTTCTTCCAGGATATTATTACTGCCCGCCGCTGTAGAATCACCAACGCTATTACGGTTATACGCCAGAAATAAGAACACGTCCATGGCGATAAAAATTGCTAAGAAAATTAATTGAATTCGCTTAAAATTCACGTCCGACTACCCCCTTTCACTCTTGACCAAGCAGTTTGCGATAGTTCTCCCACTGGTTGCCAATCTTGACGTACCAGGTTGGCGATAAGTTAACTACTTTGGCTAACGATCGGTCACGACTCCACTCATAGCCGAGTTCAATGTCTTGAACCTTGTTAACCTTGATGCCAGCAGCCTTAAGCTGTTTCAGCAGATCGCTAGTCGACATGATCGTGGCCGAACTCTGCACTGGCGGAACCGGTATCTGCAGACTATCCAATGAGAATCGCATGCGGTATGAAGACTGATCCAGTACTTTCATCTGAATGGCACCAAAATTACTCTGATCAAAAACCGGCAGGCCGCCAGCATAAGTGCGGAAAACCGCGGTATCGCTGGATGGGTCATAATCGTAAAAGCGGACACTATCTAGTGGTATTCCGACCATGACCAGCTGTTCATAAACGTGATTCATCGTTTGCAAAAAGCTGCTGCTCTTAACTTGTGAATTATAGTCAGTGAAGTTCACCGTATCCGTCTTTTTATCGACTGTCATGTGCCGGAATCCGTGATCATCGTAATCGGTGCTGTTCTTGTGCCGCTTGATCTGCACATTACTGTTGGCATTAGTGGTCATGATTCGGTTAGCGTAATAGTCTTGGGTCTGCTGCGTTAGCTGATAGCTGTAAGTGCGTAGTTTAACACTCTGCGGATAATCCAAGATGATCTTACCGTTCAGTAACCTAAAGGTAACGGGGTGTTTGACCATGCTATTAGTGGTGCTATTACGCAGCTTCGTTTTATTGTGCTTAAGCGCCACTCGAACAACCCGATAGCCCTGGTCATTTAATAAGTACAGATGACTAGGATCATTGAGCATTAACTGCATGCGGTTAAACTTCTGATTGGGAATTTTGATTTGATTGTTAAACGCCTTGCGAAAGAAATTCACCGAAATAGCAGAATTATAATTCATCAAAATCGTCCCTTTGTGCTTTAACTGCGCAAGGTACTTTTTGGCGTTTCCATGACTGATCGTTTGGGCCTTTTCCGCTGTAAAATGACTCATTCGATCCCGTAAATCAGTCGCCACGTTAACCCGGCTATTGGTCAGCAGTTCCTGCTTGCCTGAATTACTCGTTGAAATAAGCTGCGATGGCAAATAGATATCTTGAAAGGTTGTATTACTGCTGCTATCTGAATTTTTGGTTACTTTAGTTCGGCTGCTCAAGTTGGAATGGGCCGGATTGGTCCACATCATACCTGAGAGTCCAATACTAATGAGCACTGCTGTTACCAGACTAGCTGGCAGCCAAATATTTCTAAGCTTCATCCCAGAGATCATCCCCCTCATCGTAAGGTTCGTATGGCAGTGAAATGTAGAAAGTAGAGCCATGACCTTCACGGCTTTCTACCCAAATCTTGCCACCCAATGACTGGATAACTTCTTTGGAAATTGCCAGACCAAGTCCAGTACCGCCTTGAGCACGTGAACGGGCTTTATCAACCCGGTAGAAACGGTCAAAGACGTGCGGAATATCCGCTCGCGGAATGCCCAATCCCTGATCGGCAATGCTAATGATCACGTTATTGTCAGTTTCCATCAAACGACAAGTAATCACCCCACCATCAGGTGAATACTTAATCGCGTTATTCATGATATTATCAATCACTTGCGTAAAACGGTCCGTATCAATTTCAACCCATAAATCACGCTTAGTAAAGTCCCGTTTAATGGTGTAGTGTTCATCAGACCGGTCTTTTTGCTCATCACTATCAATGATCATATCAAACCGATTCAAAATGTAATTATATAACTCGTTTAAATTAACGAGTTCCAAATTCAACTTTTGCGTACCGGAATCCATTCTGGAAAGGGTCAATAAATCATTGATCATCCGAATCATCCGGTCCGTTTCATCTTGCGTGACCTTCAAGAACTTTGGTGCGATCTTAGGATCTTTCCAAGCGCCGTCGGACAATGCTTCGACGTAAGAACGTACACTAGTCAGCGGCGTCCGCAATTCATGCGACACGTTTGAAACGAATTGTTTCCTATCTTGGTCGATCTTTTGCTGCTCAGTGACATCGTGCAGCACACAGGCTAGTCCGCTGATAAACCCTGATTCACGCTGAATCAGTGAGAAGTAAGCCTGCAAGATCAAGTCGTGATCATCAGTGGAAAAGTCCAGCATAATTTCATCCGGATCTTCCAGTAAATCACGCAAGGTATATTGATCACGAATATTCAAAATATCCAAGACGGACTGACCAATTGCCTGATTAGAATCAACGTCCAAAAATTCTACCGCGGTTTCGTTAATAATGGTGACATTTCCACGTCGGTCAGTGGCAATAACGCCATCAGTCATGTGCGCCAGGACAGAATTCAGCCGCCTTCGCTCAGATTCAGTGGACTCTTGGGCTTCTTCCACACGAACAGAGAGGTTATTAACCGCACTGGCTAACTGACCTAATTCGTCGTTTCCGTATACTTGAACCTGCCCAGAATAATCTCCTCGGGCGATGCGCTGCGTTTGTTCCTTCATTTCTGTAATGGGTACGGTAATTGCCCGGGAAATAACAATTGAGAGAACTAGCCCCATGGCAACCGCAATCACAGCCGCAACCAAATATAGGGCAGTGACTTTACTAATACTGTCATAAACGTTTTCTAGGTTCGCACGAATGTAAACGACCCCAACGGGCGTACTGCTCCCGCTGCTTTGTTTGATCAATGGTGTGACCTTAGTGTAATAATATTGATTTGTTGACGCGTCATACGTCGTTGTTTCACTGCCGGCACTGTTATTATAAATGACCTTTTTAACGGTGTTGTCAGTGGTTTTTTGACCAACAATCTGCTGATTATTAGCCTCATTGGTTCCCCGAATGGTGCCCTTATTGTCGATGACGCGGATCTGCGCGTTCGCCGTGCTAGGAATATTGGCATCAGACAGGAGAATACGGATCTGCCGGTTAGAAGCATCAGTATTCGACCGTGACAGTTGAGTGGTTAAGTTCGTACTGACATAACGTTGCAGCGAAATTTGGCTTTTAAATTGCCGCAAGTTTTGCGTCTCAAGCTGCTGTACAAACACGGCGCCGACAATTTCCAATGTAATAATGAGCATCATCGCGAATACAAACGCGATTTTAAACTGTATCGAATGATACCATTTTAGTTTTCGTTTCACGCTACCGTTTACCCCTTAAACGCCCTAGGACGCGAATAATTAAGCCTGACCAGACTCGCTTTCAGTATTCCGTAAATAATACCCAACACCTCGACGGGTGACTAACCACGTTGGGTGACTGGGATTATCCTCAATTTTTTCACGTAGCCGACGTACAGTAACGTCGACCGTTCTGACATCACCAAAGTAATCATAGCCCCACACCGTCTGCAGCAAGTGTTCACGGGTCATGACTTGGCCAACATGCTGTGCTAAATAGTGCAGTAACTCGAATTCACGGTGAGTTAATTCAATGTTTTGGCCCCGTTTGGTGACCGAATAAGCGTCTGGATGAATAACCAGATCGCCAATTTCAATGTCCTTGTTTTCCTCTTCTTCGGGCTGAGCCGCGTTGACCGTATTTTGCCGACGCAAATTAGCCTTAACTCTAGCGACCAGTTCACGGTTAGAAAACGGTTTGGTGACATAGTCGTCCGCGCCTAGTTCCAAACCTAGAACCTTGTCCAGTTCGGAGTCTTTAGCAGTCACCATGATGATCGGCATATCGTGTTTCATCCGTACCTGACGGGCAACTTCCAGTCCATCGATCTTAGGCAGCATTAAGTCCAGAATAATTAAATCCGGGTTAGCTTCTTCAACTTGTTTAAGTGCTTCTTCACCATCATGGGCGACGACCACTTCGTATCCTTCTTTAGTTAGGTTAAATTTTACAATATCAGTAATTGGTTTTTCATCATCGACAACGAGAATAACTTTTTTCATCTGAACATGTCCTCCTTCAGATAACGATTCGTTCAAGTATAATAGTTTTTATTTTAGGTGCTTTTCGGTCATTCCAACGCAGTAGCACGGGCCGCGCAGGATCTTACAAGTAGGTGGCAGGTACATTTTAGATCATACCTGCACAAGGTTTATTATATCACAGTATTTTACATTACGCGAAAGGCCAAATCTAGCGCGCATCATAGGTTTATCGGGTTAAATCACCAAATTGGTTGTATAATACAATCATCTGGCTGAAACCCGGCCAATTTCGGCAGCTTATTCATCTTTTTAAATATTCTGCCACTTTTTTGCAAAAAATAGTTGCCAATCACTTTTTATCATGATATATTAGTAAACGTTGATTAAGACAGGTGCTTGATCACAGGCTTCAAACAAGCCGTTATGGGCAGTTAGCTCAGCTGGCAGAGCAACGGACTCTTAATCCGTGGGTCCAGGGTTCGATCCCCTGACTGCCCATCACAAGCAACACACCACTAATCAGTTTCCACGATGCTGTAAATCGCCGTGGTTGCTGATTTTTTTATTCTCACTGAAAAGAGTATTCGTTAATAACGGGTACTCTTTTTATTTGTGCTATCAATGTTTTTTATAAAACGACAAAAGTAACTGACCGTCAAAATATATAAATTAGACTGTCTCCCCTATATCTCAGTACTATTGGATAAGTATCATGTGACAAATTAACGGTTTAGTATCTAAAATTTTTTATATCTTTCTTTTTCATCCTTATAATACTATAATCAAATCAATTGTTTCTATCCATCTCTAAGGGAGGTCATTATTAATGATGAAAAGCGTTTGGAAAAAGGCAGCAACAGTTGTATTGGGGGCTTCATTAGTCGGCGGTGTGCTTGTGGAAGTGCCGAATGCGTTGACAACTACGCAGGCACAGGCATCAGTCAAAATTTCGTATTCACAATATCAAAGTGACATTAGCGGTATCAAGGGTGCTTTAGGAAAGGCGCCAACAGGTACTCAAAGTTATGTTGCTGATGCACTTCCCAAGCCAAATGATAAAGAAGCCTATCAACCAATGGGTAGCTTTGATTATTATCTAGGCAACCTGGCATCAGCCGCTCAATCGAATACTGATACCAAGGAACAGGCAGCTGAAAATCTAAGTGCACTGGTTGCAACGTATAACGTCTTCAAAAACCGGTTAACTTCAGGTGAACAGAGTCAGTTGGAGTCAATGGCCAATAAAATCAACGGAGAAATTGCAACTTCCAATGTTGCTACCGGTTATTGGGATATTGGGAATGATCTGAGTGGCTTTGGCACCACATTACAAAGTGCCGTACTAAACTATGGGAACAACTATGACGGTGTTGGTTCTAAGCCAACTAAGAAGACAAGCTACATTTCCAAACTATCTGTTAAGAAGGCCTCAAAGAAGTACGTTAAAGTCACTGGTTCAGCTAAACTTTACAAGAGTGCTAAATACGCCCGCGTTCACACCTACAAGGGCAACAAATACACGAAGTTGAGCAGCAAACACACCTTCAGCAAGTCCGTCTACGCACCAAAAGCGAAAACTGTGAAGGTTACGGTTGGTAACTACAGCCACGGTCACTTTTCTTCGGTAACCAGTACTAAAACAGTTCACGTTAAATAAGCTTAGAGCAGTTCTCTAAAGAGCACCAAGAGATTAAAATTAATCCCTTGGTGTTTTTATTTATACCGTTACTATTTTTTATAAAAAGTATTAATCAACAGGATATGAAGATTGAGCCGTCTCTCCTAGATACCAGTATCATTGGATAACATCATGTGACAAATTAACGGTTTAGTATCTAAAATATTTTATATCTTTCTTTTTCATCCTTATAATACTATAATCAAATCAATTGTTTCTATCCATCTCTAAGGGAGGTCATTATTAATGACGAAAAGCGTTTGGAAAAAGGCAGCAACAGTTGTATTGGGGGCTTCATTAGTCGGCGGTGTGCTTGTGGAATTACCTAATCCGTTAACTACTACACAGGCACAAGCAGCAACAACATCAATTTCATATTCTGATTTTAAAGATGATGAAAACGCGGCTAAAGAAGCCGTGAAGTTAGGGAGTCCATCAGTACAAAAAATCGTTAACTCCAAATTTTTTGCTAATATGGAAAAAGACCCTGTGAGCGCCTATAATGTCTACAAACCATATTCGTTTACCGCAGTAATGAGTGCATTAGGAAATGATGGCGCAAAAAACTATGATTCCAAAGGAAATTTAGCAGGAAATTCAAGTAAAGACTGGGCTGCTATGCAGTCATTAAGCGATCACTTTTCAGGAAGATTTAGTTCAAATACTCAAGCAGGTGTACAATCTGCTTATCAGGCTGTCATAGATCATAATGGTAAAAATGATGGTGAGAAAGACTACGGATTGGCGGGATATGCAATCGACTTTCAAGATAGTTTTCAAACAACATTTGACGTAAAGAAAATTACTGGAATGCCAGCGTCAACTAAAAAAAGCTACATTTCCAAACTATCTGTTAAGAAGACCTCGAAGAAGTACGTTAAAGTCACTGGTTCAGCTAAACTTTACAAGAGTGCTAAATACGCCCGCGTTCACACCTACAAGGGCAACAAATACACGAAGTTGAGCAGCAAACACACCTTCAGCAAGTCCGTCTACGCACCAAAGGCGAAGACTGTGAAGGTCACGGTTGGTAACTACAGCCACGGTCACTTTTCTTCGGTAACCAGTACTAAAACAGTTCATGTTAAATAAGCTGCAATGAACGTTTAAATAGCGTTTAAATTCAACACCAAAAGCACCGAGAGATTAACTCCCTCGGTGCTTTTTTGCTTCCTAAATTCGGGTGATGATCCCAATTTACCAGCCAATCACTACTTAAACCGGCGGCCCAAAATATCCAAACTGCGTAATTGTCCGGCCATATCAGCAACGTCTGGCAAGTGGCCCCAGGTTTCAAAACCATTTTTCTTAAACAACCCAATACTGGGGAGATTATGATGGAAAATAAAGGCGACCAGTGTGTCGATATCCAACGTTTTTAACTGCGAGAAGACGTAGTTTAACGCCGTTTGTCCCAGGCCGCGGTGGCGGTAATTTTCATCAATATAAATACTGATTTCCGTTGTGTGCACATACGCCGGACGGCCGTAAAACGACTCCAGACTCACCCAGCCGGCGGTGGCATCCCCGTCCTTCATGACCCAAATCGGCCGTGAATGCGGGTCAAATTGATCAAACCAGGCCTGCTTCGAGGCCACCGAAACCGGCTTCAGATCAGCGGTGGCTAAGCGGCTGGGGATGATTTGGTTATAAATTGCGGTAATGGTTGGTAAATCAGCTTCAGTTGCGTATTTAAAGGTAATACTCATAGTTAGGCTCACTTTCAAAATTTCTATGAATATCATACGCTTTTCCTGTTCTGAGTACCACTTCACATCGCGGTGTTATTTAACGGGTGGGTCAGCAATTGTGATCACGATCTTGCCGTGAGCATGGTGTGATTCACTGCGTAAATGAGCCGCACGCAGCCCTGCCGTAGTGAGCGGGTACTCGCTATCAATAATCACCTTGACCTTCCCCTCGGCAACCAATTCAGCCACCGCTGCTGTATCCTTACCATTGGGGTGCATCCGCCAGTGTTTAGCTGACGGCCGACCGTTCTGCTGGGCAGCTGTTGGCTGACCGGCGATACTGATCAGGTGTCCAGCTGGCTTTAAGATCGACAGCCCATTGTCAATATCATCCATCGTGTCAAACACCCCATCGTAATCATGTAAAACGTCGGTATACTTAGTCTGATGGTAATCAATCACTTCATCAGCACCTAAGGAACGCAGTAATGCATGATTCTCTGCACTGGCCGTAGTCGCGACGTAGGCACCTCTAGCTTTGGCAATCTGAACTGCAAACAAACCAACGCCGCCGGCACCACCTTGAACAAGCACTTTATCACCCTTACCAACGGCTAATTGCTGAACGATCACTTGATAGGCAATCGTGCCAGCCAATGGAATGGCCGCACCCTCTTCAAACGAAATAGCCGCTGGTTTCAATGCTAACTTGTCTTCTCTAACCGCCACATACTCCGCATACGTACCAGGGTTATCCGGTCTAGCAATCACTGCATCACCGACTTTAAACTGCCGAACGTTTGACCCTACTTTAGCGATGACACCAGAAACGTCCGTACCTAGTACCAGCGGGAACCCCCGACCCGACCGTGTTCCGTTTCGGGTACGCCAATCAATGGGATTCACACTCGTTGCAACCATTTTTACCAACACCTCATCCGGCCCAATAGTTGGTACCGGTAATTCCGCTTCATGAAGCTCCTGAGCATCACCGAAACGATCAATGACAATTGCTTTCATCACTTCCAACCCTCTTTCGCAAAGTCCTGTGATTTAATTTCGCGCACAATATAGGCCGATTCAGGCCGAAACGCAAGCATTTCAAACCGCAAGTTCAGACACCAAAAAAACGCTGATATTACCCATTTAAGTGGGTAATATCAGCGTTTTTTATATGTGTGGGTGTGTATCTATGTGTTTGCTATGTGTCGTTTTTAACTCATCTTTTAAATTTTTCTACCATATATACTATGTGTAATGAAATATGTGTGCCGTTACTATGTGTTGGTGATTAAACTTCGACTTTTTTGTCGATGGCTTCCTTGATGGCATTGCCTAACCGTTCAATCCCGGTAACGATTTTATCGTCTTGCATGTTGGAATAGTTCAAACGGAAGGTCCCAGGAATCACTTTATCAGCATAGAATGGTTCGCCAGGAACAAAGGCCACGTCATGGTCAATGCAGGTATTAAAGAGCGACTGGGTATCTACGCCAGGAACTTCGACCCAGATGAACAGCCCGCCTTCTGGATGACTGTAACGGGCATCCTTAGGGAAGTACTTCTTGATGGCATCCATCATTAAGCCCTCACGGCGGCGGTAAACGTCACGGATCTTGGCAATGTGGTCATCAATATTGTATTCCGCCATGTACTTAGCAATGATATGCTGGGTCAAATTATCGGAATGAACGTCCACCGTCTGCTTCATTAACGTAAACTTCTTAACCAGTGTCTTTTCGGCAACGATCCAGCCGATCCGAAGACCTGGTGCTAAGATCTTGGAGAAGGTACTCATGTAAATGACCCGTTCATCATGTTCAAAGGTCTTGACTGGTGCCACATCCTTACCGGCGAAGCGGATGGCACCATACGGATCATCCTCGAGGATCATGATATTGTACTTATCGGCAATTTCAATCATCTTTTGACGACGATCAGCGGTCATTGTCCGGCCGGTCGGGTTTTGGAAACTTGGTACCGTATAGATAAATTTAGTGTTGGGATTATCTTTAACGGCCTGCTCTAAGGCGTCCATCTTCATGCCGTCATCATCCATCGGCACGCCGACCATGTGAGCGCCATAACTGCGGAATACATCCAGGGCACAAAGGTAAGTTGGCTGTTCTACGATAACGGTGTCTCCAGGGTTAACAAAGAGCTTGGCGGTTAAATCGATCGACTGCTGTGAACCGGTGGTGATCATAATGTTATCAATATCGCACTTGATACCTGAACGGTTCATCCGCTTAGCAATCTGCTCACGTAATTTCGGATAACCAGCTGCAATGCTGTATTGTAAGGCTTCGCGGCCGGATTCATCGTACACCTCGTTAGTGACTTTCTTGAGGTCTTCAACTGGGAACAACTCTGGTGCGGGTAAGCCGCCCGCAAAGGAAATCACCTTTGGATCCCCTGCCACCTTTAAAATATTGCCAACTGGGTCTTCATCGCTTTCAGGTATGTTGTTTGCAAATTGATATTTCATTATGCTTCCACCTCTGCTTTTTTGTCCGCCACGTTTTCTTGTGGTTTGTGATACTTACGCATCATTTCTGCCATATGAACTTCTTCAACAACAAATTCATGAACCCGGCAAACGTAGTCGTGTTCGCGGCCGATCTTGGCAATGTAGCCGTTGATGTAATCCACTTCAGTAGGACGACCCTTTGAGAAGTCTTGATACATTGATGGGTAATGGTACTTGTAAGCTTGGCTCACTGGAATAACCGAATCGATTTCTTCTTGACGGCTTTCAATGAGTCGAATACCGGCGCGTTCGCAAGCGTCAAAGGCTTCGTTGAAAAGCGTGGTGGCCATCCGGGTAACACCCTCGTATTCGATAAACTGACCCATTTGCATTTCAAACATCGTGCAAAGGGTGTTGGTCACGGCGTTGAAGACGACCTTTGACATGCACATGCCCTTCCATTCGTCCACCATTACGGGACCCATCTTAGCTTTGGTAAAGTCGTCGAAAATGGCTTGAGTGGTCTCATCGGCCGGCTTATTGTTGTAAGGTGCCATATGCATCACTTCACTGTTAACGGGGCCCATGAAATCAACGTTTGCTGGTCCATCCATCCGGGTCGCGATCATCGCGGTACCACAGACAATTTGATCTTTAGGGAAGTACTTTTCAATTTTTTCGAAGTGGCCCATGCCGTTCATAGCTGAAAAGACGTATTGGTCATCGTGGAAAATACCGGCTTTACTATCACGTTCGAGTTCTTCGGCTAATTGCATCTGCTTCTTGAAGATGATCCAAACATCTGGATGACCGGTATATTCTTCTGGGTAGTACATGTTGATCGGGATGATCCGACGATTCTTGTGGTCGCGGGCAACTGAAACGCCGCCTTGTTCACGAACTTTTTCAACGTTTGGTTCCCAGGTATCGATGAAGTCAACATCGACACCAGCGTTTTCCTGAAGCATGACACCGTAACGATAACCCATTGCACCTGCACCAATAATTCCGTATTTCATGACAACCACTCCTTTTAAAGTTTTATAATCTAATCAGCTATACGACAACTAAAAAACGCCCTTTGGTCAAAGACCAAAGGGCGTTTAGTAACGCGGTACCACCTTAATTCAAATTACCGTTTGAAGTAATTCCTCACACGCACGGCAACTAACAGTTGCGATGCGCTGCACAATAATGGGTGCCACCAGTTCGCCTCGAGAAGCGAACCCGTCGAACACGATCTTTCAAGTCATAGTCTTAATACCGTCTCACCTAATCGGTACTCTCTTCATAAGGCTATGACCCTAATCCACCGGGTCAAATCTGTTTGTCGTATTTGAAATGTTGCAATTAGTGTAGACCCCAGCATGAGAAAATGTCAATCTTTTTTAATAAATTAATTTTATTCGCGTCATTTCAAAACCGGTATTTATACTGCTATAATAGACTTTGTCGCCGTTTAAATTATTTTTAAATGGTCAAAAATAATGAGCAGTTATCCTTCTCATCAAAATAACAGAAGTATAACTGCCACTGGAGGAATGTCGGATTATGTGGCGAACAAAGTCATTTTCGGAATTATCAACTAAGGAACTGTTTGAGATTTACCGTGTCCGCGTCGCAACCTTTGTGGTCGAACAAAATCGGGTTTATCAAGAAGTCGACAATGACGACCTCAACGCGTTGCACGTTTTTGATCAAGACGATCACATTGTCGCTTACGCGCGCATATACAAAGAGAATCAAGGCGTGACCTTTGGCCGGGTATTAACTGATCCAAAACACCGGGGACAGGGTCTTGGCGGTCAACTCTTGGAACACGTTTTAAGCGCTATTAAAAAGCACTATAGCGGCCTAGACATCAGTATTGAAGCCCAAGTACAAGTCCAGGGTTTCTATCAAAAATACGGTTTTCGGTCCGTTGGCGAGCCCTTTATTTTCAATTCCACCCCACACATTAAAATGGTTCACGACCCGCTTTAATTAAAAAACGAGTTTGGCCAGTAATTTTGTCAGCCGTGCTTTTTCTGCCTCAGTCAGCCGTGAAGTTAAGCGCTCTGAACACGCTGTTTCAAACGCATGTAACTTCGGATAAACTTCTTTTCCCTTGGCGGTCACGTAGACGCGCCTAATTCGCTTATCCTTTGCGTCATCTTGTAATTCTAAATAGCCGCTATCAACTAATTTTCGTACGGATCTAAACGCTGTAGTGCGATCAATTTGCAGAGAATCCGCAAGCTCGCCAAGAAACATGCCTGGCCGCTCATAAACGCGGATGACATACAAAAAAGCGTTATTTCCTAAACCAAACTTCCGAAATTCAGTATTACTAGTGCTTTGAATACGACGGGTAATACCGCCGATATCCCGAATAATATCAAACATGACATCCTCCTTAAATACTTTCTGCCTCTAATTTATCTTAAACTAATTGCATTTGCAATGATAAGGTGATATACTTTTGCCATAACGTTGCATATGCAATGAATTTACAATAACATTTAAGGGGAGATACTATGTCTGCATTTATTATTTTCGTCTTCATCATGTCACTAACACCAGGGCCTAACACGATTATGGCCATGAATTCTGGACAACAGCACGGATTTCGTTCCAGTATTAAATTAAATCTGGGAATGGCCTTTGGTATGGGACTAATTGGTTTAATTGGCGTTTTCTTTGCTCATTGGCTACAATCTACACCGACCTTTTTAACCGGCATGAAAATTATCGGCAGCGCCTATTTACTTTACTTGGGCTACCACGTTTTTATTAGTAAGCCCACCGATGATGATGAAAAAAGCGGTGATTTTCAAACCGGCTTACTCTTACAGTTGACCAACGTCAAAGTTTACCTGTACTTCATTACTGGTTTAGGCGCCTTCAGCTTTGCGGGCTTATTAGATTCAATCCCCGCTAAATGGGTCTTTATGGTCATCATTGGCAGCCTAGGAACCTTCGTCTGGACCGTCGGCGGCCAGATGATCAGTCGTTTATACTTCCGTTACTACCGGTTATTTAATCTGATTGTCGCACTGTTACTGGCCTTTTCCGCCGTTGATCTATGGCGCTAAAGCTGATCAATTCGTTCAAGCGCGATTCTTTAATCCTTTTTGCGTTAAATATGTCTCACTTAATCTAAGCTCAGTTTATTAAGTCAATTCTTTAAGATTGATTTGGTAGCCTGGGCTTAGATTTTTCTGCACAACTAAAAAATCATTGTATTTGCAATTAATTGGTGCTAATATTCTGCTAAATTGTAATAAATGCAATGAATAATCATACATACTCGTCAGGGGGAGATTCAATGTCAGCTTTTTTTATTTTTGTCTTTGTGATGTCATTTACACCGAGACCCAATACGATGATGGCAATGGTCTCTGGCCAGCAACGCGGATTTCGTTCCAGTCTGCGGCTTAATCTGGGCATGCTGTGCGGCATGGGATTCATGGGACTCATGGGTGCTTTGTTTGCTCACTGGATGCAATCAACACCGACCTTTCTAACGGTGATGAAAATTGTTGGCAGTGCCTACCTAATGTATCTTGCTTACCATATCTTCATCAGTAACCCTGGGGAAGCTAATAACAGTACCGGTGGCTTTCGCACTGGCATGTTACTGCAGTTGACCAATATTAAAGGCTATCTGTATTTCATCACTGGTCTGGGCGCATTTAGTCTAACTGGTGTCTTAAATAACATGCCCGTTAAATGGCTGATGATGGTCTTGATTGGTAGCCTAGGCACCTTTGCTTGGACGGTGTGCGGTCAAATGATGAGCAAGTTCTACCACCAGTACTACCGAGTTTTCAACACCGTCATCACCCTGCTACTAGCGTTTGCCGCAGTTGATCTCTGGCGGTAATCAAATTGATAAATGTTCCACGTGAAACATATCGAAAAAAATAAAGCTTCGTCCTGCGGCAGCCGATTTTAATTGGTTACTCAGAACAAAGCTTTATTTTTTTATTAATTCATCTCAAGCGAACCATAATCAACGCCAAGTCGATCTGCAATCCCGGTAACTTCAGCTAACGTCTTATCATCAATGATCATGCCGTTTTTCTTTCGGTCTTCATAGGCTAGTGCTTCCTTATCCCCGGCAACGTAAATCGTCTTGCCTGGAATGGCTGGCAGCTCGCGAATTTGCTGCAGGTAATCAGAAAAGCGCTTAACAATTTGATTCACATCACCAAAAATAGCCGGATCAATCGCAATAAAGCTCTGGCATGGCCCCACTGATAGGTCCTCAGGCGTAATCTCAGTAGAAGTGTTGCCCAACGATAGAATAGAGGTAAATACTTCCACGATGACCCCTAACCCAAAGCCTTTATGGCTGCCAGTTTCTTCCGTCACACCACCAAGCGGTGTCAAACCGACGTTAGACATTGGGTCCCGCAGCGCATCCAAATCAGCCGTATCGTGATGGTCGTTGATCTCTTGATCGCCATCTTTGGCTACCCACAAAGCGGGCAGATCCTTTCCCAACTTCCGATAAACCTCAATTTTACCCTGAGGTACCGTCGTCGTAGCCGCATCATAGATAAAGTTATGCGGTTTTGCCGGCATGGCAAACGCAATTGGGTTAGTGCCCACAAATGCTTGTGTGGCGTGGGTTGGCAGCATAGCGGGCCGAGAGTTGGTTGACGATAACCCGATCAAACCTTGATCAGCCGCCATATTGGCGTAGTAGCCAGCAATGCCATAGTGACCTGACCGCTTAGTCGTCACGATGCCAACACCGTGCTCCTTGGCCTTTTTAATAGCGATATTCATACTATAAATACCGTTCAGCTGACCCAAGCCAAAGTTAGCGTCGACTACAGCACTGACATCGGTCTCTTTCACAATTTCGGGCTGACTTTTAACGCGAATTTTACCGTTTTGAATGAAGTGATCATACATCACCATCCGTTGCACCCCATGGGAAGCAATCCCGTGTAAGTCCGTATAGATCAGTGTTTCGGCAACTGCGGCACTCTGTTCTTCCGTAAAACCGTATGCTTTATAAATCTTATGTACCAAAGCCTTAACTTTATTACTATCATATCGTTTAGTCATCTTAAACATCCTTTCTAAGCGTGTTGATCAATGAAAGTAAGATTAAATTATTAACCCTTTTATTATCTTCTTCTTATTCCCGACTTGCAACTACCTTTTTTTCAATTGAGCTACTGGCGCTAAATATTTTAATTGCTTTATTTTATGTATTTTTATTAAGAATTTTAATACTATATGCAGTTATTTCCCTGCCTATTTTGGTATCACTTCTCACATGGCTTTACCATTCCTTAATAATACCTTTAGAAAGTAACATGGAAAAATTCATATTTTTGTCACATTTGTTGCCTATCATTTAATCATAGTCAATGAAAGATTAGTTGGCTTCCCTTTTTAAAACAGATAACGGTTTTTCCGATTTTTCCTCCTCCCCAAAGCAGGATAAACCCAAGATTAAACGCTATCACTCCCCTCAACCTCACCACAACCCCTAATGTGGTGGGGCTTTTTGTAGAGTGTGGAGGTAAGCGGTTAGATAGCGGAGTGTAAGGCCACCCCACCATAAATCCATGAGCTTAGGATTTGTGGTGGGGTGGCCTTACATGCAGCTATCTGCTTACCGGAGCACGTTTCGGCAATGTACCATAAACCCATGGGCTTAGGGGTTGTGAGGAGGGGCCTTATATGCAGCTGTCTGTCTGCCGGAGCACGTTTCAGCTATATAAAATAAAGTATACAAAAAATCCGGTCATCCACCGATGACCGGATCATTCAATCCATCAAAAAAGGCAGGCCCGCCGACCTTCTGAACGCACGAATGCGTCGATCTTTGGAATCCCGCCATGGTTTGGCACCGCTTGATAGTATCGCATGGATGTTGCGGTGTGTCAAGGCAGTACTGTTATATAGCCGAATCGGGCTACAGCAGACAGAGAGCTGCAGATAAAGGCGGTAAATACAAACCCAAAACCAGTTTGTCTGTAATGGTTATATAGCCGAATCGGGCTACAGCAGACAGAGAGCTGCAGATAAGGGCAGTAAATACAAACCCAAAACCAGGGTTTCTATTTACTGCCCTTATCTTTCGCTCTCTAACCGTCTGCTTCCGCACCATACGCTATCGAAGAGAACTTATTATACGACTTAACGAACAGCAATTTCACCGTTCCACGTGGGCCCGAACGGTTCTTTTCAATAATGACTTCAACTTCGCCCACATCCTGTTCGCCATTATTGCTGTCATCATCGCTATCATCACTGTCGTCATCATGCTCGTAGTAGTCATCACGGTAAAGGAATGAAACAATATCGGCATCTTGTTCGATTGAACCGGATTCCCGGATATCTGACAGCACCGGCCGCTTATCCTGACGCTGTTCTACACCACGTGATAGTTGTGACAGCGCAATAACGGGGACATGCAGTTCCTTAGCGAGTTTTTTAAGCTGCCGCGAAATCGCAGAAACTTCTTGTTGCCGGTTTTCAGCGCCGGTACTTTCAACCAGCTGTAGGTAATCCACAACAACTAACCCTAACTTACCGTTCTGTTCCTTGGCTAACCGACGGCACTTCGCCCGAATCTCTGACATTTTAATCCCAGCAGTATCATCAATGAAGATCTTGGCTTTAGATAAACTGCCCATTGCGACAATTAAATTCTGCCACTCGCCTTCTTCAAGCTGACCGGTCCGCAAGTGGTTGGCGTTAATACTGCCTTCTGCACACAGCATCCGGTTAACCAGCGATTCAGCACTCATTTCAAGACTAAAAATGGCGACGGCTTTATCCGTCTTGGTGCCGACATTTTGCGCGATATTTAACGCAAACGCTGTTTTACCAACCGCTGGCCGAGCCGCTAATATCATTAATTCGTCATCATGAAGTCCCGTGGTCATTTTATCTAAGTCAGGATACCCCGTAGATAAACCGGTGACCGTATCGCCTTTTTGCGACAAGCGATCGATCTCTTCGAAGGTGGTATTTAAAACGTCCTTAATAGCCTTAAAACCCGCTTGATTACGAGATTCGTTGACGTTCATGATCGACTGTTCCGCCTGATCAAGCAAGTCATCAACCGGTGCGTCTTCAGCGTAGCCATCCGTGACGATTTTGGTAGCCGTTTGTATCAACCGACGCAAAACCGCCTTTTGAGCCACGATTTTGGCGTAGTAGCCCACGTTAGCCGCCGTTGGAACGGCCGCAGCTAACTCTGCAATATAGGGCATCCCGCCAATATCTTCAAGCTGGTTTTGGCGTTTTAATTCATCCGACACCGTCACCACATCAATGGCTTCATCCCGGTCGTTTAAATTGACCATCGTCTGGAAAATCAAACCATGCGCACGACGATAGAAATCATCCGCGGTCAGTTGTTCCATTGCATCGACCAGGGCATCGCCGTTTAAAAAGATGGCCCCAAGTACCGCTTTTTCCGCCTCAATGTTTTGAGGTGGTGTTTGATCTCTCAATCCTTCACTCATTATTAATTACCCCTTGCTCTGATAAACGAAGGGGTCGGGGCAAACTCGATTTGCCGACGACCCCTCGAAAATGGACTTCCAATTACTTTTCTGAAATATGAACCCGAATCCGGGCAGTCACATCCTGATGTAATTTAACGGGCACGTTGACGAAGCCCATCACTTTAATCGGTTCGCGTAATTCAATCTTACGCTTATCCAATTTTACGCCATACTGTTTCTCTAACGCCTGCGCAATCTGCTTGCTTGGAATTGACCCAAACAGGCGGCCGTCAGCTCCAGCTTTCGCTGTTAATTGAACGATGGTCTTATCAGCTTCCAAGACCTTCTTAACCGCTTCAGCTTCCTGACGTTCTTCTTCTTCGCGCTTAGCTTCGGCTTTTTGCTGACCCTTAAGCTGGCTTATTGCACCGGCTGTTGCCGCTTTTGCTTTTCCCTGTTTAATTAAAAAATTTTGGGCATAGCCGTCTGGAACATTCTTAATTTCGCCGCGCTTACCTTTGCCGCGAACATCTTGCAAAAAGATAACTTTCACAATAAGTCCTCCTTATCTGACATGCAAAATCATTCCGCAATGCCAAGACTTTATCGATCCCAAATTGGGAGCTTTCATCTAATAACTTTACCATAAATCGCGACCTGTTTAAATAACCTTAAGGTCGCGATTTTTTAAGCAGTTTGATTCATTTTTACGAAGCAGGTTCAGACTTCTCGTCAGTTTGACTCTTTAAAATAGCTACCAGCTGATCTTTAACTTCAGCCACCGTACTATCCGCAATCTGGGTAGCACCGCTTGATAGGTGACCGCCGCCGCCCATCTTCTCCATGATCAGCTGAACGTTAATCTCACCCATGCTTCGAGCGGAAATACCGATCCGGCCATCATCTCGTTTAGTAATGACAAATGACGCATCTACACCCGACATATTGAGTAAATCATCCGCTGCTTGAGCCGCTGTCACAGAATCGTAAACCTCGTTTTCTTCACCAGCAATAACCGCCAGATCCTCGTTTACAAAGGTGACCAGTTCGATCAGGTGATTGCGTTGCAGATAACTATCAACGTTTTCCTTCATAAACTGCTGCATCTGAACCGAGTCGGCGCCGGCTGAACGTAAGTAACTTGCTGCATCAAAGGTCCGCGAACCAGTTCGCAGCGAGAAGGACTTCGTATCGATAAAGATCCCGGTGAGCATCGCTGTTGCTTCGATCTCATTAATCGGTTCACTTTCCTGAGACTGGTATTCAAACATCTCGGTAATCAGTTCACACGTTGAACTAGCGTACGGTTCAATGTAAACCAGCATTGGGTTTTCAGGGAATTCCTCGCCACGACGGTGGTGGTCAATGATCATTACCCGGTTCTCAAGCCGCTTGTATAGCTCTGGTGAGATCGATAACGACGGCTTAGAGTGATCCACCATGACTAACATACTTTGCTTGGTAATCTTAGTCAGCGCTTCTTCTGGTGAAATGATGGCATCGTTGATCTCCGGGTACTCTTTGATTGAATCCAGCAGTCGCTGCACGTCACTGTGAATATCGGTGCGATCCAAAATAATGTAACAGTTCTTCTGGTTCATCTGCGCGATCCGCCGAATCCCCATACAAGCCCCGATCGAGTCCATATCAGGCTGCTGGTGACCTTGAACAAAGACAATATCTGATTGGTTCATTAACTCCTGCAAAGCCTGTGAAATCATCCGTGCACGCACTCGGGTCCGCTTTTCCATCGGGTTGGTCTTCCCACCGTAGAAACGGGCTTCTTCGTCTTGAGCACGAACAACCACTTGATCCCCACCACGACCGAGCGCTAGATCAAGGTTACTCTGCGCCTGATCAGCTAACTTGTTTAAGTCGGCACCACCGTACGCAATTCCAATACTTAGCGTCAACGGGAAGTTTTGCTTAGAAGTACTCTCGCGAATAGTATCCAAAATACTGAATTTATCTTTCTCGACAGCCCTCATCGCTTGTGCATACATGAAAACTAAGTAATGGTCGTCATCCAGCTGCTTGACGTACATCCCGAACCGCTGTGCCCAAGTGGACATTTCATTCGTGACATAGTTTCTCAAGTTAGAGATCTCCTGATCAGTCATCGACTGCGTCACTTCGTCGTAATTATCCAAAAAGACTTGGCCAATGGCGATTCGTTCGTTTTCATACCGCTGTTCAATTTGGGTGAAGTAGGTGACCTCAATCATGTAAACGGCGCGAAAATCCTTTTGCACTAAAAATGAGAATTGACGGTCTTTCCAAGTCACCGTTTGCGGCTGCTCATCATTAACGTGATCTTGAATCAGCTTTTCTAATTCTGGATCAACGTCACTCATCCGCTTACTCAATACGGTTTGATCACCAAAATACTGCTGCAAGTACGGATTGACCCACTCAATGGCATCATTGTCGCCAAAAATCATGACCCCAACAGGCATATCGATCAACGCCTCTTGTTCGCCACGATTAATTCGGAACGACAGATCAGCAATGTAACGGTTCATATCTGCGCTAATTTCATTCATGGTGTTAAAGGAAAACACTAAACTGGTAGCCACCGCCACTAGCGCTAGCAAGCCCAAAATCCATGAGAATAAAAAGGCCAGAACGATCCCAGCAACTGATAACACGATCATAAATAACGACAGACCGCGAAGACGTCTATTTCTTAAAAATTCGGGTAAATTAGCCCTTGAAAATAAACCGTTCATCTTCAGACTCCCCTGCTTTATCGACGATAATAGTAGTTACATTTTAGCACAAATGGAAATAAGGTGCGGACCCGGTTCTCAGGTTGTTATTTTGTCTATCTGTGAACAGTATATCAAATTAAAATTAATCGTCTCATAAAAATTTAACTTACGAAGCCAACTTTTTTCTGGTAATGTAACCCATTGTGCAAAAAACTTATTTTGAAAGTGGGGATTTAATTTAATGGAACAACAAGCTGCAATGGCCGCTTCAAAACCACGTGTCATCGTTAAGCACCCAGCATTAGCCATGGCCAGCATGCTGATCGGTGCCTTTGTCGGAATGTTTAGTGAAACGTCTTTAAATATCGCCCTACCAAGTCTGATGGTCAGTCTTGGAGTCAACACAGCAACCGTCCAATGGCTCGTCACGGGCTATATGTTAGTGATTGGGGTCGTTTTGCCGCTGAATAGTTTAATGACGAAGTGGTTTACTACCCGCCAGGTTGTTATCTTCGGCTTACTAGATTTTCTAGTCGGTGCCGTGATTGCGGCCTTAGCGCCGACTTTTTCAGTTTTACTCTTTGGCCGCATGATCCAAGGCATCGCTACCGGGCTGATTTTACCCCTGATGTTCACCGTCGCCATGCAGGTCTTCTCGCCAGCAAAGCTGGGAGCTGCCATGGGTGCCTGTGCCATGGTCATTATGTTCGCACCAGCCATCGGACCGACCCTAACAGGATTAATTTTAGCCAAACTTTCCTGGCGCTGGCTTTTTTGGGCTTTCGTGCCCTTCTTAGTGGCAGCGTTAATTTTTGCGCTGACTTCATTGGAAAACGTCGGTAAACTCAGCAAACCAAAAATCGACATCATTTCCATTTTGTCCAGTGTGGTGGGCTTTGCCAGTATCGTTACGGCCGTTAGCTTTGCTAGTTCACATGGCTGGGGATCACCGCTTGTTTTAGGGTTATTATTGCTTGGTGTTATTGTGTTAGCCGTTTATACTTATCGCCAAGTCCACATTAAAACACCCATCTTAAACCTGAAGATTTTTGCCACCCCAGCTTTTCGGGCTGGCGCGCTAATGGTGATGCTGGACTTCGGCATTATTCTTTCGGCAATGTATATTCTACCAATGTATATGCAAAAAGGCTTATTGTTGCCAGTTGCAATGACCGGGATCATCATGCTGCCGGGTGGTATTGTTAACGCCTTAGTATCCGCAGTTTCCGGTCGCTTATTTGATCATTTTGGCGCTAAGTGGTTAACTCGTCTGGGCTTTTTCATTGCCATCATTGGTAGTATCATGCTTCTCATGACTAGTACGCACACGGCTGTTATCTTCGTGATTGCCGCCCACGTCGTCTTAATGATTGGCTGTCCCTTAGCAATGTCACCAGCTCAAACCCACGCACTAAACGCTTTGGCTGGACCAACTGCCGGCGACGGCAGCACCATCATGAACACGATGCAGCAGATCGTCGGTGCCATTTCCACGGCGCTGGCCACCAGCCTCTTGGGGATCGGTGAAGCTGCCAGCCATGCAAGCGCTCAGGGAGCGTTTACGGCCGGTGTCCATGTTGCGGTCTACCTACCACTTGTATTAGCTGTAGCGGCACTAATTATTACGTTTACGACACGTTCTTTTAAAACGGAACGTTAATTTAACTTTTAACCAAGAAAAACGTCTTCGACGGTCTGAAATGACCTTGCGAAGGCGTTTTTTTAATGTTTCGATTATTTCTTTTCATGTTTCCGACGCGGAAGGCCGAGCCAGCCGAGAATACTTAACAGTAAGCCACCAAGCAATGTTGGTTTAACGGTGACTGTTTCGTTGGTTTGCGGCAAACGTGTCACGGACAGTTTATTCGCCGTTTTAGCTTTCAAACGAGTTGTTAAGACAATCTGACCAGCAACACGACCAGCACGACTGTCTTTTGAAAGCACAGCTGCTGTCGCTTTTTTAGGCGTGGTCGTCGCGACAGCTTTGCCACCTTGCTCATTTTCGGTGATTTCCGGTACCGCGTGCGCCTTAGCAGCTTTACCAAGGTGTTTTCGATACGCACCTTGGTCATCAGCTGGTGTTGTTACCATCCCCTTGTCGTTACTTGTGGCATTCGGCTGCAGCGGTTCTGGATCACTTGGCACGGACGTTTGACTATTCCCGCCACCGGAAGTAGCTGTCCCGCTGCTCCCTTGTGAAGGACCAGTTGGCGTATCATCTTGCGGCATTAAGGGAATAATGACTGTTTGATTACGGGCTTGCGCTATTAATAGCGGCAGCTCACTGACTGGAATCGCCAGCTGCCAATTGGCAGGGACCTGTTCCAAAACCTGATACCGGTCAAACGGTACGCCAGGATTGCCAATTAAAGTCATACTGCCACGAGTAATGCCATCCGGTGTCTGGTAATTTACCGTTGTGGTTGTTGCGGCTAAAGCTGGTGCAGTAGCCGTCTTCGTTTGTGCGGCCAGGGAAATGACGATTGTCTGGTTCACCATTTGAGCCACTAGCTTGGGCAATTCATTAACTGGTATACCTAACTGCCAACCCTTAGGAACGTGGGTCAAGATCTGATCTTGGTGAAATACTGTTCCTGGGTTACCGATCAAGATCATACTGCCACGAGTAATACCATCCGGCGTTTGGTAATTTACCGTTGTGGTTGTTGCAGCTAAGGCCGGTGCAGTAGCCGTCTTCGTTTGTGCGGCCAGGGAAATGACGATTGTCTGGTTCACCGTTTGAGCCACTAGCTTGGGCAATTCATTAACTGGTATACCTAACTGCCAACCCTTAGGAACGTGGGTCAAGATCTGATTTTGGTGAAATACTGTTCCTGGGTTACCGATCAAGATCATACTGCCACGAGTAATGCCATCCGGCGTTTGGTAATTTACCGTTGTGGTTGTTGCAGCTAAGGCCGGTGCAGTGGCCGTCTTCGTTTGTGCAGCCAAGGAAATTACGATTGTCTGGTTCACCGTTTGGGCTATTAGCCGAGGTAATTCATTAACTGGTATACCTAACTGCCAACCTTCAGGAACGTGGGTTAAGATCTGATCTTGGTGAAATACTATTCCTGGATTACCGGTTAAGGCCATACTGCCACGGGTAATGCCATCCGGCGTTTGGTAGTTCACTGTTATCGTCGTTGCAAATATTGCGGGTGATGATGCGGTTTTATTTCTTTTAAGGTGAATCACCAAATCATTTGTCCCGTAACTACCGGACCCTACTGAGCTAAACTGAAAGGTGGCTTGATCAGGCATTTTCTCTCCGTTAGGGATGGTCAGTGTATCCGCCTTGACATCATAGAACCACGTTTTTCCACCCTTATCCTTAAAAATTAATTCATCAGGCAACGTCACACCAACGGCCTCTTCAATTGCAGAACGAACATTTTTAATTTGAGTATCGGTCGCCTGAGCTGCGACATCAACTCGGGCCTGCTGATTGCTTAAATAGTCTGCGGAACCCTTTTCGGCATAATCGGCGACCTTACTAATGGCGTTCTTGGCAAAGGCATCAGTAGCAATTGTTTGGTTAATAGCTGAATCTGGTTTGTCGATGACCAACTCACTAATTTTGTTATTTTCAAACGCCTGGATACCGATCGAAATCACTTTTTCAGGAATTGTAACGGTCCCGCTAATCTGATTGTTCATAAAAGCATGGTCGCCAATTGTTTCAACGTTTTTACTTAAAGTGAGCTGGTCAATTTGATTATTTGTAAAAGCGTTATCGCCAATATAAGTAACCGTATCGGGAATCACGATTGCACCCTTTATTTGATTACCCGCAAAAGCGCTGGTCCCAATCGTTTGAATCTGATGGTCTAACGCCAGTACACTAATATGATTACCTGTAAATGCACGGTCGCCAATATTGACAACGTTTTTTGGAAGCGTCAATGAGCTAATCGCATCTGCTTCAAAGGCTGACGTTCCGATCCCTGTCAACTTACTATTCTGACCGAAACGAACCGTTGTTAACGCCTTATTATTCTGAAATGCTTCATTATTAATCAGGCCAACTTGATCCGGTACTGTCAGCGCAGTTAACTGGTTATTCGCAAACGCGTCATTGCCAATTAGCGTGACACCCGTCCCTAAATCAAGATGACTGATCCGGTTATTGGCAAATGAGCCACGGCCCGTATACCAAGTGCCCGTTCCCAGCACCACACTGGTGATTTGATTATCTGCGTAAGCATCATCACCAATTGACTGTACTGAATTAGGGATCACAACTTCACCGGTGAGCGCGTTACCTGCAAAGGCAGCGGTACCAATTGATGAGATGTTTTTGCCTAATGTCACTTGGGTCAAAGCTTTGACGATCTGTAACTGATCACGGTCACTTTCATTATCAAAAGCGTAATCAGCTATGGCTGTAACTGCATCACCATTATAAGTATCGGGTATTGTGATGGCTGTCGCATACCCGTTCTTTGGTGCCGTACCGCCAGCGAGGTACTTTTGAAGCTTACCCGTGTAGCCTGTAACGGTATACCCGTAATTGTTTTTCGCGTAGGTATAATCCGTCAGCTGTGTATACGTATTAACCCCGGTTTTTTCATTTGTTGAGGCGCCAGTAACTGACACCCAATAGTTGCCAGTTTGATCCTTTAAAACAGTTGGATTGCCTGTTGGGGCAGTTGTTTCACCCGTCTTCTGATCAGCGGCTGCTGGCGTAACGCTGGGTTGCTTGGTCGTAGATTGACTGTTTGCAACTTTAAGCGCCAGTGAGTGACCGTTGACATCAACTGCTGGTTGCTGAGACGGTTTAGTTGCTTCAGTGGCTGGTTGAGATTGGCTTGAGGAATCAGGCGCGGAACTACTGGTTGACGCGCTTGATTGGGCATCAGGTGTACTCTCAGCAGAACTTGACGATGCACTGCTACTTGATACTTGCGCGGCATCGGCTTCACCCTTTTGCTGTTCTGATGAGTCGACTACTGAGGACGTTGATGCCTTAGTTGTTTCAGTCTGCGTTGCTGATGTCTCCTGAACATTAGCACTGGCAACCGACATACTCAGTGTAAAGCCAGTCATCATTGTCACGGTAATAATCCCCATCCGAACCCAGCATTTCTCTTTATTGCACTCAAAATGCTGCAGTCGAACCATATTCAGATTATTTAATCGGTCGTTTTTTTCCATTTACTTGTGATACTCCTTGCTTAAAATTCTATAATTCGGTATTACTCTGGATAGACGTGCTTTCACTATACCACTGCTTTGGGTATCTAAGTAGGGATTACATGAATTAAATTTACAAGACTTGTATCATAAACCTGAAAATGAGGCAAACAAAAAAAGGGGCCAACCAGCAAATGCTGATTGACACCCTTTACTCACTATATTAGTCAGCAACAACGAATGGCATTAAGCCCATGATCCGTGCACGCTTGATAGCGATGGTTAACTTACGTTGGTTCTTGGCACTAGTACCAGTCACCCGACGTGGTAAGATCTTGCCACGTTCTGAAACAAAACGTTCCAATAAGTTAGTATCTTTGTAATCGATGTATTCGATATGGTTTGCGGCGATGAAGTCGACTTTACGACGACGACGGCCACCTCTTCTTTGTTGAGCCATGATTTTCCCTCCAATTCGATCCGTTTAGAACGGTAAATCATCATCGGAGATATCAATTGAATCACCATTATTAGCAAATGGGTCAGCCTGATTATCCCCGCTATTCTGATTATTATTGTTAGCCGCTCCATTGGTATTTGGATTACCAAACGGATTAGTGTTCTGAGGAGCATTGCCAGTGGGTGCGTTATTGTTACCGCCATTATTGCTGTTACCTGCATTATTATTCGCTGAACGCGGTTCTAATAAAGCAAAGTTTTCCACAACAACTTCGGTAACGTAGACCCGTTGACCCTGCTGATTTTCGTAGTTTCTGGTTTGAATCCGACCATCGATCCCGACTAACGCACCCTTGTGGGTAAAATTAGCAAAGTTCTCAGCGGATTTGCGCCAAATAACACAGTTGATAAAGTCAGCTTCACGTTCGTTGTTTTGATTGGTAAATTGCCGATCAACAGCTAACGTAAAGTTCCCAACTGCTGCCCCGCTTGGGGTATACCGCAAATCAACATCTCTTGTCAAGCGTCCGGTAAGCACTGCCCGGTTGATCATACGACCCGCTCCTCTCAGTAGTTAAATGTCAAAAATTAGTCTTCGCGTTTTACGATCATGTGACGAAGAATATCATCATTGATCTTTGAAAGACGGTCGAATTCGTTTAAAGCTTTATCGTCATTAGCGTTTAAGTTAACAATGTGATAAACACCTTCATTGTAACCGCCAATTTCGTAAGCGAAACGAAGCTTCTTCCAATCTTTTGAATCGATTAAATCTGCACCATTATCAGTCAAAATCTTGTCGAAACGGTCAACCAATGCGGTCTTTGCTGCATCGTCAAGATCTGGACGAATGATGTAGGTAATTTCATACTTCATGAAATTTGCACCTCCTTATGGACTTCAGGCCCTCTTCATTGAGTTTTAAGAGAGCAAGGAGAGTTATCCGAATGGATTACTCACAGAATATTATTCTACCAAAGTTCAATCAAAAGTGCAATGTTATTCTCCATTTAGATTACCGGCAGCGAGACGATCACCCCGCAATTCGGCTGCCGTAACCTTCAAAAATTAACTTATTTTAAGACTAACCTGACAAGAGATGGTGGTTATACCTGTTATCTACGCAAAAAAGAACGGCATTAATTGCCGTTCTTTTAAATTACTTTATTTTATTCATCATCGCTACTGTCATCACTGTCAGCTGATGAATCAGTGTCATCATCCGTTGCCCGGTCAACTAACCGGTTTAATGATGTATCACCACCGTCAGTTGAATCATCCGATACCGCATCGTCAGATTCATCTTCAGGCGCTTCTTTTTCAACAACCGCCATGGTCGCGACTTTCGAGTCATCGTCCAAACGAATCAGGTGAACGCCCAAGGTTGCCCGACCGGTTTGTGAGACATTTTCCACACCAAACCGGATCATGACACCCTTATCGGTGATCAGCATAATGTCTTCTTCACCGGTAACCGTTGCTAAGCCCGCAAGCGGACCATTCTTTTCGGTCACGTTGATGGTCTTAATCCCTTTGCCACCACGTCCCTTGATGGCATATTCGCTAGCTGGCGTCTGTTTACCGTAGCCCTTTTCCGAAATGACAAAGACGTTATCATTCGGTTCTAGAATATCTGAACCAACGACGTAATCATCTTCACGAAGACGGACACCACGAACACCAGTAGCTGAACGGCCCATTGAACGAACATCGCTAGCCTTAAAGCTAACGGCGTAGCCTGAATGGGTCCCAATGATCATGCATTGCTCATCGTCAACAATGGAAACGTTGATCAGCTGATCGTCATCTTTCAGACTCAAAGCTTTAAGTCCGTTGCTGCGAATATTGGAGAAGTCGCTAACTGGCGTTCGTTTAACGGTGCCGTGCAGGGTGGTGAAGAACAGATACTTCTGCTGATCACCCGCTGCATCAGACACGTTGATCACGGCTTGAATCTTCTCGCCAGCTTCAATATTCAACAGGTTAATAACGGGAATTCCCTTAGCGGAACGACCGTATTCGGGAATTTCATAACCCTTCATCCGGTAAACTTTACCAGCGTTAGTAAAGAATAACAAAACGTCATGCGTCGAAGTTGAAATCAGGTGCTCGATAAAGTCGTCATCGTGGATACCCATACCTTGAACACCACGGCCGCCACGATTTTGCGCCTTAAATTCAGACGTTGGTAACCGTTTAATGTAGCCGTTATGGGTCAAAGAAATCATGACGTTTTCTTCTTCGATTAAGTCCTCGTCTTCCAGACTCAAGACTTCACCGACCATTAATTCGGTTCGACGTGGGTCACCGAATTTATTTTGAATGTCCAGCAGTTCCTCGTAGATAATTTGGTTCTGCTTGTCCTTGCTTGCCAAGATCTCTTGGTAGTTAGCGATGGCCTTCTGCAGGTCCGCATACTCCTTTTCAACCTTATCGCGTTCCAGACCAGTCAAACGAACCAGCCGCATATCCAAAATAGCTTGCGCCTGTTTTTCGGAAAGCGGGTAGCGATCAATCAACTCGTTTTTAGCAATTTCAGCTGTGTGCGAATTACGGATGATCGCAATAATTTCGTCAATGTGATCAAGCGCAATTTGCAGCCCTTCCAGAATATGTGCCCGTGCTTTCGCCTTTTTCAGTTCAAATTCAGTCCGGCGACGGATGACTTCCAGTTGATGAGCCAGATAATACTGCAAAATCTCTTTTAAGCTCAAAATCTTCGGTGAGCCGTTTACGATAGCCAGCATGTTGAACCCAAATGAAGTTTGCATCATCGTCATTTTGTACAAGTTATTCAAGATAACTTCAGCACTGGCGTCACGACGAACATCGACGACGATCCGCATCCCTTCACGGTCAGACTCATCGTTAACATCCGTAATGCCTTCGATCCGTTTGTCCCGTGCAAGTTCAGCGATCCGTTCAATTAGCCGCGCCTTGTTGACCATGTAAGGAATCTCGGTGGCAACGATCTTTTGCTTGCCGCTTTTATCTTCTTCAATTTCAACTTTAGCTCGTAAAGTAATGGTTCCCTTACCGGTTTCATAAGCTTTTCGAATACCGGATTTGCCCATAACAACACCGCCGGTAGGAAAATCGGGACCAGGTAAGGCTTCCATCAAATCAGCAGTGGTCGCATCGGGATTTTTCATCAGAATATGCAACGCACTGATCACCTCCGCCAAATTATGCGGCGGAATGTTGGTAGCCATCCCAACGGCGATACCAGACGCACCGTTTACCAGCAAGTTGGGAAAACGCGCTGGTAAAACCACGGGTTCCTTTTCAGTGCCATCGTAGTTGGGCTGATAATCGATGGTATCTTTGTTGATATCCCGCAGCATTTCCATGGCAACCTTACTCAAACGCGCTTCGGTATACCGCATGGCAGCTGCGCCATCACCATCAACTGACCCAAAGTTACCATGCCCATCAACTAACATGTAACGGTAACTGAAGTCTTGTGCCATCCGAACCATGGCTTCATAAATCGCGGAATCACCATGGGGGTGAAATTTCCCCATAACATCCCCGACGATTCTGGCAGACTTCTTGTACGGCTTATCAGGTGTCACACCTAATTCACTCATGCCGTAAAGAATCCGTCGGTGAACTGGCTTTAGTCCATCACGAACATCTGGCAGTGCCCGAGCAACAATAACACTCATGGCATAGTCCAAAAATGAAGTCCGCATGGTTTTCGCTAAATCGACATCGGTGATGCGACTTGGCAGTTCTTCATTCGCCAAATTAAGTACCTCCCATACTGTTTCACGGGCAACTCAACTACCCGTCGATCAATGACTCCCAGAGAATTTAAGCTCAATTCCAACTAGACGTCCAAGTTTTCAACATACTTTGCGTTCGTTTCAATAAAGTCCCGCCGTGGTTCGACCTTGTCACCCATCAACGTCGTAAAGACTTCGTTGGCTTCGGCAGCATCACTGGGGTCAACCCGCAATAACCGTCGTTTGTCAGGATCCATCGTGGTTTCCCACAGTTGGCTGGCATCCATTTCACCAAGTCCCTTATACCGTTGAATAACGGGTTTCGGTGACGGTGGTAACTGACCCATAATGGTGTCTAGTTCTTCGTCAGAGTCAATATAGCGTTTCATTTTTCCTTGACGAACTTGGTACAGCGGCGGCTGAGCAATGTAGACATACCCTGCATCCAGTAACGGCCGCATGTAACGGTAAATCAGCGTCAGCAGTAACGTTCGAATATGGGCGCCATCCACATCGGCATCGGTCATGATGATCAACTTATGGTAGTTGACCTTAGAAACATCAAAGTCTTCACCAAAGCCGGTTCCCATGGCTGTAAACAGCGAACGAATTTCTTCGTTGGCCAGAATCTTGTCCATGCTGGCTTTTTCAACGTTCAGGATCTTCCCACGGATTGGCAAAATAGCCTGAGTTAACCGCGACCGGCCCTGCTTAGCAGAACCGCCGGCGGAATCCCCTTCGACAATAAACAATTCGGAGATCGCCGGATCCTTACTGGTGTTATCAGCTAATTTTCCTGGTAAATTACTAATTTCCAGGCCGCTCTTTTTTCGGGTAACTTCACGCGCCCGCTTAGCAGCGACCCGTGCTTTAGAAGCCAGTAGCCCCTTATCAACCACTTTTTTAGCAACCGTTGGGTTTTCCATCAAGAACTTCATGAAGTGCTCACTGAAAATATGATCTGTTGCGGTTCTGGCATCTGAGTTCCCGAGTTTCGTTTTCGTTTGTCCTTCGAACTGCGGATCCGGATGCTTAACTGAAACAACGGCCGTCATCCCTTCACGGACATCTTCTCCGCTCAGGTTAGCTTCGTTGTCTTTCATCAAATTATTCTTCCGGGCATAGTCGTTAACGATCCGGGTAAGGGCTCGTTTAAACCCTTCCTCATGCGTCCCGCCTTCGTACGTGTGAATATTGTTTGTAAACGTCAGCAGGTTAGCATGGTACCCATCCGTATATTGCAGTGCAACTTCCACCGTAATACCGTGTTCTTGACCCTCAACGTAAATGGGCTCGTCAAATAAAACGTCGGTATTCTTGTTCAAGTACTCCACGTAATGTTTGATGCCGCCTTCGTACATGAAGGATTCTTCCGTTGGCTTTTCTGGCCGCTCATCGCGAATCGTGATCCGCAGACCCTTGTTTAAGAAGGCTAGCTCACGAATCCGGGTTGTCAGCGTTTTAATATCAAAAGTGGTGGTTTCCCGGAAAATATCTGAATCCGGCAGGAAGTGAACCGTCGTCCCGTGAATGTTTTCCGGCAAACCGGTGTCAATGACCTTCATTGGCGTGGTCACCCGGCCGTAAGCGAAGTCCATGTAGTAACGCTTGCCGTCACGAACAACCTTGACATCTAGTTTGGAGGACAGTGCGTTAACGACTGAAGCGCCAACACCGTGCAGGCCACCGGAAACTTTGTAGCCGCCACCGCCGAATTTACCACCGGCGTGCAAAATCGTGAACACCGTTTCCAGTGCGGGCTTACCCGTCTTCTTTTGGGTATCGACCGGAATTCCACGGCCATTATCCATCACAGTGACACTATTGTCTTTATGAACCGTCACGTGAATGGCGTCGGCAAAGCCAGCTAAGGCTTCATCGATCCCGTTATCAATAATTTCCCACACCAAATGGTGCAGCCCTTGTGAACTGGTAGAGCCAATGTACATTCCAGGCCGCTTCCGAACCGCTTCAAGCCCTTCAAGAACTTGAATCTGGCTGGCATCATATTCGCGGGCACGTTCCTGTTTAGTTTCTTTTTCTTCAGCCAAGTGTGATCCTCCTCACTATAATTCCCTGTGATAACTATTCATCAGCCTGGATTTCACCATCGCTGATCCTAAATACTTTTGGTTGATGTATCAATTTTTGCGCCACACCGCTTAAACTGGTGGTGGTTAAGAAGGTCTGAACCTTATCTTGAATCGCCGTTAATAAGTGGGTTTGCCGATTATCATCTAATTCAGACAAAACATCATCTAGCAGTAACACCGGATACTCACCCGTCTGCTCATGCATTAAGTCGATCTCGGCCAACTTAACGCTAAGCGCTGTGGTGCGTTGCTGCCCCTGAGAACCAAAACTCGAGACGTCCTTATCGTTCACCAGGAATTTTAAGTCGTCCCGGTGCGGCCCGATAAGCGTTGTTCGCCGAAAAAGTTCCTTTTCTCGGTGCTGCTGATAAAGCTGCTTTAGCGCATCATAGACGTGCTGGGTATCTACTAGATTTTCATCTTTAACACTGGTTTCATAATGAAATGACAGTTTTTCCCGCTGCTGGGAAATCTCCTGATGAACCTGAGCTGCCCAGACTTCTAAGCGCTTCAATAGCGTGACGCGGGCACTGATGATCTCAGAACCGTACGCCGCCAGCTGATCTGACAAAACGTCTAACAGCACCATATCGGATTGCTGTTTATGGCCTAATTCCTTAAGGTAGCGATTACGCTGCTTTAAAATCATCCGGTACTGGGTCGTATTGTATAAATATTTATGACTCATCTGTCCAAATTCCATATCCATGAAACGCCGCCGGACTTGTGGCGATCCCTTAACTAAATTAAGATCTTCCGGTGCAAATAAAATCACGTTTAACTGACCGACATAACCCGATAATCTGGCCTGTTCCAAATGATTCACTTTTGCTTTTTTACCGTGTTTTGAAAGGTCTAATTCCAGCGGCGTAACGCCACCGTGCTTTTGAACTCGGCCTAACACCTGCGCTGCTTGCGCCTGCCAGCCGATCAATTCACGATCATTGCTTGTCCGGTGACTGCGCGCTAAAGCCAAGAAGTAAATGGCTTCCAGCAAATTGGTCTTCCCCTGTGCGTTCTCACCGATCAAAACGTTCACGCCTGGTCCAAAAGTAACCGTCAAATCCTCATAATTGCGAAAATGATGCAACCTTAATTCTTCTAGTTTCATAAGCTTATTCAGCCTGTTTTAAGCGAATAAAAAACAGCCCGACATCTTTAACATCGACCGTATCTCCTGGATATAGTTTTCGTCCGCGCCGATCATCCGGCTCATCATTAACATCAACTGCGTGTTCCTTCAAATACCACTTCGCTTGACCACCTGAGCTAACGATTGCTTCCTCTTTGAGCAATTGGCCTAAGGTGATAAAGGGTGGTTCAATGAAAACTTCCTTTTTCACAGCTTCACCCACCTTCATTTTCTCTTATAATTATACGCTTTTTAGGGGTAAAAGTATAGTTTCAGTTTCATTTTAAGCCATTTGAGCGCTTTTCCATATTTGTAAGGTATTTTGCCATAATTCAGTTAAAAACGCTTAGAGCTTAAAAATAACGTTTTAGAAGAAATTAAGCGTTTATCGAATTAACAACGCAATGACTCTTGTGAAAAAGTAGAAAAAACACTGCGATTTAACCTAAAAAACCAATCATTTTTGTAAAATTAACTTTTTTAGCTAACGTTTTGTTAGGTACAAAAAAGCACCGGTTCAGTTTTGTGCTGAACCGGTGCTTTGCTTATTTTCTGCTTAAAACGTTCTGACTGGTGTGATCAGCTGAATGAAGTTTTCCTGATCTTCAGTTGGAACTAACGTAAACGGCCGCAATGGTGACGTAAAGGCAATTTTGATCACTGCTGCACCAAATGACCGCAAAGCGTCTTTCATATAGTCGGGATTGAAGGAAATCTCCAATTCTTCTCCGGTCATTTCACTAGGCGTCAAGGCTTCCTCAACGTTACCAACGTCGGGCGAATTACCAAAAATCTTCGCCTGACTGTTAGCTGGGTCAAGTGTCAGCTTAACCACGTTGTTGCGTGATTCGTGTGACAGCAGTGAGGCACGCTCGATAGCTGAAAGTAAGCCCTTGGCGTCAAATTCAGCACTGGTAGTCGATTCGTTTGGAATCAGTCGCGACGTATCTGGATAGTTGCCTTCCAGTAATCGTGAATAAAACATGGTGTCACCGATCGTAAACAGGACTTGGTTTTCTGATAACCGCATTTCAACGTCCGGATTATCATCGCCAATCATCCGTGCAAGTTCCGTTAAGCTCTTGCCGGGAATAATGACGTCGTAAGTCGCGGAGGCAGACGATGGCAACTCGATTTTTCGTTGACTTAACCGGTGACTGTCAGTGGCAACCGCTAACAGCTGGTTATCAACTAACGTAAAGTGAACCCCGGTTAGAATCGGCCGGCTTTCCTGGTTAGAGACCGCAATAACGGTTTGGTTGATCAATTCCCGGAAAACGTCGCCGGTTAAAGTAATCGCATCGCTGGCATCGATTTCTGGCAAGTGCGGATAGTTATTTGCATCTAAACCATTGATCGTAAACGATGCCGAACCAGAAGTGATTTCCGTTTGGAACCCTTCAGTCACATCTAACGTCATGTTGTCTTCCGGCAGGCGTTTGACAATATCACTGAAAAAGCGGGCAGGCAACACAATGGCACCTGGGCTTTGAATGGCGAGTTGATTGTCCGGATTATCCGAATGAATCAGCGTTTCAATGGAAATGTCGGCATCTGAACCGGTTAAAGTCAAGCCAGTATCATCAGCTGATAATTTTAAACCGGTTAAGATTGGGATCGTTGTTTTTGAAGAAATAGCGCGTTGCACGTTGTTCAGTTCCTTGATAAACGCTGCACGATTAATTGTAAATTTCATGTTTGGGACTCCTTATAATCCATAATATAAATAAAAAGAATAGTAATAGTAGGGCAGTGGAAACTGTGGATAAGTTTAAGAAACACTTATTAATTAGGAGTTATGCACATGTGGATAACTTGTGCATAACTTTTTGAGTTTTCCACACCCGTTTCTCTGAAGTCTTATCTATCATAGCCTATTCGTACCAGTAAAAAAAGTAGCCGATTTGAGATTTGAATCAAATCGATTACTCATTTACCCGTTAATAAGACTACCTTTCAATTTCGGTTTTGAGATTCGTAATTTCAGCTTGCAGATCACTGTCCGTTTTTAGCGCATCCGCAATCTTATCATAGGCGTGAATCACGGTGGTGTGATCCTTGCCGCCAAATTCATTACCAATTTTTGGCAGTGAGCTGTCAGTAAGCTCTCTTGAAAGGTACATTGCGATTTGCCGTGGCATCACAATGGTCTTCATCCGTTTTTTACCCTTTAAGTCAGTTAAGGAAACGTGATAATACTTGGCAACTTTTTCTTGAATCAGCGGAATCGTCAGTTCGCTGGAACGGCGGTCAAGCTTCAGGCTCTTCAGTGAGCTGGCAACCAGTTCCGTGGTAATCGGCTGGTGCACCATCTTGGAATAAGCATGGACCCGCGCTAAAGCGCCTTCGAGTTCACGAACGTTGGAGTCGATACGACTGGCGATGTAGCTTAACGTTTCGTCGGGAATGGCGATGTTGTCTGCTTCAGCTTTGTTCCGTAGGATAGCGATTCGGGTTTCCAAATCGGGCGGTGTGATATCAACTGATAAGCCCCAAGCAAAGCGGGAAACCAACCGGTCCTGCAGTTTTGGAATCTCGTTTGGCAGTCGGTCTGAAGTCAAAACGATTTGCTTACCATCATCGTGAAGATCGTTAAAAGTATGAAAGAACTCTTCTTGAGTACCTTCTTTGTCAGCAAAGAATTGAATATCATCTACTAATAGGAGATCAACGCTGCGATACTCTTCACGGAATTGATCCTGTGTCTTGGATTGGATCGCGGTAATAAAGTCGTTGGTAAACGCTTCACTAGTCACGTATTTCACCTTGGCATTGGGATCATCGGCTAACATCTTGTTACCAATAGCGTGCATTAAGTGGGTCTTGCCTAATCCCACGCCACCATAGAAAAATAGTGGGTTATACATCACGCCTGGTTCTTCGGAAACAACCAGTGCAGCAGCATGGGCCATCTGATTTCCCTTACCAATAACAAAGGTATCAAAGGTGTATTTGGGATTCAGTTTAGCGCTTTGGCTAAACGGAGCGGATGCTGTTGCTGGGTGTTCAAGTGTGGATACCTGGGAGCTGCTGTCATCATTAGCCACAATAAAAACTGGCTGAATATCCTCTTGGGCGTATTCATAGGCCAGTTCAACTAACGGTTGCGTTAAGTTGCGTTGCCAATAATCACGGTGTAACTCCGATGGTAGCTTGATTGTCAGACGATTGTTTGTTAACTTAACGGGCTCTGCAGATGAGATCCACGTTTTAAATGCAGTAGGGGCGATTTTCTGTTGGAAACCGTCTTTGATTTCACCCCAAAGTGTGTCTAAATCAAGCACTTTTCTTCCTCCCCGTATTAAATTGATAAATTCAGTTTAGCATGCCACTAAAAAGTTTTCCACAGCCTTTTGAACTTGTGGATAAATGTTTCACAGGCAGGTATAAAGTTTTCCACAAGGGTGTTCATAACTTTTAAAAAAGCTCTGTGAAACATTTTTATCCACAGGCCCCTGTGCAAAACAAATGCTGTTATATCAAGTGTTTCACAAGTTCGTCCCCAGAATTAACAAGGGAGAATTCTTGAGAAACCACAGCCTGTGGACTAGTGGATAACTCTGTTAAAAGGAACTTAATTTGAATCTAAAATGAACGGGTTATCCACACCCCTAAAGCATGAAACAAATTTTTTTAATCGAAAAAAAGCGCCTCTTTTTTAAATTTAGTCTTTGATGTTGGCACTATATATGCTATTATATTTTAGAAATGCATTTAGAGATGTAAATAATGGCTTCATGCCTGAGGATCAGGAGGTGTAAGTTTTATGAAGCGAACATATCAACCAAAGAAACGTCATCGTTCACGCGTGCACGGTTTCCGCAAACGTATGAGTACGAGCAACGGCCGTAAGGTTTTAGCACGTCGACGTCAAAAAGGTAGAAAAGTATTGTCTGCATAGACCACTGACCAATCAGTGGTCTTTTATTTTTATTTCGCTTAAAAATAATTTAGAGCGGACGTTTTGGAGATGCAATATGCGAAAATCTTACCGCGTAAAAAAAGAAGCGGAATTTCAAGAAGTCTTTGAAGCACGGCAGTCGGTAGCTAATCGTCAATTTGTCATTTACCGGATGGATCGCAAAGACCAGCCCCATTTTCGGGTTGGTATTTCAGTAGGCAAAAAGATTGGCAATGCCGTTCACCGTAACTGGGTCAAACGCCGTATTCGGCAGTCGCTGACGGAGTTAAAACCCTATTTGAAGCAGGACGTTGATTTTCTGGTAATCGCTAGACCATCAACGTCTGAAATGCCGATGCCAGAGATCAAGACGCACTTGATTCACGCTTTGAAGCTAGCAAAGTTGCTTGATAATGATTATAGCGAGGAAGACCAGTGAAAAAATTAAAGCGATTTATCACTATGTTTGGAATCGTTGGTCTGTCTGTCTTATTGACAGCCTGTGGTAACCAGCCAATTACCGAACATAGCACAGGGTTTTGGGACGGCGTTGTCCTCTTAAACTTCTCCCGGGCCATTATTTGGTTAGCCCACGTTTTTGGTGGGTATGGTATGGGAATCATCGTCTTTACGATTATCGTGCGAATTATCATCTTGCCGTTGATGGTTTTCCAAACACGAAGTATGCGGAAGACGCAAGAGATTCAACCCCAGTTAAAGGCATTGCAGAAGAAGTATTCGTCTCGTGACCAGGAAACGATGGCTAAGCTACGTGAAGAGCAGCAAAAGCTCTATAGTGAAGCGGGCGTTAACCCGGTTGCTGGGTGTTTGCCGATGGTTGTGCAATTGCCAATTATCTGGGCGTTGTACCAAGCTATTTTTCGAACCGATGTTTTACGGTCGGGTCACTTTTTATGGTTGCAACTGGGTGCGAAAGATCCGTACTTGATTTTGCCCATACTAGCTGCAATTTTTACCTTCTTGAGTTCATGGCTCATGATGAAGGGTCAACCAGAATCAAATTCCATGACAACTATGATGACGGTAACCACACCTGTGATTATCTTCATCACCGCGTTAAGCTTGCCGAGTGCACTTTCGTTATACTGGGTGATTACCAACGCGTTTCAAGTAGGTCAAACTTTGGCGATTCAAAATCCTTGGAAGATCCGACGCGAACGTGAAGAAAAGATTCGGGAACAACGAGCACACCAACGACAAATCAGAAAGGCTGTTCGACGTGCTAAACAAAGCCGTCGTAAGTAGTTAACAGTCCTCATTTTAAAAGCTAATAAGAATCTCAGGGTAGTCTGACTGCTCTGAGATTTTTTGTGCTTTCTAGTTAGATATCGTTATTTAAAATTAATTTCACAAAATTTGTAATATTACCATTTGCAAAAGCTACTAAATGCAAGCCCCTCGCATGCTATACTATAAGTTAAGCAGTTTATTGAAGGGAGGTATGAACAGTAACTGTTTTGTTGTAAAAGGATATCAATTTTTGTAAAGTGGTACTGCTATTCTATTCTGTATGCTTATAAGTCCATTAAAAAATCTAAGAAGGTTAAAGTTAGGCGTTAAATTTTCTGCATTAGCTAATAGCTTATAAGTTGTGATTTATATGAATTTCATTAAAAGGCTTTTTGGGATAAAGCCATCCCGTATAATGTGAGGGACACCTCACCTTGGTGATTAAATTCAATAAGGCGGAACAAGTGATGTTACTCACCTATCAAGTCGAAATTAAGCCGACTAAAAAGCAAGCATGGTTGATTGACAACCACATTAGCGGAAGTCGCTGGGCTTACAACCTGTTTTTGGATATCAATAAGCAACGCTACGAACAAGGTTATTATTATTTGAATGCGTATGCCTTTAGTAAGTGGTTTAACCATGAGTACCTTGAGGCCAATCCTGATGATTTATGGATTAAGGATTTATATGCTAAATCGATTAAGCAGGCTTTTATCGATGCGGATACTGCTATGAAGCGGTTCTTCAAGAAGCTGAGTGGCTTCCCTCATTGGCGCTCGTTTAAACGCGGTCAGGGCAGTTATTATTTTGTGAAGAATGGTAGAGCACAAGTGATTGCCTGTGAACGTCATCGAATTAAGCTACCCAAGCTTGGCTGGGTTCGTTTGAAAGAGTTTGGCTATATTCCTACAGACTCAGAACATTTCGTTATCAAACAAGGCCGGATCAAATTCGAAGCTGGTCGGTATTACCTGACCTGTTTAGTGGAACAGGCTGAATTAGCAAAGCTAGAATTGACCGGTGAGCCCATTGGTATTGACCTTGGTCTAAAAGAATTTGCCATTTTAAATGATGGTACTTTATATCCTAATCAAAACAAAAGCAGTCGGGTAAGACGGATCAGAAAACGCCTGCGCCGACTGCAAAGAAAAATGTCCCGTCAGTATCACGCACTGAAAGCTAGAAGACAGAAAGAAGGGAAATCTGCTACTGATTTAAATCTAGCTAAAACTCAGCGGAAAGTGCAACGCTTGTATCAACGATTAACCAACATTCAGTCCAACTATCATAATAAGATTATTGCTACTGTGGTGAGAACCAAACCACGGTGGGTAGCCTTAGAGGATTTGAATGTTAAGGGTATGATGAAAAATCGGCATTTAGCTAAATCGGTTAGTTATCAGGGATTTTATAATTTTAGGATCAAATTAACCGCTAAATGTCAGCAATTAGGCATTCCGGTACACCTGATTCACCGGTTTGAACCAACTTCTAAGTTATGCCATCAATGTGGCCATAAAAAAGTTGATTTGAAACTGCAAGATTGAGTGTATGAATGTCAGAATTGCAACTATACTGAAGATCGCGATATCAATGCGGCTCTGAATATCAGGGATACTGAAAACTTTGAATTAGCCTATTAAAAAAGGTTTCAAAGCATGTACCGGTGGCTAGCCGGGAATTAACGCTTGTGGACTATCATATCAACTGTATTAGTGAGTTTCATGCGAGGCAGGATAGGGGGAAGCAAGAACGATCTATAACTTTTAAAAGTTATCAGTAGCAGAAGGCAGTCATGACTTTATACACCAGCGAGACCGTTGAAGGGGCCGTTCAAAAAGCACTTCAACAACTTCAGCTCGATAAATCTCAAGTGGAGGTGACCATATTAACGAAACCGCGCAAAGGTTTTTTTGGTATTGGTGCCCGAAAGGCAAAGGTAGAGGTTAAGCCGGCTGTTGTCAGCAAGCCAGAAGAAGCAGTGGAGACGACTGATCCGTTAGCTAAAGCATCGTATAACAAATCAGAGTCAGAAACTGAAACTGACAGTGGATCGACACAGGATGTAGCAACCACTGATGAACCAACGGCTAACCGACAAGCTGAATATCAGCAGGTAGCCAGCGAACTCAATCAGTATTTAAGTGAAATTATTAAACAATTAGGCATTGAAGCCATCAGTCAGGTTGTCGTCCAGCACAGACACGTCAACTTGAATTTTGAAACTGAACAAGAGGGGCTACTAATTGGTAAGCATGGCCGAACGATCAACGCACTGCAGAGCCTGGCACAGGTTTATTTAAATCATAAACGGTTCTCCAAACTTGAAGTGACATTGGACGTTGCTAACTACCGTGAGCGCCGGGTAGAAACCTTGACCCGCTTAGCCGAAAATATGGCCCGTGAAGTGGTTGCAACTGGCAAACCAGTTTATCTGGATCCAATGCCATCTTTCGAACGTAAACAGATTCATAGTGTCCTAGCAGACAACGAGCACGTTATGACCTATTCGGCAGGAACGGAGCCGAAGAGGGCGGTGGTGATTACACTTCGTTAGGTGCGTAAAAAAGCGTTAAGGGAGTGGAGCGTAAGGTGACTAGTGGTGTAAACCGCGGGCTTGGGTTTAGACCACTAGTCACCTTACGTGCAACTCCCTGCTTTTTGAAGCCAGTTTGGGCTAGAGGAAAGGGGAGCGGAATGTCTGAGAAGTTGGACAGTTAGGCGCTTTAAATTTACCCAGCTTAATCAGGCTCCAACGAGCAGACAGCTGCATGTAAGGTGCTGTTCGCACAGGTACACCAAAGTCCGGCGCACCCATGCGAACAGCACCTTACACTCCGCTATCTAAACGCTCGTTTCCGCACCTTGTTTTCGCACCTTTTCTCCTTGACACTCCCCCCATTCCAGTCTATTATGATACTTAATCATTCTTATCTTAAATAGATAAAGTAGTCAAAGTGCTTTATCCATGCTGTTAGGGGCATGGAGTGGGCACTTTTTTTGTGCGTGAAAATATGAACAATAAATTAATGGAGGGATAAACATGACGACGACAAGTGAATTTGACACGATTGCGGCCGTTGCAACACCGCCTGGCGAGGGTGGTATCTCAATTATTCGGGTGAGCGGCGACCATGCTTTTGAAGTAGTCATGCCCTTATTTAAGGGTAAATCACTGGATAAGGTGAAAAGCCACACAATCAATTATGGCCATATTATTGATCCAGAAACGCAGTCTGAAGTGGATGAAGTGATGGTTTCCGTAATGCGGGCACCAAAGACTTATACGCGTGAAGATGTGCTTGAGATCAATTGCCATGGCGGTTTGTTAGCCACCAACGAGATTTTGCAGCTTGTCATTAGTCAGGGTGCGCGGTTAGCTGAACCCGGCGAATTCACCAAGCGCGCCTTCCTCAACGGCCGTATTGATTTGAGCCAGGCGGAAGCCGTCATGGATCTGATCCGAGCTAAGACGGACCGGTCGATGAAAGTCGCTTTGAATCAGCTGGACGGGAGTTTATCGCGACTGATTAAAAAACTGCGTCAAGACATTTTGGAAGTTTTGGCTCAGGTTGAAGTCAACATTGACTATCCGGAATACGATGACGTGGAAACGATGACCACTAAACTGCTGCTGGAAAAAGCCAAAGAAGTTAAGGCTTCAATTCAGCAGCTGCTCAAAACCGCTAAACAGGGAAAAGTCCTGCGCGATGGCCTGGCAACGGCAATTGTCGGCCGGCCGAACGTGGGTAAATCCAGCCTACTCAACCAGCTGCTTCACGAGGATAAGGCCATTGTAACGGATGTTGCCGGGACCACTCGAGACGTCATTGAAGAGTACGTAAACGTCGGCGGTGTACCGTTGAAACTGGTTGATACGGCTGGGATTCATCATACGGATGATAAAGTCGAAAAAATTGGTGTGGAACGCTCCAAGAAAGCGATCGCTGCTGCTGATTTAGTGGTACTGGTGTTAAATGCCAGTGAGCCGCTAACGGATGAAGACCGTCAGCTGCTAGCTGATACTGCAGACGAGAAACGGATCATCATTTTAAATAAAACGGATTTACCACTGAAACTAGAAATGCCGGAACTTAAGCAACTGGCTGGTGATACTAAGATCATTCAAGCTTCCATGACTCAGAATCAGGGAATCGATCAACTGGAAGGCGAGATCAGCCACCTGTTCTTCGATGAAGGGATCGAAACGGGCCGCGGCAGCGTGATGGTCACTAACGCCCGCCATATTGGCTTGCTGAAACAAGCCAGTTCGGCTTTAGACGATGTCATGAGCGGGATTGCCGCCGGTATGCCGGTTGATTTGGTACAGATCGATATGACACGGTGCTGGAATACACTGGGTGAAATTACCGGTGACAGTTACCAAGACGAATTGCTGGATCAGCTTTTCAGTCAGTTTTGTGTCGGTAAGTAAACGAGAGAATATATTTAGGAGGAAACAACATGCCTGAGATTCAAGCCTATCAAGGCAAGGACTATGATGTCATTGTCGTTGGTGCCGGTCATGCCGGAGTAGAAGCAGCACTGGCAGCTGCGCGGATGGGCAACAAGACGTTATTAATGACGATTAACCTTGATATGGTTGCCTTTATGCCGTGTAACCCATCCATTGGCGGTCCTGCTAAAGGGATCGTCGTGCGTGAAATTGACGCGTTGGGCGGTGAAATGGGCCGTAACATTGATAAAACCTACGTTCAGATGCGGATGCTCAATACGGGTAAGGGCCCTGCTGTCCGTGCTTTACGGGCACAAGCAGATAAGCACGCCTACCATGCTGAGATGAAGCACACCCTGGAAAAGGAACCGAATTTAACGCTGCGCCAGGGGATCGTCGATGATTTGATCGTTGAAAATAAGGTTTGCCAAGGGATCATCACGAATACGGGGGCACATTATCATGCTAAGACCGTCGTGATTGCTGCTGGAACGTCCGCACGAGGCAAAATTATCATCGGTGAGCTCATGTACTCATCGGGGCCGAATAATTCCCAGCCAGCTATGAAACTCACTAAGAACCTCGAAAAATACGGTTTAGAGCTTGAGCGGTTCAAAACGGGAACGCCGCCACGAGTTGACGGCAATACCATCAATTATGATGAAACTAAAGAGCAGCCAGGCGACAAAGCACCTAACCACTTTAGTTACGAAACGCCGGATGAAAATTACTTGGCGCTTAAGAACCAGCTGTCCTGCTGGTTGACGTACACCAACGAAACCACCCATAAAATTATTCGGGCCAATCTCGACCGCGCCCCAATGTTTACGGGTGTGATCGAGGGTGTGGGTCCGCGGTACTGTCCTTCAATTGAAGATAAGATCGTGCGGTTTGCGGATAAGAGCCGCCACCAGCTGTTCTTGGAGCCTGAGGGCCGGAAAACGGATGAGTGGTACGTTCAAGGACTGTCTACATCAATGCCGGAAGAAGTACAGCAAAAGATCGTCCATTCGATCAAGGGCCTGGAAAAAGCGGAACTGATGCGGCCGGGATACGCCATTGAATACGACGTGGTTTCGCCATATCAATTACGGCCAACGCTGGAAACGAAAGTCATTAAAAACCTGTACACCGCTGGGCAGACTAACGGAACTTCGGGCTATGAAGAAGCAGCTGGTCAAGGTATTATGGCTGGAATCAACGCTGGGTTGCGTGCCCAGGGCAAAGCGCCGTACGTGATGAAGCGTTCAGAAGGCTACATCGGTGTTATGATCGATGATTTGGTCACGAAGGGCACCAATGAACCGTACCGGTTGCTGACGAGCCGGGCCGAATACCGGTTAATTTTGCGTCACGATAATGCTGATTTACGGCTGACGCCAAAGGGCCATGAGCTCGGACTCATTTCTGATGAGCGGTACAGCGCCTTTCTAGCGAAGCGTCAAGCCATTGAAGACGAGATGGCACGGCTAAACACAGTACGGGTCAAGCCCTCTCCTGAAGTGAACGCCTACGTTGAATCGCATAACGAGAAACCGTTGAAAGACGGCGTTTTAGCTGCGGAGTTCCTCCGTCGGCCACAGGTCACTTACAAGGACTTATTGCAGTTTATTCCAGCCCCTGAAAAGCCGTTGGACCGCCGGGTGATTGAGGAAATCGAGATTCGTATCAAGTACGCCGGTTACATTAAGAAAGCCGAAGATAACGTGGCTAAAATGAAGAAGATGGAAGCCAAGAAGATCCCGGAAAACATCGACTTTGATGCCATCGATGGTCTAGCCACGGAAGCACACCAGAAATTGGATAAGATCCGTCCCGAAACCATTGCGCAAGCAACGCGAATCAGTGGCGTCAACCCAGCTGATATTGCGATTTTGAGCGTGTATATCGAACGGGGTAAAATTGCCAAAATTCATTAATTAGAAATGCAGTAACTAAAAAGACTGAACCTTGATCAAGGTTCAGTCTTTTTTGGTCTAATCTAAATTAAGGTGTTTAAATAACCCTTTTTGATAATCACGATCACGTTGACGTTCAATCAAACGATCAGCGTAGCCGCTGCACAGGAATTTTTCCTCTTCGGTTTCGGGAACAATTTCCGGCAGGGGCGGATCAGCGGGGTTAGAAACGGTGACGAAGGTGACAAAGCAGGTGAAGCCCACAAACCGTTCGCCGGTCAGTAAGTGCTCCCCGAGGCCCTTAACGAAGACTTCCAATGAGCGGTGACTGGTGCCAGTAACGTACGATTCAAACAGCATGGCATCCTGCATGACAAACGGCGCGATAAAGTTCATGTGATCCATCGTCGCCGTAACTTGGACCTGACGGATGGCTTGAGAGGCCGCAATTGAGCTGGTATCATCCGCCATAGACAGGATTCGGCCGCCAAACACGGTGTTATGTTCGTTTAAGTCAGAACTAAATACCCGGTGGTTTGAGATGGATAACGTTTCGTGACAGGTTAGCTGATTTGCACTCATAAATGTGACCTCCAATTGTCAGTAATTAAAACCATTCTACCATAAATTCACAAGCAATAATAAAGCGGTTTCATTTAACAGACGAAATCGAATTAATTGTATTTTCGGATAACGACTTGCATAATGAAGCCAAAATTAACGGAAAGAAGCGATGAAAATGACACGCCGTTTAACCCTGTCACCAGAGGCAATTGAAAAAATCAAGCCGCATCTAAGGGAGGATACCCGCATCTTGCTCAGTTACGATGACGGTGTCGGTCCTTATTCTCACCACGGATTAGTGGCCTTACAAATTTCGTTTCAACTAGTACTGATCAATGACAGTCAGTCTTTTAAGGATTACGATGAAAAAATTGAAACTAATCTGCAGCCGATGTACGTCAAAAGTTATTCTGATCGTTTCTTAAGTGACCAGATGACGTTAAAGCTGCAGCCGAAATACCAGACACTGATTTTGGCGGATAATGGCGAAGTCATTGACCAAAATGTCGAGATCGTGGATGAACGAAAATAAGGGTTTAAAAGCAGCCATTGTGATTCAACGGCCGCTTTTTTTGTTGGTTGAAAGGCCGAAAATTGTTGTGAAATCATTAACTTACAAAAAGTAAGCTAATGACGTGACTTTCAAATATGGCAGTCCTATACTTTTCTATGTTGAATAATTTAAGAATCAGTCTTTTTTGATGAAACTGATGGAGGAGTGCGATTCAGATGACAAAGATGATGGCAGGACAAGCATTAGTGAAAGTATTGGAAGATTGGGGCGTAGATCATATCTACGGCATTCCTGGGGGCTCAATCAACCACACGGTGGAAGGCCTATATTTAGAACAAGATAAAATTAAATACATTCAGGTGCGTCACGAAGAAGTCGGGGCCATTGCGGCTTCGGCTGATGCAAAATTCACCGGTAAAATTGGGGTAGCCTTCGGTTCTGCAGGTCCCGGTGCAACTCACCTGTTTAATGGCCTGTACGATGCCAAGATGGATCACGTACCAGTGCTGGCCATTGTGGGACAAGTGCCGCAGCCGACGATGAACACCAACTTCTTCCAGGAAATGGATGAAACGCCGATGTTCGAAGATGTTTCGGTTTACAACCGGACAGTGACAACTGCGGAACAGGTTCCCTACGTCATCAACGAAGCCATTCGGGAAGCCTACCGTCAAAGCGGAGTTGCTGTGGTGATCTTGCCAGAAGATCTGACGACTAAAGAAATTGACTACAAACCAGCTAAGACGCCTAAGGTCGTAGCTAATAACTACAGTCAAACCGTTGATCCCAAGGCGATCCAAGACAGCCTGAAGATGATCAAGGAAGCTAAGCACCCGTTGATTTACGCGGGCCGCGGTTTACTGGGTGCCAGAGACGAGCTGACTAAGTTCTCCGAACAGTTCAACATTCCGGTGATGAACACTGTGCCAGCCACCGGAGTCATTTCAACGGACCACCCGAACTTTATCGGAACGTTTGGCCGTTTGGGTGCTAAGTCAGGGTTCGAAGCTTTGCAGCATACTGATTTGATCCTGTTCTTAGCTTCCGAATTCCCGTTTGCCCAGTTCTGGCCAAAAGACGTTAAAATTATCCAAGTAAACACCAACGCCTTTGATATTGGTAAGACGGTTGACGTTGACTACGCCATCATTGCGGATGCCAAGGCTTACTTAAACGATATGATTGCCACTGGCGAAAGCCGCCCAGCCGATACTTGGCTGAAAGCTAACCAGCAAAACAAAGCTAACTGGGACAAGTGGTTAGACGAACAGGCCGAGGACGACAGCCGCGGCTTGAACCCTGAAGCCGTGACCAAGAAGATCGCTGAACTGGCCGGTCCTAACGATACCTACGCTGTTGATACCGGAAACGTTTCTGAATGGGGCGTTCGTGGTTTACCAATGAACAAGAATCAGCGGTTTGCCATTTCCGGCTTATTTGCAACTATGGGGTTCGGCTTACCAGGCGGTATGGCTGGTGCGCTCAGTGTGCCTGATGCTCAGGCCTGGTCATTATCAGGCGATGGCGGTTTTGCCATGGTAGTACCCGACATCATTACGGAAGCCCGGTATGAGTTACCAGTCATCAACGTGGTCTTCTCCAACGACCGGTTTGGTTTTATCTACTATGAACAGGCTGAATCCAAGCAGCACTTCTATGGCGTTGATCTAACCGATGCCGATTGGGCAAAGGTTGCTGAAGGACTTGGCGGCATCGGCTTTACCGTGAAGAATAAGGCTGATTTGGATGAGGTCTTCGCTAAGGTCAAGGATCTGCAAGCTAACGGCAACAAGAAACCGATCGTCATCAATGCTTACATCAATCCGGATGACCCGATTGCCACAGCCTTTATGCCATTAGACGAAAAGCTCTACGGCGCGGACACTGTTAAGGCGTACTCAGAGAAGTACCACATTGATCCAAAGACGCAGCCATCGTTGGGCGAATTGCTTCGGGCTCAGGGTGATGAAAGATAATCAATAATGAGTAAATAGTGCCGTGCAACTTATTTGGTTGCATGGCACTATTTTTTGGTTGTTAATTAAAAGTTCCCATTTCTTTACAAATTTGCCGTAATCCACGCAACCGTTAATAAATTTGTTATTATACAGATATAACTAACTTTTGGGGAGGCAAAAAAATGGCAAACTGGTTTAGTAAAAAACGCGCAAAGCACCGTGTACTTGGGGGATCCAATAGTGATCATGAAATTGATTATGGCGAGTTGTTCACGAATTATATGAAAGATAAGCAGCAAAATATCTCGCGGCAGCGACAGCAGGCCCAGAAGTTATCCCATCAAATTAAGAAAGAACAGCAACGAAATTCGTAAAATTCAGTTTAAAAAAAAGACTAGTGCAGCTACGCACTAGTCTTTTTGACTACTATTCGTAGCCCAAACCGTTAACGTTTGCCCGCTGAGTTTTAGTGCCCGTCCAAAACGGCACTTTTACCACGCCAGCGACCTTATTCTTCTTAACGAAGCCCCAGTAACGGCCATCGTTTGAAACGCTTCGGTGGTCTCCTAAAACGAAGTAGTCACCCTTAGGCACGACCGTCACGTGCTTGCCCCAGCCGTACTGTTTTGCTAACGACTGTAACGTCCAGTTACGGGTACCTGTTCCAGCTGTTGCTTCACGCTGACTGATAAAACTTTGGCTGACGACTTTATCATTAACGTAAAGTTTGTTGTTGACGAAGGAAACGGTATCGCCAGGCAGGCCGATGACGCGCTTCACGTAATCCGTGCCCGGTGCGGCCTCTGGATCAGCCCCGTGAGCATCAAAGACGACTACGCTGAGGTGTTTGATCTTGGCCTGTTTGAACATCCAGACCCGTTCATTATTGGTCAGATTTGGTTCCATTGACGGTCCATCGACCCGAACCGGTGATAGGACAAAGCTTTTTAATCCGAATGCCAGCAGCAGACCAATGACGACTGGTATGACGATTTCCTTGATGAATTTCATGACGTTTTTTTCCCTTCCAGAGTATGCGGTGCAGACCCTGATATCTTAATTAAATACACTTTATATTACTCTTTTTCTGCTAAAAGTCACAATGAGCGACGGTGATTTATCATAATGTTAATGAGCTTATAAATGATTTTGCTAGTATTTTTGGCATAATTTCGTATCATGGTAAGTATGATGCAATTTTGAAGGGATGGCTTGATAACATATGTCTGAAAAACGTCACCGGCTTCGGTTTACTTTAATTTTAGGGACTTTGAGTGCCACGGGACCATTGTCGATTGATTTATATCTGCCGGCGCTGCCGCAAATGATGCGCCAATTTCGTACTTCCGCGTCGCTGATTCAACTCAGTTTAACGGCGTGTCTTTTAGGCTTGGCGTTTGGCCAGTTGATTGCCGGGCCGTTAAGCGATCATTACGGCCGTAAAAAACCGCTGCTTGCCGGTTTCTTGGTGTTTGCTGCGGCTTCGTTTCTGATCGCGCTGACGCACTCGATTCCCATGCTGATCGTGATGCGGTTTATTCAGGGCCTGGCGGGTGCCAGTGGTCAGGTGCTTTCCAGAGCGGTGGCGCGAGACCTGTTCAGCGGTCACGCGTTGACTAATTTTTACGCCATTTTAAACGCGGTGAACGGGGTTTTCCCGATCATCGCGCCGATCATCGGCGGATACATGATCCAGTTCGTACCGTGGGAAGCCGTTTTTATTCTCCTGGGTGTGATCGGGCTCGGGCTTTCCGGACTGATTGTGATTGGGATTCCAGAAACGCTGGCACCGGCAAAACGTTTGACGGGACCGCTGTTTGCCACTTTTAAGTCCTTCGGCAGCCTCGTTAAAATGCCGGGGTTCATGCGTCATATTATAGGCACCGGCTTAATTTACGGCTGCTTGTTCAGCTATATTTCTGCCTCAACCTTTATTTACCAGCAGCTATTCCAGCTGTCCGCCCAAACCTTTAGTCTGATTTACGCGCTGAATGGGCTGGGAATTGTGATCGGCAGCGGGCTGCCCAGCCGCGTTAACCGGCTGTCGGAAGTCAGCCAAATGAAGCTTGGCATCGTGCTGGTATTATTAGATAGTCTGGCCTTACTGCTTGGGTCATGGCTGCGATTCTCACTGATCGCAGTGGCAGTATTGCTGTGGTTCTTAGTGTTATTCATCGGGATGCTGCTGACGCTGACGACTTCGATCATCATGAACCAAGCATCCCAAAACGCCGGCAGTGCCTCTGCGCTGGTCGGGCTATCACAAAATGCGTTTGGCGGGATCTCCTCACCATTAGTGGGCTTGTTTGGTACCGCGAGTTACGCACCAATGGCTGGGCTGATTTTGATCTATAGTCTAGGTGCGTTAGGCCTAGTGTATAAGGACCGGATGCAGACGCCTTAAAAATGCAGTAGAATGAACCTACTTAAATTTAAAATACGTATTAGGAGGAAAATGAATGCAACCATCAAATCCAGCAGAATTAACAGCAAACGATTTTAAGCAGTATCATCAAGAACTAAAACAACGATCAGACGCCGCCGTTATCAGCCGCGCGGTAATGACGAACGGGATAGATGCCGCGGCTACCGATCCGCAGGCCAAGGTCCGCCTCCACCGGGAATTTTCAGTTGAGTTAGACACGGGGACCGTGACAAATCAAAAACAAAGCGGCCGCTGCTGGGAGTTTTCATTACTCAATACCTTGCGGCACAAGTTTGAGCAGTCACACCACGTGAAAAACTTTGAACTGTCGCAAAACTACCTGTTCTTCTGGGACAAAGTGGAACGGGCGAATATGTTTTACGAGCATATTCTAGCGACGGCTGATAAGGATCCGAATGACCGTGAAGTGGCTTTCTACCTCAAAATGGCAGGCGGCGACGGCGGTCAGTGGCCCATGGCAGCTGCACTGGTTGAAAAGTACGGGGTGATGCCGGCTGACGCGATGCCAGAAACGTATAACACTGATCATACCAGTGCCTTTGCATCCACCTTGGCACTTAAAATGAAACGGGATGCCGTTATTTTACGTGATCTGGTCCACGACGGTGCCAGCGCGGACCAGCTGGCGAAAAGACGTCACCAAATGGTTGGTGAAGTGTACCGGATGGCAGCTTATTCCTTCGGCGAACCGCCGACTCACTTTGATTTAGAATATCGCGATAAGGATCAAAAGTGGCACCGGCAGGCTCATTTAACGCCAACGGCCTTTTTCAAACAGGAATTTGATGTTGATCTGGAAGATTATGTCGTGGTGACGAATTCACCGGATAAACCGCTGAATGAACTGTACCGTTTGGCCAGTCAGGAAAACATTGTTGGCGGCAAGCAGATTCAGTTTTTAAACGTGGAAATGCCCGTTTTGAAGAAAACGGCGATCGCACAGCTGCAAGACGGCGAAACCGTTTGGTTCGGCAATGACGTCCTCCAGCAGATGAGCCGCGAACAGGGTTTCTTAGACGCTCAATTATACCGACGTGCTGAACTGTTTGGTATCGATCTGTCACTGACAAAGGCACAGCGGTTCGCTTACCACGAAGCCGAAGTGACCCATGCCATGACCTTAACGGGTGTTAACCTAGTTGATGGTCAGCCTAACCGCTGGAAAGTGGAAAACTCCTGGGGTGAGAAAAACGGTGAAAAGGGCTACTTCGTGATGACGGATGATTGGATGGATCAGTTTGTCTATGAAGTTGTCGTTCATAAAAAGTACCTGACGGATGAACAGCGTGCGATCTTAACGCATCGTCCGGTCGAATTAGCACCGTGGGATCCGCTGATGTAGGTTTAAAATTGATGTTAACAGCCACGACAAAGGGCGTTCTCAAAACTGGGAACGCCCTTTGTCGTGGCTGTTTTCACCGTTGCAAAACTTTGTAAGCTGCTAGTAGTGCAATGGTATTAACTTTGCGGAGCGCGCGTTTGATATCGCTCAGCTGGGATTTGGATATTTTATGGGTAATAACCGTTACGCGGGCCGTCTGATGATCGGTTTTAGTTTGTACGATCTGACTAAAGCTGGCACCGGATTGCGTCACAATTTGAGTGAATTTCAACATTTGACCAGGCGCATCCAGCATCTTGAGGGAAAGGTAGTAGGCGTACTTAACGTCCTTTGGATCGATATTACCGATTTCGCTCGGACTGCTTTGATAATTATTGAAGAAATGGCCAGTAGTTCCCAACACAATGTTTTTGGTAACTGAAACGATATCGCTTAACACGCTGTTAGCAGTTGGCAGACCGCCAGCTCCCGGTCCGTAAAAGAGGGTTTCTCCAACGGCTTCACCCGTTACCATCACGGCGTTATTTTCGTTATGGATCGTGGCCAGCGGATGGTCTTGAGGAACCAACACAGGGCCCACTTCGGCAAAAACACCATTATCGATGCGGCGTGAAATCCCCAGTAATTTGATGGTATAGCCGAAATCTGCTGCGCGCTGAATATCATCCTGTTGAATAGTTGAAATACCTTCAACGGACATATTGGATAGCTTAATATGGGCGCCGTATGAAAACTGGCTCAAAATGACCATTTTGTAGGCGGAATCAATGCCTTCGACATCGTTGGTGGGATCGGATTCCGCGAAGCCCAGCTCCTGAGCCTTCATCAAAGCTTGATCATATGACCAGTGCTGTTGCTGCATCTGGGTGAGGATGAAGTTGCACGTCCCGTTGACAATCCCCTTAACTTCGGTGATGTAATCAGCCGCGAAGCTGTTGACAATGGTCCTTAAAATGGGGATACCGCCGGCAACACTTGCTTCATACATCAAGTCGCAGTGGTTTTGTTTGGCAGTGGCGGCGAGTTCTTCGCCTGCAGAGGCAATTAAATCCTTGTTCGCGGTCACCACGTGTTTTTTGGCGTTCAGCAGCGCGGTCACGAATTCTTTGGCAGGATGGATACCGCCCATGACTTCCACCGCGATTTTAATTTCGGGATCGTTGATAATGGCGCTCAGATCCGTTGTCAGCGTGACGTCCTTTGGTACTTGACGGCGGTGCTTCGCAACGTTTCTGACCACGATGGTTTTTACACTGAGCCTGCGACCAGTGATGGTTTGAACTTTATCAGAATTTTCAATAATCATTTTGAGAACACTGCTGCCAACAGTTCCAAGGCCAATTAGGCCAATTTTAATTTCATTCATGCATCTGATGCTCCTCATTTTTCCTTACCTGCCAGTATAGCAAATAATATGAGAATATTGTTAAAATTAACAATAAATTCTCATTAAATTGAGCTGGCGGTGAAAATAAAAGAGGCTGTGACTTAAGTCATAAATCATAGCTTTCAAAAAAGACTTATCGA
>NZ_BCMI01000003.1:0-74331 GCF_002217985.1 Secundilactobacillus pentosiphilus
GATTTAATCGTAACATGTGAGGACCTCGTGTCCTTTTATAATTTCCTAAAACCAATCAAAAAACTGGCATTGGTTATTCACCAATACCAGAAATTGTAGACCCCATTTTTTGAACGGAACGGACACCCGCTAATGTGAAGCAGCTGTTTGAGACAAGATGCAATGGCCCAGCAAGCAGAAAAGCAATTAAAGTCGTAGTTAAACAGGAAGCGCCCTTTTGCCGAATCTTGACTGCCTCATTTTCTACGTGGTTCTTTAACACTAAACGGGAGTTTTATTGACGAATGCCTTATAATGGAGTTGGACATTTAATAATCCGAAAGATTGGTTGTTAGTTGTTAAAACTTTATTATAGGAAGAAACTTTTTCGGTTCAACCGAATTTAGCATTTCAGACGATAAATTAAAGTATAAACCTTTGCATTTTCACCAAACATTCGTATAATGAAAGTCAACATTAGTCAAACAGGATTGCTAAGTTGGTGAATGGAGGGAGCAGCGTGCAAAATCAAAATATCTCAGATATTATTGAGCAGTACCTGAAAGAAATTCTGTCGGATACAGAGCACGTGGAAATTCGCCGATCTGAAGTTGCGAATTTGTTCAATGTGGTACCGTCACAAATTAACTATGTGATTAAAACCCGGTTTACTTTATCCAATGGTTACTTGGTAGAAAGCAAGCGGGGCGGTGGCGGCTATATTCGAATCGAAAAGGTGAACTTATTAGATGACACAGATGTTTTAGATTCGTTGATTGAAACCATCGGTGATTCGATTGGGCAACGTGATGGCTATGCCGTTGTTCAGGGACTCTATGAAAGTGGTGTTATTGGTCGCAGAGAGGCCAACATCATTTTAACGATTATGAGTAAGGACACCCTGAAGATGGACAACCGTGCGGAAGAAAACGGCTTGAGGGCGCGAATTTTAGTCAGTATTTTGAAACATCTACGCTATGAGAGCTAGGAAAGTGAGGAATTAAAATGGATAATTTATTTACCCCCAGTGCAAAGAGCGTCTTGGCATTAGCCCAGGAACAGGCGAAGTACTTTAAGCACCAAGCTGTTGGCACAGAGCACTTACTTTTAGCACTCACAATTGAGAAGAATGGGATTGCTAACAAAGTTTTGCAGCAGTTTTCCATTAGTGAAGATGACGTACGTGAAGAGATTGAGCGCTTCACCGGGTACGGTACTTTAACAAACGTTGATAAGGATACTTATCTGCCATATTCACCCAAGGCGAAGGACATTCTGTCCGTTGCCGGTGAGGAAGCTAAGCGAATTGGTGCCACTAAAATTGGGACTGAGCACTTGCTGCTTGCTCTGCTGAGTGACGAAACGATCCTTTCCTCACGAATTCTGATGAACTTAAATATTGATTTAGCTCAAGCCCGTAAGGTCATTTTACGTAAGTTAGGCGTGAGTGAGACCCAGGATAAACGGCGTAATCAGCATGGCCGCAAGCAACAGGGCGGCACCCCGACCTTGGACTCACTGGCACGTGACCTGACGCAGTTGGCCCGTGACGACCGGATGGATCCAACCGTTGGCCGGAACAATGAAGTACGGCGGGTCATTCAAGTTTTGAGTCGTCGGACGAAGAACAACCCCGTGCTGATTGGCGAGCCTGGTGTTGGTAAAACGGCGATTGCTGAAGGCTTAGCCCAGCGGATCGTTAAGGGTGACGTTCCTGAAGATATGCAAAACAAGCGGCTAATGGCCTTGGATATGGGGTCACTGGTTGCGGGGACTAAGTATCGTGGCGAATTTGAAGACCGTCTCAAAAAGGTGATCGAAGAAATTTATAATGACGGGGAAGTTATCCTGTTCATTGACGAACTGCACACCTTGATTGGTGCCGGTGGTGCTGAAGGTGCCATCGATGCATCAAACATTCTGAAGCCGGCGTTAGCTCGGGGTGAACTTCAAACCATCGGGGCCACCACGCTTGACGAATATCAAAAATACATCGAATCCGATGCGGCCTTGGAACGTCGGTTTGCGACGGTTCAAGTGAATGAACCTACAGAAAAAGAAACCATTGAGATCCTTAAAGGGCTGCGTCCTCGTTATGAGGCACACCACAAAGCTAACATTACTGATGAAGCATTGGAACAGGCGGTTAAGCTTTCCACTCGCTACATTACGGAACGTTACTTGCCTGATAAGGCCATCGACTTAATGGATGAGGCTGCTGCTAAGGTACGTGTCAGCCAGATGGATAAGCCTAATAACCAGACTAAACAGGAAGTTAAATTATCAGATCTGTCTGATCAACGTGAAGCTGCGATCCTTGACCAGCGCTTTGAAGAGGCGGCTAAGATTCGTGAGCAGGAAATTGCCTTGAAGGAAAAACTCGACAAAAAGGCCGAAAAGCGTGCTGATTCTGATGAAAAGTACGGTTTGAACGTAAGGGGCGAAGACGTTGCCCAAGTGGTCTCTGAATGGACTGGCGTGCCAACCACGCAGCTTAACCGAACTGAACAAGAACGGTTGGTTAACTTGGAAAGCATTTTGCACAAACGAGTGGTTGGCCAAGAAGAAGCGGTTTCAGCCGTTTCCAGAGCTATCCGGCGGGCCCGTTCAGGATTGAAAGATCCCAACCGGCCAATTGGTTCATTCATGTTCTTAGGCCCTACTGGTGTTGGTAAGACGGAACTTGCGAAGGCGTTAGCTGAAGCAATGTTCGGTTCAGAAGACAACATGATCCGGGTAGATATGAGTGAATACATGGAGAAGTATTCAACCAGCCGTCTGATTGGTTCAGCGCCGGGTTACGTGGGTTATGACGAAGGCGGGCAGTTAACCGAAAAAGTTCGTCAAAAACCGTATTCAGTGGTGCTCTTTGATGAAGTTGAAAAGGCCCATCCAGACGTCTTTAACCTGTTGCTGCAGGTTCTTGATGATGGGTATCTGACTGATTCTAAGGGGCGGAAGGTTGATTTCCGGAACACCATTTTGATCATGACCTCTAACTTAGGGGCAACGAGGCTGCGGGATGAAAAGACCGTTGGCTTTGCCGCTAAGGATAAGAGCAGTGACTACAGCGCGATGGCGGATACCATCCGGCAAACGTTGAAGCAAAGCTTCCGGCCAGAGTTCTTGAACCGGATCGATGAAGTGGTTATTTTCCACAGTCTTCAAAAGAAGGAACTTCATCAAATTGTGAAGTTAATGGCGAAGACCGTTATCGATCGTGTGAAGGCTCAAGATATTGATATCAAAGTGACACCGGCTGCAATCGATGTTATCGCCGATGCCGGGTTTGATCCGGAATACGGTGCACGGCCAATCCGGCGGGCACTGCAGACCAAGGTGGAAGACCGCTTAAGCGAAGCAATGCTGTCCGGCGAAATTCAAGCGGGCAACACCGTCACCTTAGGGGCCAGTCATGGTAAGATTACCCTGAACGTTAAGCAAGCAGAAAAAACTGAGAAAAAGACTGCCAGTGAAACGGTTGGCAGTAAGTAATCAGATTTAAATTCCAATAGAGCAGCTTGATTACTAGTCCCTGTTGACTAGCGACCAGGCTGCTTTTTTTGCAAGGAGTCTCCTTACCGCAAACTGGGGATTCGTGTTAAACTAGTACTCAGACCATAGGCAGCCGCTACGAAAGGAATGGGAGTTAATTTGAAACGAGAAGCGCAACTAGAGAAAACGCATCAAGCCATTTTAGACGCCGCACGCACGCTCTTTTTGTCTCGCGGCTACCAGGGTACGTCTACCCGGGATATTGCTAAGGCTGTGGGCATCACCCAACCGGCGCTTTACCACCATTTCGATGATAAAGAAGTGATTTATCTGCAAGTCATTAAAACGGTTGGCAGTGAGATCAAAGCCGGCATTGATGCTGTGAACCAGTCTTCAGCGGCTTTATCAGCTGAGGAACGGTTGGTGAAAATCACACAAGTGCTGACGGACGCTCATCCGCGAGATATCTTTACCATTATCCATTCCAGTTTCGGGGAACTCAAACCCGCTAATATGCGTCAACTGGGAATGATCTTTCAAACGGACTACGTGAGACCAATTGAAAACTACTTTAAGAGTAAAGACGTTGAGTTGCGCCGAGACATCCAGCCTGAGGCAGCAGCAGAATTTTACATTACGAGTTTAAGCCCGCTTTTTAGCAAGTTTCATCGCATTGGCGGTGCTGACCTGACGCAAGAGGAACACATTCGGTTACTACTAGATTTGATTTTGCACGGGTTAGTGTCCTCAGAGACATAATGATTTGACAACTTAATTAGCAGCAGGTATACTAATTGCAGTATGTAACTGTGAACTGAAATGAGTCGTTGCGATCTATTGTCCGTAACGGTTCTCATAAAAACCAAAAGTAAGAATTCGATTCTTATTTTTGGATTTTTTTTGCCAAAAAACCGGTGAGAATACGTTTTCATTGAAAATGTAATCGAACTGTAACATTGGTTTTGGTTCGCTGAATAAAATGGAGAGGTGAACAACTTGGCAGGACACTTGGTTAAATATGGCAAGCACCGGACCCGACGAAGCTACGCACGAATTAAGGAAGTTTTGGATCTTCCTAACTTGATTGAGATCCAAAAGAATTCGTACCAGTGGTTTTTAGATGAAGGCTTGAAGGATATGTTCGATGACATTATGCCAATCGAAGATTTCCAAGGAAATCTTTCATTAGAGTTCGTTGATTACCAGTTACTGGAACCAAAATATACCGTTGACGAAGCAAGAGAGCACGATGCCAACTATTCGGCACCATTACATGTCACTTTACGGTTAACCAATCACGAGACTGGTGAAATTAAATCCCAAGATGTTTTCTTCGGCGATTTTCCACTGATGACGGAACAAGGAACGTTTATTATTAACGGTGCCGAACGGGTTATCGTTTCTCAATTAGTCCGTTCCCCTGGCGTTTATTACACTAAAGATACTGACAAAAACGGCCGTACAGTTTACGGTGCCACTGTCATTCCTAACCGGGGTGCTTGGCTGGAATTTGAAACGGATGCTAAAGGGCTGTCTTACGTTCGGATCGACCGGACTCGTAAGATTCCAATGACCGAATTAGTTCGGGCCTTAGGCTTCGGTTCAGATGACGAGATCATCAAGATGTATGGTGATAACGACAGCTTAATGGCAACCTTGGAAAAGGATGTTCACAAAAACAGCGAAGATTCACGTGTTGAAGAAGCCTTAAAGGATGTTTACGAGCGTTTGCGTCCAGGTGAACCTAAGACGGCTGATTCATCACGGAGTCTGTTAACGGCTCGGTTCTTCGATCCAAAGCGTTATGATATGGCGCCTGTCGGTCGTTACAAGACAAACAAGAAGTTAGTTCTAAAGAACCGCTTGCTTGGTTTGACGTTGGCTGAAACCTTAGCAGATCCTGATACTGGTGAAGTTTTGGCTTCAAAGGGCGACGTTGTGGATAAAGATCTGTTGAAGACCTTGACACCATACCTTGACCGTGACGACTTTAAGACGGTGACTTACACGCCTTCAGACGAAGCGGTGGTCACTGAACCAGTTGTTCTTCAAACCATTATGGTTCAATCGCCAGATGACCCAGAACGGGCTATTCCAGTGATTGGTAATGGTCATATTGATTTGAAGTGGAAGCACATTAAACCCGCTGATATTTTGGCTGCAGTTAACTACTTCTTTGACTTACAAGAAGGTATTGGCTCAACTGACGATATCGATCACTTGGGTAACCGTCGGATTCGTTCTGTTGGTGAATTACTGCAGAACCAGTTCCGGATCGGTTTATCACGGATGGAACGGGTCGTTCGCGAACGGATGTCAATTCAGGATGCTTCGACCGTTACGCCGCAACAACTGATCAACATTCGACCAGTTGTGGCTTCAATCAAAGAATTCTTCGGTTCTTCACAACTGTCACAATTCATGGATCAAACTAACCCCTTGGGTGAATTAACGCATAAGCGTCGTCTTTCAGCCCTTGGACCTGGTGGTTTGACTCGTGACCGTGCCGGTTATGAAGTTCGTGATGTGCACTATACCCATTACGGCCGTATGTGCCCAATTGAAACACCCGAAGGCCCTAACATTGGACTGATCAACAGTTTGTCCAGTTACGCCCGGATCAACAAGTATGGCTTTATCGAAACGCCATACCGTCGTGTTTCATGGACGACGCATAAGGTTACCAACAAGATTGATTACCTGACCGCCGATGAAGAAGATAACTACGTTGTTGCACAAGCCAACTCACCATTGAACGATGATGGTTCATTCGTTAATGATGTGGTTATGGCCCGTGCAAAATCAGAAAATATTGAAACCAGCATCAACAACGTCGATTACATGGACGTTTCGCCTAAGCAAGTTGTGTCGGTCGCTACGGCCTGCATTCCTTTCTTGGAAAACGATGACTCTAACCGTGCGTTGATGGGTGCCAACATGATGCGTCAAGCCGTACCGTTGCTTGATCCTCATGCACCGCTGATTGGTACTGGGATTGAATACAAAGCTGCCCATGACTCTGGTGTTGCCTTACTTTGCAAGCAGGCCGGGACAGTTGAATACGTCGATGCCCGCGAAATTCGTGTTCGTCGCGAAGACGGTGCATTAGATAGCTACAAGTTAATGAAGTTCCAACGTTCAAACGGTGGTAAAAACTACAACCAACGTCCAATCGTTAAGGTCGGCGATAAAGTTGATCCAGACGAAGTATTGGCTGACGGACCATCAATGGAAGACGGCGAATTAGCTTTAGGTCAAAACCCATTAGTTGCTTTCATGACTTGGCAAGGTTACAACTTCGAAGATGCCATCGCCATTAGCGAACGGCTTGTGACTGACGATGTCTACACTTCAATTCATATTGAAGAGTATGAATCCGAAGCCCGTGATACGAAGCTTGGACCTGAAGAAATTACCCGTGAAATTCCTAACGTTGGGGAAGATGCACTTAAGAACCTTGACGAAGAAGGGATTATCCGGATCGGTGCCGAAGTGCATGACGGCGACATTCTAGTTGGTAAAGTAACGCCTAAGGGTGTCACTGAATTATCAGCTGAGGAACGTTTGCTTCACGCGATCTTTGGTGAAAAGGCCCGTGAAGTACGTGATACGTCACTTAAGGTGCCTCATGGCGGCGGCGGTATCATTCAAAACGTCCGCATCTTCACCCGTGAAAACGGTGATGAATTATCACCAGGTGTTAACAAGATGGTACGTGTCTACATTGCTCAAAAGCGTAAGCTGCAAGTTGGTGACAAGATGTCTGGCCGTCATGGTAACAAGGGGACTGTTTCCGTTGTTATCCCTCAAGAAGATATGCCATACATGCCAGATGGAACGCCAATCGATATTATGCTGAGTCCAATGGGTGTGCCTTCCCGTATGAACATCGGGCAAGTGCTCGAACTGCATTTGGGAATGGCCGCACGTAAACTTGGCATTCACATTTCAACACCAGTCTTTGATGGTGCCCGTGATGAAGATATCTGGGCTGCCGTTAAGGAAGCTGGTATGTCTGGTGATGCCAAGACTGTTTTGTATGATGGCCGTACCGGTGAACCATTTGACAAACGAATTGCCGTTGGTGTGATGCACTACATGAAGCTGGCCCACATGGTTGACGATAAGATCCATGCACGTTCAATCGGACCATACTCATTAGTTACCCAACAACCACTTGGTGGTAAAGCACAATTCGGTGGCCAACGATTTGGTGAAATGGAAGTTTGGGCACTTGAAGCTTATGGTGCTGCTTACACGCTGCAAGAAATCTTGACTTACAAGTCAGATGACGTTGTTGGTCGTGTTAAAACTTACGAAGCCATCGTTAAGGGCGAACCAATTCCTAAGCCAGGTGTTCCTGAATCCTTCCGTGTGTTGGTTAAGGAATTACAATCACTAGGTTTGGACATGAAAGTTCTTGGCGCTGATAACAAAGAAATCGAGCTGCGTGATATGGACGATGAAGACGATGACGTTGTTAACGTTGACGCTTTGAGTAAGTTCGCACAGCAGCAAGAAGAACAAAAGAAGGCTACTGCAGCTAAAGAAGCAGCAGCTAACAAAGATGAAGCTGACACTAACGCTAAGGATTAATTAAAGGGAGGTCGATCCATTGGTCGATGTCAATAAGTTCGAAAGCATGCAAATTGGACTTGCATCGCCTGACAAGATTCGGAGCTGGTCATATGGCGAAGTTAAGAAGCCAGAAACCATTAACTACCGAACTCTAAAGCCAGAAAAAGACGGACTATTCGATGAACGTATCTTTGGCCCAACCAAAGATTGGGAATGTGCTTGCGGTAAGTACAAACGGATTCGTTACAAGGGTGTTGTTTGTGACCGTTGCGGCGTTGAAGTTACCCGTTCAAAGGTTCGTCGTGAACGTATGGGACACATTGAATTAGCTGCTCCAGTCACTCACATTTGGTATTTCAAGGGGATTCCAAGCCGGATGGGGCTAGTACTGGACATGAGCCCGCGCTCACTGGAAGAAATTATCTACTTTGCTTCATACGTTGTGCTCGAACCTGGTAACACACCGCTTGAAAAGAAGCAGTTGCTTTCCGAACGTGAATACCGTGAAAAGAAAGCTGAGTATGGAAATGGATTCACTGCCGAAATGGGTGCTGAAGCCATTAAGAAATTACTCCGCGATGTCGATGTAGAAAAAGAAGTTTCAGAATTAAAGGAAGCTTTGAAGGAAGCCACTGGTCAAAAGCGGACGCGTGCCGTTCGTCGTTTGGACATTTTGGAAGCCTTCGTTACTTCTGGTAACAAGCCGGAGTGGATGGTAATGGATGCCATTCCCGTTATTCCACCTGACTTACGGCCAATGGTTCAGTTGGAAGGTGGCCGTTTTGCCACTTCTGACTTGAACGATTTGTACCGTCGAGTGATCAACCGTAACAACCGTCTTAAGCGTTTGTTAGACCTTCATGCACCTGGCATCATCGTTCAAAACGAAAAGCGGATGCTGCAAGAAGCCGTTGATGCTTTGATCGATAACGGTCGTCGTGGCCGTCCAGTTGCTGGTCCTGGTAACCGTCCGTTGAAATCTCTTTCACACATGTTGAAGGGGAAGCAAGGCCGGTTCCGTCAAAACTTACTGGGTAAGCGTGTTGACTACTCAGGCCGTTCTGTTATTGATGTGGGTCCTTCATTACGGATGAACCAAATGGGGCTGCCAGTGCCAATGGCAATGGAACTCTTCAAGCCGTTCATCATGAAGGAATTAGTTAGCCGCGGGTTAGCTTCTAACATTAAGAACGCCAAGCGTAAGATCGACCGTGAAGACGAAGATGTCTACAGTGTTCTGGAAGATGTGATTAAAGAACATCCAGTTTTACTGAACCGGGCACCTACGCTTCACCGTTTGGGGATTCAAGCTTTCGAACCAGTGCTGGTAAGTGGTAAGTCAATGCGTTTACACCCGTTGGCCTGTGAAGCTTACAACGCCGATTTCGATGGTGACCAAATGGCCATTCACGTGCCGCTGTCTGATGAAGCACAAGCTGAAGCTCGTTTGCTGATGCTTGCTGCTCACCATATCCTGGCACCTAAGGATGGGAAACCCGTTGTGACGCCATCACAAGATATGGTTATCGGTAACTACTACCTGACTTTGGAAGAATCCGGTCGTGAAGGCGAAGGCATGATCTTTAAAGATACTAACGAAGCGGTACTTGCATACCGTAACGGGTTAGTTCACTGGCACTCTCGTGTTGGGGTTCAAACGAGTTCTTTGAAGGGCAAGCCATTCACTGATGAACAAAAGGGCAAGATCATGGTTACCAGTGTTGGTAAGCTGATCTTCAACAGTATTTTGCCAAAATCATTCCCTTACTTGAATGAACCGACGGATACCAACTTGAACGGTTACGTGCCGGATAAGTACTTCTTGGATAAGGGTGAAGATATTCACGATTATCTGAAGGATGCTGAACTGGTTAAACCATTCAACAAGGGCTTCCTGAGTGACATCATTGCTGAAGTTTACAAGCAGTATAAGGTGACTGAAACGTCCTTACTGCTTGACCGAATGAAGGACTTAGGTTATGACGAATCAACGCAATCTGGCTTAACTGTCGGAATCGTTGATGTTACCGAAGTTCCTGATAAACCAGAAATTATTGATGCTGCCCATAAACAAGTGGCAACTGTTACTAAGCAGTTCCGTCGTGGTTTGATTACCGACCACGAACGTTACGAACGTGTTATTGGAATTTGGAACGACGCTAAGGATACCTTACAAGATAAGCTGATCCATAACTTCGATCCGCAAAACCCAATTTACATGATGAGTGACTCCGGTGCCCGTGGTAACATTTCTAACTTTACGCAACTTGCCGGTATGCGTGGCTTGATGGCCGCTCCTAACGGTGAAATCATGGAATTGCCGATCACCGCAAACTTCCGTGAAGGCCTCTCTGTTTTGGAAATGTTTATTTCTACCCACGGTGCCCGTAAAGGGATGACCGATACTGCCTTGAAGACCGCCAACTCAGGTTACTTAACTCGTCGTCTAGTTGATGTGGCTCAAGACGTTATCGTCCGTGAAGAAGACTGTGGTACTGATCGTGGTTTGACTATCAGCGCTATCAAGAATGGTAACGAAATGATCGAACCACTGTATGACCGGATGCTAGGCCGTTACACCATGAAGACCGTTAATGATCCTAAGACTGGTGAAGTCATCATCGGTGCTAACAAGATGATCGATGAAACGACTGCTCAACGGATTGTGGATGCCGGTATCGAATCAGTGACGATTCGTTCCGTCTTCACTTGCAACACTTCTCATGGGGTTTGTGAACGTTGTTACGGCCGTAACATGGCTACTGGGGATCAGGTTGAAGTTGGTGAAGCAGTTGGTACTGTTGCTGCTCAATCAATCGGTGAACCTGGTACGCAATTGACCATGCGGAACTTCCATACCGGTGGTGTTGCTGGAAACGAAGATATTACTCAAGGGCTGCCACGTGTTCAAGAAATCTTTGAATCTCGGAACCCTAAAGGTAAAGCTGAGATTTCAGAAGTTACTGGTACGGTTGAATCCATTGAAGAAAACCCAGCTGAACGAACTAAGGAAATTACCATTAAAGGTGAAGCTGATACGAGAAGTTACACACTTCCAATTACAGCTCAACTGAAGGTGACTGAAGGCGACTTTATTCACCGTGGTGCAGCTCTGAATGAAGGGTCAGTTGATCCTAAGGAACTGATTCGGGTTCGCGATGTGCTTTCTACTGAAAACTACCTGCTAAGTGAAGTTCAAAAGACTTACCGGATGCAAGGTGTGGCTGTCTTGGATAAGCACGTTGAGATCATGGTTCGTCAAATGCTGCGGAAGGTTCGGATCATGGATCCAGGTGACACTGATGTCTTGCCTGGTACCCTGATGGATATCGATGATTTCCGTCAGCATAACTACAAGACGTTGATTACCGGTGGCACACCAGCCACTGCACGTCCAGTTATCCTTGGTATTACTAAGGCTGCCCTTGAAACGAACAGTTTCTTGTCAGCTGCGTCATTCCAGGAAACAACTCGTGTATTGACCGATGCTGCTATTCGTGGTAAGAACGATCCATTGGTCGGTCTTAAAGAGAACGTTATTATTGGTAAGATCATTCCAGCTGGTACTGGGATGCCTGATTACCGTAAGATCAAGCCAAAGGAAGTTGGCGGCTCTTCAACTGATGGTGTCTACTCAATTAATGAGTTAGAACGCCGGATGAAAGAAGAAGACGCTAAGTAATTTGGTAGCTTCTAGAAGTTAAAAAGTCCCGTGTCGAGGTTATCGGCACGGGGCTTTTTGTCTTGTAGGGCATCCTTTCCAGCTATCAGGTAAAGAGAAGCACGATCAAATAAGCCGCCGCAACAAAGGGGATAAAAGGCAGACGACGCTGCTTATTGATTTGACTGGTGATCAGCGCCAACAGACTGCTGAGTAACAGCAACCAGGCAAAGGGGGTCAAGCCAAGTAAAACCAGCAAGCTCAAAAAAACGTCTAAATCACCTGATCCGATCCAAGCAAAGTGGGGTTCGAATAACTGCAGTCCTAACCACAGCAAAACGATTACAAAGACCATCAGATAATGGCGGCTAAAAAAGGTGTATTCTGTGATGGCGCAAAGCATTAAACCGTAGTCAAAACTAACTGGGAACGTCAAAGACCGCGCATCACTCACGGCCATGAAGAACAATAGACTGCCAGCCAGTAGGTAAAGGGTACTGATAAGCGTTGGCCGCCAGTAAAGCAGCAGGCTGGCAAAAAATAGTTCGCTAGCCAGTGCCGCCTTGGGAATAGTCTGGCCGCATTGGCGGCAACGACCGCGTAACATTAGATAGGAAAAGATGGGGATTAAATCAAACCAGTCAATGGTGACTAAACAGCTGTCGCAGTGCGAACGGCTGGGACGAAAAAGGTTGCCGCCGGTACTTAGTCGAAAATAACTGGCGAATAAAAACGACCCCAAGACAGCGCCGATTATGAATTGGATTACTAACATGTCATCACCTCAAACCTAACTACGGATTTTAAAAGCGGAAAAAGTCTCGGGAATGCGGCGAGTTTTTGCGGATGTTTTGTACTTTGCGTTGACATTAAACGACGAAGCGTGGTATTCTTTTAAAGGTGCTTTTTGTAGACCGGTTTCTGCTTTGCAGACATGCTGACGGAAAACATGGCACGATAAAGGATCAGCATCCGCTTTTATTTTTGCCCAAAAATGAATCACCTGGATGTGTGGACTTAAAATAACTAGACTAAGGAAGGAGGACTCTTAGATGCCTACAATCAACCAATTGGTTCGTAAAGGTCGTAAATCTAGAAGTTCTAAATCAAATGCCCCAGCTTTAAACTATGGGTATAACAGTTACAAGAAGAAGCAAGTGAGCAACCCAGCACCACAAAAGCGTGGCGTTGCAACTCGTGTTGGTACGATGACGCCAAAGAAGCCTAACTCAGCTTTGCGGAAGTACGCACGTGTTCGTTTGTCTAACTTAATCGAAGTGACAGCATACATTCCTGGTATCGGTCATAACCTTCAGGAACATAGTGTTGTTTTAATTCGTGGTGGCCGTGTTAAGGATTTACCTGGTGTTCGTTACCATGTTATCCGTGGTGCTTTGGATACTGCCGGTGTTGAAGATCGTCGTCAATCACGTTCTAAATACGGTACTAAGAAGCCTAAGGAATAAAAACTTAAACACTAAGTTCCAACAAGGAGGATATTAAGTAATGCCAAGAAAAGGAAACGTCCAAAAACGTGAAGTCCTTCCTGACCCAATCTACAACTCAAAGATGGTTACCCGTTTGATCAACCACTTGATGTTAGATGGTAAGCGAGGCACTGCATCACAAATTCTTTATGGTGCATTTGATTTAATTAAGAAAGAAACTGGCAACGACCCCGTTGAAGTATTTGACGAAGCAATGAAGAATGTTATGCCGGTCTTGGAAGTTAAGGCTCGCCGTGTCGGTGGTTCTAACTACCAAGTTCCGATCGAAGTTCGTCCAGAACGTCGTTCAACATTAGGTCTTCGTTGGATCGTTAACTATTCACGTTCACGTGGCGAACACACGATGACTGAACGGTTAGCTCGTGAAATTATGGATGCCGCCAACAACACTGGTGCATCTGTTAAGAAGCGTGAAGATACTCATAAGATGGCCGACGCCAACCGTGCATTTGCTCACTACCGTTGGTAATTTGCAAATTTGTTTGCTGTCAGCACCACTACGGTGGGCTACGCGCAAGCTAGCTAAATGTTGATAGTGAAAATTGTTGGGATGGCTGGAATTATTTTTTAATTTAGCCATCCTTTTTATAAATGTAATTGTATTTAACTGAGAGGAGTTACAGATTTAACATGGCTAATACACGAGCTTTTCCACTAGAAAAGACCCGTAACATCGGGATCATGGCACATATCGATGCTGGTAAAACTACCACCACTGAACGGATCCTGTACTATACTGGTAAAATCCATAAGATTGGTGAAACCCATGATGGTGCTTCACAAATGGACTGGATGGCACAAGAACAAGAACGTGGGATCACGATCACTTCAGCTGCCACCACTGCCGAATGGAAGGGTCACCGGATCAACATTATCGATACCCCAGGACACGTGGACTTCACCGTTGAAGTTGAACGTTCACTTCGTGTGCTTGATGGTGCGATTGCGGTCTTGGATGCCCAAGCCGGTGTTGAACCCCAAACTGAAACTGTTTGGCGTCAAGCTTCCGACTATGATGTTCCCCGTATCGTGTTCGTTAACAAGATGGATAAGATCGGTGCTGACTTCGATTACTCAGTACAAACGATCAAGGACCGTCTTCAAGCTAACGCTTTAGCTGTTCAGATGCCAATTGGTGCTGAAGACAACTTCGAAGGTGTTATTGACTTACTTGATATGAAAGCCGACATCTACGATGAAGACGAACTTGGTTCAGAATGGGATACTGTTGATATTCCTGATGAATACAAGGAAGAAGCTGCTAAGCGTCGTGAAAAGATGATTGAAGAAATCGCCGACGTTGATGACGACATTATGGAAAAATACCTTGATGGTGTTGATATTCCTGTTGCCGAATTAAAAGCTGCTATCCGTAAAGCAACCTTGAACCTTGAAATCTTCCCAGTACTTGCTGGTTCAGCTTTCAAGAACAAGGGTGTTCAAATGCTGATGGATGCTACAGTGGACTACTTGCCTTCACCATTGGACGTTAAGCCTTACAACGCGACTGACCCTGATACTGGTGACAAGATTGAACTGAAAGCTAACGATGACGCTAATTTCGCCGCTTTAGCCTTTAAGATCGCTACTGACCCATACGTTGGCCGTTTGACTTATATCCGGGTTTATTCAGGTACTCTGGAATCTGGTTCATATGTCTTGAACGCTACCAAGGGCAAGCGTGAACGTGTTGGTCGTTTGCTGCAAATGCACTCAAATCACCGTCAAGAAATTCCAGAAGTCTTCTCTGGTGATATTGCCGCAGCCATTGGTTTAAAGAACACCACTACTGGTGACTCTTTGACCGATGTTGATCACCCATTGCACTTGGAATCAATGGAATTCCCTGACCCAGTTATTCAGGTTGCCGTTGAACCTAAGACTAAGGCTGACCAAGATAAGATGAACACCGCCTTACAAAAGCTTTCAGAAGAAGATCCTACTTTCAAGGCTGAAACTAACCCTGAAACTGGTGAAACTTTGATCGCTGGGATGGGTGAACTTCACTTGGACATCATCATCGACCGTATGAAGCGTGAATTCCACGTTGAAGCAACTGTTGGTGCCCCTCAAGTTTCTTACCGTGAAGCCTTTACTAAGCCAACTAAGGCACAAGGTAAGTTTGTTCGTCAATCTGGTGGTAAAGGTCAATATGGTGATGTTTGGGTTGAATTTACCCCTAATGAAGAGGGTAAAGGATTCGAATTCGAAGATGCCATTGTTGGTGGTGTTGTTCCTCGTGAATACATTCCATCAGTTGAACAAGGGATCAAGGAATCAATGCAAAACGGTGTGCTTGCCGGTTACCCATTGGTTGACTTGAAAGCCAAGTTATACGATGGTAGTTATCATGAAGTCGATTCTAGTGAAGCTGCCTTTAAGGTTGCCGCATCTATGGCTTTACGTAACGCTGCTAAGACGGCTGCACCAGTTATCTTGGAACCAATTATGAAGGTTGAAATTGTTGTCCCTGAAGAATACATGGGTGACATCATGGGCCAAGTTACTGCACGTCGTGGTAGTGTTGATGGTATGGAAGCACGTGGGAACGCACAATTGATTCACTCATTTGTGCCACTGGCCGAAATGTTCGGTTACGCCACTACACTTCGTTCAGCATCACAAGGCCGTGGTACTTTCACGATGACCTTTGATCACTACGAAGCCGTACCAAAGTCGATTCAAGCAGAAATTATCAAGAAGAACGGCGGGACTCCTGCCGAAGATTAATTTCTTCGAAAAAGACGTTGCATGTTTGCAGCGTCTTTTTTTATACATATTATATAGAAGAAACGTAAAAAGAATGTTTTATGCAGAATTAAAAGAATTCCTTAAGGCGATAATCGCATCAATTCAAAAAACATCCCAATAATCCTTGTCAAACCGGTATTTATTTAGTATTATATATAGGTGCTGTATTTCGGGGGCAACTATGCCCTTGAATCTGCATAGCAAAGCGATGATGTGAAAGGTTGCGGCACACCCGGCCGCTTTGCCACGGGGTGTGTCGGTAATTTTCACGGAGTTAGTCTTATTTTTAAAATAGACGTAAGGAGGGAATCCAATGGCAAAACAAAAAATTCGTATCCGTTTGAAGGCTTACGAGCACCGCATTCTGGACCAATCTGCAGAAAAGATCGTTGAAACTGCAAAGCGTACAGGTGCTGAAATTTCTGGTCCTATTCCATTACCAACAGACCGGACTGTTTACACGGTGCTTCGTTCACCACATAAGTTTAAGAAGTCGCGTGAACAATTTGAAATGCGCACTCACAAACGGTTAATCGATATTGTTAACCCAACGCCAAAGACAGTCGACTCATTGATGAAGTTAGACTTGCCTTCAGGTGTGGATATCGAAATCAAATTATAATTCAGTTTCAGAACTAAAAATTACATTATATCGGAGGTGTACTCATGACCAGAAAAGGAATCTTAGGTAAAAAAGTAGGGATGACGCAAGTCTTCACTGATAATGGCGAATTGATCCCAGTTACTGTTGTTGAAACGACTCCTAACGTTGTATTACAAGTTAAGACAGTTGAAAACGATGGTTACGATGCAATTCAATTAGGCTACGAAGACAAACGCGATGTGTTGAGCAACAAGCCCGAAAAAGGTCATGTAGCAAAAGCAAACACGACTCCTAAGCGCTTCATTCATGAAATCAGAGATGTTGAGCTAGGAGATTACAAGGTAGCAGATGAAGTTAAGGCAGACATCTTTGATGCTGGTGAATACGTTGATGTCACCGGTACAACAAAGGGTCATGGTTACCAAGGTAACGTTCACAAGGATGGCCAATCACGTGGACCAGAAACCCACGGTTCTCGTTATCACCGTCGTCCAGGTTCTTTGGGTGCTATTATCAACCGTGTCTTCAAGGGTATGAAATTACCTGGCCGGATGGGTAACAACACTCGGACTATCCAGAACTTAAAGATCGTTCGTGCAGATGTTGAAAACAACGTTTTGTTGATCAAGGGTAATGTACCTGGCGCCAACAAGTCGTTCGTAGAAATTAAGAGTGCCGTTCGCGCACCTAAGAAATAAGAAAGGAGGAAACGTAAATGACTAGTGTTACATTATTTAAGCAAGACGGTAGCCAAAATGGTAACGTTGATTTAAACGATGCTATTTTCGGCATCGAACCAAACGAAAATGTCGTGTTTGATACTGTTTTGATGCAACGTGCTTCACAACGCCAAGGAACTCATGCGGTTAAGAACCGTAGTGCAGTTAGCGGTGGTGGTAAGAAGCCATGGCGTCAAAAGGGTACAGGTCGTGCCCGTGCTGGTTCGACACGTTCCCCAATATGGGTAGGCGGTGGTACCATCTTTGGTCCTACACCTCGTTCATATGCCTATCACTTACCAAAGAAAGTAACTCGCTTAGCTTTGAAGTCAGTTCTTTCACAAAAGGTAATCGATGGCTCTTTAGTTGTTGTTGATGCATTCAGCTTTGACCAACCTAAGACTAAGGCATTTGCACAATCATTATCTAGTTTAAACGTTTCAACAAAGACTTTAGTGGTTCTTGAGGAAGACAATAAGAATGCAGAATTGGCAGCTCGTAACTTGGCAAACGTCAAGGTTATCGACGCCAAGGGGATTAACGTATTGGATGTCATCAACAGTGACAAACTTGTGTTAACTCAAGCTGCTCTTTCTCAGATCGAGGAGGTGCTCGCATAATGGAAGCTCGTGATATCATTTTGCGTCCTGTCATTACAGAAGCATCTACTGCTTTGTTTGATGACAAGCGTTATACATTCGACGTAGACGTACGTGCTACGAAGACCCAAGTTAAAAAAGCTGTTGAAGAAATCTTTGACGTTAAGGTTGTTAAAGTCAACATCATGAACGTCAAGGGTAAGTTAAAGCGTCAAGGTCGTTACGAAGGCTACACTAAGAAGCGTCGTAAGGCGATTGTCACTTTATCAGCAGATTCAGAAGAAATTAAGTTATTCGGCGAAGAATAACAAATAATAATATAGGAGGGAAACAACGTGGCGATTAAAATATATAAACCAACCAGTAATGGTCGGCGTAATATGACTAGCCTTGACTACAGTCAAGTGATTACGAAGTCAAAGCCTGAAAAGTCATTACTAGAATCAAAGAGTCACACTGCCGGCCGTAACAACTACGGTCACAAAACGGTTCGTCACCGTGGCGGCGGTAACAAGACTCAATATCGTATCATCGACTTTAAGCGTACAAAAGACAATGTCTCAGCTACGGTTAAGGGTATCGAATACGATCCTAACCGGACTGCTAACATTGCTTTGTTAGTTTATACTGACGGAACTAAATCTTACATCTTAGCACCTAAAGGTCTTAAGGTTGGCGATCAAGTTCAATCAGGTCCTGATGCAGATATCAAGGTTGGTAATGCATTACCATTAAAGAACATTCCTGTTGGTACTACCATTCACAACATCGAATTAAAGCCTGGTAAGGGCGGTCAATTAGTTCGTGCTGCTGGTGCCGGTGCACAATTGCTTGGTAAGGAAGACAAATACGTGATGGTTCGTTTAGCTTCTGGTGAAGTTCGGATGGTCTTAGGCGTTTGCCGTGCCACAATTGGTATCCTTGGTAACGAAGAACACGAATTGATTAACGTTGGTAAAGCCGGACGTAACCGTTGGGTCGGCAAGCGGCCACAATCTCGTGGTTCTGTTATGAACCCTAACGATCACCCTCATGGTGGTGGTGAAGGTAAAGCACCAATTGGTCGTCCATCACCATTATCTCCATGGGGCAAGAAGACTATTGGTAAGAAGACTCGTTCTACCAAAGCACGTTCCAACAAGCTTATCATTCGTCGTAAACACAAGAAGTAATAAGCTCATTGCATAAGTAATCTCACTCGTAAGGAGGGTAATCTAATGGGTCGTAGTTTAAAAAAGGGACCATTTGCTGATGAACATCTTTTAAAGAAGATCGATGCACAAAAGGATCAAGACAAGAAGAGCGTTATTAAGACTTGGTCACGTCGTTCAACGATTTTCCCTAGCTTTATCGGCTACACGATCGCCGTTTATGATGGTCGTAAGAACGTTCCAGTTTACATTCAAGAAGACATGGTTGGTCACAAGTTAGGTGAATTCGTACCAACCCGTACTTTCCGTGGCCACTCTGGCGACGATAAGAAGACAGCTTCAGCTGCCACTAAATAATAAGGAGGATTAGCTAATGGCTGAACAAGTTACATCAGCAAAGGCAACTGCCAAAACGGTTCGTGTTGCCTCACGTAAGGTCCGCCTTGTCATTGATCTTATCAGAGGCAAAAGCGTGGCTGAAGCGATTGCTATCTTGAAGTTCACCCCTCGTGGTGCTTCACCAATCGTTGAAAAAGTGTTAATGTCAGCAGTTGCAAACGCTGAAAATAATTTTGACTTAGACCGTGCTGATTTGGTTGTCAGCGAAGCCTTTGTTGACGAAGGACCAACTCTCAAGCGGTTCCGTCCTCGTGCAAAGGGTTCTGCTTCACCAATTAACAAGCGTACAAGTCACATCACAATCGTCGTATCTGAAAAATAGGAGGGATAACGCGTGGGTCAAAAGATAAATCCAACCGGATTACGTGTCGGTATCATTCGCGACTGGGAAGCAAAGTGGTATGCTGAAAAAGACTTTGCTGCTTACCTCGGTGAAGACCTTAAAATCCGTAAATATATCGAAAAACGCCTTGCAGATGCCTCAGTGTCAACAGTAGAAATTGAACGTGCCGCTAACCGCGTCAACATTTCAATTCACACTGCTAAACCTGGTATGGTAATCGGCAAAGGTGGATCAGAAGTTGAAAATCTCCGTAAGGAATTGAACAACTTAACTGGCAAACGAGTACACATCAACATCATCGAAATCAAGAAGCCTGATTTAGATGCTAAATTAGTTGGTGAAAACATTGCACGTCAACTTGAAGGCCGTGTTGCTTTCCGTCGTGCTATGCGTCAATCAATGCAACGGACTATGCGTTCTGGTGCCAAGGGTATTAAGACCCAGGTTGCCGGTCGTTTGAACGGTGCAGATATGTCTCGTGTTGAATCATACTCAGATGGAACTGTGCCGCTGCATACATTGCGTGCAGACATCGATTACGCCTGGGTTGAAGCACACACGACCTATGGTTCATTAGGTGTTAAGACTTGGATCTACCGTGGTGAAATTTTGCCAGACAAGCCTGATGCTAATAAAAATAACGAGCAAGGAGGGAAATAAACATGCTAGTACCAAAGCGAGTAAAGCACCGTCGTGAACATCGTGGAAAGTTACGTGGCGCTGCCAAAGGCGGCAAGTCAGTTGCTTTCGGTGATTACGGTTTACAAGCACTCGATTCAAGCTGGATTTCAAACCGTCAGATTGAAGCAGCTCGTGTTGCCATGACACGTTACATGAAGCGTGGCGGTAAAGTTTGGATCAAGATTTTCCCTCACAAATCCTACACCGAAAAGGGTGTTGGTGTTCGTATGGGTAATGGTAAGGGTGCTCCTGCAGGATGGGTTGCACCGGTTAAACGTGAAAAGGTAATGTTCGAAGTCGGTGGCGTTTCTGAAGAAGTTGCACATGAAGCATTGCGCTTAGCAGCTATGAAACTGCCAGTTCGTACGAAGATCATTCCTCGCGAGGAAGTAGGTGGCGAATCAAATGAAGGCTAAAGATATTAAAGAATTAACCACTGCTGAAATGCTCGAAAAAGAAAAGAGCTACAAGGATGAATTATTCAACCTTCGTTTCCAATTGGCTACTGGCCAACTTGAAAACACTGCTCGTTTGAAGCAGGTTCGTAAAGACATTGCACGGATTAAAACTGTGCTTCGTCAACAAGAGTTGAATAAGTAAAGAATACGATAAAGGAGGAATAATTAATGGCTGAAGAACGTAACGCTCGTAAGACTTACCGTGGCCGTGTCGTTTCCGACAAAATGGAAAAGACGATCACTGTAGCCGTTGAAACTACCAAGATGCATCCAGTATATGGTAAGCGGATCAAGTACACTAAGAAGTACAAAGTTCGTGATGAAAACAATGAAGCCAAGATTGGCGACTATGTTGAAATCATGGAAACACGTCCGTTATCAAAGACTGTTCGTTTCCGACTTCTTAAAGTTGTTGAAAAGGCAGTTATCATCTAGTTTCGACATTTATCGTATTCTATTTTACTTAGAAGTGAAAGGAGGACACTAACGTGATCCAACAAGAATCTCGTTTAAAAGTCGCTGATAACTCTGGTGCCCGGGAAATTTTAACTATTAAAGTTCTGGGTGGTTCAAAGCGACGTTATGCAAGCATTGGTGACGTTATCGTTGCAACTGTTAAACAAGCAACACCAGGTGGCGTTGTCAAAAAGGGTGACGTCGTCAAAGCAGTTGTCGTTCGTACTACTTCCCGTGTACGCCGTGCCGATGGCTCATACATCAAATTTGATGAAAATGCTGCGGTATTAATCCGTGATGACAAGAGTCCACAAGGTACTCGTATTTTCGGACCAGTTGCGCGTGAATTACGTGACAATGATTATATGAAGATTGTCTCTCTTGCACCAGAAGTGCTCTAATCGTTCGAAAATAAGGAGGTGCCAAACAGGATGTTCATTAAAACTGGTGATAAAGTTCGCGTGATCAGCGGTAAGGATAAGGGTAAAGAAGGAACTGTTACTAAGACCTTGAATGCTCAAAACCGTGTCATCGTTGAGGGTATCAACATGATCAAGAAGCATCAAAAAGCTTCTCAAAGCAATCCTAAAGGTGGCATCATCGATACTGAAGCTCCTATTCAAGTATCTAACGTGATGCTCCTTGACCCTTCTACTAACAAACCAACCCGTGTTGGTTTCCGCGTAGAAGACGGTAAGAAGGTTCGCTTCGCTAAAAAGAGCGGCGAAACCATCGACAAATAATCAAAGAAAGGAGGACAAATTAACTAATGGCTAATCGTTTACAAGAAAAGTACAATAAAGAAATCGTTCCATCAATGATTGAAAAGTTTAACTACTCATCAATCATGCAAGCACCTAAGTTGGACAAAATCGTCTTAAACATGGGTGTTGGTGATGCCACGACAAACGCTAAGAACTTAGATGAAGCAGTTGAAGAACTCGGCTTGATCGCAGGTCAAAAGCCTTTGATTACTAAAGCTAGAAAGTCAATCGCCGGTTTCCGTTTGCGTGAAGGCAACGCTATCGGTGCTAAAGTTACATTACGTGGCGAACGCATGTATGATTTCCTGGATAAGTTAGTTAACGTTTCATTACCACGTGTTCGTGACTTCCATGGTATTAGTTCTCGCGCCTTTGATGGTCGTGGTAACTATACGCTCGGTGTACGCGAACAATTGATTTTCCCAGAAATCGATTATGATAAAGTTAACCGCGTTCGTGGTCTTGACATTGTCATTGTCACAACTGCAAACACAGATGAAGAATCACGCGAGTTGTTAACACAGCTTGGCATGCCATTTACTAAGTAAGGAGGGTATTATTGTGGCTAAAAAATCATTAATTGTTAAGAGTCAGCGTCCAGCTAAGTACTCGACACAAGCATATACACGTTGCGAACGTTGTGGCCGTCCACATTCAGTTTATCGCAAATTCCACTTATGCCGACTTTGCTTACGGGAACTTGCCCACAAGGGTCAAATTCCTGGCATGAGAAAATCTAGCTGGTAAGATTTCATTACAAAGGAGGATAAACGTTAATGTCAATGACTGACCCAATTGCAGACTTCTTAACTCGGATCCGTAATGCCAACATGGTATATCACGAATCATTAGAAGTTCCTGCATCAAAGATGAAGCGCGACATTGCTGAAATTTTGAAGCGCGAAGGTTTTGTACGCGACGTCGAATATATCGATGATAACAAACAAGGTATCATCCGTGTATTCCTTAAATACGGTCGCGACAAGCAACGCGTTATTTCAGGCTTGAAGCGTATTTCAAAGCCAGGTTTACGTACTTACGTTAAATCTGATGCTGTCCCTAAGGTCTTAAACGGCTTAGGTATCGCAATCATCTCAACATCTGAAGGTGTTGTGACTGATAAAGAAGCACGAGCAAAGAAAATCGGTGGCGAAGTACTCGCCTACGTTTGGTAATATTTAAAAAAGCAGGGAGGTGTCTACTCAATGAGTCGTATTGGTTATAAGACAGTTACTATTCCAGATGGTGTTGACGTTAAACGTGACGGTAACGATGTGACAGTAAAAGGCCCTAAGGGTACCATTACTCGTACATTCTCACCAATCATCACCATGAAAGTTGCTGATGGCGAAGTTAACTTCGACCGTCCAGATAACAACAACAAGACCCGTGCCTTACACGGAACCACTCGTGCCAACTTCAACAACATGGTTGAAGGGGTTACTAAGGGATTCGGTAAGACCTTGAAGCTTGTCGGTGTTGGTTACCGTGCCCAATTAAAGGGTAAGTTGATCTTAAGTGTTGGTTATTCCAACCCAGTTGAAATGGAAGTTCCTTCAACCTTAAAAGTTGAAGTTCCTGACAACAACACCATTAACATTAGCGGTATTAGCAAGCAAGAAGTCGGTGACTTTGCTGCTGAGATCCGTGCCGTTCGTTCACCAGAACCTTACAAGGGTAAAGGTATTCGTTACGAAAACGAACACATTATGCTTAAAGAAGGTAAAACTGGTAAGTAATGCTGCATAAGCATGCTACAAATAATTTAAAGAGGTGACTATTTTGATTTCGAAACCAGATAAGAACAAGACACGTCAAAAGCGTCATATGCGTGTCCGGAACAAGATTTCTGGTACTGCAGAGCGCCCACGCTTAAATGTTTTCCGTTCAAACAAGAACATCTACGCTCAAGTAATTGATGACGTAGCGGGTGTGACGCTGGTCAGTGCCTCGACTTTAGATAGTGAAATAGCTGCAGGTAACAAGACGGAACAAGCCCAAGCAGTTGGTAAGCTTGTTGCAGAACGTGCTGCTGCTAAGAAGATTTCCGAAGTTGTTTTCGATCGTGGCGGTTACTTATACCACGGACGTGTTGAAGCATTAGCTGAAGCAGCTCGTGAAAACGGCTTACATTTCTAAAAAGGAGGAATAACCACTAATGGCAAAGTTTATTGATCCTGAAAAGTTGGATCTTGAAGACAACGTTGTATCAATCAACCGAATCACTAAAGTTGTAAAAGGTGGACGTCGTCTACGTTTCGCTGCTTTAGTTGTTGTCGGTGATCACAACGGTCACGTTGGCTTTGGTACTGGTAAAGCTCAAGAAGTCCCAGAAGCTATTCGTAAGGCTGTTGAAGCAGCCCGCAAGAACTTAATCCAAGTCCCAATCGTTGGTACTACCATTCCGCATGAAGTTATCGGAACTTATGATGGTGGCCGGATCATGTTAAAGCCAGCCGCTGAAGGTTCTGGAGTTACTGCTGGTGGTGCTGTTCGTGCCGTCATGGAATTAGCTGGTGTCGCTGACGTTACAAGTAAGCGACTTGGCTCTGATACACCAATCAACGCCATCCGTGCTACGTTTGAAGGTTTGAAACAACTCAAGCGTGCTGAAGAGGTTGCTGACTTACGTGGTGTTTCAGTTCAACACTTAGCTGAATAGGAGGATCTCAACATGGCTGATTTAAAAGTAACTTTGATTCGCAGTGCTGCCCACCGTCTTCCTAAACAACGTAAGATCGTTGAAGCCCTTGGCTTAAAGAAGGTAAACAGCTCTGTTGTTCGTCCGGACAACGCAGCTACCCGTGGTGCATTGTTCCAAATCGCGCACTTAATCAAAGTTGAAGAAGTAAAGTAAATTTATAAATAAGGAGGTGCCTTCATTCATGAAGTTGAACGAATTACAACCATCTGAAGGATCACGTTTTACGCGTTCACGTAAAGGCCGTGGCCGTTCTGCTGGTAACGGTAAGACATCAGGTCGTGGCCAAAAGGGTCAAAAGGCTCGTGGCAAGACCCGTCTTGGTTTCGAAGGTGGTCAAATGCCACTGTATCGTCGTATTCCAAAGCGTGGATTCACTAACATGAACCGTAAGGAATATGCTTTAGTTAACCTTTCAACGCTTAACGATCACTTCGAAGATGGTGCAAAAGTAACACCTGCAGCATTGGTTGAAGCAGGTCTTGTTAAAAACGAAAAAGATGGTATCAAAGTATTAGGTAACGGAGAAATCTCAAAGAAGATTACGGTTAAAGCACACAAGTTTTCCGCAAGTGCAAGTGCCGCAATTGAAGCTGCAGGCGGTAAAACTGAGGTGATTTAATGCTGTCGACCATGAAAAACGCGTTTAAGGTTAAAGACATTCGGAATAAGATACTCTTTACACTGATGGTTTTGGTCGTCTTTCGTCTTGGTTCCTACATTACTGTGCCAGGAGTTAATGCGAAGGCATTACAAAGCGTTGCGTCTTCAGGATTGGTTAGCATTTTAAACATGTTCAGTGGTGGTGGTTTAACCAATTATTCCATCTTTGCGATGGGGGTTTCGCCATACATTACCGCACAAATTGTGATCCAACTTCTACAAATGGACATTGTGCCCCGTTATGTAGAATGGAGTAAGCAAGGGGAAGTTGGTCGACGTAAGTTGAACCAACACACGCGTTATTTAACGATTATCCTAGCGTTTGTGCAATCAATTGGGATTACTGCCGGTTTCAACACTTTAAGTAGTTTGAATTTGGTGCAAAACCCCGGCGTTAAAACGTATGCGATGATTGGTTTGATCCTGACCGGTGGAACTATGTTAACCACTTGGATGGGTGATATGATTACTGATCACGGTTTAGGAAACGGTGTTTCAATGATTATCTTTGCGGGTATCGTTGCCCGGTTCCCTACCGGTGTTTATCAGTTATATCAAACCTACCTTCAAAACCTATCTGCTTCTGATTGGTGGAAGGGCGCCTTGATTGTTTTGGCTGTTGTGATTGCTGTTTTAGTCATCGTTACTTTTGTAACCTGGGTACAACAAGCTGATCGTAAGATCCCAATTCAATATACGAGGCGTGTTTCCGGTGATCCGGATAGCAGTTACTTACCTTTAAAGGTGAATGTCGCTGGTGTTATTCCAGTTATCTTCGCTAGTTCGTTTATCGCAACGCCACAAACCGTTTTGATGGCATTTGCGAATAACCACTCCGAGGATACATGGTATCAAGTATTGACCGATGTTTTTAACATGCAGACGACGAGCGGAACAATCTTATATACGATTTTGATTATTCTGTTCACGTTCTTCTATGCATTCGTTCAGGTTAACCCTGAAAAATTATCTGAGAACTTACAGAAACAAGGAAGTTATATTCCTGGTGTCTGGCCTGGTCATGAAACTCAAGTTTACGTCTCTAACTTACTGATGCGCTTGAGTACAGTTGGGTCTTTGTTCTTAGGGTTGGTTGCTTTGATTCCACTAGTTGCTCAAAACGTTTGGAATCTGAATGAATCGATTGGACTTGGCGGTACTAGTCTACTTATCGTAGTCGGTGTTGCTATCCAAACGATCCAACAGGTCGAAGGGCTCATGATGAAACGAACTTATGTTGGCTTCATTCAAGATCCCCGTCCAGCTGAATGAGACGAGTAATGGTGTGATGACCTGGTTCAGCACACCTTCTTGTCATTAACTTGAACTGCTAGGAGGAAACAAACATGTCAATGAATTTAATTTTAATGGGTCTGCCTGGTGCCGGTAAGGGAACCCAAGCCCAAAAGATCGTTGAAGACTTCGACATTCAGCATATTTCAACCGGTGACATTTTCCGTGAAGCCATGAAAAATGAAACTGAGATGGGACTTGCTGCAAAGAAGTTTATCGACAAGGGTGAGTTAGTTCCCGATGAAGTCACAAACGGAATCGTTAAAGAGCGTTTAGCTCAAGACGATGTCGCAAATGGCTACATGTTAGATGGTTATCCAAGAACAATTGACCAAGCTGAAGCACTTGATCAGTTTGGTGCTGAACTTGGACGGAACGTGGATGCTGTGATCAACATTCACGTCGAGCCTAATGTTTTGATTGAACGACTATCTGGCCGTTACATTTGCCGGACATGCGGCGCAACTTATCACAAGATTTACAACCCAACGAAGGTTCCGGGGACTTGCGATGTTTGTGGCGGTCATGACTTCTATCAACGAGAAGATGATAAGCCTGAAACTGTAAAGAACCGTTTAGACGTTAACATGAAGTCAAATACACCGCTGGTAGATTTCTACCAGAAGAAGAATTTACTTCACACTGTTGACGGCGATCGTGATATTGATGTTGTGTACAAAGATATCAAAGCGATTCTTAGTCAACTTGCCTAAATGCCCTCAGTATAGAAGTTCTTGCTTCAAAAGTTATGGTGTGGTAAACTAACTCAGGTTAGCCTCAATTTAATATTGGGCAAGTCCGGGCACTATTTATTCATAGTCATAAAACACTCAAGGGGGTACGTTCGTGGCAAAAGACGTCATCGAAGTTGAAGGTAAAGTCACTGAAACACTGCCAAACGCAATGTTTCGGGTTGAACTCGAAAACGGTCATGAAATTTTAGCACACGTTTCCGGTAAGATTCGGATGCACTACATCCGTATTCTGCCTGGGGACCGTGTTACTGTTGAAATGTCGCCGTATGATTTGACCAAAGGCCGGATTACTTACCGGTTTAAATAGGTTGGTTTTTTGGTTTGCATTAGGACAATAGGAGGTTTTGATTCTCATGAAAGTACGTCCATCTGTTAAGAAAATGTGCGATCATTGTAAGATTATCAAGCGTAAGGGTCGAGTAATGGTTATTTGCTCTGCAAACCCTAAGCACAAACAACGTCAAGGTAAATAATTCAAAATAATATAGGAGGTGCAACTTAATGGCTCGTATTGCTGGAGTTGACTTGCCACGTGACAAGCGAATTGTCATTGGCTTAACTTACATTTTCGGAATCGGTAACACTACTGCACAAAAGATCGTTGAAGAGACCGGTGTATCACCAGACGTTCGCGTTCGTGATCTAGCCCCTGAAGACGAAGACAAAATCCGTGCAGCTGTCGACAACTACCAAGTTGAAGGTGACTTACGTCGTAAAGTTAGCTTGAACATCAAGCGTCTTCAAGAAATCGGTTCATACCGTGGTATGCGTCACCGTCGTGGTTTGCCAGTTCGTGGCCAACACACGAAGAACAATGCCCGCACTCGTAAAGGTAAAAAAGCCTCGATTGCAGGTAGAAAGAAATAATTTACTAAAAGGAGGTTATGACATTTTATGGCAACTAGAAAAACTTCGCGCAAACGCCGCGTAAAGAAAAATATCGAGTCTGGTGTTGCTCACATTCACTCAACATTTAACAACACTCTGGTCATGATTACTGACATGCAAGGTAACGCAATTGCTTGGGCTTCTGCCGGTTCATTAGGATTTAAGGGTAGTCGTAAATCAACACCATTTGCTGCACAAATGGCTGCTGAAGCTGCTGCTAAAAACTCAATGGAACATGGTATGAAGACCGTTGAAGTTGCTGTTAAGGGTCCAGGTTCTGGTCGTGAAGCTGCTATCCGTGCTTTACAATCAACTGGTCTCGAAGTAACTGCCATTCGGGACGTTACTCCAGTTCCTCATAATGGTTCTCGTCCTCCGAAGCGCCGTCGAGTATAGTGTATCCCGTTTTAGTGGGCACACGACTACTATATGATGGGACTTATTTATATGGCTCAACGCGTTTTGAAAGGGGTAAAAGATAAGAATGATCGAATTCGAAAAGCCTAACATTCACAAAATTGAAGAAAGCGACGATTACGGCAAATTTGTCGTGGAACCTCTCGAACGTGGTTACGGAACTACGTTAGGGAATTCTTTGAGACGAATTCTGCTTTCATCGCTGCCTGGTGCTGCTGTCACAAGTATTCAGATTGACGGCGTCTTACACGAATTTTCTACTATTGAAGGTGTCGTGGAAGATGTTACTCAGATTATTCTGAACGTTAAAAAGATTTCGCTTAAGCTTGAAGGACCCGACGATGAAATCGAATCAATGGAAATTGATGTTAAGGGACCTGCTCAAGTAACAGCTGGTGACATTGCTGCTGACAGTGACGTCACAGTTCTCAATCCTGATCTTTATATTGCGACTGTCGCTGAAGGGGCAACCTTCCACATGCGAATGACTGCAAATAAAGGTCGTGGCTACGTTTCAGCTGACCGAAACAAGGCTAAGGAAGATATGCCAATTGGCGTTTTGCCTATTGACTCTATTTATACCCCAATCGAACGTGTTAACTATCAGGTTGAAAACACGCGGGTTGGTCAGAGAACTGACTATGATAAGTTAACGATGGATGTTTGGACCGATAGTTCAATCACGCCTAGTGAATCTATCAGTTTGGCTGCTAAGATTTTAACGGAACATTTGGCAATGTTTGTTGATTTAACTGACGAAGCTAAGAACGCTGAAATCATGGTTGAAAAGGAAGAGACCCACAAGGAAAAGATGCTTGAAATGACGATTGAAGAGCTTGACTTATCAGTCCGTTCATACAACTGTCTCAAACGTGCGGGAATCAACACCGTTCAAGAACTGACCAACAAGACTGAAGCCGATATGATGAAGGTTCGTAACTTAGGCCGGAAGTCATTGGAAGAAGTCAAAGCAAAGCTTAACGACCTCGGGTTATCACTTCGTAAAGAAGACTAGTATAAATATAAAAAGGAGGGTATCCAGTAATGAGTTACCGTAAATTGCAACGAACAAGTTCACAACGTCGCGCGTTACTTCGTGATCTTACCACTGAATTATTAATTCATGGCCAAATCAAGACCACTGAAGCACGTGCCAAAGAAGTACGTTCTACTACTGACAAAATGATCAGCTTAGGTAAGCGCGGAGACTTGCACGCACGTCGTCAAGCCGCAGCATTCCTTCGTGATGTAGTTGCTGATGTTAAAGAAGATGGCGATAACATCCAAGTCTCAACAGCATTGCAAAAGCTATTCAGCGAAGTTGCTCCTAAGTATGCTGACCGTAATGGTGGTTATACGCGTATCTTGAAGACCATGCCTCGTCGTGGCGATGGCGCACAAATGGTTATTCTACAACTTGTTGACTAATTAAGTCGTATTAAGAGCAGTAATCGTGATCAGCTCTATTGCTGATCGCAATAGAATCACGCCAAGTTTATGGTATAAAGCGCTATGATGATGATGAATTCGAGTCTAGCTTGAATGCGGTTTGTCCGTGCGCCATTTACTTGGTAGTGATTTTTTTGTGTCTTTATTTCCGCGAATAGACTAAATAAGCATCTCCCAATACGGGAGATGCTTATTTAGGTTACTTGAAGGGTTTACTTTTGTTTGTAAATTGATTTTGGTGCCCCGTAGCGGGATTTACCCCAAGTCCGCTGTAACCACGGAACGAACCAGATGTCCAAACCAAACGTGCGACCGGAGCCGTTGAGTAAGGCGAAGGCTACGAATAAGATCCAGCTGGCCGGCCAGGTGTGAACTAGGAATAAGAACCCGAGGATCACTAAGAAGTTGGCACACCAGGTTGCAAGCCCAACGAAGATTAAGGCACCTAGTATTAATTCAATAATGCCCATGGTTGGGGACAAAGCCGTCATCCAGCCTGCCGTACCAGACATGTTGCTCAGGCCGTCCAAGAAGAGACCGAGGCCGAAGAACAGGCGCAATGGCAGCGTCCACAGCACGTTGGTGTTAGTAGCGGTGTTGCTGCCCAGAACCGTGCGCTTATTTCGCGTCTTGAAAATTTCATCCATCAGGTATTTCCAAATGGCGTAGCCCGAACGGATCCGGCAGAAGTACAGCAGGTTGCCGCCGTGCTTCATGGCAGTTGCGAACCAGCCGCGGATCCGTTTGCCGCCAAAGACTTGGGCGATGCCGTAACGGTAGCCGAACGACACCATGAATCCCATATTCTTATCTTTGAATTCCTGGTAGTTTTGGGAACCGTTAATGTCTTCGGCAACGTTGTTAGCAACGACATAAGCCTCAAATTCGGCTTCTTGAGCAGTTTGAGGAACGGCCCGTTCAGCACCTTCCTCAGTGGCGTTGGCATTGTCACCGGCCACGTAAATGCTCTTATCTTCAAAGCCCTGGGCTTGGAGATACTTGTTGGTGATCAACCGACCGCCACGGCCCGCTTCAATACCGAATTCATCAGCGGTGTGGTTGGTTTTGACCCCGGCAGTCCAGATCAAGGTTTGCGTCGCGATAGGGTCTTGTTCTTTAATTTCAACTGAGTCAGGGTTAACCTTGGTGATGGCCGATGAAGCACGAATCTCAATGCCGTTCTTTTTAATGTAGTTTTCGGCATGAGCGGCGTTGGTACGATCCAGCATGTTAATGATCGTCGGTGCAGCTTCCACCAGGATAACCTTGATCTCATCAGCATCGATGCGGTAGCGCTTTGCCAGGACCTTTTTATAGTCGATCAGCTCACCGATAGTTTCAGCGCCGGTGAAACCGGAACCGCAGACAACGATGGTCAGCATGGTTTGACGCTTTTTAGGATCCTGCTCGCTGGCTCCCCGACGAACAACGTCATCCAAGTGAGTCCGCAGCCGAATGGCGTCTTCCATGGACCAGAGGGTGTAGCCGTTTTCCTTAACCCCTGGCGTGCCAAAGTCGTTTGGTTCACCACCCAAACTGATGACTAAACTGTCAAACGGATACTCACCGTGTTCGGTAATCACCTTTTTGTTTTCCTTATCGACCTGGGTCACGTTATCAGTGATGAGCTTGACGTTTTTGGCATGATTGAATAAGTGCTGTAAATCGTATTGAACAGCGTCAGGCGCAACCCGTTCCGTGGCCACTTCGTGCAACTCGGTCAAATAAGTGAAATAGGAGTGACGGTCGATCAAAGTGATCGTCACATCTGAATTGGATTTAAATCGTTTTGCAAGCTTTTTGGTGGTTAGGACACCAGCAAAGCCCGCACCAACGACAACAATATTTTTTGTCATCGCAATACCTCCTTGGTATAAATAGTGAAAGCGTTCTCCTATTAATTCAATTATAAGCTACATATTTGAGCATTCCAAATGATAAACTTCAAAAAAACGTGGTGAAAGTATCAAAGTGACAGCAAGATTTGTTATAATGACGAGTGAATTTTAAAATCTGGAGAATACAAAAATGGCCATTATTCGAGTTGAAAATTTAAATTATCAATACAGTAATAGTGACACCAAAGCCATTGATGACGTTAGTTTCGAGATTCAAGCGGGCGACTGGGTGGCAATCGTTGGCCATAACGGCAGCGGGAAGAGTACGCTGGCCAAGCTTTTGATCGGGCTGATGGCCGCTGATTCTGGTAAAATAACGATTGATGGTCAAGTTTTGACACCCGATACGGTCTGGCAAATCAGAGAAAAGGTAGGCATGGTGTTTCAAAACCCGGATAACCAGTTCGTCGGTGCAACCGTGGCTGATGACGTGGCTTTCGGCATGGAAAACCGTTCCGTTGATCGGCCTACCATGGCAACTAAGGTTGAACAGGCTTTAAAGCAGGTCGGTATGTACGACTATAAGGACCGGGAGCCAGCCAATCTGTCCGGTGGTCAAAAGCAGCGGGTGGCACTGGCTGGGATCATCGCGATTGCACCCAAGATCCTGATTTTAGACGAAGCAACCAGTATGCTGGATCCCCGCGGCCGTCAGGAAATTTTAGCCGTGATCCAGCAGCTGAAAGCGGATCTGAATCTAACCGTGCTTTCCATCACCCATGATATTGACGAAGCGTCAAACGCGGACCGGATCGTGGTCATCGATGACGGTCATTTTGTGGAAGAAGCGACGCCCAGTGAGCTATTTACCCACGGCAGACAGCTGGTCGACATGGGGCTTGATGTGCCGCTGCCCGAAAAGCTCAAAGATGCATTACAGGCGCGTCACGTTACCGTTCCGCGATCTTATTTAGACGAAAGGGGCTTAGTCGATTGGCTACGGACATCACGTTTGAACAAGTAAATTATTGGTATCAAGCCGGGACGCCCTTTGCTGTTCATGCGCTCAAAGACATTAATCTGAAAATTAAGCCGGGCTCGTTTACGGCGGTGATCGGTCAGACTGGCAGTGGGAAATCCACTTTGATCCAGCACTTTAACGCGTTACTGAAGCCGACCTCCGGGACGGTTACGATCGGTGATCGCGTCATTACCAACGCAACCAAAAACAAGCACCTCAAGCCGCTGCGAAAAAAGGTCGGCATGGTGTTTCAGTTTCCCGAAAATCAGTTATTTGAGGAAACCGTCATTAAAGACATTGCCTTCGGACCGCAGAACTTCGGCGTTTCGGAAGCAGATGCGCAAGCCCTCGCCAAACGGATGGCGGGCGAAGTGGGACTGGATGAGTCCCTGCTGAGCCGGTCGCCGTTTGACCTCTCCGGCGGTCAGATGCGCCGAGTAGCAATCGCCGGCGTGCTGGCACTGGAACCGGAAGTACTGGTGCTCGATGAGCCAACGGCAGGCTTGGATCCCCGGGGCCGCTCAGAGATCATGCAGCTGGTCACCCGCTTGCGTGAAGAGCAGGGGCTGACCATTGTGCTGATCACCCACCAAATGGACGACGTGGCTAACTACGCGGATCACGTGATCGTGATGGGTCATGGAAAACTGCTTAAGCAGGGCTCACCGCGGGCTATTTTTAGTGATCCGGCATGGCTGGAAGACCATGAATTAGGGCTGCCGTCAGCCACCAAGTTAGCTTACGAGCTGCAGCAGGGCGGGTTTCATTTTGACCAGATGCCGCTGAAAATTGCTGAGCTGGCTGATCAAATCGTACCGCAGTTACCGAAGGGGGCAATCACCCATGAATAAAGTCATGTTTGGTCGCTTCATTCCCGGACATTCCTGGGTTCACCGGATGGATCCGCGGGCTAAGCTAGTGTTAAGCTTCCTGTACATTGCCGTGGTCTTCTTTGCCAATGACTTTTGGACTTACCTGATCATGACGTTGCTGTTATTAGCCTCGGTGGTCGCTTCGGCGATTCCGCTGGGCGTTTATATTCGTGGCTTACTGCCATTATTTTGGCTAATGATTTTTACCGTCTTGATCCAGGTCTTCTTTGGGGTCGGCGGTCACGTTTATTGGCAGTGGGGCTGGTTAGTGGTCAGCCAGGATGGCCTGAACAGCGCGGGGTTAATTTTAATGCGCTTTGTGTTGATCATCTTGGTTTCTACCATTTTGACCTTTACCACCGAACCGCTGGAAATCGCGGATGGGATCGAATCCTTGCTGAGTCCGCTGAAGAAACTGCATTTTCCGGTGGCCACGCTGGCGTTGATGCTGTCGTTAGCTTTGCGGTTCGTGCCAACCTTAATGGATGAAGCCGAAAAGATCATGAATGCGCAGCGTTCCCGCGGCGTCGACTTCGGTGAGGGCGGCTTACGGCAGCGGGTGCGGACCATTGTGCCGATTTTGATCCCGCTGTTCGTCAACGCCTTTAACCGGGCCATCGAGATCTCCACGGCCATGGAAGCCAGGGGTTATCAGGACGGTGAAAACCGGACCAAGTATCGCCAATTGAAATGGCACCGCGTGGATACGGCCTCACTTGTGATCTACGTGATCAGTTTAAGCGCGGTCATTGGCTTACGCTACTTTAGTTGAAAGGAACAATTCTGTTGAGATATAAAATTACATTAGCCTACGACGGCACCAACTTTGCCGGCTTTCAGCGCCAGCCCAATAAGCGGACGATTGAAAGCGAGCTGACGCGGGTGGTCAACAAAATGGCCAAGAACCCCACGCCGGGCATCGTGGTTTACGGCTCCGGCCGAACGGATGCCGGCGTTCACGCCTTAGGCCAAGTGGTCCACTTTGATATGCCGTATCATTTAACGGCCGAAAACATGCGTAAGGGCTTGAACTCCATGCTGCCTGTCGATATGGAAGTCCTGCACGTAGACATCGTCAGTGACGACTTTCACGCCCGCTACGACGTTTCTGGCAAGCGGTACGTGTACCGCATGGATCTGGGGGAGTTCCGCAATCCCTTCAAGCGCAATTACACCGGTCACTGGAAGTTTCCAGTGGACGTGGACCAGATCAATCAAGCCGCCAAAGACCTCATCGGTGAGCACGACTTCACCAGCTTCGTGGCTTCCGGGTCGTCAGCGCGGACATACTTTCGCACCATCTACGAGGCTGGCTGCCGGTTGGACCAGGCAAACAACGAGCTGGTGTTTGAATTTTACGGCAACGGCTTTCTGTATAACCAAGTGCGTATCATGGTGGGCGTGCTGGTGGAGATTGGCTCGGGCTACCGACCGGTGGATGACATTCAAAATCTCTACCGGATCGCTGATCGCAGGGCTGCCCGGCGAACGGTCCCCGCTAGCGGCCTGTATCTGAAACACGTCTATTACGAAGGCGATGATCCGGATCACCCCACTAAGCTGCCTAAGCATCAACGTTAGGAAGTGTATCTGCCCAATTAACGGGCTCAGGAATGATGTCGAAAACAAATCCGGAAAACACTTGACTTAAGGGGCAGAAATTTGTACTATGTTAATTGGTATTGTTTGCCCCACGATAAGCCCCGGAAACTTGTTAACGGATGTCAAACAAACACTGAAATTGGAGGAAATTAATCGTGCGTACAACATATATGGCTAAACCAGGTGACGTGGATCGCAAGTGGTACGTGGTTGATGCAACTGATGTTCCTTTGGGACGTCTTGCTTCAGCTGTCGCAAACATCTTACGTGGAAAGAATAAGCCAACGTTCACCCCAAATGTAGATACTGGTGATCACGTTATCGTGATCAATGCTTCTAAGGTTGCTTTAACGGGTAAGAAGGCTACACGGAAGATCTATTACCACCATACGAACCACCCAGGCGGTTTAAAGCAACGCACTGCTGGTGATTTTCGTGCAAATGACCCAGAAAAGCTGATTGAAACTTCTGTACAGGGTATGCTTCCTCATACTTCATTAGGTCACAAGATCGGCTTGAAGCTTCACGTTTATGCTGGCGACCAACATGACAATGCTGCTCAAAAGCCTGAAGTTTTAGACATCACTAACCTAATTTAAGGAGGAAATCAAATTGGCTCAAGTACAATATCGCGGCACTGGCCGTCGTAAAGATTCAGTCGCTCGTGTACGTTTAGTACCAGGTACTGGTAAGATCGTTATGAACGATAAAGCAATTGAAGAATACATTCCATTCGCTAACTTACGTGAAGTGGTTGTTCAACCATTCAACGTTACTGAAACTCTAGGCAACTACGATGTTTTAGCAAACGTTAATGGCGGTGGCTTCTCAGGTCAAGCTGGCGCTGTTCGTCACGGTATCGCCCGTGCATTGCTCGAAGTCGACCCAGATTTTCGTGGTCCCCTCAAGCGTGCCGGCCTGTTAACTCGTGATGCACGTATGAAAGAACGTAAGAAGCCAGGTCTCAAGAAGGCCCGTAAGGCTGCTCAATTCTCAAAGCGTTAATATACTCGCTATATTGCGTTTGAAACACCTTTTCCATGTGGAGGAAAAGGTGTTTTTTTGTGCACTTTTTTAGCTGAAAAACACCCGCTTTTCATCCCTGGAAAGGGTTCGAAACGGGTGCAGCAGTTATTTGGCGTTCTGCTTGATTTCGGTCATGCGCTTGTCGCATAAGTCACGCACATCCTTTAAATCCTGATAGAGCTGATAAGCATCCGCTTCGTCGTCCACTGCCATTCGTGTGATTTGTTTAGCGGCGGAAATGACGTTACGGTAGTAGCGTTCTTGTGTTTTCATCTTGATTACCCCCAAAGTTTTCACTTCGAGTATAACGCCTTTACCTAGTTGTACAACGAAATTGATTTGCATTTAAACTTAATTTTCAATCAGTGTTATCTAACGGTATAATAAAAACAACGACGACATATCAGGAGGGATGATTTTGACTTTACAAACTTTTCCGGGAGATCTAGCTCAGAGTTTTTCCATCATTCACCGGGCTTTTCAACGGGATACGCAACCGATCTATAAGAAACTGAACCTCAACGTGACAAACGCCTACATATTACTTTTGCTGGAACAGCAGGGGGAACACAGCCAAAACGAATTAGCTAAACGTTTGGTGATCAATAAGGGTCAGATTACCCGAGAAATCAAGCGGCTGTCCGAACTGGGCTACGTGTCGCAGACCCAGTCGACGGATAACCGTACCACTAACGTGATCAGGATTACGGCAGCGGGCAAAGAGGTGGTCCCCAAAATCGTCGATATCCGCAATCAGTGGTGGCAGGAGCGTTTTCAGCGCAGCCACGTGAGTCCGGAGGCACCGTTTGCTAAGGCCTTGGAGACGGTGATGAGGGAGTTGATTGAGAGAAGTCGGTAGAGTGTGTAAGAAGGCGTCTATGCCCCAGAGTGTAAGATACAAAAACAGCAATCCGGTTGGTTTTGACCGGGTTGCTGTTTTTGTATCTTACATGGCAGGGGCATGCCTTCTGAAACACGTTTCAGCCATGCTGCCTAAGACCCACTCTTAGCTAACTTAGCGTACTTAACTTTCTCTAACTGCTGGGCCCAAAGATTGATCCCACCAGCCACCAGCATGAGTACTAACGACACCACCATAATGTTGTGCAGGCCGTTATGCAGGATCACCCGCATCTGCGGAATCAGCTGCGCGGGCAGTGAACCCACGCTATGGGCGTCGCTGAGCTTGTTCATCATTTTCATGGTGATGCGGCCGCCGGAAGCAGCCACCCCACGACGGAGAGAACTGTTCATGATTAAGCCGAAGATCGATGCCATAAAGGTTTGACTGAGCATCCGGGCCAGGAAACTAAAGGAAGTGGCAACGGGGACGTCTTGGGCCTCAGCGTCTTCTTGGACCTTGACCTGCAGTTCGTTGAAGCAGGCACCGTTACCGAAGCCTTCAAAGGCACCGGCAATCAGTAGCAGCCAGTAAGGCGCTTTGACGCCTGCTACGCACATTAATAGGAAGGCAATGATCAACGTTAAGATTCCCAAAGCGACGACTTTTTGCGGTCTGAGGAACTGACGCAGAGGCGAAACCGAAGTCGAACCGACCATGTCGGTAAAGGAACTGGGAATCTGCGTAGCACCACCGATCAGGGCGCTCGTCCCTAACAGCGCTTGGGCCCACATGGGGCTGTAAATGAGGAAGCCCAGAAAAGCCGCCCAAATAATCATGAATAACGCGAAGTCGATCATCAGCGGCCGGTTTTTGAATAACCGCCGGGGAATGATCGGGTCTTCTACGTGGTCTTCAATGTGGAAAAGGACACCTAAGCAGATGGCAGCAAAGCCAATCACAGCGATGACGATCATTGAATTAACGCTGCCAATCATTTCAATACCGGCTAATAGGGCGATCAAGCCCACACTCATCAGGCAGGCCCCCACGTAATCCACGGCACTGTCCACCCGGTACTTGGGGTCGGACTTGTAGTAGATCTGGACTAGAATCGCGGAGATCAAGCCCACTGGGACGTTTAAGAAGAAGACCCAGTGCCAGCTGAAGGCGTCGACGATGTAGCCACCGACCAAGGGGCCGACAATCGTTGCCATGGAGTAGCTGGCAGATACGAATCCCAAGACTTTCATTCGCTTCCGGGGGTTCTCATACAGGTGGGCGTAAATAATGTAGGGCAGAGAAACCACCCCGCCGTTACCAATACCGGCAATCGTTCGCGAAACGATCAGAAAAACGATATTGGGTGAAAGTCCTTGAAGCAGTGAACCGACCACGAAAAACATGGCGGCTAATTGATAAGCCTGTTTGTTGCCGATGTGCTCGCCTAATTTACTCCAAAGCGGCGTGCTGACCGCCGTTCCCAAGAGGAAGACGGCAACGATCCAGCCCATCAGCTCGATCCCATGAAGGTCGGAAATAATGGCGGGTAACGCAGTGTTGATAATGGTGTTATCGAGACCACTCATGGTATTTGACAGGAGTAACGCACAGGTGACGATAAAGATGTTCCGTTTTGACACAGAAGAGCCTTCTTTCAATACAATAGTGTTTGGTGCATGAAGTATCTATAAGTCATTCTCAGTAGTAGCATAACCACTTATTTATCTTATACGAAATGCTTGACGATTGAAAGAAGCAATCTGGATGAAACCGTTATATTGGTAAATTAGCCCGTCTTAAACTGCCGTTACCAAGAACACGGGGGATTGCATTCCGAAATGGGCAACGTTAAAGTAAAGTTAAACGGTTATATATGGGGGAATCAATGATGAAAGTACGTCTTTTTAAATTAGCAGCTGTCAGCCTGGTCGGGGTGACGCTGCTCAGTCTAGCCGGTTGCGGCCGCGACACGGATGCCGCAAAAGCCAGCAAGGTGGCCTTCGCCACGGTGGCTCAGAACCCAAAGCGCCAGGTCTGGTACCGGCTGAATACAGTCACGCCAAAGGCTGATAGTCAGGTTAACGACATTCTGATCCAGCAAAAAGGCAAGGTCACCGATTATCAGGTCAAGGGGATCTCGCTGAGCCAGTTGAACCATAAGAGCACGGGTCAAGTGATCGCCCTGGCCGAAAACAACGAAGAACGGGCCTTTAACCGGGAACTCACTAGTCAGAGGGCTAACTACCGCGGTGATCTTAAAACCGATAAAATTAACCAAAAGAACTCGAAGCAGTACACCTATAAAAAGGGGATCGCGCAAGCTAACTCGGAAGCTAGACATGATCAAAAACTGGATAATCAGTTCAATAAATCCACCGCGAACCTGCACTTCACGGCCACCCAAGCTTACCCGGTCAGCGCCAAAGTCGGCAAGAATAAGAGCGGTAAGCAAGTCACTAGTGAAGTTATTCAGCTGACCGCGCAGAAGTGGCAGTACGGCACGGCCACTAACGGTACCGTTAAGCAGGTGAAGCAGCACAGCAACGTGAAGCTAAGCGAGGGCAACCTGATGGCTAAGCCGGTAACAGTCAGTGGCACCAAGTACATTGGTTACTACGGCAGTCCGGACGCCCTGGTGACTCAAACGACCAACACTAAAGCAGAAGCTAATTTCGACACGCCCAGCGTCCACGGGGTCAAATGAAAACACGGCTACCGAAGCAGCCGTGCCAGTGAGTTCCTATTTTAATTTAAACCTTTAAGCTTCAGCAAACGCCTTCGCCGTCCGGACCATGTTGGAAACGAAGCCGTATTCGTTGTCGAACCAGGTTGCCGTCTTCACCACTTGGTAGTTGCCGTTGGTGGTGACTTCCGTCAAGGTGGGGTCAAAGACGCCGCCGTGGGTATCGCCGATAATGTCAGACGAGACGATGCTGTCTTCGTTCCAGCCGAAGGACGGATTACCCTCGGTATATGGTTTGATGGCGTTATTGACTTGATCCGCGGTGACGTTTTCGGTGCCTAAAACGGAAACCAGTTCGCAAACGGAGCCGTCGATGACCGCTACTCGTTGGGCATGGCCCTGCAGATGACCGTCAATTTCGGGGATCACCAGGCCGATAGCCTTCGCGGCGCCGGTGGAGTGCGGAATCGTGTTAGCGGAGGCGGTCCGGTTGGGACGCAGCTTGCTGCCCTTAGGTCCGTCTAAGATCATTTGTGAGCTGGTGAAGGCGTGGATGACGGTCATGGTGCCGACTTCCAGGCCGAACTCCTTATTCAGCGCGTAGGCCATGGGTGCTAACGCGTTGGTGGTGCAGGAGCCGGCCGAGATGATGGTATCGTCCGCGTTAAGGGTGTCTTCGTTAACGTGGTAGACGATGGTCTTGATCGGGCCAGCCGGAGCGGAGATCAGCACCTTTTTCACGCCGGCGTCCAAGTGTGCCTGGGACTTTTCCTGAGACGTGTAAAAGCCGGTGCATTCCAGTACCAGTTCCACGCCGTTATCGGCCACCCAGGGGATGTTTTTGGCGTCACGTTCCGCGTATACCCGGAAGGTGCGGCCGTCGATCACCAGGGCGTCATCGGTGGCTGAGACGTCGTAGGGCACCGTGCCGTGGGTGGTATCATACTTAAACAGGTATGCCAGCATGGACGGCGTCGTCAAATCGTTGATCGCAGTGACTTCAATATCCGGGTCGTTTAACTCCAGCACCCGGCGTAATACTAAACGGCCGATCCGGCCAAAACCATTAATCCCTACTTTAACCATGATTGATCCTCCTTAGTCAGTCGCCTCGTGGCAACTTTGATGCTTATTATACGGGGTTAATTGACAATGACAATTGAAGCGACTTCAGGTATAGACCGGGGTCCCGCATGCTTGTATAATGGGGTTGAATGATAAGATAAATTGATTGACTTAACTGGGGGACATGCTAAACTCAATTTAACGTGTACAACTGTAAACGGAGGGATACCAATGAGCGAATCGGTACAAGATTCAATTCAAGAGATCACGCCAGCAGAGTGGGAACTCATGCGGATCGTCTGGACCAAGGGCCAGCTGTATTCCCGGGAACTGATCGACCTGCTGCAGGAAAAGCGGTCGTGGTCGGACTCCACCATCAAAACGCTGCTGCGGCGGTTAGTGAAAAAGGGCCTGCTGAAGACCGAAAAACGGGACCGGCGCTTCCTTTATACTGCAACCATCAGTGAATCCGAAGCCATGAACGGCTCAGCCGAACAGCTCTTTGACCACCTCTGCGCCATGAAAAAAGGTGCCACGCTGCTGAATCTGGTGGAACACGTGACCCTGACGCAAACGGACATTCAAAACCTGCAGGCCGCTTTAAATGAAAAGGCCAAAACTGCACCGGAAGAAGTCGCTTGCGACTGCCTGCCAAACGGCGAACAGTGTGATTAACTCAAAAATGCTTACCAGTCAAAGTGAACTGGTAAGCATTTTTATTTGAGGTTAACGACCTTTGCCGTATACTTCTTCCCGGTATCCAGACTGACGTAGGTCAGCCGACTAGTGCTGCCACCCATCCAAGTGCGAAAGACGATGAAACGGCCGTTGTGGGTGACCTGGCTGCTTCTAGTAGGATTCTTGTAGTTCCAGACCCCGCTGCGGGCGGTAGTGGCATATAGCCAGACCCGGTTTACGTACACCAGCTGACGATTGATGCGTTTGGTTTCCTCAAGCAGGTTGTAGCGCTGGCGGATCTGGTCGATGGTGTATTTAGAAGCGTACTGCTTACCGTCGATGGTCACACTGTGCTTTAAACTATGCGACCGGGTTTGAATCGGCCCGAAGAGAGTCGCCATCATGTATTGCACCGTGGCTGAAAAGGTGTCCCCGAATAACTTACGACGCATTTTACTCATCCCCTATGTTTTACCTCCATTATAAGGCAGATAGGGTGACATGACGCAGGATTAAGCTTTGATGACAATTGCGTCTAATGCGGGCTAGCGGTGAATAAAGGCAGGAAGAATTTGTTATAATAAATCGGACAAATGTACAGTATAGAATGGAGAAACGGATGAGCGAGCAGATGGTAAAGTATGAAAATGATTTTAAACGGGAATGGCGCAGCTGCGTCGGCTTTTTGAAGAAGCATCAACTGGCCGACTTTTTTGACTTGGAAATTTCCAAGATCGCGGTTCGCGGGTTCTTTAAGCTAATGGCCCAACAAATCCGCATCCCTTTCGCCCAGTGGAATGAAGGCAGTGTCCACCGCGGACTGTACCGCTTTTTGAGCAGTGCCTATCAAGAAGAAATGGACGTGCTGCAAACATCCCAAATCTATGATTCGATCACGACCTTCCTGGTGTACGAAGCCAAGTCCAAGCGGATCGACATGGACTATGATCAGCTGACCACGCTGATGCTGCCGGTGAAGACGGCGTATTTGCTGCCATACGGTGCTGAGGACTCGTTACCCGAGTGGCAGCAGGCAACCAGCAATTCCGTGCGTGAATACGTCAGCCAGTGGTTTGAAACATTCGTGGCCTCGCCGGAGTGCGAACCGTTGCTGCAGCAGGCGGATGCCAGTGAGCTGCAGCTGTACGTCATGCTGTTTGCGGATGCGCTTTACAACCGCCAGCGTAAAACAATCAAAAATACCGGCATGAACGACGTCGCCGGCCTCTTGCAGAACCTTTTTCCGGGGATGCTGTTCAAAAAACAGGATTACTATCTGATCAAGCCGACCTTGACCGCCTTTTTTAATTTCACCAAGCGGCAGGGCTACATGCGCCCAGACCACGTCAACCGGATTATCAAAGGGGTGGCAAAGGGCTCGGCGGAAATGCTGCAGGAACTAAAGGCCCACGACTGGTACGAATTTCCGAAACTGCGTTACGCAACGTTGGAACGGCAGTATCAAAATGGCGGTGACAGTCAGTGGGTGCGGGAGATCTTTCGGCAATTAGATGAAGTCTATCACTAATTGAGTATTGAGTCACACTCAATCTGATAGAATAATACTGAGAATTTGCTAAATTTTAGCGCTATTTTGGCTTACATAGTGTAAAATGAAACATAACCGAAATAAGTATCATACTGTTGAAATAGAGGAGATTTATACTATGAAAGTACGTAAAGCCGTGATTCCAGCGGCTGGCCTGGGGACTCGTTTCCTGCCAGCAACTAAAGCGCTTGCAAAGGAAATGTTGCCAATCGTTGATAAACCAACGATTCAGTTCATTGTTGAAGAAGCTAAAGCAAGTGGGATTGAAGATATCTTGATCATCGAAGGCAAGGGGAAGCGGTCCATCGAAGACCATTTTGATTCCGCTCCAGAGCTCGAACAGAACTTAAAGAAAAAAGGTAAAACCAAGTTACTTGACCTGGTTCAAGAAACGACGGCAGCAGCCGGAATGAACCTTTATTACATTCGTCAGCCATACCCGAATGGCTTAGGTGATGCGATTCGTTACGCCAAGTCATTTATCGCAGGGGAACCCTTCGTGGTCATGCTGGGTGACGATTTGATGAACGACAAGGTGCCATTGACCAAGCAGTTAATCGACGAATACGAGAAGACCCATGCCTCAATCCTAGCTGTCAAAAAGGTTCCACACGATGAGGTATCAGCTTACGGTGTAATCGATCCGCAAGACCAAGTCGATTCGGAATTGTTTAACGTCAATCGCTTTGTTGAAAAGCCAGCTATTGATGATGCGCCAAGTGACCTCGCCATTATTGGCCGCTATCTGCTGACACCCGAAATTTTCGATGTCTTGGACAAGCAGAAGCCTGGCAAGGGTGGCGAAGTGCAGTTAACGGATGCCATTGATAAGTTGAACCAGACGCAGCGGGTTTTTGCCCACGAATTTAAGGGCCAACGGTTTGATGTTGGTAATAAGTTCGGTTACGTGAAGACCAACGTGGAATATGGTTTGACTCATCCTGAAATCAAGGACGAGTTACGACAGTACATTCTGGATACAGCTGACAAGCTGCGTAAAGAAACTCACGTTAATAAAAAATAATTGGATGGAATTGTTTCGGAAACTTTGCCAATTAATTACGTCTATTGTTAAGATGGGCTAGTGTTTGATTAGTTTAAATCTGGATATATAATTTTTATTATAAATTGGCTTTGTTGTGGTGTTGTCCACAGCGAAGCCTTTTTTAGCTAGTCACTAGTGCGCAAAATGGTTTTTATTTTTGGGTCTACAAATTCTGTTAATGGTGAATAACCAATGTAGTACCTCTTCAAAAAAACAAGCCCTAATGTTCGAGAAAAAAGTCGGTGACTAAACAACATGCCCACATTACGGAAGTTATTGAATGCAGTTATATCCCTTAAATTGGCCCTATTGACATCTGTTTAATGACGATAAATACAGTTTAAAGCTTCATAAACAGTGTTAGCTCTATGAAAACTTTGACATTACTTGTAGTGCCAAAGTTCCAACTTGCTTTTTAAACCCACACTAATTTATGCAGTTCACCAAGCAGTAACGGGACTAGCTGAAAACTCATTAACGGATACTGAAGTAGCTAAATGACAATATGATTCGTATTATTAATGAACATGTCTAGCGTCCTTATCGTCTGAAAGAGTTAACAACTTAGCTTTACTTTGACTAGTTTCGTTCAGTGAACTATCGCATGTCGTTTATTTGGTGGCTGCACTTGTCCATCACTTGGTGACAAGTTACCGTGTAGGTTAACAATTAAAACATGGACTACTTTATCAATTAACTGGGCGTCAATATGTTCAACGGGTATTGTTGATTTGAATGCTCAGTATGATCATTTTATTAAGCGAATCTCTCCCAATGATGAGATTGTTATTGATCGATTTCATATCATTCAACTCGCGGGACGAGCCCTTAAGCAGGTCTGAATTCAAGCTTTTCAGACCATCTTTGATAATCATTTGCGTCTTCATCGAATATTGAAATTCTATTGGCGTTTATTTCATCAGAATCAGACCAGATCAATGATGTTAAGTCCGTCTATTTACGTGGCATCAATGAATATTTGACGAACTAGAGTGCTATCGATTCAATCTTATCAACTTTTCCACGCTTCGCTGCTGTTTATGCGACTTATCAAACGATTTTAACTGCGATTAAACAGCGCAACGTAGGCCAGTTAGCTACCTTTATTGACCATTATCAACGTAATCGAACCAGTATGGATACGGTCATGAACACCTTCAAAAAAAACGCCAAGCTATCTTGAATGCCTGCTGTTATCGTAATTCCAATGGCCCCTTAGAAGGTATTAATCGCAAAATTAAGACATTAAAACGTAACTATTATGGCTTTCGTAATCTCAATAATTTCTTTAACCGCATTTCACTAATTCAGAAATAGTAAAAAGCACAGCCACAAAAATGTGACTGCGCTTATGATGCACCCTCAATACGATTTGACGATGACCCTAAATTTTTTACTTTTCTACTATTATTTTGATATTATCAATGTCATTGCTATTTAAAATTAGCGTAAACTTATTCTTAAAAACAAGCGAAGCTTAGTATCCAGAAATTAGACAGGATCGTTAATCATTTGGTTGAAGAAGCATTATATTAGATTTAACAAAGAAATGAGAACTACTTTGTTAAATCGGAGTTAAGCTTATTTTTAGCCTTCTTAGATTCTGCAGAATAATGTTTGTACGTACCAGAGGGGCTGGTTACGATTTTCCAATAATTTTGAAGGTCATCATTTAACTTTGTGTCATTGGTGTATTGCTTTTGGTTTGACGATGTTACATTTGAACTTAACTGCTTGAAGTTATTCTTCAAAGAAGTTTTATTTGCGTTAATTTTATTCATTTTCCCATTAGCTCTCCATTGGTCAAAATGAGCATTAATGGCCTGTCTATAGGTAGCATATGATTTTCCATTGATTATCACAGGAGCTGCATAAATAGCATCGTACCAAACCCTTTTAGTTTGGCTATCAAGTATTACTAATTCTTTCGTTAAACTTTTTGCTGTATTTTTAAATTTTGAATCATAGATGTTAAAATCGTCGTTTTTAGCTTGCAAAGCTTGTTGATCCGCTGCTTCTTGACGTTGATGAAGTACATAACCTCCACCGCCGATAGTAGCAAGAGCGACTATAAATAGGAGAATAGTAAATATAATTCTTTTATGAAGAGGAGTTTTTAATTTATTTGATTGTGCATTTGAATTGCGCTTCTCAGCTCTTTTGTTTGTAGCAGTAGGCTTAATTATTTTCTGATTAGATGAAACTTCTGGCTGCTTCGTGCCACAATAAGGGCAGAATACAGAATCAGTTGGTATTATTTTTCCACATTTGATACAAAATCTTTGTTTTATCATATTTTTCTCTCCAAATTATCTTTTAAGTTTAGTATTGATGTCCTATATTAATTTGGTACAGGCGTTTAAAATAGTGTTCAATCAAAGATAATACCACTTATTAAGAGCCCGTTGTCAATAAATTAAAAACCATTGTTATAATTATACTATATTGAAAGAGCAATTTCGGCCACTATCGTAAATAAATTTTTCATTTTTAAACATATCATAAGATTAAGCTTAATAACTAAATTTTTTCTTGAGAATTAACTAGTACTAGTTAAAGCACTTTTTAGATTTTTAAAATGAATGGGCTTAATTCTTCTGACAGTACCAATTGTTAGACTTCCTAATAGATTAATGGATTATTCGTAAACACATAACGAATAGGGATCCTTCTATAAAAATATTTACTATTAGGATATAAGAATTGGCATTTTATCACTATCTATATTTTGTAAAGAATAAGAGTTCAAACAGGGGAAAATTGGCTTGATTACTGTAGCTCATATGATGTGCGAATTATTAATACTCTTGGCTGGGATACCATCTATTTTAAAGCAGTTATAGTAGTTGCTAATAATTTGTTCTCTGTGTTTGCATTGATTCTGGAATTAAACAGGGAGCAAAGGACTTGTCTAAATTAATTATGCTTTTCCAGTGGTTACTTAGCATTTTTTGATGTTTTATTTTAAAATATATTGTACTATGTATGACTATTAATAGTAAAAATTTGCAGTTGTTTTATTGTCGGGGTTAACATTACTTGGAAGAATTCTATTTTTTGTAAGCCGTTCACAAGAAGGTGGAAATAATAATGTACATTGGAATTGATCTAGGGGGTACCAATATCAAAATTGGACTCCTAAATGAGAAGTTATCTGTTCAAACAAAAATGAAAGTGTTAACGGAATCGGAAACAAATAGTCAGACGGTAATGGCTAACCTTATCACTGGCGTGAGAAGACTACTGGCTCAAGCACAGATACCTACGGAGCAAATCAAAGCAATTGGCATCGGGGTGCCAGGGCAGATGGACATTAAGAAGGGACTATCGATCTTTTCGCCCAACTTTGCCAGCTGGGAAAACGTCCCAGTGGTTGAGCAGCTTGAAACCGAGTTTCATATTCCAACTTATATGGATAACGATGTCCGGGTCAATCTCTACGGCGAGTGGCAAATGGGCGCCGGTAAGGGGAAACAAGACGTCCTCATGGTGACGTTAGGTACGGGTCTGGGGGCCGCAATGATCTCTAACGGTCAGATGATGTACGGTAAATCGAACAGTGCCGTTGAGCTGGGTCATTTGAATATGTACCGCCATGGACGGCCATGCGCCTGTGGTAGTTCTGGCTGCCTGGGTCGCTACGTGTCCGCCAGGGGAATGGTTAAAACCGTGCAAGAGCACTTAGCCGCTGGTGAGACTAGCATCATGACGGATTGGACTGACGGCGATGAAACCAAGCTCACCGCGAAGATGGTTTCGGATGCTTATGATCGGCAGGACCAATTAGCTCAGAAGGTTATGCAAGAGACCGGTGAGATCTTAGGCTACGGCTTGTCTTCAGCCATCAATCTGTTTAACCCCGAACGGATCATCATCGGCGGTGGCGTGGCTGAAGCCGGTGAACGCCTGTTAGGGCCAACTAAAGCAGTGATCGTTGGTCATGCCTTAAAGGTTGCCCGAAAGGTCTGCGATATTGTGCCGGCTCAGCTTGGCCCTTGGGCTGGTATGATTGGAGCAAGTGTTTACGCAAGTCAACAAATAGTAAATTGAAATTATAGTTTAAATCATATGAATATAAGCTGTCGATAATTAGCATAACAATTTAAGACAGAGAATGTATTAAATTAATAACTGATTTATTTTTAAAAACTTGACGCAGTTGTGATAAAGTGGAAAATGTAACAAGGTAGGCTTTAGGAATACTTATTATTAAAGAAGCGTCTTTTATAGATGAGACTGAGACTAGGAGAAAAGTTAAAATGAGTGAGGACAATAAAGATTTACAGCAAGTAAATAATCAGAGACAGCAGCGGCCTCGTCATCATCGAGTTCGCAATTTTATTCTTGTAATAGTTGCAATTATAGTTGTTGGTGCAGGCGCGTATGTTGGATATGCTTGGCATAAACTTTCAGAAACTTCTAAAGTGGTTTATCAACCATCCGGAGCTCCAAAATTACGTAATGCATCTCAAGTAATATCAAAGAAAAAGCCTGTTTCTATTCTTTTACTTGGTGCAGATACAGGAGCTGCGGGACGTTCATATAAAGGTCGTACTGATACGATTATCGTGATGACTATAAATCCAAAGACGAACCAATCTACTATGGTTAGTCTACCACGAGATATGAAGGTGAATTTGCCAGGTTATGCAAAGTACTCGCCAGCGAAGATTAATGCAGCATATACTTATGGGGGCATAAAAGAGACTATTTCAACGGTTCAGAAGTATTTGAATGTACCAATTGACTATTATCTTATGGTTAATATGGGTGGTCTCAAAAAAGCTATCAATAAAGTTGGTGGTGTTGATGTTATCTCTCCACTATCGTTTCACTATTCAGGATCCACGTTTAAAAAGGGTCAGAAATACCATTTAAACGGTAGTGAAGCTCTGAAATTCTCAAGAATGCGGTACGATGACCCGAGAGGTGACTATGGTCGCCAAGAACGTCAACGTTTAGTACTTTCTGCTTTACTTAAAAAGTCAATATCATACAAAACAGTTTTAAATGATGGCTTTTTAGTTTCTATTTCTGATGAGATGCAGACGGATTTAACGCGTAGTGATATGCTTGGCTTAGCATTAAATTATCGGTCCGCTGGCAAGAATGCAAATTCAGATCATGCACAAGGGAAAACTGAGATGCAAGGTGGACAGTCTTATGAAGTTGTGCCAAGTAAAGAAAAAGTTAGAATTTCCAATGAATTACGTACCAGCCTAGGGTTAAATTCGGTTGGCTATTAAAGGGCGTTGGTATTTGTTTGAATATTAACTTTCAATTGCATAAGTGAAGCAAATATGGTATTTATATATCAAGTACTGAACAGATTGTAACTATTTGTTAAGTGAGGTAGGTACGTTTTATCCAGGGCGAGGCTTTTGCGACTGTGATAAATAATAGTTGTGGAACGGGGGTATCCCTCTGTACTGTCATGGTGAGAAGAGTTTTATATTACAGTGTGCTATGGTTCATATCGAAATAAGCCTAAGGAGTATACCGGTAGGTAGAGAGCATATAAATAACTTGATGCTAGTAATGAAGCCTGATTTATTGCTCTAGGGAAAATTATGGATAATCTGAAGGGAAGATTCATTGAAATGGAAGTTGGTAGTCAAAATCGCCAGAATAGACAACAGTGTGAGATTAAATATGAATCTACACAAAGTAGGGATAGCAACGTGACTCTGAATCAAGATAAAATAGATTCAAGAATATTATATCGGGTTGTTAAAAATATTTTTGATAGGTTGATAAGTATGTTGGGGATAATTCTTCTTAGCCCGCTATTTATTGTTGTTGCCATTTTAATAAAAAATGAAGATGGCGGTAAAGTTATTTATGTACAGCAACGAATTGGAAAAAATGGGAAACCATTTAAGATGTATAAGTTTAGATCTATGGTTATGAATGCAGATAAAAAGGTAGCTAAAATAGCCGATTTAAATGAAGTTGATGGTGCCATGTTCAAGATGAAGAATGATCCAAGAGTCACAAAAGTTGGTAAAGTTATTCGTAAATATAGCATTGATGAATTACCTCAACTTGTAAATGTAGTTAAGGGAGATATGGCGTTAGTTGGACCACGTCCGCCTCTGGCTAGAGAAGTTAAAGAGTATAGTGATTATGATATGCAAAGATTGATGGTAGTTCCAGGATGTACTGGATTATGGCAAGTTACTGAACGAAATAGTGTTGGGTTTCACGAGATGGTTGAATTAGATATTGAATATATTCAGAAATCGAATTTTTTATTTGATTTAGGGATTCTAATTAGAACCGTTTGGATTATGATTAAACCAAATGAGGCTTACTAAAGATTAAATAATAGATATTGCATTAGTTACAGTTGTTTGTGATATTGGCTATAGTTAGTTTGATTTGTATACCTGCTGAACTAATTACTTTTTAAGTAAACTGAGAAAAGATTTGTCCGGTCGACAAATCTTTTTTAGATTTATAGGTTCATTTACTCTTTAATCGGGAAAAAAGATTTTTATTTGGGTATCTGCGGTAGAAAAGTTCAAATATTGTGTTTATCAAATGTGTGAGGATTTTAAATTGAAAAAGATTTTTAAAATTGTAAAAAAGTTTTATAATGATGCGAAAAACTTTTCGTTGGAGTTAGCAATACTTCATTTTAAGGAAACATTGTCAAGATATACTTGGTATACAATGCCTCCTAAAGCATATTTAAGAAAAGATGAAATTGTTCTCGAATTTCTAAAAAGAAATTATGGAGAAGTTCAAGTAGATGATTCAATTAGTATTCAAACGTCATCTCCAAATATTTGGGTATTTTGGTACCAAGGTGAAAAGCAGATGCCAGATTTAGTTCGTGCAACTTATTCAAGTGTAAAAAAGCATTCGAATGGGCATAAAGTAATACTGATAACAAAAGATAATATTGAAACTTATACACATTTTCCGGAACTTTTGAAGAATAAGGTTAAAGAGGGATCTATTTCGATTGCCCAGTACAGTGATATAATCCGAGCTACCTTGTTATCTACTTATGGTGGGTTATGGTTAGATGCAACAGTTTTCGTGAAGAAAGATATCCCAGAAGATATTTTTAGGAAAAATATCTTTACAATTAAAAACAATCCAAATAAAGAAGATGCTCTATTTTATATTAGTGTTGCACATCTAAGATGGACCACTTATGTGCTTGGTGGTGTGGCTAATCACCCCTTATTTAATTATATGAAAACTGTTTTAATCGAATATAATTGTCGTGAAAAGAGTTTGATTGATTATTTGTTGGTTGATTATACGATTGAGCTTGCCATGGAGAAGTCATCTAAGATAAAAAAAGACATTGATAATATTCCTATTAGCAATACTAACAAGGAAGAATTAGTTAATTGTCTATTTGCAAAGTTTCCCGATAAGAAAACTAAATCTATATTAGAGAGCAATACGATTTTTTTTAAATTATCTTATAAAATTAATGTTAATGTAAAAAAATGGGAAAACACAAATTATGATTTATTGATTAATCATAAAATTTTGGAGAAATACGAGGTTGAGGATTAAACATGAAAATCACTTTTATTTTACCAGGATTTTCAAGATTTCCAGTTGGAGGATTTAAAATTGTCTATGAGTATGCAAATTATTTGGTTGCCCACGGGCAAGATGTTCAAATAATACACGCAATGTTTTTGCCAACTCAACCATCGCCAAAATTGATTGATTTTTCAAAATACAAGTTGAAGCAAAATTTGTTGCGTCTAAATATTATAAAACCTTGGTTTAAATTGGACGGACGAGTTCAAGTTATCAACAAGGGAAAAATTAGAGTTAACGATATTCCCAAAGCAGATCGCGTTATTGCGACTGCATGGGAGACTGCAGAATTTGTGGACAAGCTTCCAGAGAAATGTGGAATTAAATACTACTTTATTCAACACTATGAAATTTGGGGTGGGAAAAAGCGGGTAGACAAAACCTGGAAACTACCTTTGAAAAAGATTGTAATTGCGACCTGGCTGAAAGATATAGCAACTGGATTTGGTGAAAAAGCGTATTTAGTGCCAAATTTTGTGGAACATAAAAATTTCTATGTAACAAAAAAGATAGAGCCAAGAAATCAAGTTATATCAATGCTTTATAGTGAACATGAAGTCAAGGGATCATCGGATGGATTTAAGGCATTGAAATTAGCAAAAGAAAAATATCCAGATTTGAAGATTGAAATTTTTGGGGTTTTTGAAAAACCTAAGGATTTACCGGTGGGTGCTACATATTACCGAAATCCTAGTCGTCGTCAATTAAATGAAATATACAATGAGTCAGCTATATATTTGTTTCCAAGTCTTTCAGAAGGTTGGGGATTAACCGCGACAGAAGCTATGGCTTGTGGTGCGGCTCTGTGTTCGACTGATAATGGTGGAGTTAATGATTTTGGAATTAATGGGAAGTCGGCATTGATTTCTCCGGTCAGTGATCCAGTCTCATTATTTAATCATATTGATATGCTTTTGTCAGACAAGCATTTACGAATTAAGATAGCGAAAAAAGGTGTAGAAATTACTGATAAACTGACTTTAGAAAATTCAGGAAAATCCCTTATGAGAGCCTTAGACATTTTATAGAAAGGGATTTAAGTATAAATATGAAACTTATACGCAATTACTTATACAATGCAAGTTATCAAATTCTTATTTTATTAACACCGTTAATTACTGTACCGTATGTTGCTCGGGTTTTAGGCCCAAGTGGAGTGGGAATTTATTCCTATACAAACTCTATAATTACGTATTTTGTGTTGCTTGGAACTATTGGGATAACGATTTATGGGAATCAACAAATTGCTTATCATCGAGATGAGTTGTATGATCGGTCAAAGACTTTCTGGGAAATAGAAATCTTACAAATTATAAATGTATTTTCAGTGTTCTTTTTCTTTGGTATTTTTCTCTTAATTGATCATCGGTACCGATTATTTATGATATTTCAGTCTTTGCAATTGTTAGCGGGAGCTTTTGATATTTCATGGTTCTTTATGGGTATTGAGGATTTTAAAAAAACGGTTTTTCGAAATACTTTAGTAAAATTAGGTACACTGGTTTTAATTTTTATTTTCATAAAAAATAAAAGCGATTTAGGACTCTATATATTTATATTAGCGGCTTCTCAATTGTTTGGTAACTTTACCTTGTGGCCGTATTTAAAAGCAAATATTGTCAAAGTAAAGCTGACAGAATTAAAGATTTGGCGTCATTACTTACCAGCTTTAATGTTATTTATCCCACAAGCTGCAAACTTAGTTTACCAGCAAGTTAATAAAACTATGCTTGGTAATTTGGACTCGGTTAGTTCCGTTGCATATTTTGATTATGCAGATAAATTAATTAAGACAGTTTTGGCTGTGGTAACAGCTACCGGTGTAGTAATGTTACCTCATATGGCAAATCTATTTGTTCAAAACAAGATTGAAAAAATAAAAAAATACTTATATAAATCATTTCAATTTGTCAATTTAATAGCTATACCGCTAGCTTTTGGAATAGCTAGCATTGCAAAAACATTGGCTCCTTTGTATTTCGGTTCTAAATTTATGGTTTCTGGCACATTACTAATAATTGAGGCCCCAGTTGTTGTTATTATTGGTTGGAGTAATGTAATTGGCCAGCAATATATGATGCCGACTAAACAAGTGCCCTCTTATACTAAATCGATTGTTTGTGGAGCTATTGTAAACATTATTTTAAATATTCCCTTAATTGAGTTGTTCGGGGTTATTGGGGCGCCAGTAGCGACGCTAGCTGCTGAATTAACAGTCACAATATATCAATTAGTATGTGTTCGTAATCAATTGATACTTAAGTCCCTCTTTACTGATTTTTGGAAATATTTTTCTTCGGGTCTTGTAATGTTTGTGGTGGTTTACTATTTAAATAGTAAAATGCAGATGGGAATTATGAGCTTATTGATTCAAATTGGGGTGGGTGGATTAATTTATTTAAGTTGTTTATTATTGATACAGCCTATCTTAGTGGTTCAAGCAGAAAAGATGATTATTGGTAGAATCAAAGGAAATTAATAGATCATGGGGAGAAAAAATTGAAGGTAAAAATTCTAGTAGCAAGTCATAAAAAGGCGCCTATGCCAAAAGATAAAAAACTCTATTTACCTGTGCAAGTTGGAAGTATCATGCACCCGGAATTAAAGCTGTCGTATCAAAGAGATGATGATGGAGAAAATATTTCTTCAAAGAATAGTTCCTATAATGAATTAACGGCAATTTATTGGGCATGGAAAAATTTGGATGCTGATGCAATTGGTTTAGTTCATTATCGACGACTTTTAAGCCTTAACCATAGAAAAAACTTTTCGGATATATTAAATTATGAGGAAACAGAAGAACTTTTAAATAAATTTGACATTATTTTACCGAAAAAAAGGAAATATTATATTGAGAGTAATTACTCTCATTATGTACATGCTCATCACCGAGAACCCTTAGATAAATGCCGAGAAATAATTAAAAAGTTCTATCCAAATTATTTAGACGCATTTGATGAAGTAATGCAAAGGACGTCAGCACATATGTTCAATATTTTTGTTATGAAAAGATCGTGTTTCAATGAATATTGTGAGTGGATGTTTGATGTATTAAATAGGTTAGATAAAGTCATTGATACTAGCAAATATGATGCATATGAAGCGCGAGTATTGGGGTTTGTTAGCGAATTATTATTAGATGTTTGGATTCTAAATCATAATTATTCTTATACTGAAGTAAATTGCCTTTTTATGGAGAAACAAAATTGGTTGAAGAAAGGCGGAAAATTTCTGTTTCGAAAGTTTAGAGGGTACAAGGAGTTAAATCGTGAATGAGAGAATTGATTGGGTTGATGTTGCTAAGGGTTTGGGAATACTTTTGGTGATTTATGGTCACGCTATAGGTGGCATAATGAATTCAAGCGGTGTACAAATATCCAGAGCTTTATATGATACTTATAATGTTATCTATGGGTTCCATATGCCTCTCTTCTTTTTCCTATCTGGACTGTTTGCTTCAAAATGGGTTCAGAGAGAATGGCATTTAGCCTTTAAGCAAAAGGCTCTAACCCTTGTAATCCCATATTTCATTTGGACATTTATAACTGGGACAGTTATGGCAATAAGTAAACGTTTTACTAATTCAGGGCTAGGGTTTAGAAATGTTTTATGGTCGCCAATTGCCCCCTTTTCTGAATATTGGTTTCTTTACGTTTTATTTTTTAGCTTTGTGATTTATTACTTTGGTATTCGAATAATCGGAAAATCTGGTTTGTTCTCTTTGGCGATTGTTTTGTTTTTTCTAAGACCGTTTATTTATCATTTTTGGATTTTCGATGCTTTTTCTCTAGATTTTTTATTTTTTATGGTTGGAACTGCAATATTGCAGAGAAAGAGTTTGAAAAGATTTTTACTTGTTAGTAAAGTAAAATTCTTTTGTAGTATACTAATATTTATATTTGTTAATATTATTTACGTCAAAGTCTTGAGCTTTGACAACTATCTATTTGGTTCATATTTTAAAATTTTTACGATATCCGTGGGAATCTTGTTTGCAATTTATTTATCACAATTCATAGTGAAAAGTCGGTGGTTGAATAATGCAGTTTCTTATTTAGGGAGATGTTCAATGGCAATTTATGTAATGCATTTAATTCCAATCGCAGGTTCACGAATAGTAGCTATTAAGTTTTTGAAGGTAAGCAATACTTTCGGCTTATCTATTATAATCAGTATTATTGCGTTAGTAACTTGTTTAGTTGGATACATTATTTTAAATAAAACTTGGCTTGGACGTCTTTCATTTGGTCAAATTAAAAAAATATAGGATGGTTATAAAATGAAATCAAATTATTCTTTTTTACCTTTTGTAACAGTATTATGGAAACGATTAATATGGATAGTGTTGTTTGCGATAATTGGTGGGGTTGTTGGATTCTTTGTCGCTAAGTCGACTTTTGTACCCCAATATACTGCTTCGTCGACGGTAGAGGTTACTCGAAAAAAAGGAATTACAGAGAGTAATCTGGATCGTTATAACACAGATGTGAATAGAATTGGCACTGTACAAAGCGAAATTGCTGATTTTGGGACATATGAGAAGGCTAATCAGTTGATGCAAAAGCAATACAATGTCAGCGTTCCCGCAAAAACAATTCAAAAGCATGCTGTTGTTTTGACTAAACCCTCAAGCACTATCTTGGCTGTAAGTATGACATCTCCGAGTTCTGAGAAAGCAGTACTCACTGTTAATTCTATAATTCAAGCCTATAAAATTAAGTATGCAAAAAATGATAAGCGTTTGGTTGTACGACAATTGTCAAAAGCAACAAAATTAAATACGACGGTCACACAAGCTCCATATAGTCAAGATATAAAAAATGGTGCTATTATTGGTGCCGTTCTTACTTATTTAATTTGCTTGATAGCATATTTCTTAAGGAAGAAGAGAGTTGATCAGTATACAAACAAACATGCCGATAGGGATAGTAGCAGCCGTGGTAATATTAAAATCTAGGAGGCTACTATGCAAGTTTTAGAGGTTGGTGACTTTCTTAAAGCTAGCGGAATGACAAAGTATATTTTTAATGTAATTGGTCAAATCAATAGATCAGAAATGCATATTGATGTACTTGCCATATCTGGCTCCGATGAATGTAAAAAAATCGTACGGGGAAAAAACTGGGGATTTTTTAAAGTATCGGCAGTGAATAAACATCCATTGAAAAATTTCTTTCAAAGCTTTTTATTTTTTAAAGAGAACGCTAAAAATTATGACGTGATTCATTTTCATGAAACAGCCATGTGGAACTTCTGGCCAGTTTTATTTGCTCACTTTTTTGGAGCAAAACATATTGTGTTAAATTCACATAATACGTATTTTGCAACTAACGGAAATAAAATAGTGCTTAAGGTGCTTGAATATTTGCACATTTTTGGAAAGCATTTAATTAATCGTTTTTTGGAAAAAAAGATTGCTGTTTCAATGGAAGCAGCGAAATGGATGTTTACAAAGAAAACAATTCGTAATAAGGATTATATTATTATTCCCAATGCAATTAAATTAACTTCATTTGATTTTGATAAACAAATTAGGGCGAAAAAGCGCTATAGATTAGGAATTAGTGACGATGTTACTTTATATGGTAATGTTGGAATCTTAAACAAAAGGAAAAATCAGACACGTTTAATCGAAATTTTCAGTCAAATATTAAAAAGCGATCGTAATTCTTTACTATTAATTATTGGAGAAGGCCCCGCAAGAAATAAATTAGAAAAACAAATTAATTGTTTAGGCTTAGAAAATTCGGTCATGTTGTTGGGAAATCAAGATAATGTAAATGATTTTTATCAAGCTATGGACGTTCTAATTATGCCATCCTTACACGAAGGGCTGAGTACAGTTTTACTTGAAGCTCAAGTATCTGGAGTGAAGATTTTTCCGTCATCCGAAATACCTTTGGGAGATTATATGAAGGATATTGTTTTCCCCATTTCCTTGGAAAAATCTGATGTGTTTTGGAGCAAATACATTCTGAATCATTTATATGGAACGCGTGTATCGCATCTATCCTTCATGAAGGACAGAGGCTATGATTTAAAATCAGCTAGTGAGCGAACTTATGAAGCATATTTGGAGGTAACAAATTTTGAAGAATAACATAACGATTGCAATTTTGTTATCAACATATAATGGTGCTGATTATCTTGGTGAACAAGTTGATTCTATAATCTCACAGTCATTTTGTAATTGGGATTTATATATTCGTGACGATGGTTCACAGGATAGCACAATTAAAATTATACAAGATTACTGTTCAAAGGATGATAGGATTCATTTTATCAATGAGGGGCATGTAGAAAATCTTGGGGTAAAAGGTTCCTTTATTAAGCTACTTTCGTTTGCACACGCTGACTTCTACATGTTTTGCGATCAAGATGATGTTTGGCTTCCCAATAAAATAGAAGATACATTGAGTATAATGGCAAAAGATCAAAAATTACCGCAACTTGTTTTTACCGATTTAAAAGTTGTTGACCAAGATTTGAAAATTATAGAATCCTCCGCATTAGAAAATATCGATGTAAATAAGTGGATTGATTTTAATCACTTAGTATTTGATAACGTAGTAACAGGTTGTACAGTAATGATTAATGAAAAATTAAAGCAGAAATCTTTACCAACTGATAATAACAAAATTGTTATGCACGATTGGTGGTTTGCACTTATTGCTGCTGGGGCAGGTTATATTAGTTACTTAGCGGAGCCAACGATTTTATATCGACAACATGGAAATAATCAAGTAGGGATAAACTTTACAATGTTTTCTAAGTTAAAAAAGCTTTTTAATTTTGGTGAATTTGCAGATAAAGTTAATCTTCAGCTGATTCAGGGAAGGTACGCTGTTAAACGTTCAAAGTATTATCCTAGTAAAACGGTTAACGATTTTTTGAAAATTAGTACCGAGACAAATTTTTTGAAAAAGATTTGGTTTATTTTGAAACATCGATATAAAAAACATACGTGGGCAGGAACAGTTGCGTTAAAACTTGCACTTCTTAAAAATCAGCAGTCATAGGAGGCCTAATAGTGAGTATCAAATTATTGCAAATAGCTTCTCGGATAAAGAGTAACGAGATACGGGAGAAAATTTTATTTACACTTTATGCTGTATACGAAATTGATTACTACTTTTTTGGTGTAAGTCGAATAAATAGTCTGTTTGATACCAGCAGAATTACGTTTATGGTAAATCTATTAGTAATGATTGGTCTATCATTATTTGTGTTAGTTAATCATTACACGCTACCAGAAATAGTAATAATAGGTTTTGGTGTGTTACTCGGTCTTTATGCTTTTGTAATTGTTAAACTGAATGTGTTATTGATCTCTGTTCTTTTCATGAGTGCTGCAAAAAAAGTTAAATTAAATTGGTTTATTAGAAGAGACTTTATTCTGAGAACTACCTTACTTATTAGTATTATTTTTGCAAATAGGATTGGCTGGATACCAAGTGTCGTTGGTTTACGAGAAGGAACTTTTACTTTTGTTCGGGATAGTTTAGGATTTGGCCAATTTAATATTACAGGCGCATTGATCATGATTTGTATTTTAGAGTACATCTATTTGAATTTCGGTAAGCTTACAGCATTTGCTTACGAATCAATTCTTATCTTGGTATTTTTAACACTCGTTACTACTAATTCTCGAGGTTCTATGTTAGCAGTACTGTTGTATGTGTTGTTTTCTTGGATTTATCAAAATCATCCAGAAGCAATGGGACAGTTTGTGAAAAGAAATGGTGAATTGGTAAAGTATCAGTTTGGTATTTTTTCTATTTTTTCAATTGCTATTGTTACATGGTTTGACTACAACAGTAGTTTTTGGAAAACGTTGAATAATTTGGTATCAGATCGGATTAATATCCTTAATCAATATTATCTCAAGTTTGGGATTCATTTACTTCCTCAAAAAGTCGGTGATTATCGTTCTGCTGGTGCGATTGTGATGGATAATGTTTATGCGACCTTGGCCATTCAATATGGGCTTCTAATTCTTTTAATTTTTGTTATAGTTTATTATGTGTTAGCAAAACGAGCCTTTCAAGCCAAAAATATAGGCTTTGTCCTAATGTTGGTTGTGCTTATGGTTTTTGGATTGATTGAATCAACTTTTTTCATTATTGGGATTAACTTTACTATAATGATGGTTTTTGCTAATGTTGAAACTGAAAACGATTCTAAATTAGGAAGTGTAAGTTAATGAAGGGAATTATTTTAGCAGGGGGTTCAGGTACTCGTCTTTACCCAATTACTCGAGTTGTTTCAAAACAGCTTTTGCCTGTGTACGATAAACCAATGATATATTATCCACTTTCCACTTTGATGCTTGCAGGTATTAGGGATATTTTAATAATTTCTACGCCACAAGATGAAGGGCGTTTTGAACAACTTCTTGGAGATGGAACGCAGCTTGGAATAAATATAGAGTATGCTATTCAAAAAAAGCCAAATGGTTTAGCTGAGGCATTTATAGTTGCTGAAGATTTCATAGGAAATGACTCAGTTTGTCTAATTTTAGGTGATAATATTTTTTATGGAAATGGATTATCAAAGTTGGTTCAAAGAACTGCACTTTTAAAAAGTGGTGCAGTAGTATTTGGTTATCGAGTTAATGATCCAGGCAGATTTGGAGTTGTAAGTTTTAATAATCAGCATCAGGTTGAATATATTGAGGAAAAACCTGATCAACCCAAGAGTAATTATGCCATTACTGGATTATATTTTTATGACAACAGTGTTGTTTCAATTGCTAAGAATATTGAACCTTCAGAGCGTGGGGAACTCGAAATTACTGATATTAATAACGAGTATTTAGAGAGTCGTTCTTTAACAGTTCAGTTGCTTGGACGGGGTTATGCGTGGTTAGACACAGGGACTCATGATTCGTTGCAGGATGCTTCCACATTTATTCAGACAATAGAAAAACGCCAAAATATTATTGTTTCAAGTATTGAGGAGGTTGCTTACCGAATGAATTATATTAGTGCTGAACAACTTTTGAAATTAGCGAATTCTTTAAAGAAGACTAGGTATGGTCAATACTTAATAGAGATAGTCGCAGATGAATCTTAATGGACTGATATTTTATGAAAAAAGTGAAAGCAACTTTTATTATAAGTGGAGTTGTACTGATTATTTTGGGGTTCTTTTTATTTAATATCCAAAAAACACGAGAACGAGTAGTGGACCAAAGGTCGAGATCTACTATTTTAGCTAAAAATAAACCAATCACTCAAAAAGTGGGTGCTTTTTTATGGCTTTATGCATATCCAAAAGGAAGTTCACAAAATCGTGAGTATATTAAAAGTCAAATTGATTTAGCAAAAAAAACAAACTTAAACTATGTAGTCTTACCTGTGGTTTTTAAGAGCGATTACTTGAATAATGGAAAGTTTAATTATTCAGAGTTTGATTATGCAATTAAAGATGCAGAAAAAGATAGACTAAAGCCAATTGTTGTTTTTAGCTCTGACAATCCGAATGATGAGAAGAATTACAATAGCAATGCAAATAAAACATTAAATAAGTACAGAAAATTAATTAAAGCGACTATTATTCGGTATCATAACCGTCATGTTATTTGGCAAATGTGGAATGAACCTAATGGTCTGTTTTGGTTTAATCAAAGTCAGGATGGAAATGATCCTCGGTTAGTTAAACGGTGGACATCTTTAGGTTCAACAATGTTTCGATGGGTTCGAAAATACGATCCTAAGTCTGTTTTTCTTGGTGGAGCTTTAGCTGGTAATTATTCGGATGCGCACATAGCAATTAAACTTGCTTTAAAAAATGGGTTATATAAAGACTCAGATGCAATTGCCAATCATCCTTATTTATCAAAAAGCTTACCAGATAATGGTGCACCAGAAAACTTATTCAATGTTAATTCACGTAAATTATTGACCAGTTTAAGTGATAATAGCAATGTTAAAAAGAAGCTCATGAAAATACCATTAGTGACTACTGAGTTCGGTTATTCATTGCAACAAACCCATTCGGGTATTTGGAGTGAAGGTGACCAAGCTAATTATATTGCACGCAGTGTTTTTATCTTAGATATGATGCATCAACCAATAATTTCATTGTATTCTCTAGTTGATGAGGGTAATGGGGATGGTCAGTGGGGACTGTACAGAGGAACTAGTCCGCACTATATAGCTAAACAAAGCGGTCAGTTACTTACCCAACTTTTAAGCAACTTGAATGGTTATCGATTTAATAAAAGAATTACAGAAAAAAGTAACAGGGATTTTGTTCTTGAATATGTGAAAAAGGGACAAAAAGATAGATTTGTTTGTTGGACAATGGATAGCAATCATTCTTTACAAATTGCTGATCAGAATGTGATGGTATCTCAAACTCCACAGATAGTATATTTTCATTAAAACTGTACGTATTTGGAATGGGAGGATTAGATTTGGGTAAATTAAAAGTAACAACAACCAAGTTGCAAGATGTCAAAATTATCGAACCAACTGTATTTGGTGATCACCGTGGTTTCTTTGAAGAGACGTATTCAGATCGTGATTTTAAAGAAGCTGGAATTGATTTTAACTTCATTCAGGACAACCAGTCACTATCAAGCCAGGCTGGTGTTCTACGTGGGCTGCATTTCCAACGAGGTGAAGCAGCACAAACTAAGTTGATTCGTGTTGTCACTGGTGCCGTTCTTGATGTGATTGTGGATGTTCGTAAAGGCTCACCTACATATAAGCAGTGGGAGGGTTATATTATTTCAGAAAGCAACCATCGTCAGTTACTTGTTCCTCGTGGCTTTGCACATGGCTTTGTTACTCTGACAAACAACGTTAACTTTCTATACAAATGTGATCACTATTATGATGCTGAAGCAGATGGCGGTTTCTCATTTAAATCGCCAGAATTAGGAATTACTTGGCCAATTGATTTTGATACGGCCATTACTTCCGAGAAAGATGCTAATCAGCCAACCTTCAGTGAATTTGAAAAAGATAACCCGTTCGTTTACGGTGAGATTTAAGGAGACCAAACATGGATAACTTAATTGTAACCGGTGCGGCTGGCTTCATTGGTTCTAACTTTGTGCACTACGTGGTTGAACATCACCCAGAAGTAAAACACATTACAGTGCTTGATAAGTTGACTTATGCTGGTAATCGTGAAAATTTGGCCGGGTTACCTAAAGATAAAGTCGAGCTGGTAGTTGGTGATATTTGCGATGCAGAATTAGTGGATAAGTTAGTTTCTAAAGCGGATGCTGTTGTGCATTACGCTGCAGAAAGTCATAATGATAATTCATTGATTGATCCATCACCATTTATTCAAACCAATATTGTTGGCTCATATACACTGATTCAAGCCTGTGTAAAGTATGGTGTACGCTACCACCATATTTCTACAGATGAAGTTTATGGCGATCTTCCATTACGGGAGGACTTACCTGGGCATGGTGAAGGCAAGGGGGAAAAATTTACGCCTGATTCTCCATATCGTCCAAGCAGTCCATACTCCTCTTCAAAGGCTAGTTCAGATCTATTGGTACGTGCCTGGGTTCGTTCATTTGGTTTGAAGGCAACGATTTCTAATTGCTCAAACAACTATGGTCCTTATCAACACATTGAGAAGTTTATCCCACGTCAAATTACTAATATACTTAGTGGTATTCGTCCGAAGCTTTATGGGACTGGTAAAAATGTCCGTGACTGGATTCACACTAATGATCATTCACGTGCAGTTTGGGATATTTTAACTAAAGGCAAGATTGGCGAAACGTACTTAATTGGTGCTGATGGCGAAAAGAACAACAAAGAAGTTCTTGAGTTGATTTTAAAGATGATGGGACAGCCTAGTGGTGCCTATGACCACGTTAAGGATCGTCCGGGTCATGATTTACGGTATGCGATTGACTCAACCAAGTTGCGTAATGAATTGGGTTGGGAACCTGAATTTACAGATTTCGAATCTGGTTTACAGCACACCATTGATTGGTATCGTGAACATGAAGACTGGTGGAAAGCTGAAAAGGCTGCTGTTGAAGCTAAATACGCTAAAAACGGCCAGTAGTGTCGACTTTTCTTTATAAACAATAAGTATTAAGATTTGTCGAAAGGCAAATCTTTTTTTGAATAATTTTGGGAAGTGTAAATGATGAGATATTTAGTAACTGGTGCTAGAGGTCAGTTAGGGACAGAGTTATCAAAAATGTTGGAACGTAAAGGCGGTGATTTTGTCGGCTTTGATTCTAAAGAGATGGATATTACTGATTATGATGCTGTTGAAGCTAAAATCAATGAAGTACAGCCGGATGTGATTTTTCATTGTGCTGCTTACACGGCCGTAGATCCTGCTGAAGATGAAGGCAAAGAGGCTAACTGGAAAGTTAATGTTGATGGGACCCGTAATGTAGCTAAAGCTGCAAAAAAAGCTGGTGTAATTTTAGTTTATATCAGTACTGATTATGTATTTGATGGGAAGAAAGAGTCTGAATATCAAGTAGATGACCAGCCAAATCCACAAACGGAGTATGGGCGGGCAAAATTAGCCGGTGAAGAAGCTATTCGTGAAATCATGGATAAATACTACATCATCCGGACATCATGGGTATTCGGCCAATATGGCAAGAATTTTGTGTTTACCATGCTTCGGTTAGCGGAGACACATGATACTTTGACGGTGGTTAACGATCAAGTTGGTCGGCCTACCTGGACGTACACATTAGCAGAGTTCATGATTTATGCGGTTGAACACCAAGTTGATTATGGAACTTATCAATTATCTAATGATGGGTCATGTACCTGGTATGAATTTGCTAAGGAGATTTTGAAGGATAACGATGTTAAAGTATTGCCTGTTACTTCTTCTGAATTTCCACAGAAGGCTTCACGGCCAGCACATTCAGTGATGAGTTTGGAGAAAGTTAAAAAAACAGGGTTTATTATAATGAATTGGAAAGAGGCTATATCTGCATTTAAGAAAGCCTAGGACTATAAAATTAAAATATAGAGGAGAAGTCATGAAATTATTAGTTGTTGGTGCCGGCATATTTGGTGCAGTTGTCGCTAATGAAGCTGCCAAAAGAGGCCATCATGTAACCGTTATTGAAAAAAGGAATCATATTGCTGGGAACATTTACACTGAAAACGTTGATGGAATTCAGGTCCATCGTTACGGTGCCCATATTTTTCATACCAGCAATAAGAAAATTTGGGACTATGTAAATCAGTTTGCTGAATTTAATCGTTATACTAATAGCCCAATTGCTAACTATAACGGTGAAATTTACAATATGCCCTTTAATATGAATACATTTAATAAAATGTGGGGTGTTAAGACTCCTCAAGAAGCACAGAGCAAGATTGATGAGCAGCGCCAAGAAATGGCTGGTAAAAAACCTTCTAATTTGGAAGAACAGGCCATCTCGCTAATTGGTCGTGACATTTATGAAAAGCTCGTCAAAGGTTACACTGAAAAGCAATGGGGCCAAAAAGCTACTGAGCTACCAGCTTTTATCATTAGACGCTTACCTGTTCGTTTAACATATGATAATAATTATTTTAACGATACTTATCAGGGGATCCCAATTGGGGGGTATACACAGATAGTTGAGAAACTATTAGATAATAAATTGATTGATGTGCACACGAATGTAGATTTTTATGATAGCAAAGAAGAGTATTTAAAGGATTATGACAAGATTATTTTTACAGGAATGATTGATCAATTCTTTGATTATCAACTTGGTGAATTGGAGTATCGTAGTTTAAAATTTAAAACTGAAGAGCTTAATGTGGACAACTTTCAAGGGAATGCGGTTGTCAATTATACTGATGCGAAAACACCGTTTACTAGAATTATTGAACATAAACATTTTGAGTTTGGTAAGGGTGTAAAAGGAAAGACGGTTATCACAAGAGAGTACCCACAAAATTGGTCACGTGGTGATGAACCATATTATCCGGTTAATAATGCCCAGAATGACGCATTATACAAAAAATATCAAAGAATGGCTGAAGAAATGCCAAATGTTATCTTTGGTGGTCGATTAGGTCAATATCGTTATTTTAATATGGATCAGACTATTATGGCTGCTTTAAAGGTTGTAGATAGGCTTTTTTAAAGACTAGCTGTATGTGATGGATAATTGTCGAGCAATCGATTTGGTGATCGTCATGGGCGTGCAGGTGAGGTCTATAACATCGGCGGTCATAATGAACGCTCAAATAATGAAATCGTCTGGCTGATTTGCTTAGAACTGGGGATCAGTGAAGGCCGAATCAAATACGTAGCGGATCGCCTGGGACATGATTGGCGGTATGCGGTAGACAGTTCGAAGATTGAACGTGAACTGGGTTGGCAGAGCCGGCAGGAGTTCCTAATGGGGATGGAACAGACGATTCAGTGGTATGTGGCGCAGTACCGGTCTTAAAAAGCGGTCATCGGAGTGCTATAGTAAGAGTGTTCATTTTGTAGATTCAGATTACGGTTATGAAGTACTGTAATCGTGATCTACGAATAAATTTGTAGGGGGAAATTAAGTTGAAGAAGATTTGCAGGGCGTTATTGCTGGCGGTAATGGCACTGGGTGTCTTTAGCGCGGTCAACACGCAAAGTGCGAGTGCCAGTTCGTATCATAAGGGGACGCCGACAGCGTTACGAGGTTACTGGCGGACGAAGATGCATAAGTATCGTGGTGGCCTTCATTCATCTTATTATTGGGGCTACTACCATTTAACAATTAAAAAGAATTCGTTTCGGGATGCCGGTATCCAAGCAGGTGCCGAAGTCCCCACCAAGCTGAGCTATCGTTATTTAGGCCATCACACCTATTACCTTAAGGGGTCGGAACGCATGGGCAAAAGTATGGTGTCTCCCTTTAAATGGAAGATCAAGAAAATCAGCAGTAAGAAGCTGACAGCGCTGGATGTCATCAATAAGGGCAGTAAAACCACGACATGGTATCGATTTAGTGGGCAGATCTCTAAGCACACATATTATCCATATCCATACGTGCCTTTGGCTTACCCGAAAGATTGAGGAATTGATTAGCTGTTTATAGTTATGTGGCTGTTTGTGATGATTTTGTTCTTGTTGCGGCAGCGTCAAGGTGACTGATGAATAATTGACAGGGAGAATTTAAATTGAAGAAGATTTGCAGAACGTTATTACTTTTGATAATGGCATTGGGTATTTTTAGTGCGGCCAATACGCAGAGTGCTAGTGCCAGTTCGTATCATAAAGGGACGCCGACTGCCTTACGGGGATATTGGCGGACGAAGATCCATAAGAATTATTATAATCATGGTGGTCATCGTGATCATTGGTGGGGCTATTTTCACGCTGCAATTAAAAGCAGCAACATTCGAATCGATGCCGTGCAAGGCGGCGCATATGGTGCCAACAAGATGAGTTATCGGTATGCGGGTAACCATACTTACTATCTTAAGGGGAAAGAGGAAATGGGTCCTGGAACCGTGTATACCCTTAAATGGAAAATTAAAAAGCTTAGTTCTAACAAAATTAAGCTAGTTCTTTTGGGTAATAAGGACATCAAAACGATGACTTATTACAAGTTTAGTGGCCGAATTTCCAAGCATACGTATTATCCGTATCTTTAAAATTGAGGATGTGTTTAGTGAAGCAATTTGTTGACAAGGCGAATTGCTTTTTATGTTTATACCTAACAGTTATCTTCTTCATTTATGATTTCTTTGACTATCCTTTAAATTTTGTTAATATTTGAGGATTAAAGCTAATTAATAAAATTATTTTGGCTTCAGAATCATCTACATGAACTAAAAAGTGGTGCTTACACACATACTAAATATATGCACTGTCCATAATAAGTACTATCGATTGAATCATAAAACTATGTGGTTAATTTATTTGAAACTAGGAATCGAGAAGAATCAAATTTAATCTGGCTCGTGAATAGGTTAGAAAAGGCGGCGTGCATATTACTAAATATAAAAGCTTTAAATCAAAATAATCTTTATAATTAAAGCATCGGTTTTATTGCGGTATTTTTCGGTGTAAAATATAAATATATATATTGAAATGAGATGATAAGAAATGACGGATTATCACATGGATATTGCAAATTTTAATTTGACTTTTGGAAAAGAAGAGGAACCTCTATTAGAGCATTTTGATGATTTCGTTTTTCCTGCGTTTACTGCCGACTTTCGTAGAGAACGGGGAGATTCAAAATACTTTTTTCAAAGTGTTGAGATTGTTAATACCGATTTGGGATTGGCAATATCAGGAACTTTAGTGAAAGATACAAAATTAGAAGTTCTTTCTGTATACGATCCGGAGACACAGTATCTTAACGAAGAAAATAAGTCTTACCCCACCTCGCCTTATTCGCTTTTCTATATTTTTTTAAAAAACCATCGAATGGCTTTTATACCCAATCAGAAAGGCAGTCCGCGTTTGGGAGAGTTTGCTTCGACGGTAAGATATGCTTTAACTCGATATCGGAGACAATATAACAAGGAGAAAACAAAAGAAAAGAAACTTCCAGTTGCACAATTAAGTGTTGTTGGAATTGCAAGTAAGGCTTCGATTGAAGCAGAACTGAGAAAGGTAGAAAAGATTTCATCGTTAAAGATAATATTTTACCCGTTAAATGGTGAAGATTTTAACGAATTGTCTGGCCTAGGAGCTAATTTGGTGAAACAAATGGAATCGGTTAGGAAAACAGTTGGAAGCAACACGGGGAATACTGTTTTAAATTCACCAGAGGATAAAGAAAGTGTTGCTAAATTGGTTGAAGGACTTAGCGGTAAGGCTGATCCTACGATGCAAGTTAAATATTTAAATGGTAGTAGAGGAAAGATAAAAAACGAAGAAATTGCACAACGTGTTGATTTTGGTTTAGAAGGCAATCAAGGTATTAGGGAAAAAGACAAAATATTAGCGCAGACAAAAAGTATACCGGCTCTAAATAAAGAAAGTGAGACAAATACTAATCTTTATAAAAGGTTTTCGAATATTATTAAGAAATATTTGAATAAGAAGAATTAAAAAAGGAGAAGGGTATGAAAAAAGAAGAAATGGACAGTATAATTTCGCAGGCCAAAGAAATTGGAGAATATTCTTCTACTAAGCTTTTTATTGCTGCCATAAAGTCCTTATGCCCTAATCGAAAATCTATATTTCGAATTTTAATTTTCACATTTATTGCACTCGCAATAGCAGTTTCGTTAGCTTTATTAAATGAAACAAATTCAAAGATCATAAAAGTAATTGAATTAATAAATAGTGTTGATTTGGTGATTCTTGGATTGGTTTTTACTGGTTATACATTATTTCAAGCTATATTAAAAAAGGAATTATTAAGGACTCTACTGGCGAGTGATGAAGATTCAAATCAGACAAGCACATTTGTAAGAGTGGACAGAAGTTTCTACTACTTAATGTCACTTTATTTTTTAAATATTTGTTTAAACATTCTTGGATTAATATTTCTTATTATAGTTGGAGGCAAGTGGGTACTCATTCCTCACAATATATTATTGAGCAACGCATTTTTTGTTATCATAAGTGTTCCTTACTTGACCTATTCTTTATTAGTTATTTGGGAAATTAAATTTTTTATATATAATTTATCTGAATTGTTTAATTTAAACATCAAACAACTAATGCTAAATATTATAAAAGAGAGCGAGAATGAAGATAAATGAAAATATTAGATTTGGTTGTACACGTTCTTGATAAGGAATCTGGAAACGTAGTTTTATCTCATAAGGGAATTGCCCATGATAATGTTTTATCTAACCAGTATTTTGAAAAAATGTTCTCAAAATTTCTTAAAACAAATTACGATGAAGTTCCTTTGCGAGAAAGTTTAGTCCTAACTAATTATTTGAGGCAAAAGGAGAGTTTCTTAAACATGACGACTGAGATTGCCATGCTTTATTTTGATTTAGTAAAGAAAATAAATAAAATTCCTAGTGGAGATCTTTTATTTTTTCGAGTGTTAGATGAAAAGTTAGGCGAAAGTTTCGGAATGTTCAAGCTTGATTATAATACCGGGTACACTCATGAAATTTCTTACAATAATGATGTATTAGTTAATAATATCATTAGAAATAATTCAATTCTTCCAAGCCCCTCACAGAACGTGAAAGAGGGTTTTATTGTAAGCGGTGATGTAGTAAAAATTAAAGAAAAAAACTATCAGTATGAGGGTGGAAAATGGTCATTATCGTCAAATCTTTTAAAAATAAGTAATTCAACTAAGTCATTGGAAAAAATTAGGATGGTTGAGAAAGCAATAAATGAGACTGCTACAAACTATGCAGAGAGAGATATTTTGACTAAACCCATTGCTGAGAAGGCGGTGTACGAAAGTATTAAAATGGATAGTACCATTGATCCAGAATATGTTGCTGATTCTGTATTTGATGGTAATGAACAGGCAAAAGAAAAATTTTCCAAGACTCTTGAGGAAAAAGGTATTTCCGGGGGGGTTAAAGTTCCCAATCCCCAATTTTTTGAAAAGAAATATGGTAAGCAAAAAATTAAGTTAGGAAATGGTATAGAAATAGTTGTTCCGGTTGATTTATTAAAAAATAAGGATTTTATAGAATTTAGAACTAATCATGATGGGACAATGTCAGTCTTAGTTAAAAATATTGATGGGCTAAATCTTTGATTTTATAATGAAGTTTTTAATTTCTGGATTGTTGAATTAATCCTGTAACTTTAAATTCTGAAAATCAGTGTAAAACTGATTATCGGGTATGCAGGCAACTAATTCAGATGTGTTGTAAAAATAACGGTTTTTGTGATCTGGGACTGAATAGGAAAAATTGTATGCGCTCTCAACGCGTTAAAAAATTTTTATAATTATTTTAAAATGTGTTCCTTGTTTAGTTTAAGTAAGAGTGACATCGCGACCCATTAAATCAGTATTAAAGATTATTTTAGATCTCTTGGAGTGTCCAAATGATTATTTCATGTTTTTCCTATTACTACCATTTGTTCTATCGTGTATGACGAGATCTTCATTAATTGGCGATTGCAGATGTTGGTGTACATGCTGAAATTTTAGCGTAATCAAGGGATGCTAACTTAGAATAATTAGATAAGCGTTGCTGAATGGTAAGTTAATAGTGGAAGTATGGAGTTGTGTTAGTGATTGATACAAATTTACGGGTGTGAAAAAACAAGGAGAAGAAAATGTGGAGCCAAGCCACCGGCATTATAGCGCTAATTCTTATTCGACAAATTAACAGATTTGGGTGTTAAAAAAAACTAGATTTTTACATAATGTGAATTATCTGAGCTTTTTAGCAATGTGACGTGAAGTATAAAGGGCGGGGATGGCCTCTATACTTCACGTCGTGCTGTATTCAATGCTTTCTCCCATCGCTTCTTTATCGCACTCTCCCCAAACTCCCGAACCGAATTCTGCGCAAACAGCCCAAACCTTTGCAACTGCTGCCGATCTTTAAAAATATCGACCAACGTCCTAAACAGGGTGTATTCATCATTCGCCGGCACCAGTTGTCCGTTTTCACCGGGCTTTACCAGCTCATTCGGGCCGTAGTTAATGTCGTAGCTGACCACTGGGCAAGCATACGACAGCGCCTCAAGGATGGCCATAGAAAAGCCTTCACTGCGGCTGGTCAGCAGCAGGAGGTCTGCCTTTTGGTAAACCGGACTGAGGTCTTTCATATACCCCATAAAGTGGATGTAGCCAGCTGCGTTATTTTGGTTGATGATTTTGCGCAGCTTTTTTGACTCGGCGTAACCGTTCAGCAGATCCTCGTAGCCGTAGATTTTGAAGTCCACTTCGGGAAAGTGTCCGTGCAGCTTGATCACGGCGTTGATAGCGTGGCTTAGCTGTTTGATTTCGGTGACCCGCGCTACAGCAATGATTTGAAATGGTATCCGAATCTCAAAGGGAAAGTTAGTGTCCAGCCGTTTATCCGGAACGGCGCTGACCGGAATCACTTCGGTGGGGACCTCGGGAAAGCGGGCGTGGATGTCGTCAGCTTCGGCCTGGGTGGAAGTGATGACGGTATCAAGTTTGCCGTGTTCGATGGTGTTCTTGATGCTGGTGAAGACTTCGCCGTCGCGTTTAGCGTTAGTGGTGAAGGCAGCGTGGATCATCAGCATTCTGCGGGGATTCTTGTGCATCAGGCCCATAGTCATGCCCCAATAGTCTTCCCGGTCGCAGATTAGGGTATCGTCATTTTGCGTCAGGTCGTCCAGAAAATGTGCCCGAAAGGCGTCCAGTGATTGGAACTGGTAGATTTGGTTGCTGGTCACTAAATGCAGCATGGTGAGGATCGCCTGGTTGCTAGGGCCACCGTGGTAGTAGCAGGTGATCACCGGCTTACCCTGATAGTTGTAGTACTGTTTGAGCTGTAATTTAGCGTGGTCATCGTAGAATTCGGAATAGCTGTGAACACCGCTTTCGTAAAAATCGCGTCGATTCGTGAAGCCGAACAGGTCCAGATAGTCCACGTAGGAAAGTTGGCCGTGTTCTTCGTGAATTTTGACCACGGGTTTGCCATCATCTAAGATCGCGTTGTTTTTAAATGGCAGGTCTGGCAGCGTGCTGCGGATCGAAGTCGTGGTCGTCTCGGGACCATCGTAGCGCTCCAACTGCTGGTAGTAGCGATACATATTGACAACCCGCTGGCGGATGCCTAACTGATCAAGGACGTAGCCCGAATCCCAGATGGGGGACTCCGTGACGATGGTGGCCGGTTCGCCGATCTGGTCAAATAACCTGAGCCGGCGGATATCCGCGATTTCAATGGCTGATGGTGTTTCGTTAAAGTACGAAGTCAAAAAATAGTTCATCAATATTACCTCACAAGTCCCGTATAGTGCTGTTGTATTAATCTTATAATCAGATGTAATGCTGGTCAAATTAATGGCCAGCTAAAGCCGGTTTTTCCGCTACGTTTAGCCTACTACAGGATTAAATTACTTTGCTAGTAAAACACTTTAAATTACGTACTTTTTGTTAGCAAATGCACAAAACATGTAGTATACTTTCGTATGAACTTAGGAGTAGGTTCGCAATTGAATTGAGAGCATCATTTTGCATTTTCGTACAAGGGGGATTAACTATGGCAACACATCAACAAAAAGCTTGGAAGTCGTTGCTCATCAGTGCGACGATCTTATCCGGCATGCTGGTTGGAAACGTTTCTGCTAAGGCAGCAGATACAACGGACAGCACGGACGCCACGAACCAAGCGAGTAAACAGAATCTAACTACTCAGAATGCAGCATCAAATAACACCGTGGTGATCAAGGATGCCTCACAGCAGACGTCACAGACGCAGTCGCCGGCAGCACCCGACAGCGGTAATTCAACGGCAACTGACACATCACAAACGGTAAATACGCCGAATGCTGACAGTAATCCGGAAACTACGCAGCCGACACCAGCTAACGGGACGGCGGATCAGTCAACCACCGCGCCGGTGAAGGCAGCTGCTGAGACACCATCGGCGCCGGAAACGGGAACGGCGGTGGCAAGCAACACTGCTTTAAAGGATAGTTCAACGCCAACGAGTGATGCCTGGAATGGTAAGAACGGTCATGATAGTGAGCATGATCAGGCAATCAAAGCTGAAACTGCTTGGGGCAATATGCCACCGGCTGAAGGCTCGATTTCAATGTCTGATCTGGATGGGATGCACCAATTAAATGACATGACGGGCGCAGCTGGTGCCCAATTAGTGGATACCTACATTAACAGCCAGCTACAGCCGGGACAAACTGAAGCGGACTATATTAAGAGCGTGGCTTTGGACGCTAACATTTCCGATGATTATTACAACTGGATCATTACCAGGTTTGAGGATGATCCTCACGCAGTAGCTGCTGTGGCCGCCTTAAAGCAGTTGCATGATCTGGAACTGCAACCTATAAAAGACGAAAACACGGGATTTATTTGGACACCATACTTTATTCCCGGAAAAATTGCTGAGCAATGGATGAAAGGCGCAAACCCAACCCAAGATCCAGATATCATGCAGTCGATGGGGCCTTGGTTCATCAGTTCAAGCCCCGCTTCTTATATGTTGCTAAATGACATTTTGGCATCCCTTCCTGGCGACACCACCATCGGGCAAATTACGGGGAACCCTGGTCACGCGTCGGTATTACCAGAAAATAGTGAAATTGATGCGCCGCTGTTGCTGCACGAATTGCCGTTGCGTGTGTACATTCCGACGCAGCCGACACAGCCGACACAACCGACACAACCGA
>NZ_BCMI01000003.1:74503-166639 GCF_002217985.1 Secundilactobacillus pentosiphilus
CTCAACCAACACAACCGACAACGCCAAATCAGCCAAGTCAACCGACGCAACCAACGCAGCCGAGTCAACCGAGTCAGCCGACGCAACCAACACAGCCAACGCAGCCGAGTCAACCAACGCAACCGACCCAGCCATCCGAACCAGCTACAGCGGTACCGCCGAAGCAACCCAGCCAACCAAGTACACCGGGGAGAACACCGAAGCAGGTAAGGGTATCTACGTCGACACCGGATGACAGTCGGGCGGTCTCTAAGCGGACGGTGTCAGCTGCTAAACAAAACAAGGTCGAAAAATTACCTCAAACTGATGAAAGCAGAAACCAAGCATCTGGTGTGCTTGCAGCAGGTATCGCCAGTTTACTGGCAATAATCGGTCATGTTTGGAAGAAGCGGAAGTCATAGTTGGCATACGTGAGTCCAGTAAATAAGCTTTAAGTGTTAACCAATAATAAGTTTAAAGAGACAGATCATTTAAAACAGATTTTAAAATGAGTTAAAAAGCTCCCATATTATTTATTTGGGAGCTTTTTTGTCTCAAAATGAAGCCTTAACGGGCCTGAAATAGGTAGAAAAGCTGGTTGTTAAAAGCGTTTACAAGTGCTTGAAAACAGGCTACTAAATGACCGCACTTAAGGATTGACATTATCAAGTAATCATGACATTATTAGATTGATATTAGAAGATGTTTACAGGCATAGCTAGGGGGGATCTACATGTTACACGGTGCAGAAAAAGTAATGCGTTATAAAATGTATAAGGCTAAGAAACACTGGCTATTTGCAGGGGTGGGCTTTGTCATGATGTCAGGGGCACTGTTAGTTGGTGGCGGTACGGTGGTACACGCGGCAACGACTGCTGCGACTGCTGAAGCTCAGGCAGGGACGACAACAGGCAGTGCGGCGAATGGTGATGCCGATACACCCGCGTCGAACACGCAGGGACAAGCCGATGCCCAACCGCAGTCACTGACAGATTATAATGCCTATAAAGATGGCGGCTATGCCACAGCTACGCACGATTACGAGACAGCTAAAACCGGCGTGGACGCGGCTAAGCAGACGTATCAAGACAACAAGGATACTTATCAAAACAAGCTCAATGATTATCAAACGGACGTTAATACTCAAGCACCAAATTATCAAACCACTGACCGTGCGACTCAGGATTCACTGAATGGCGAGTATCAGCAAGTTAAAACGGATTACGATCATTTAAATACCTTAAAAGATAACACAAACAGTAAAATTGATGAGGCTAACGCTGCGGCTAAGCAGGCTCAGGATCAGTTGGATGCGCTGTACAACGCTTTGCCGGACAACATTAAAAATGCTGGGGCGACGATTGAACAGTATAACCAAACGACCAAGGGCAAAGCTCAGCAACTGGTGACTGGGTCAACCGCGGATGCATACGCTGCCGCGGTGAAAGCCCAAGCAAGCGGCATAGTTAACACGGTCAACAGTGTGTCCAGTAAGGCAACGGCTTTCAAAGTGCTGATCCCTTCAGCAACTGATGCGACTGGCAAGGTCACTGCAGACTTGTACGGGGAGACGTATACCGATCGGAACGGCGACAATCAGATCACGTATGAAGATGACGTTTTACCGGTCGTTCTTGCTGATTTAAAGGCGGATACCGATAAGGTTGCTCAAAATGAGACCGACTTGACGGGGTCGTATGCGGAAGTCGTGGCGCTGTTTAGCTACATGAAACAGGTGGCCGATACGGCGCTGCCTTACCAGTCTGAAGACGGCAGTGTTGGCCGGATCAACTCGGCGCAGGCCAACGATACTTCCTATCAGCTAATGCATAATGGATCGCCGCTGGCTTCAGGCTTTGGCTCGACTTATGCGACCCAGCTGTTAAACAGTATTGAGAGTATGAGATCTCAAATGGAAACGACGGTCGAAAATATTTATACCAGTACTGGCAATTCATTTGACGAAGCCGGGTTTACGGCCTCATTTGACCAAAACCTGAAAGATCAAGCCATCCTCATTTACCAGGCCCAGACCAATGAGCTGTTAAAATTAGCCAATAACTTGCTGGCGGCCTTCCAAGCAGCTGATGCTTCTGGTGATGAGCTGTGGGCGACTTCGCCGTCAGCGGGCGTTAAAACCAATACGCTAACGGCCACATTGCAGACGGCTATTAATAAGGCCGAACAACAGGTTACCGATGGTATGGCAGCACTTAAAAACTTACCGGCATCCGATCATTTCCTAACGATTGCCTATTCAACTGGTGATGCTGCCAGCGGCTTTACGCAAACGATCAATCAGATCTGGAAAGACCTTTACCACACGATGGATACCTTTGGCATGTCCATGTCGCCACTCATGAAGTTTGATATGGCAAGTGCTGATAAGAATGCCACAAAGGATTCGGCGGGCAACACCGTCTACTCTCCGGAATTTATTAAAGATCACGCGGTGGTCTTCAACGCGGCCACGACTTTGGCGAATGACATTACAGCGTTGATGCAGCAGTCATCGGTAATCACTAATGATTATGAGACGGTGCTTAACTCGCTGCTGACCATTAACGGCAACTATGACTTGGTTAAACCGCAAGTGACATATATGCAAACAATCGAGGATACGGTCACGACACCACAAGCGGTGACGTTAGGACAAGTCAACGTTCTTGTGCATTTGAACTATGTTGACGACGATAATGGTGCTGCACCAGTCAAAAACGACTTACAAACGCTTCGTGGCCAAGATGGCGATGAGCTGACCTGGACGGCACAAATTCCGGCAGGCTATGAACTGGCAAAAGATCAAGCGGTTTCCGGTACCGTTACAGCGGGCAATTCTAACAGTGAGCAAACTGTAACCATTCACCTGATTCACGAATGGGTTACCACCTCCGTTGACCAGACCTATACGACTAACTACGCACTGCTGACCAGCACCGGCCAGCAAGTTAAGCTGCCAGGTCAAAACACGCAAACCATTACCTGGACGGTGAAGACCGACCAAGTCAACGGCGACTGGACGGCAACCCCTGATCAAAGCAGTACCCAAGCGCTTGCCACGCCAGCGATGATTCATAACACTGCAGGTACGCTGTCGTTTATACCGGATCTTTTAACGTTTAACGGTGGCCCAATCTCACTTCAACCAATAAGCGGTAAGGGGCAAGCTGAGCTAGACTCGAAACTGGCCGCTCAGGTTCAAACGGTGGCCTACCGGGAAGCCAAATTAGCGCCAGGCATTCAAGTCGGCACCCGGGAACAAGTGCCTGACACAGCGCCAAGCACCATGCCAGCGGTACCTAATCCTGGTCCTAGTGACGTTGTGACACCGGCTGGTGAAGAAGCTACCAATGTACCAGAAGGTGGGAATGACACTCAGCCAGCTGACGATACCAGTACAAGCACGGACGTTGGCGGCGACACCAGTACCACGGGAACTGATCGTCAAACGAGGGCAACTGGTCAGGCAGTTTCGGCCAGCCAAGCCGGTGGTCAGTCGCAAACTATCAGCGGCGGCACTGCAACCAAGAGTCAGGCAGCGGGTGTTCAAACTGGTACTAAGCCGCAAGCGGGAACGGCTGCTCAGAGTCAGTTACCGCAAACAAACGAGACGGATGAAAAGGCTTCAGCTGCGCTGGGTGTACTCGGATTAAGTTTATTAATGAGTGCACTGGGGTTGAAGAAGCGGAAACGTGATTAGCATTTTGAAGTGAAATAAGAAGTGTACAATGTCAAAGAAGTTCTAGATTTATCATGGCTAACAATAAAACGACTTATCGGCACCCATTTAGGAGGGTTGCGATAAGTCGTTTTTCTATTGAATATAAAATTAGTGTTTAAGCGTCCAATTCAAACGAAATGTCCTTCGCCTGCACGCTGTTCGTCAGGTAACCGAGTGAAATGAAATCGACCCCGGTTTGACCGTAGTCGGCTAAGTTTTTCAGGTGGATCCCGCCAGACGCTTCCACGACGATTTGCTTGGGAATCTGCTGCCGCCAAGCTTTGACGGTGGCTGGCGACTGGTTATCGATCAAGATCATATCGACGTTGCTTTCAATCGCCGCTTTCAGTTCGGTTTCGTTTTCAACTTCGACTTCGATGATTTTGGTGGGTCCGGCCGTTTGCCGGATGGTGGCAACGGCCGCCTTAAGACTGCCCATCAGCTGCCAATGATTATCCTTGAGCATGGCGGCATCGTAGAGGCCTAAGCGGTGGTTGACACCGCCACCGCACGTGACTGCGTATTTATCAAAGAGGCGTAACCCCGGTGCGGTTTTTCGGGTATCTAGAATACCAACGTGAGGATTATTGACCGCGCTGACTGCTTGAGCGGTGGCCGACGCGATGCCGCACATCCGCTGCATCAAGTTTAAAGTGACCCGTTCGGCCGCCAGCAGATCACGGGCGTTGCCGCTGACACGGCCCAGGATGGTACCGGCCTCAGCGGTGGTGCCGTCGGTGACCAGCGGCGTGTAAGTCACCTGGTCGCCCAGCAATCGGTAGAACATGGCCGGCAGATCCACACCGCTGACCACGGCTGACTGCTTGAGGATAAAGTGGCCGTCTACCCGGGCTTTGGGGATCACCACGGCGGTCAGGTCACCACTTTTGAGGTCTTCATCCAGAAATTGCCGCAGCTGCGGCGCAACTAATTTAAAATCCAGCTTCAATCTAAGCCGCCTCCTTGGAGTTTGCCGCGTAATCGTGGACGCCGAAGACTAACAGAGCGATTCCCACTAATAGGATCGCGATGAAGACGCTCCAAACGGCCGAGACGCCGAAGTTAAACTGCAGCATGAGACCCACCATGTAGGGGCCGATAGTGGCGCCGACCCGGCCGATAGACTGGGCCATTCCCATCCCGGTACCGCGAATGGCTTTGGGGAACTGACTGGGCGTGAAGGCGATCAGTGTGCCCCAGGCACCGAGGTCAAAGAACGACAGCCAAGCGCCGCTGACCAGGATGGCGAGGTTACTGCTGGCCGCACTGAAGGCAATCGCGCTGGCGACCGTCCCAATCAAATACATGGTGAGCACGGTTTTGCGGTGCATTTTACCCATTAAGTAAGCGGCTAAATAATAGCCGGGAAGCTGTGCCAAACTGATCAGCAGGGTGTAACTGAAGCTGGTGACGATGGGGAACCCGCGCATCAGCAGGACACTCGGCAGCCAGAGAAACATGCCGTAGTAAGTCAGCATCACGATGAACCATAACGCACTCAACAGGGCTGTTTTGCCGCGGTATTCCGGCTGCCAAAGCACCCGGTAGGAAGTTTTCTTCATCGGTTTAGCAGGATCGTCTTCAGGTAAATGCCGCCGGAGCAGCAGCACGTAGATCACCGTGGCACCGGTGATCAGGACCGTCCAGCGCCAGCCGGTGAGCGGCATGACCCAGAAAGCGAGTAGTGATGCGACGATCCAGCCGATGGCCCAGAAGCTGTCAGCTAAGACCAGCATCCGCGACTGCTGCGTCCCCTTGTAGTGGTCCGCAATCAGGGTAGCGGCTACTGGCAGCTCACCGCCAAGGCCGACTCCGGTCAGAAAACGGATCACGATGAACATCTGAACGTTGGGGGAAATACTTAATAGCACGTCACCCAGCGAAAAGATGATCAGGGTAGTCATCAATACCCGCTTGCGGCCGAAACGATCCGCTAAGTAACCGCAGATCAGTGCGCCAAACACCATCCCGACTGAAGTCGCGGCACTGACAATGCCCAAAACACCAGGTGTCAGGTGCCATTCGGTCTTCAGGTAAGTCATGATAAACGACAGCATGGCAACATCCATGGCGTCGAACAACCAGGCTGTTCCCACGATACCAAGAAGCTTGTACTGCTTAAATTGCATGAAATTATCCTCCCTACAGAATGAAAAAGTATAAAATACCTAAAGCAGTTAACAATAAAAGTAAGTATCACTTTTATATCAGGGCAACTATACTTGAAATACTGGAGAGAGTCAAGCAAGTGAGCGCAGAAAAATAGGCGTAAAAAAACTGGGGTGAGTAGCACCTCAGTTGGTCGTTATGCTATAAAATTAAAGGTAACGCAGCCGAAAGACCTTTGCCGGACGGCCCGGATGCGTCTGAGCCGCCGTCCCCACGGCTTCGAAAATGTGGCGGTGGTTCTTTTTAAAGTTGGAATTATCAATGTCGTCTAGTTTCAGGTGTTTGAAAACGGCGAACACCTGCCGGGCTTGTTTCAGCGTGAAGCTTGATCCCAAAATCAACAGGACGTTGGGCTGGTAATCCAATTTATTGGCGATCCGGTCACAGGCGATTTTGAGGATCCAGTCGTGATCAAAAGCCAGGGTCGTCTGCGGATCCGGCGTGCGTTCCGGCAGGCCCACGTAGTAGTTGGTCTGGTTGTCGACCGGCGTCGTTTCAAACGTGAGCTTGCCGTTGGTAAAGGTGTTGCGCTCGTTTGCTGAAGCCATACTGAACCACTCGGCGTCAGTGGCGCCGTAGCCCGGTGTTAAGGCCGGCATTTCGGGTAAGAAGGTCATGTAGGCCAAAGAAAGGGTTCGCTGGCCCGGTGTGCGTTCGGGGTGGGTGAACGTGGCGAGCTGTTCGGTGTGAAAGCTGGCTAGTTTTAAGCCGATTTTTTCCCGCACCAATCGTAAAGCCGCTTCGTCGGCACTTTCGTCAGTCCGCATGACGGTTTCCGGCAGTCCCCAAAAATGCGCGAAAGGTTTCTCCGCACGTTGCACAAGCAGCAAGTTAACTTGGTGATTTTCACGGTCAAAACTCCAAATGATATTCGTGATGTTGATCTTAAACTGTTCTGCCATTTTGATCCCCTTCCAAGTTGTTGCGATACTTTTATTCTACTGTAAAAACGTTGAAAATACAGTATTAAAGCCCGTGAAAGCAGAATTTTTGCAACTGGTGCGGTGCTGCCGGTGAGGCGGTCGCTTTTTATTAATGATGAATGATGTGCAGATGATGATTAATTGTTTGTGAAAAGCAAGTAATCGCGGTAGAATAAAAACCGTCTAAAGATAGGCAAACCTGACAAGTGATATGAGGAGGGGAACATTATCAAAACAACACAGAGTCGTGCTTACCGAATTTCGATTTTAGCCTTATTTATTGCCATTGTTTTTGTTCAAAGTGTCGTGCCATTTTTAGGTTATATTCCGGTGGGACCGTTCAGTATTGTGATCATTCAGGTGACCGTCGTAATCGCTGCCGTGCTATTAGGCCCCAAAGACGGTGCCTGGGTCGGTTTTACCTGGGGGTTCATTAACTGGATCCGGGCGTTTGTCTGGCCTACCAGTCCAATGGCAATCTACGTTTTAGTTAATCCGCTGGTGTCCGTGTTACCGCGGTTATTAGTCGGCTTGATCAGCGGCTGGGCCCTGTTAAAAATGGTGCGCAACGTCCATGACGCCAAAGTTTGGCAGCTGTCATTGACCGGGATCATCGGCTCGTTGATCAACACGGTGCTGGTATTAGGCTTTATGGCAGGGATGTACTATTTGGGCTGGCTGCCGTTAGATAAGCTCAACGTCAAGGCCTTTATGCCGTGGCTGTTAGGCATCATGGCGACTAACGGGATTCCTGAAGCCATCATGTCAGGGGTGCTGGTTCCGCTCATCAGCAAACCGCTGCTGCGTTACGTAAAGTAAAAATTTAATTAGACCGTTCGCTAAATTCTAGCTCCGATAATGGATTTCTGCTATACTGAAGTTTCTAAGAAAGAAGCGGAGGAAAAAATTATGAAGATCGTAGTATTAGCGGGCGGTCGTTCAACGGAACGCAACGTGTCCCTGTCGTCTAGTGCGAAGGTAGCAAACGCACTACGTCGTAAGGGTTACGAGGTGGCCTTGGTCGATTTGTTCCTGGGCTTGCCAGACGCGGACGAGCAGTCCATGGCAGCCTTATTTACGGGTGAACAGCAGGACATTGACCTTAACATTTCTGATGAGATCATGACAGATGACGTCATCAATGCCCTGCGTCCGGATGGGTCCACTCAGCTATTTGGTCCGAACGTTTTAAAGATTTTGGCCATGGCAGACATTGTTTGGATCGGTCTGCATGGTGGCGATGGTGAGAACGGTAAGGTTCAAGCGGTGCTTGATCTCAACAACATTCCCTATACTGGCAGCGGTGCGTTAGCTTCTGGTATCACCATGGATAAGAGTGTTTCTAAGGAAATCATGATTTATAACGATATTCAAACGGCGAAGTTTGTGAATATCCGCAAGGAAGACTCCGGTACGGTTGTCTTGCCGTTCGGTTTTCCAGTCGTGATCAAGCCGGCTAACGGTGGTTCCAGTGTCGGGATGTACATTGCTAAAAACGACGTGGAGTTTAAGAAAGACTTAAAGGAAGCCTTTGAATTCGATAGTGAGATCCTGGTTGAAGAGTATATTAAGGGCCGGGAGTTCTCCATGGCCGTGGTCAACGGGAAAGCCTTAGCGGCCATTGAAATCATTGTAACGGATGGCTGGTATGACTTTGAACACAAGTTTGTTACCGGCAACACCACTAAGTTTGTGACGCCGCCGGATATTCCCGACGACGTACACGACGAGATGAAGCAGATCGCGCTGAAGACCTTTAAAGTACTGGGCCTTAGCAACTACGGCCGGATCGACTTCTTCTGGAACGAGAATGGCTTATACGTCATTGAAGCCAACTCGTTACCAGGGATGACGCCGCTTTCGCTGATGCCGCAAGAAGCTGAAGCCGATGGTCTGCGCTACGATGATCTGTGTGATGAGATCGTCCAAGGACAAGTTAAGGCGTTAGGGTTGAACGAATAAAAAATAAAATTAAAAATCAGCTGATAGCTAAAACTATCAGCTGATTTTTTGGTTGGTGGGGGTAATGGTTTGCCCCTCCAACGTGACCCGGTTGCGGCCACGTTCCTTAGACATATAAAGGCTGCGGTCAGCCAGTTTATAAATATCATGTGCGTTATATTGATCGGGCCGGCTATTGGCTTGACCCACCGAAACGGTGACGCTGATGGTCGAGTCATCAACGTTAAACGAGAGGTGACTGATTCGCCGCCGAATCTGGTTAGCTAAGCTAGCTGCTAGAACTTGGTCTGAACAGTCAGCTTTGAGAATTAAGCAGAACTCTTCCCCGCCGATCCGGTAAGCCGTTGTTTGGAAGGGGGTACTGGCTGCAAAGTGGGCAGTTTCCTGGGCAACGGCTTTCAGAACGGTGTTGCCGACCAGATGCCCGTAAGAATCATTGACCTGTTTAAAAAGATCGATGTCAAACTCAAAAACGGCGTAGGGTTCCTGATTGGATTGATAATGATCGTAAGCCGCGGTTAAGTCTTCATCAAATTTAGTGAAATTTTTTAACAGTGTCAGGCCGTCTAAGTCTGCCAGTTCCGCGGTTTGCTGGTTCTTTTGAAGCACCCGGGTAGTCGCTAAGGTGTATTCGATGCCGACGATACTAAGAATCACCAGCGCGGTAATTTGCCGCAGCCAGAAGTACGGGTCAAATGGTGTTTTGAACATCGTGGCGATAAGCCCAATGGAAACGAACGCCATCGCGTCCATTCCCAAATACATTAACCAGGGACGTTTAAAAAAATCGGCTCCCCAGTGGTAGCTGACGAAGATGACGCCGATGAAACCTAAGCTAAACATCATCGTTAAAAAACTGAAATGCGTTGAATAAACTGAAACGTAGGTTAACATCAGCGCAGATTCAAAAAAGGCTTCCAACCAAAGCTTGAGGTAGACGTTCACTAAAAAGCTGCTCACAATGAGCATGTTCAAGAATGCCCAGTGCAGTCCAAAGGCTTCTGGTGCAACCGCCGAGTTTAGCCAAGATTCACCCCATAAATAAGTAAAGTAAAGTGAGCAAAGAATCACTTCCAAGGCTGGCCGAAAGCGCTTGATCCAGGAGTTAGAAAGTTCTTCTAACCAGATGATAAACGAAATCGAACCGCTCAGGATGATCACGTTTGTCAGTAATGAAAGGATAAAGGATGCCCAAATGTCTGTTGCCCCCATGATTAACGCTCCTTTGATCATAATCAATCATTTCACTTCAATAATACCAGAATTATACGCGCTTTTAAACAGCACATTATCACACAAGAATATTGTAGAAATAACCGTTAAAAAGACAAGTTTTTAAGCTAAAATAAGGATCCCCAGTGTTGGGAACCCTTAAAATAAAAGCTAATTAAACCTCATCGTTATCGGATTCAGGATCCGTTTCCGGTGCAGCCTTGATTAATTTCAATTTTTTCTTATTGATCACAACACGATCATGATACTTGTCCAAAATCTCCGTATCATCACTTTTAAAAGTAATCATAAAGGAGTTTTGGTATGCTTTATCAATGAACCCGGTAAAGTCTTGGCCTTCCAGCTTAAAACTCACTTGATCGCCAATTTTCATTGAACTCATCTCCCAAAATTAAAACATTGGTATAAGATACTCGAAATTTCATGATTTGTCAATGAAATCAGTGGGGTTTAACCGAAAAGTTCAAATTTATTACTTTTTGTAAGGGCTTACGGTTGAAGATTGACTTATCACTCGATATAATGAAATTTGTAGCATAGGATAATTGTTTTTTAAGTTACCGCGGGGTGTTTTTGCGGTAACTGACGCTAGGCCGTTTGCTTTTGTGCATTTTCGAACGAGTCTAGCCATTAATGTCAGGGGGGGTATTATGTTAAATGCTGGTTTAACCGTTTTAGGCCTATCGCGGTTTCAGTTTGCTATGACGACTGTGTTTCACTTTTTCTTCGTGCCATTTTCGATTGGTTTAGCATTCGTTGTCGCCGTCATGGAAACGATGTACGTGGCCAAAAAAGACGAGGCTTACAAGAAGATGGCCCAGTTTTGGGGCAAAATGTTCCTGTATAGTTTCGCAGTTGGTGTTGTGACTGGGATCATCCAAGAATTCCAATTCGGGATGAACTGGTCTGAATACTCACGGTTTATGGGTGATATCTTCGGTGCACCTCTAGCTATTGAAGCGTTGGCGGCTTTCTTCTTGGAGTCAACCTTTATCGGCTTGTGGATGTTCACCTGGGAACGCTTTAAGCCGGGGATTCACGCGCTGTTTATTTGGTTAGTGGCCATTGGTTCATCGCTGTCTGCGGTCTGGATCTTAGCCGCTAACAGTTTCATGCAAAATCCGGTGGGCTTTGCCATCAACAAATCCACCGGCCGGGTCGTCATGACTAGCTTCAGTGCCGTGGTGAAAAACCCGCAGCTGTGGCTGGAATTACCTCACGTTTTGATGGGGGCAGGCATCACCGCTTCGTTCGTCGTTGCCGGGTGTTCAGCATGGCGTCTGTTAAAAAAGGACCACGTTTCCTTCTACCGGAAGTCGTTGAACGTGGCCTTAGTCATTGGTTTGATCGCCAGTTTGGGTTCCCTTGCATCCGGTGATGTTCAGACCCGTTACTTGATCAAAGAACAGCCAATGAAGTTTGCTGCCATGGAAGGGCTGTACAAGGATTCAACCAATAAAGGGAACTGGGCGATCTACAGCAGCTTCAATACCAAGCAGCATAAGACAACGTCATCATTAGATGTCCCGTACGTTTTAAATATTTTAAGCTATCATAAATTATCCGGTACGGTTAAGGGGCAAAACACAGTTAATAAAGAACTGCACGCCACTTACGATAAGAAGTTCGGTAAGGATATGAACTACTACGTGCCAACTAAGACGCTGTTCTGGAGCTTCCGGATCATGGCGGTTTCGGGCGGGTTATTTGCCTTAATTGCCATTGTCGGACTGTTCTTCAACCGCAAGAAGTCGCAGGCTATTTTAAAGCAGCGGTGGTTCCTGTACATTATGGGGCTCATGCTGTGGCTGCCGTTCATCGTTAACACGGCCGGCTGGTTCGTCACTGAATTTGGGCGCTATCCATGGGTCGTTTATGGCTTGCTGACCATCGCGGACGCTGTTTCGCCAACGTCTACCGTGGGCTCGCTGCTGTTTACGAATATCGTTTACTTCTTACTCTTTGCGGGATTGGGACTTGTCATGATCGTACTGTCTCACCGGGTTCTGAAAGCCGGGCCGGATGCGGTTCAAATGAACGGCTACTCGTCTGAAGATACCGACGGCAAGACCGAAGATCCTTACGGAACGGAGGCGTTTAACCATGACTAGTGCACAAATTCTCTGGTTTTTACTGATTGGTGTGTTGTTTAGCGGGTTCTTCTTCCTGGAAGGTTTTGACTTCGGGATCGGGATGGCAGTGCGGTTCTTTGGCCGCAACACCGCTGAACGCGATACCATTATTCAAACGATCGGCCCGCACTGGGACGGCAATGAAGTCTGGCTGATTACAGCCGGCGGTGCCATGTTCGCGTCATTTCCGATGTGGTATGCTTCCTTATTCTCAGGTTATTATCTAGTTCTGTTCTTGATCTTAGTCGCTTTGATCTTCCGTGGCGTGTCGTTTGAATTCCGCGCCAACATGAAGACCGAGACTTGGCGGAACTTCTGGGAATGGGCGGCTACCATCGGCAGTTTCTGCGCCGCTTTCTTATTCGGCATGATGTTTACCAGCATGATCGAAGGCGTGCCGATGGATGCCAAGGGCAACATTTTTGGTTCCTTTACCACCTACGTTAACTGGTTCTCACTGGTCGGCGGTGTCGCCGTTACCTTGATGTGTCTGATTCACGGGCTGAACTTTTTACAGCTCAAGACTTTAGGCACGTTGCGTGACCGGGCACAGGCGTGGAACAAGGTGTTATACCCCGTTTTGATCGTGGGTGAAGTTTTGTTCGTGGTCCTGCTGTACATCTCAACTGATTTCTTCGCTAAGAAGTCCGCTTCCACCTGGTCAATTTTGATCGTGTTAGTCTTATTGACCCTGATTGCCTGGTGGGGCGTACTGAAAGCCCACAATTGGACCGCCTTTATTGCTAGCGGATTATCGCTGATCAGCATCGTGGTTTTGATCTTCAACGGGTTATTCCCACGGGTCATGATCGCCACTGATCCGGCTCACTCAATTTTGATTAAAGATGCTTCGAGTTCGCCATATACGTTGCACATTATGACCATCGTTGCTTTCTCGGTTCTGCCAATTGTACTGGTTTACTTCATTTGGAGTTATTGGGTCTTCTACAAGCGGCTTAAGAGCCCTAAGGCAGCTTAAGGTTTATGCGAATGAATTTAAAATCCCCGAGGTCGATGAGATCTAGGGGATTTTATTTCTAGCCAAAATCGCTCTTATACAATTAATTCACCCGCAAGTTATAGTACCTGAAAGCGGTTAATGCTAAACTGTAACTTGTAAGATATTGGAGGGAGTAACTTGATAGACAGGCGTTTATTTAAAATTCCGGGGATTGCGCCCCGGATCGTGATGATTGCAATCTTAACCCTGAGCCAAGCCGTTATGATCGTGATCCAAGCGCGGGCGCTGTCGATTGCCGTGGTGCAGTTGTGGAACTTAAAACCGTTAGCGACGATCGTGACGCCCACCATTGTTTTCATACTGAGTTTTCTGTGCCGGCATCTGCTGACTGTAGCGCAGAACCGCTCGTTTTACCCCTTCGTGGAGAAGACTACCGGCAAGATGCGCGAACAGTTAATGACTAAATTATTTCGGCTGGGTCCCAGCCTGGTTGAGAAGACCGGTACCGGGAACATGGTCACCATGGCCCTGGAGGGGATCGACAAGGTTCAGACGTACCTGATGCTGATCGTCATTAAAATCATGGACATGGGCATCACGCCGTGGGTCATTTTGCTCTACATTGCCTTTATGCAGTGGAAAGAAGCCGTCTTTTTGCTGATCATTTATCCGGTTATTATTTTATTTATGATCATTCTCGGCTTGGCGGCTAAGAGTAAAGCCGACCGGCAGTACGCCGGGTATCAGCGGTTATCCAACAACTTCGTGGATACCTTGCGCGGGTTAGGCACCTTAAAACAGTTGGGGTTGTCCAAACGGTATGCCGGTAACGTTTATAGTGTCAGTGAAGATTACCGTAAGGAAACCATGGCAACGTTACGAATCGCCATGACCTCAACCTTTGCGCTGGACTTCTTTACCACGCTTTCAGTTGCTGTGGTAGCGGTCTTCTTAGGGTTCGACTTAATGGATGGCAAAATCATGCTGCTGCCGGCGCTGACCATTTTAACCTTGGCACCCGACTACTTTTTGCCCGTGCGCAACTTTGCCAACGATTACCACGCGACCCTAAACGGCAAGAACGCGCTGCAGGCGGTGCTGGATGTTTTAGAGACACCGGAAACTAAGGACCGTGATGAACTGAAACAGCTGACCTGGCACGGCGATTCAGCACTTAAGTTCGACGACGTTTCGTTAACTTACGGCGACGTAGACACGCCAACGCTGAGTCACATTGCCTTTGACGTCCACGGGTTTCAAAAAGTGGGGATTATTGGTGCGTCCGGTTCTGGTAAATCCACACTGATCAACTTGATTGGCGGTTTCTTGACGCCGGATGAACCGGGACACGTCAGTATCAACGGTCAAAAATTGCCGCACCTCAGCCAAGAAGTGTGGCAGCATAACAGTATTTACATTCCCCAATCACCGTATCTGTTCCACGCGACCTTGCGGGAAAATGTCAGCTTTTATCAGCCCAACGCGGCTGATGCCACGATCAAGGCAGCCTGCGATAAGGCGGGACTGACGGACTGGATCGCCGAACTGCCAGTGGGGCTGGATACCATGATCGGCGAAGGTTCCCGCGGGGTCAGCGGCGGTCAGGCGCAACGAATCGCGCTGGCCCGGGCGTTTCTGGACGACAGCCGGAAAGTATTGCTGTTCGATGAACCCACAGCACATTTGGATATTGAAACCGAAGCGGCCTTAAAGGAAGATATGCTGCCGTTGCTGGACAACCGGCTGGTATTTTTCGCTACCCACCGACTGCACTGGATCAATCAAATGGACTATGTCTTAGTCATGGATCACGGCCGACTGGTTGAGCAGGGGACACCCGCCCAACTGGCGCAGCACGATGGGCCATACACCAAATTACGCGCAGAAATGGGGGGATTACATGCACTCGATTAAACAGACTTTTGCTCACGATACCTGGGTCATGCCGTATCTGCGCAAATATAAGTGGCTGCTGGTACTCGTCTTGTTCCTGGGAATGATGACCTTTCTGTCCGCTGCGGCTTTGATGTTTAACTCTGGTTATCTGATCAGTGAGGCGGCCCGTCGCCCCGGCAACATCATCTACATTTACGTCCCGGTGGTATTGGCTCGGGCGTTCGGGATTGCTCGCCCCGTTTTCCGTTATTCTGAACGGTTAACGTCGCACAACTGGGTGTTGCGGATCGTTTCTGACTTTCGTAAGAAACTGTACCAAGCCGTTGAAGTGAAAGCTTCAGCTATCAAACAAACCCACCAAACCGGTGATATATTAAGTATCTTAGCCGATGATATTGACCACATCGAAAACCTCTACCTGCGAACGGTGTTTCCAATTGTAGTGGGCTGGTTGTTATACCTATTTATTATCGTTGGCGTGGGCGTCTTCAGCTGGCCGGTAGCCTTGCTGATGGTACTGCTGCTGGGAATGATTGTTCTGGTCATTCCGCTGCTGTCCGTCGCTGTTAACGGTGCCCGTGAATTTAAGCAGAAACAGATTCAGTCCAGTTCTTATACCCATTTAACCGATGAAGTCATGGGCTTAACGGACTGGGTGATTTCCGGTCGTTATCAAGACTTTATGACGCTGCAGAAAAAGCCCATCAAAGACATTGCAGCACTGCGGCGCAAGGACCACTTTTTCCAGTGGTGGCGCGGCTTTGGCGTTCAGTTCTTCTTCCTGCTGGCAGTGCTGACCCTACTGATCTGGTCAGGGGCAACTTTTACCGCCAGCAAGGGTATGGCAAACTGGATCGCGGCCTTTGCGCTAACCCTGTTCCCCATCGTAGAACCGTTTTTGGAGGTCAGTCAGGGCGCCAGCGAGTGGCCGATTTACCGCCAGTCCATTGAACGGGTCAACCAGTTGTCTAACGACCAGCCGAAGTTAACGCCGCAATCAACATTAACGGCACCCGTCAGTGAAATCAGCGTGAATCACGTGACCTTTAAGTATCCGGATGACGATAAGGTCATTTTGAAAGACGTTTCACTGAACATCAAACGAGGCGAGAAGATCGCGTTGCTGGGACCCAGCGGCACCGGGAAGAGCACGCTGCTGAAGCTGCTGTTAGGGGACCAAACGCCCACTGTGGGGTCAGTCACCATTAACGGCACGCCCGTCAGTGAACTGCAGCAACAGCGCGCCCAGCTTTTCGGCGTACTGGACCAGCAGCCGTACCTGTTTGATACGTCAGTGATGAATAACATTCGTCTTGGCAACTTAAAGGCAACAGATGAGCAGGTGAAAGCGGCGGTTGAAGCCGTTGAACTGAAACCGCTGATCGAATCGCTGCCGGATGGCTACGACACGGAAGTACAGGAGTCCGGTACACGGTTTTCCGGTGGTGAGCGGCAGCGGCTGTCGCTGGCTCGGATTCTGTTGCAGGACGCGCCGATCATCGTGCTGGATGAACCCACGGTTAGCCTAGATCCAATTACCGAACGGCAGCTGCTGGATACGGTGTTCAAAGTGCTTCACGATAAGACGATCATCTGGGTCACCCACCATCTGGCCGGCATCGACCACGTGGATCAGGTTCGCTTCCTAGAAGATGGCGTCTTTGACATGCAGGGGACACCCCAGGCACTGTACCGTGATGAACCACGGTTTAGAAAACTGTATGAACTTGATACGGGTAAAAACGAGAGAGTGTGACACAACTCGGTAGATTCCAGAATGTAACGTAAACAAGCCATTTCGACGTTTTTTTGTCGGAGTGGCTTGTTTACGTTACATGGCCGGAATCTGAGTTGTGGCACAGGTTTAGGCTAGCTTAAAGTATTGTACAAATGCAAATTTTAAGTTGTCTTTCAGTCAAGAAACCAGATGAAATTTTTATCAGTAGATGTATGACGTTAAATTTTAACTAACTGATCAATAAAACGCTGAATGTCGTTTCGTGGGTCGCCAGCAGGCAATTGGTTCAGCAACTCGTGTGTGTGCGCGGTTAGACGCTGCAATTGCTCTTGTGCCGCGGTGGCATCTAATTGGGCTTGAAGCGACTTAATATCACCGAGTGTCAGTTTTTGCTGTTTCATAAGTAACCGTTGAATCGAAGCTTGATTTAACGCCAGAATGACTGGCAGCGGGTATTGTCCGTTTTGCAGGCGGGCTAATAACCCCTTAGCGTCGTTAAAGGTCAGCTGAATATCCTGGGCGACTTGATAGGCGTTGCCCATGGCGGCACCTAATTTGGCACTGAGACTGACCACTTCGGCATCAGCACCGGCAATTTTGGCACCGCACTGGGCGCTAAAGCGAAAAGCTTCACCAGTCCGCTGCTTGATTTCAGTCAAGTAATCGGGGACGGTCTGTGTTAAATCAAAGCGGTGCTGTAGCTGGTCAAAGTGCCCGGATAGAGTCCGCTGCACTACGTTGAGGTGTTCGGTAAAATCCGCTGGCGAAGGAGCGGTTTTCAAAATCTCTTCAAAGTAGCGGGTAAACAAGTAATCGCCGGCATAAATGTCGTTGCGCTGCTGACGGTCCTGTCCTAAATGGGGGATCGTCAGCTTGTCGTCTGACACGTCATCGTGAAACCGAACGGCCAGGTGCAGCCACTCCTGCGCACTGGCACCGGCCAACAGCTGACTGGTATCCTGGTTGGGACCCAAACCGGCAAACAGGAAAAACGTGCCGGGTCGCAGAAACTTGCCACCTGACTGCAGAAGTTTTAGTATTTTAATATGTATGGGCTGATCAGGCAGGTCAATGGTTTTCAGCAGGTAGTCTTGTAGCCGCTGAAGCTGGTGCTGGGTCTGTGGGATTGCTGCCCAAAATGATCGATTCATCGGTGTACTCCTTTACAAAGCGTTATATTTAAGATACAAAGCTCACGCAACAATGTCAATTCTAGCATCACTATTTCTTGGAGGTTGAAAATGTCTGTAAATGTTTTTTTGGAACTCGTGGAGGCTAAAGCCAAGATTGCTTCGGTTTGGCCGTTTTTCATGGGACTGTTCTTTTCGTACTACGTCTTTGGTCAGGTCAACTGGCCGTTAGCCGTGACCTTTTTCGTGGCGATGCTGCTGTTCAACATGGCGGTGGATGCCCACGATAACTATTCGGATTACCGCGGCGCTACGGCTGAGGCTGCCGAGTGGAAGCAGAAAACGAACATCATTGGTGTGCACCATCTGTCCGTTAAACTGATTCGCAATTTAATCATTTTAATGGCGGGCAGTGCCACGATCCTGGGAATCCTGCTGGTCATTGAAACCAGCTGGCCGCTGCTGGTGATGGGCGTGTTCTGTTTTCTGGTCGGTTACTGTTATTCAGCCGGCCCCCGGCCAATTTCCACCACGCCCTTTGGCGAAGCCTTTTCCGGTTTGACCATGGGCTTTGTGATCACGCTGATCTCAGTCTACATCAACACGTATCCGGTTCAGCCGCTGACCTGGTCGCTGTTCTTTAAAGTTTTGCTGACTTCCGGCATCGCGGTATTTGCCATTGCCAATATCATGCTGGCCAATAACTTGTGTGATGCTGAGGAAGATAAAACCCTAAACCGTAAAACCATCGTGTATTACTTTGGCAAACCGGCGATGCTGAAGGCTTTCGTCGGGGAGTACGTTGCCGGGTACCTCTGCTTGATCGCCAGTGTGATCCTGGGGTATTTGCCGGTGATGAGCCTATTAGTCCTTTTCAGCGTTCCCTTGGTATACCGCAACACACAGGCTTTCTTGGTCAAGCAGGTGAAAAAAGAAACCTTTAAGTATGCCGTTAAAAACGCTTTGATCATGGCCTTGTTTTGCATCATTTGTATCGGCCTAGGCACGATTTTAGGCTGGTAAAGGTGCTTTCAAATTGGCAAAAGCGTGATTTATCGGGTACACTAAATATAAGTCATTACGTCGTACTGGACGTCATTTAGGAGGAAGTCAGCGATGAAGTTACTGGAAGATCGAATTAAACGCGACGGCACGGTTTTACCTGGTGAAGTGTTAAAAGTGGACAACTTTTTGAACCATCAAGTTGATCCCCAATTAATGTACGAAATTGGTGCGGAATTTAAGCGATTATTTGCAAACGAAGGGGTCACACGGATCTTAACCGTTGAATCATCCGGCATTGCACCCGCGTTAATGGCGGGGCTGCAGATGAACGTGCCAGTGGTCTTTGCCCGCAAACACCGGTCATTGACACTGACTGATGACTTGTACACCGCAACGGTTTATTCGTATACCAAGCAGGTCAACAACGATATCAGCATTGATAAACGGTTTATTGACCCGCAGGATAAGATCTTGATCATCGATGACTTCTTAGCTAACGGCCAGGCCGTCCAAGGGATGCTGGAAATTTGCCAAGCGGCTCAAGTGGACGTTGCCGGCGTTGGGGTAGTGATCGAAAAACGGTTCCAAAAGGGCCATAAGATGGTTTTAGATCAAGGCATTCACCTAGAAGCACTGGCCAGCATTGCTTCGCTAGCTGACAACCAGGTCACTTTTGCGGATCCAGACGCCGACTAACCATTTTAACTGAGAATTATCGACCGGCACTGTTCGATTGGAGGCGAGACCATGATTTGGACTTTGATTATCATTTTTGCCATCAGTTTCGTTTATATTACGCTCAACACGCTCCGTTTTATGCTGACCATGAAGGGTTACCGAAACTTAGCACCGGTCTTGAGTGTGCTGGAGATCATCGTCTACGTTGTGGGTCTGGCCATGGTTTTGAACCGGTTGGATAACGTTTGGAATATCATCGCTTACGCCCTGGGTTATGGTGTGGGTGTCAGGGTCGGGATCGTGATTGAAGATAAGCTGGCACTAGGCTATATCATGGCCACGGTGATCTTGCCCAGCACCGACAGTGAGCTGCCGAAACTCCTGCGTTCAAACGGATTTGGGGTTACTCAAAGCCACGCGGAAGGTTTGGAAGGCGACCGCTTGGTGTTAGATATTTTAACCCCCCGGAACCAGGAACGCCGCTTGTACGGAATGATCACTGAGCGCGAACCGAAGGCCTTTATCATCACCTACGAGCCGAAATTTATTTCCGGCGGTTTCTGGGTCAAACGGGTTCGGCGCCGTTTTCGGCAGTAGCTGAGAACTAAAAATGTTTAAAGATTGAACAAATTGCTAGTACAATTTGTAAGTAAAGTTATAATGAAATTAAAAGATGATCTTTACATCGAGATAAGAAGGTAGTGAACAAATTTGGACAATCATGTTTTGTATCCAGGAGGCACCATTGGGGTAATCGGCGACAGTACAGACGGACCCATGATCGTGTCTGCAGCTCGTCAAGCTGGTTTCAAAGTGGGCGCGTACGGCCCCGATGAAACCAGTGAAATGCTGCAATTAGCTGATTTTAAGATCGTCGGTGAACTGTCTGACCACGACCGTTTGACAGATTTCGCTGAACGGTGCGATTTGGTAACTTACGATTCTCAACATCTTAGTCCGGATGTTCTATCCGTTATCGAAGAGTCCACGTCATTGCCGCAGGGCTCGGATTTTCAGATGATGATGCAGGACCGGTTATTGGAACGCGCTTTTTACGAACAATTGAACGTGAATATACCGCCGTACGCCACCATCGTCAGTCTTGACGACGTTTATCAATCGATCAACTCGATCGGGTATCCCAGCGTGCTGAAGCCGATTCAAAAGGATCTGCCTCACGGTCAGGAAATGACGATTCGCACGCAGACCGATATTGCGCAGGCCGCCGGCTTGATGGACTGGGGGACTTACATCCTGGAGTCCACCGTGGACTATTCACGGGAATTTACCGTGTCGGTGGTACGCGCCGCTTCCGGTGAAGCCAGCTTGTTCCCGCCGGTTGAAATCAAACGGCAAAACGGGTTATTGACCTGGGCTTACTTACCGGTATCGATCGATTCAGACGTGCAGGCTGAAATGGATCGTATCTGTCACGAAATCGTGGCCAACGTGAAGTACGTCGGGGTGTTTGAAGTTGACTTTATGATCAACGACAACGGGTCGATCTACGTCAAGCAGATCATTCCAACCTTTGGCGAAGGCGGCCGGATCTTTGACCGGGCTACGACTGTAAGTCAATTTGAACAGCACATTCGCGCGATTGCGGGGATGCCGCTCAGCGACGTGCAGGTTTTGAAGCCCACCGTTATGGCTGCCTTTACACAGAATCAAGCCAGCGCCATGCGGACGCAATGGACACTGAAACCCAACTGGCACTTTTACTTCTATCGCCAGGGGCACCAAGATGTGGATAGTCAAAAACTGGCGGGTCACATTTTGGTTCAGGGCGATGACGTCAATAAGTTGCTGGAACAGCTGGAAGACACGGATATCTGGTCGCAGGGTCCAACTGATTCTCAAACTGAATAATCAATAGGTACTCTCACAGGGGTACCTTTTTTATTGGGAACGTATGTTTATCTTTTACGATAAAAGTATTGCTTTATGATTCAAGATAAGCGACAATTTTAATAGTGATTTTAATAAAGTTCACGCTGGTGGCTGAACCGTCAGCGCAGTAGTAACTGTACAAACAAGAGAGGAATAATAACGTGGCTGAATCTGCATTGTTAGCAAAACTGAATAAGGAACAACGAGAAGCTGTTGAACATACTGAGGGGCCGCTTTTGATCATGGCCGGAGCCGGGAGCGGTAAAACGCGAGTATTGACTCACCGGATCGCCTACCTGATTGAAAAGGGCGTCATGCCGTGGCACGTCTTGGCCATTACCTTTACCAATAAGGCGGCTAAGGAAATGCGCGAACGGATCGTGACCCTGTTGGGGCCAGAAGGTAACGATGTCTGGGCTTCAACGTTCCATGCGCTGTGTGTGCGGATCCTGCGCCGGCACGCTGATAAATTAGGGTACAGCCGGGCGTTTTCCATTGCTGATACCAGTGACCAGCGGACGTTAATGAAGCGGGTTTTAGCCGACATGAACGTGGACACCAAGCAGTTTGATCCGCGGGCCATTTTAGGGAAAATTTCAAACGCGAAAAACGAACTGAAGACACCAAAGCAGCTTGCTAAAGAAGCCGGTAACCCCATGGATGAGGTGACGGCACGGGCCTACGACGCTTACCAAAACGGTCTGCAGCGTAATCAGGCAATGGATTTCGATGACCTGATCATGCTGACGATTCAGTTATTTAATGAAAACAAGGATGTGCTGGCAGAATACCAGAAGAAGTTTCAGTACATTCACGTGGATGAATACCAAGATACTAACGACGCGCAATACACGCTAGTCAATATGCTGGCCCGCGAACACCATAACCTCTGCGTGGTGGGTGATTCCGACCAAAGTATTTACGGCTGGCGCGGCGCCAACATTGAAAACATCATGAACTTTGAAAAGGATTACCCGGACGCGCACGTGACCATGCTGGAGCAAAATTACCGGTCGACCAAAACGATTTTGGACGCTGCTAACCAGGTCATCAAAAACAACGGTTACCGGAAGGACAAGAACCTCTGGACGGAAAACGACCAGGGGGAAAAGATCCACTATTACCGCGGCCAAAGTGAAAACGATGAAGCCCGGTACGTGGTTGCCCAAATTCAGGATCTGATGAAGGAGCAGCATTACCAGTACGGCGACTTTGCCGTTTTATACCGGACTAACGCGCAGTCACGGGTAATGGAAGAAACGCTGGTCAAAGCAAACGTGCCGTACACCATTGTCGGTGGGCACAAGTTTTACGACCGTAAGGAAATTAAAGATATGCTGGCTTATTTGACGCTGGTTGCTAACGGCGCCGATACCTTGAGTTTGGAACGGGTGATCAACGAACCAAAACGCGGTATTGGGAATGGGTCGTTAACCAAGTTACGGACCTTCGCTCAGGAGAACGGCTGGTCGGAACTGGAAGCAGCCATGAACGTTGACGTGGCTAACGATATTTCCAGCCGTGCACGGGGAGCCATTGGCGGCTTTGCCATGACGATCCAAAAGCTGCAGGCCATCGTTAAAGACAGTACAGTTACCGAGTTGACGGAACAGATTCTGGATACTACCGGGTACAAAGCAGCATTGCAGGCTTCAAGAAGTCTGGAGGCTGAGACTCGCCTGGAAAACATTCAGGAATTTCTGTCCGTGACCCAGAAGTTCGATGAATCATACGATGCTGATGCCAGTGATTCCGGCGACCGCATCGTGGATTTCCTTGCTGAATTAGCTCTGGTTTCCGACCAGGACGACGTGGAGGAAGAACCGGCACAAGTAACGTTGATGACGCTGCACGCGGCTAAGGGGCTGGAATTTCCAGTGGTCTTTCTTATCGGCATGGAAGAGGGGATCTTCCCGTTAAGCCGGGCCATGGAAGATCACGACCAGCTGGAAGAAGAACGGCGGTTAGCTTACGTGGGGATCACCCGCGCGAAGAAGCGGCTGTTTTTGACCAACGCCTTTTCACGGATGCTCTATGGTCGGCCGCAACGAAACCCGCAGTCCCGCTTTATTGAAGAAATTGAACCGGAGCTGCTGCAAATGGACAACCGCTCTAATCCGGGTGAGAATGGCGCAACTTCTTTGCGGACGCCGTTTGACCGGCGGACAGCGTCGGCCACGGCCACCACGTATCACCAGAAGAGTTCCAGCGCGGTTTCCGTTAACAGCGGGACGGGTGCTGATAAACAAGCTTGGCGGACCGGTGACAAGGTGACCCACAAGAAGTGGGGCGTTGGTACCGTTGTCAAGATCAACGGCACTGGTGAAGATATGGAACTGGATATCGCCTTCCCGCAAGAAGGCGTCAAAAGACTACTAGCTGCCTTTGCACCGATTACAAAGGTAGAAGAATAACAGGGGTGTGGAAATGGAACCATCACTTGATTCTCTAACAAAAGCAGAAGCGCAGGCCTTAGCGGCGGAACTGCGGCCGCAATTGCGGGCTTGGGGAGAGGCTTACTATAGTGAGGATGCCCCAACCGTTGAGGACTCGGTTTACGATCAAAAATATGCGCAATTAGTTGCGATTGAAAAAAAATACCCGGACTTAATCACGCCGGATTCGCCGACGCAAAACGTGGGCGGCGACATTTCGTCCGATTTTTCCAAGGTGACCCACGAGATCCCGATGCTGTCTTTGGGGGACGTTTTTTCCAAAGAAGAGCTGGCGGACTTTGTGTCGCATATCACGGAAAACGAAGCCGGGACGTATAACTGTGAGCTCAAAATCGATGGTCTGGCCATTTCACTGCGCTACGTTGACGGTGAGTTGATTCAGGGCTCTACTCGTGGCAACGGGCAGATCGGTGAAGACATTACGGCCAACCTGAAAACCATTCCGTCGATCCCGACCCACCTTACCCGGCCGCTGACCATTGAAGTCCGCGGTGAATGCTACATGCCAAAAGCCTCGTTTATTGAACTCAATAAGCGGCGGGACGCGGAAGGCAAGTCGGTCTTTGCCAATCCCCGCAACGCGGCTGCCGGCAGTTTGCGGCAGCTGAATACTAAGGTGACCGCCGAACGGAAACTGAGCACGTTTATGTATAACGTGGCGGATTACGAACCGTTGAACACGCGGACTCAAAGCGGGTTGATCGACGAGCTGGCTGAGCTGGGCTTTACCACTAACGCCAACTACCGCGTTGCCCATAACATGGACGAAATCAGCGCCTACATTGATGAATATACGCAGCAGCGTGATGATTTATCATACGGCATCGACGGTATCGTTGTTAAAGTGAACGCACTGCCGGTTCAACGGTCGATGGGAGCTACGGTCAAGGTGCCGCGCTGGGCGATTGCCTACAAGTTCCCGCCGGAAGAAGCACAGACCGTTGTGCACGACATTGAATGGACGGTTGGCCGAACGGGTGTTGTCACACCAACGGCCATCATGGATCCGGTGCAGTTAGCCGGGACCACCGTTGCCCGGGCCACCCTGCATAACCCCGATTATTTGAATGAGAAGGGGATCCGCATCGGTGACACCGTGCTGCTGCACAAAGCCGGGGATATCATTCCGGAAATTTCCAACTACCTGCCAGATAAGCGGCCGGCTGACAGCCAGCCGTACGTGATTCCAACCCACTGTCCATCCTGCGGCGCTACTTTGGTTCACTTGGACGATGAAGTGGCGTTGCGCTGCATCAACCCGCGCTGCCCTAAACAGCTAACGGAACAGATGACCCACTTCGCATCACGGAACGCCATGGACATTGACGGCCTCGGCCCACGGATCATTGGTCAGTTATTTGAGAAGCAATACGTTTCGGATGTTGCCGATTTATACGACCTGACGTTCGATCAATTAGTAACATTAGACAAATTTGGTGAGAAATCTGCTAATAATTTATTAAATGCACTCGATAACAGTCGCAATAATTCGCTAGAACGCTTATTATTTGGATTAGGGATTCGTCACGTGGGCAATAAAGCAGCCCGATTGATTGCTGCTCACTTTAACACCATGACTAACGTTATGGCTGCCACTCAGGAAGAAATCGCCCAGATCGATTCAGTCGGTGATACGATTGCGGACAGTTTGGTGACCTACTTTAGCAATGATGGTGCACGTCAGCTGATCCACGAACTAGAAGAACGCGGTGTCAACATGACTTATACGTCTGGCGCCGAACAATCCGCAGCAACGGACAGCTTTTTTAACGGTAAGCGGGTAGTCCTGACTGGTAAACTCACCAGCATGACTCGCGGTGAAGCCGGTGATTGGCTTGAAGCACAGGGCGCGGACGTGACCAGCAGCGTGTCGAAGAAGACGGATCTTGTAATCGCGGGAACGGATGCCGGCAGTAAGTTAACCAAGGCAGAAGCTCTCGACGTACCAGTCTGGAATGAGGAACGGTTTGCAGCCGAGATGGCGTCTCAGACTGAAGATGGAGGAAAGAAGTAATGAAACGATTTAAAGCCTTATTTGTAATGGCAGTTTGCGGCCTCTTCTTGAGCGCTTGCGGCAATTTAGGCAGTTCCAGCGGTGCCAGTGCTGGTGGCAGTAACTCTAACAGGGGAACACAGCTTACCGGCCAGGCTTCGTCGGGTGATTATCAAAGTGTGATTAGAAACGGCCGGTACGTCACGAGCAAGTCTCGCGGTGTCAACGTTTCCCAAAACGATAATCAGTACAACTTGAAGAGCTTTGAAAACGGTCTGTTAACCGTTTCGAAAAAGGTTTATTCACCAAGCAAGTACATTTTTGAAGAAGGGCAGTACTTAAATACCAGTACCGTTCAAAAATGGCTGGGACGTAAAACCAAGGCTAACCCGGATGGTTTAAACCCCGCAGATAACGGGAAGACCGATCCGAATACCCGGACCCCAGTTTACCTGCAGCAGATGGAAGAACAGGACTTCATGAAGCAGAGCGGCAAGAAGCTGACCTTGTCCGGCGTAACCGTTGGACTGGGCATGAATTCCGTTGATTATTATCAAAAGAAGAAGTTTGGCTCAACCTTCCAGACGAAGATCAGTAAAGCTGAATCGAGACGTGAAGGCGAACTGATTGCCAATCAAGTGTTGCAGCGTTTACGTGAAAAGCCCGCTTTGAAGAACGTGCCGATCACCATCGCGCTTTACCGGCAGGCGCCAAATGACAGTCTGGTTGGCGGCAGTTTCTTCTCTTATTCAAACAATAAGGGCGGTGCCACTAAAGTAAGTTCTTGGAAGCCGATCAGCGAAAAAAACTACGTTTACCCAACGACGACAGCCAAGTCAGCCACGGGTAACTCAAACGACGAAGCTTCCTTTGAAAACTTTAAGAACCAGATTCAAAACTACTTCCCTAATTTGAGTGGGGTGACTGCTCAGGCACACTACACCAACAAACAGCTGACGGGGATGAACGTTAACATTACCACGCAGTTCTACAGTCAAACTGAGATCATTAGTTTTACCCAGTACCTGCAGCAAGCTGCTCAAAAGTACTTGCCTTCTAACGCACCAATTGACATTACTGTCAGTTCAACGGAAGGCGTTCAAAGTTTCCTGAGCCGTGATAACGGGCAAAAGAAGTTTACGTCTCACGTCTTTAACAGTTATTGATAAAAACTTGTCTTAACTTAAAAATAGCACCGGTTCGGACTTAGAAACCGGTGCTATTTTTTGTTAGAATGTGGTAGTATATTTGATGTGTAGCGTAATTTACGCAGAATACTTGTGAAAGAGGGAAACTTGATGGCAAGTCGAATTGATCAAGACCAAGTACAACACGTTGCCTCGTTAGCGAAGTTAAGTCTGAACGACGATCAGCTGAAGTACTTTACCACCCAATTAGACGAAATTATTGGGTTATTTGAAACTTTAAACGAAGTCGACACTGAAGGGATTGAACCAACTTCAAGTGTCAGTGATCAGATCAACGTCATGAGAGATGATGTTGCTGATAACTGGGGCCAAAGCGAAGGCTTGCTGGCCAACGCACCAGAATCCGAAAAAGGTTATATCAGAGTACCAACTATTATTGATGAAAGTGAGGATGAGTAGAAACGATGAACTATTTCGAAAAAGATCTCACATCGCTGCATGATGATTTGGTGGCCAAAAAAATCAGTGTTACTGATTTGGTAAAGGCTACTTTTGACAACATTGCAGCTACTGACCCTGACTTGAACGCCTTTTTGACGCTTAACAAGGACGCAGCTTTGAAAAAGGCTGCTGAAATGGATGAAAAGGGCGTTGATGCAGATAACGTTCTGGCTGGTATTCCACTAGCCATTAAAGACAACATTGTGACTAAGGGGCTGACCACTACGGCCGCTTCTAAGATGCTGGAGAACTTTGTGCCGATTTATGACGCAACGGTTATCAGCACCTTGAATAAGAAGGGCATGATCAACGTTGGTAAAACCAACCTGGATGAATTTGCCATGGGTGGTTCAACTGAAAACTCCGCTTTTAAGACGACTAAAAACGCGTGGGACTACACCCGCGTACCCGGTGGTTCATCAGGTGGTTCCGCAGCTGCTGTGGCCTCTGGTGAAGTGATTGCCGCCTTTGGTTCCGATACTGGTGGCTCGATTCGTCAGCCATCAGCCTTTAACGGGATCGTTGGGATGAAGCCAACTTACGGCCGTATTTCACGGTGGGGCTTGATTGCCTTTGCTTCCAGCCTGGATGAAATTGGCCCTATGACCCGGACAGTTAAGGATAACGCCATTTTGCTATCCGCCGTTGCCGGTCATGATGATCATGATCTGACGACTTCGACTAAAGAAGTGCCGAATTTTGCCGCTGAATTGAACGATCAGACCAGCGTTAAGGGTATGAAGATCGGTTTACCGAAGGAATACTTGGGTGAAGGTGTCGATCAAGACGTGAAAGACGCAATCTTGGCCGCAGCCGATAAGTACCGTGAACTCGGTGCAACGGTTGACGAAGTTTCGTTGCCTCATAACAAGTACGGGGTCGCTGCCTACTACATCATTGCCAGTTCCGAAGCTTCATCTAACCTGCAACGGTTTGATGGGATTCGTTACGGCCACCGTTCCGACAACGTTAAGAATCTGGAAGACGTTTACGTGAACTCCCGTACCGAAGGTTTTGGCGACGAAGTTAAGCGTCGGATCATGCTGGGGACATTCTCATTGTCAGCCGGCTTCTACGATGCTTACTTTAAGAAGGCCGCTCAGGTCCGGACGTTGATTATTAACGATTTCCAGGCCGTCTTAAAGGATCACGACTTTATCATGGGTCCGGTTACGCCAACACCAGCTTTTAAGATTGGTGAAGAGATTTCTAACCCAATGACCATGTACATGAACGATGTTTTAACCATCCCCGTTAACCTTGCTGGCTTGCCAGGTATGTCCATTCCTGCCGGCTTTGCCAAGGGTATGCCAGTGGGCATGCAGCTGATCGGTCGGCCATTTGACGAAACGACGCTTTACAAAGCAGGTTACGCCTTTGAACAAGCCACCGATTTCCATAAACAAACACCGAAGCAAGGGGGCAATAACTAATGAATTTTAAAACAACTATCGGACTTGAAGTCCACGTTGAATTAAAAACCAATTCCAAAATCTTTAGCCCATCTCCCGTTGAGTTTGGGGACGACCCTAACGCTAACACCAACGTTATTGATTGGGGTTATCCTGGGGTTTTGCCAACCACCAACAAGGGTGTTGTCAAGAGCGGTATCATGGCGGCTTTAGCACTTCATGCGCAAGTTGAACCGCACACTCATTTTGACCGGAAGAACTACTTTTATCCTGATAACCCTAAGGCTTACCAAATTACTCAATCTGATAAGCCGATTGCCCATGATGGCTGGATCGAAATCGACGTTGACGGCGAAAAGAAGCGCGTCGGGATTGCCGAAATGCATATTGAAGAAGATGCCGGTAAGAACACCCACGAACGCGACTATTCGTATGTCGATTTAAACCGTCAAGGCACACCGCTGATTGAAATCGTGTCGAAACCAGAAATCGCTTCTCCTGATGAAGCCTATGCTTATTTGGAAGCTTTGCGTCAACGGATTCAATTTACTGGGATCTCCGATGTGAAGATGGAAGAAGGTTCCATGCGTGTCGATGTCAACATCTCGATTCGTCCAGAAGGCCAAAAGGAATTTGGGACCAAGACTGAGCTGAAGAACTTGAACTCCTTCAACTATGTCCGTAAGGGTTTGGCCTTTGAGGAACAGCGTCAGCAGCGTGTGCTGATGTCTGGCGGCCAGATTCAACAAGAGACCCGCCGCTTTGACGAAAACACCGGTGAAACCGTGCTGATGCGTGTCAAGGAAGGTTCCGATGACTACCGTTACTTCCCAGAACCCGATTTGCCAGCCCTGAACATCAGTGATGAATGGGTCAATGAGATCGGTGCTGAAATGCCCGAAATGCCAGGCAGCCGTCGTCAGCGTTACGTTAAAGAACTTGGCTTAACGGACTACGATGCCATGGTGGTTACTCAAACCAAGGAAATGGCCGATTTCTTCGATGAAACCGTCAAACTTGGTGCTGATCCCAAGTCCGCTGCTAACTACCTTCAAGGTGACGTTAACGCCTTCTTGAACGAACAGCATGCTGATTTACAGGATACTAAATTGACCCCTGCTAACTTGGCTGGGATGATCAATTTGATCACCGACGGGACGATTTCATCTAAGATGGCCAAAAAGGTCTTCAAAGCAATCACCCAAGGTAAGGAACCCAAGGCCTTCGTTGAAGAAAAGGGCTTGGTTCAGTTATCTGACCCGGCTAAGCTGCAGCCAATCATTGATGGCGTACTGGCAGATAACCAGCAGTCAATCGATGACTATAACAATGGTAAAGACCGTGCCGTTGGTTACTTAGTTGGTCAAATCATGAAGCAGACTCACGGTAAAGCTAACCCGCAAGTGGTTAACAAGCTGCTGATTGCTTCACTTAAAAAGTAAACAGTTGTTTAATAATGGAGGGAAACACTTATGCGGAAACGTGCGCGAGTGATATATAATCCATCTTCCGGCCGGGAGGCCTTGAAGAAGGATATGATCGATATACTAGGAGTCTTTGAGCAGGCGGGTTACGAAACCAGTGCGTTTGCCACGACACCGGCTCCTAATTCGGCACGTGACGAAGCCGAACGGGTGAGTCGCGAAGGCTTTGATTTAGTTGTGGCAGCCGGTGGCGACGGCACGATTAATGAAGTCGTCAACGGGATCGCCGGCTTGAAGAAGCGACCTAAAATGGCCATCATTCCAGCCGGAACCACGAACGATTACGCCCGTGCGCTGCGTATTCCGCGTGAGGATCCATTAGCCGCTGCAAAGGTTGTTTTGAAGGACCAGACAATTAAAATGGATATTGGCATGGCAGGTAAAAAATACTTTGTCAACATCGCTGGCGGCGGTCGATTGACCGAGTTGACCTACGAGGTACCATCTAACCTTAAGACACTGTTTGGCTACTTAGCTTACCTAGTTAAGGGTGCCGAACTGCTGCCACGGATCCGGCCATTTAAAGTCGATCTCAAGTATGATGGTGAAGAATACGATGGTAAAGCATCCATGTTCTTCCTCGCGTTGACCAATTCGGTTGGCGGCTTTGAACAGATTGTTCCCGATGCGTCGTTAAACGACGGTAAGTTCACCATGATCATTGTTAAGACCAGTAATTTAGCTGAGATTTTACACCTGCTGACACTTGTGTTAAACGGGGGTAAGCACATTAACGATCCGCGGATTATTTATCGTAAAGTGCGTAAAGTTGAAGCTAAACCCAAGGGCGACTCCAAGATCATGATCAACTTAGATGGGGAATATGGCGGTGATGCACCAATGACCTTCGTTAACTTGAAGCAGCACATTGAAACCTACGCTAATCTGGATGATATTCCAGATGCAGCTGTGGAAGCAGAAACCCCTGAAGTTCTTGAAGCTGAGCGTAAATTCTTGGCTGGCGTTTCGAAACTGCCAACGCCAAGTGAAGCAAAGAAATAGTATTTTAGGTATGAATTGAGAAGGTTTTGCTGTATGATACGTAAGGCAGCAAAACCTTTCTTTTGGTTAAAACAAGGAACAAGGAGATTTTAATGAAAATACAAGCACCAGTAACAAAAAACGAAACGTATACAGGGACCGTTATGGACCTGACCTATGAAGGTAATGGCGTTGTCAAGATTGACAACTATTCATTGTTTATCGCCAACGCTTTACCAGGTGAAGAAATCAAGTTTGTGGTGACAAAAGTTGGCAAGAGCTTTGGCTTTGGCCGGGTTTTGGAACACATCACGACTTCACCAGATCGGGCCGAGATCGATGCGAAGGATCGGAAACTTGCCCAAGCGGGAATCGCACCCTTGCAGCATATGATCTATCCGGCCCAGCTTCGTTTTAAACAGCGTCAGATTCAATCGTTGCTGGCCAAGAATAAACTTGACCTGCGTGTTTCTGATACGCTTGGTATGGAAACCCCTTACCATTACCGTAATAAGGCGCAAATCCCAGTTCGGATGGTAAAGGGTCAGTTGGAGACGGGCTTTTACCGCCAGCACTCCCACGACTTAGTCCCACTAACTGATTTCTACATTCAGGATCCTAGAATCGACAAGGCAATCGTGATCGTACGCGATATTTTGCGTGGCGAAGGAATTCCCGCTTATGATGAACGGACCCATAAGGGAATCATTAGAAACGTCATGGTTCGCCAGAGCTATTACGAAAAAGAAATGATGATCGGTTTGATCACTAACAGCCATACCTTACCGCGCTCAAAGGAAATCGTGGCGCAGATCACAGAAGAACTGCCGGAAGTGACCAGCATTATTCAAAACGTCAATAATCGGCCAACTAACGTGATCATGGGACCCATCACCAACGTGTTATACGGTGAACCCGTTATCCATGATTCACTGTTAGGCAACCGTTTTGAAATTTCTGCGCAGTCATTCTATCAGGTCAACCCGGTTCAAACCGAGAAGCTCTACCAGCTAGCCATCGACCGTGCTGGCTTGACTGGCGACGAAACGGTGATCGACGCTTATTGCGGTATTGGGACGATTTCCTTAGCGATGGCACGCCATGCTAAAGAAGTTTACGGGGTTGAAGTCGTTTCAACCGCCGTAGAAGATGCCAAGAAGAATGCTAAGCTTAACGGCTTAACTAATTTGCATTTTGAAACCAATAAGGCCGAATACCAAATGGCTGAATGGCAAAAACAAGGCTTGAAGCCCGATGTTATTGTGGTTGATCCACCACGTAAAGGGTTGGACGAAACGCTGGTTCACAGTGCAGCGGAGATGCAACCTCAGAAGATCGTTTATGTCAGTTGTAATCCATCCACGTTGATTCGGGATATTCAACGCTTTGGCGAAGAGGGCTACCACGTGACTGAACCCATTCAGCCAGTTGATCAATTTCCACAGACACCGCACATCGAATCCGTCACGTTACTGGAAAAAGACTAAAACTTCAATAAAAGAGAACTGCTGAGAGGTCTTGGCGGTTCTTTTTTATTGGGGGAAGTTAGTTAGAGACCTTGATTACTCACCACGTTTTAATCTATAATCTATTCAACGTTACAACACAAAACGGGGGATCTCGGATGTTAGATAATCTATTGAGCGTCATTAAATCAGAAGGCGTTAGTGAACAGCTGTATCATGGATTGGTCGGACTGGAAATCGAAGAGAATCGGGTCAATAAAAAGGGCCAGCTGAGTCGTGAACCGCACCCGAGGATGCTGGGTTCGAGGACCTTTCATCCATATTTACAGACGGATTTCGCCGAAGCGCAGGCTGAGGTGATTACTGATCCTAATCCTAATATTGGTGGCGCGCTGGATCAGTTAGATACGTTGCAGACGATTTTTTACCGGTCTTTGCAGGCTGGTGACCAAATTTGGCCGCTGAGTATGCCGCCAAGGATCACTGCAGCAGACACTGACTTCATCAAAGCACACTTTGAACGCCCGGCTTACGCTGACTATCGGAATTACCTCACCCAAAAGTACGGGGTGGCTTCCAAAGTGATGACGGGGGCTCATTTGAACTACAGTATCCCAGATCCCGTTATCAACCGGCTTTATACTCATTATGAAGATGAGTTTGATCAGGTTGTCGATTTTCGCAACGCACTTTATTTTCGGATGGCACAAAATCTGGTGTTAAACGAGTGGTTACTGACGTATTTGTTCGGGGCTTCACCCGTTGCTGAAGACGGTTTCTTCAATCAGCGCCCGGCAAGTTTGTCACATCCAGTAAGAAGTATTCGTAACAGTCATTTCGGGTACGCTAATTTACCCGGAGATGGCGTTGATGCCACGATTTACCAATCGCTGCCGTACTTTATTCAGCACTTAACGGACTTGGTCGACAGTCAAAAATTATACAGTCAAGCTGAATTTTATGGTCCGGTTCGTTTACGCGGGGTGAACCAACTCCATGACTTGTCAACCAAGGGTGTCCGTTACCTTGAAGTTCGGTGTTTGGACACCACGCCATTCCATTCGAACGGCATTAGCCGTCACGCACTTTACTTCATGAAGTTACTGTTTGTTTACGCATTGGTAACCCCCGTGGATGAAAGTCAGATAGCAGATCAATTGAAGCAGGCGGAGGCTGATAATGAACAAGTCGCACTTGAGGAACCTTCTCACGCAACGTTTAAGGTGGCTGAAGGCAAGCGGGTATTCCAGCAGCTGCACGAACTGGCAGTCAAGCTGAATGCTCATACTGAGCTGATCAACGCGATCGACGACTTTGCCGAAGTGATCACCCACCCTGAGCTGACGCCGTCTGCCATGCTGAAAAGCCACTTGGACGAAAACGACAGTCTGATGACGTTTGGTCAGTTAAAAGCCACGGTATGGAAGGCCAAACGGGTCGGCACTGAGCAGCTTTTGCCCAGAATGTCACGGCTGTCGGCAAACGCCCAGAACTTGATTTTTCGAGCCGTTCAACTGGGAATCAGGTACTATCCGGTTCGGGATGAAAACGGGGCGATCATGTTGATGCTGACGTTTAATTCCATCACCCAGGTGATTGAGGCTGATCACGTCACGGATGAACCTGCAACGGAGTATTTGAAGCGCATGTTTCCGGACTTGCCGTTACCGGAAACGGGTAATAATGAGGTTAACTAGCGGGTATTGGACCGTTAGTACGATGTAACGTGATGAAATTTAAAGTCAAAATGAGAGTGTGCCATAAGTCTATATTGATAAAAATTTCATTTGGTTTCTTGACTTAAAAACAATTTAAAGTTTGCTTTTGCTCAATACTTTAATCTAGTCTAACCTGCGCCACAACTCAGATTCCGGCCATTTAACACAAAAAAGCGTATTCCGACAAAGTTCGACGGAATACGCTTTTTTGCGTTAAATTCTGGAATCTACCGAGTTGCGTCACACTCTCATTCAAAGCTTATTCATTAATTTTACGCAGGACGTGACACGGATTACCCACGGCAACGACGTGATCAGGGATATCCTTAGTGACTACGCTGCCGGCACCAATGACGGTACCCTCACCGATCGTGACGCCAGGTAAAATAATGACACCGCCGCCGATCCAGCAGCCGTGCTTAATGTGGACCGGCAGAGATTGGGTCCTGACAAAGTGCTGTTTTGGATGTTCAGCCCACTGGGCATTAAGGCGTTCTGAGAGGGGGACTGGGTGAGTGCCGGTATAGATTTGAACGTTTGGCGCGACCATGGTCTCACCATCGATGCGGATTTCACCTGAATCCATAAAGGAACAATTCATGTTGATTGAGATCTTACTGCCCAAGTGGATGTTGCGGGCGAAATCACACAGGAAAGGGGTTCCCACGGTGACGTTTTCACCGATGCTGCCAAGTGACTGTTCCAGCAGCTGCCGCCGCTTGTCTGCTTGATCATACGGGGTTTGATTGTAGGCCATTAAGAAGTGGTTGGCCTCATCTTTGTACTGTTTGAAAATCGGGTCATGGGCATCGTACAAGTCGCCGTTTTGCTGCTTTTCGAGTTCCGTTGTCATTATCAATGCATCTGCCTTTGTGTGTAAACTGTCTAAACCGCTTTCATTTTAGCATTGGGAATCGTTGCTCTCAAGTTCAAGTAAACCGTGATCGGATAAGTTAGCACCGTTAATAGAGTAACAAAAACCCCGGTGCATGAACCACCGGGGAAGGATTTCAAAACGTGATATTAATGATTAGTGGAAAAACATATTTAGAATCATGACCATACAGATCCCGACGACCGAGATCACCGTTTCAAGCACCGTCCAGATGGAGAGGGTTTGTTTGACCGTTAAATCAAAGTATTCTCGGAACATCCAGAACCCGGCATCGTTAACGTGTGAAGCTGCCAGTGAACCGGCACCAATGGCAAGCACCATTAGGGCGGGGTCAACACCAGCGGCTGACATCAATGGGGCAACGATTCCGGCAGCCGTTAAAGCAGCAACGGTAGCAGAACCTAAAGCAATCCGTAAAACAACGGCCACTAACCAGCCGAGGATCAGCGGACTGATGCTGGAGTGCGTGAAGATCTTGGCAACTTCGTCACCAACACCGCCACTGATCAGAACTTGCTTGAAGGCACCGCCACCACCAATAACTAACAGCAGCATGGCGATGGATTTAACGGCGTTTTCAACCGTTTCCATTATGTCTTTAGTAGCACGGCCACGCGCCCAGCCCATTGACCACATTGCAAACAGCAATGAAATCAGCATGGCAATGGCGGGATCACCGATGAAGGCCACGATTTGGTCCAGCATGGTGGCGTTCTTAGTCGGCGTGGTACCGCCATCAACGGTCATTTTGTAGATCGTCGTAATGGCCATCAGGATAACTGGGAACAGTGAAGTGACAACGGAGAGGCCAAAGCTGGGTTCGTCTTCGGGTGCCATTTCCTTAACTTCACCCAGTGAACTTAAGTTACCCTTTTGCTTGAAAGCAGAAGGCGCAAATTTTTCGGCTAACTTGGTGAACAGCGGACCGGCAACGTAAGCAGCTGGAATCGCCACGATAATACCGAAGAGCAGGACTTTACCGTCACTGGCACCCAAAGCTGCGGCAATGGCAGTTGGTGCAGGGTGAGGCGGCAAAAAGCCGTGGGTAACTGACAAAGCGGCGGCCATTGGGATTCCCAGGTAAAGGATGGGAACTTCAGCTTCAACGGCAATGGCAAAGACAATAGGGACTAACAGGACCATCCCAACTTCGAAGAAGAGGGCAATACCAATAATGAATGACGCAAGCATAATAGCTAACTGAAGTCGTTTTCGACCGAATTTGTCGATTAAAGTTGTGGCAATTTTGTGAGCCCCGCCGGCGTCGGCAACTAACCGACCCAGCATGGCACCAAAACCAAAGACCAGTGACAGCTCACCTAATTGACTACCGATACCTTCTTCAATGGTCGCGGCAATTTTGGTGAGGTTCATCCCAAGTAAAATGGCAGTTAAAACAGAAGTTAGTATCAGGGAGACGAAAGTATTCATTTTGAATTGAATAATCAAAACTAATAGGAATAGAATCCCGATAACTAGTGCTAATATTTCCATAGTTAGAAAATCCTTTCAGAAATCAATTCAAGAAACGTCTTATTCAAGGCGTTTCTCAGTGATGAACAACTGAAATCCTTTTTATGTTTAAAAGATGATACCCATAATGAATTAAAGATCGTGATTGGACGCTTTTTTCTTAGCATCCTGACTGCGTTGAAAGTCAGCAATTGCCTTGTATTCAGTTTGTAACTGCCGGCTCAAGCGGATGTAGATTGGTACAAGTGCCCGGTAGGCTTCGTAAGTTTCTGGATTAGGGTGATGAACGTTGGTAACCCCGACGAAGTTCTTGACTTCGCTGAGATCATCGATCAGGCCTAGGCTGTACATGCCTAGGACGGCAGCCCCCAAGGCCGTACCCTCAACACTTTCAGGGATTGTAACGTCTTGTTCAAAGATGTCGGCTAACATTTGACGCCACAGCGCGGAACGGGCAAAGCCGCCGGTTGCTTGAATACTGGTTGGTTTACCAACGACTTCTTCCAGTGCGATCAGGACCGTATAGAGGTTATAGACGATGCCTTCCAGGGCTGCGCGGACCATGTGAGCGCGGGTATGGTTACGGGTCAAGCCAAAGAACGAACCGCGGGCGTTGGCATCCCAGATTGGGGCACGTTCGCCGCCAAGGAACGGGTGGAAGATCAGCCCGTCAGAGCCAGCCGGTATCTTAGATGCGATTTCGGTGAGCAGGTCGTAGCTGTCGATCTTCATCTGCTCCGCGGTCAGCTTTTCCGGTGCGAACAGCTGATCTCTGACCCAGCGGAAGACGATCCCGCCGTTGTTGACGGGACCGCCGACGACCCACTTATTGGGTGCCAGGTAGTAGCAAAAGACCCGGCCCTTAGGATCGATTTTAGGCTTGTCGGTAACGACCCGCACGGCGCCCGAAGTCCCAATGGTAACCGCCACGACGCTGGGATCGATTGCGTTAACCCCAAGGTTAGCCAGCGGACCATCGGATGCACCCATGACAAACGGGGTGTCTGGGTCGATCCCAATCACCTTAGCGTAGTCGGGGTTCATGCCGGAGACCGTATCCGTGGTATCCACTAGTTCTGGCAGTTGGTCCCGGTCGACACCAGCTAGTTCGAGAGCCTGATCATCCCAGTCCATCTTAAAGATGTTAAACATCCCGGTAGCGTTAGCAATGGAATAGTCCTCTTTCAAAACGCCAAAGAGTTTATAAATGACGTATTCTTTGATGCCGACAAACCAACGGGCTTGATTAAATAAATCCTGGTGGTCGTTACGCAGCCAAATCAACTTTGTTAACGGCGTCATCGGGTGGATCGGGGTACCCGTTTTCTCGTAAATCTGCTTACCGATCCCGTTTTCACGGAGTTGATCGGCGTACTTAACGGCCCGATTATCGGCCCAAGTGATTGCCCGAGTCAGGGGCTTATGGTTTTCATCCAGGAGGATCAGACTGTGCATGGCAGCCGAGAAGGAGACGCCCTTTAATTCGCCGGCACTTAAGTTGGCCTTACGTAAAACGGTCGTCAGACCATCGACGATTGAAGAGAAGATTTCGTCCGGATCTTCTTCTGCCATATCAGGAACGTCTTGATAAAGCGGATACAAATTATTGGAGTAGCCCTGTACCTTACCGACATTGTCGAACAACACCGTTTTGACACTTGTCGTTCCGATATCAATACCGATCATATAGTCCATTTTCAACGACTCCCTTTCTGATCTAAAACTTGTGATTGGAACTTATATTGTGAGTGTAAAGGACTTTTAAAGCGTTTACAAGAAATCACATTTTAAAAGCAGCTTTTAGCCCTGTGACCTAATTATTATATGAAAAGATATTTCATAATTCAAGCATTTATAAGAAAATTATTTACAAACTTGTAAGCAATGTTTAGAATATTCGGTATACACGCTATAGACAACCCCGTGGCAATCCTGGATTCTGGGTAGCTGCCTATTTTGAATCACCAATGGGTAAAAAATTAAAACATATTAGGGTTAAATGGCGTTATTTCGACGATAGAGTATAATTAAGGTTAAGCAGTTTTAACGTAGGGGGGCTTCAATTTGGCACAATCAGCAATTAGCAGTATCAGGTCCTATTATCCCAATCTAAGCAAGCTGCACCAAAAAATTGCGGATTATATTTTTGCGCAGCCGCAAATGGCAGGTGAGCTCACCATCAATGAATTGGCTGAAAAAGTTGGTGTTTCAACCGCTTCGATTTCCCGTTTTGCCAAGGCTGTGGGCTATTCCAGTTTTCGTGAATTCAGCTTGGATCTAGCCAACGTGCCATCAGGGGTTAATCGCAGCAGTATGTTTAAAAAAGTAAAGCCCGATGATACACCCAAAGAAATGGCCGAAAAAACTTTTCAGGCCATGATCGATGCACTGATTTCAACGCAGTCACTGCTGCATAATGATGAATTAGAAAAAATGTCAAACCACATTTTAAAGTGCCGCCAACTGGCTTTCTTTGGGTTGGGGGGTTCCTCAGTGGCAGCGTTAGACGGCTACCATAAGTTTTTAAGAACTTCCATTAACAGTGAGTACTACCCGGACTTTGACGTGCAGCTGATGCAAGCCGCTAAAATGGACGAAAATGACTGTGCCATCATGATTTCGCATTCTGGAGAAAATCAGCAGACACTGACCGTTTTAAAACAGCTGCACAACAACCACGTGCCGGTGATCGCCATTACGAGTTTTGGGCGTTCATCATTGGCGCAGCGAGCGGATATGGTGTTGCTGTCGCTGGCTGATCAGATGTCGACAACCTCTGACAGTATGTATACGCTGATAGCGCAATTAGCCATGATCGACAGTTTATTTACCATCGTGGCCGTTAAACTGTCCAACAAGACAGAAGCCGTTATGAACCGCGTTAAGGAAGCAATTGACCAAACCAGAACTTAAGCGGCTGCTGATTAAGTCAGCGGTTCTTAAAAAGCATGTTAAAATGAGTGTGAACTAGGGACAAGGGATGAGCAGGTGTGAAACGACGACGGATTGAACCTATTTATACGAATACTTACAAACAGCTGCGTAACCGTTCTCGACGATTGCGCTTCTTTTCAATTTTGTTGATTTTGGCGGTTATTTTTGGCGGCTGGTTTGGCTACCGGCACTACCGGGATCAGCAGCTGAGCCATTATCCGGTCAAAGGGGTTGCGCTGAGCCAGTCAAACGGGTTTGTCGACTTTCAGCAGCTGGCCCAGAAGGGGGTTCAATTTGCCTATTTGCGGGCGACTTCGGGAGCCACCTATACGGATGATCAATTCCAAAGCAGTTATGACCGTTCACAGGGTAGCCACTTAGCCATTGGTGTTTATCACGTCTACAGTTACACGACTTCTCCTCAAGCGCAGCTAAAAAACTTCGAAGAAGAAGTGGGCCAACGTCACGGTCAGCTGCCGATTGCGGTTCAGGTGACCACGTATGGCGATTATGACGCGCGTTATCTCAGACAGGCAGCGCCGCAAAAACGACTGCAGCAGTTCATGTCGCTGCTGCGGCAGCACTATGATAAGCGTCTGATCATTTGGTGTACGCCGTCAATCTGGCAATCGCTGGATCGGTCATCTTTAGGGCGTTACCGTACTTGGGTACAAACCGCCAATCTAAGTCATCAGAATCAACGGTTTGCCTTTATTGGCTACAATGCAAACGCGACGATTAAATTAAACGGGCAGTCCCAGACGGTAGGTGCTGTCGTATTTAACGGTTCAAAGCGCCAGTGGCGTTCGTGGATCACGCAGTAAGATTATTTGCCGTAAAATTAACAACAGCCTCATCAATAGTCATCTACGTGAGATAGCTATTGATGGGGCTGCTTTTGTTTACCGGTTAGTATTTGAAATGATGTAATAAATGACGTCATCAGCTTCATCGAACAACTTAACGGGGGTGTTGTCGTTTGCGGTAATGGTGATGTGATACCCGTAGTGATCCAGTAACACCAGTGTATCGGCCGTCAACGAAACGACCTTGCACGGAATCGTGTGGTGGTCGATATTGATCGTAAGGTCGGGGCCGATCACCAGCGAATGGGTCCGGTCGGTTTCAGAATGACGCAGCTTCCACGAGCCGATGAAGATCATCGGGGAGTAGTCAGCATCGTTGGTTGAATGCTTTGATAACCGTTGAGAAGACCGCATCAATTTTTGCAATTTTGTTCGGCTTGTTTGAAAAAAGTCTTTTGCACTCATATTGTGGCCTCCTCAAATTTATTTTGTCCTAATTTTAACATGTCTATAAGTTAAATCCTTAGTCTTTAACTTAATTTTAAAAATAAAACGGAGTTCTAATTATCATTTGGGGCCGGAACTGCTATCATAGAGTTAAAAGCAGAAAGAGAGGCGTTTTTAATGATAAACTTTGGGATTATCGGGACTAACTGGATTACTCAGCAATTCGTGGAGGCTGCCCAAACTTCCGGATTGTACCAGCTGACCGGAGTCTATTCAAGACACCAGGATACTGCCGCGAAGTTCAGCCAGAAAAACGGTGGTGCGCAAACCTACACCGACCTTGACACCTTCTTTAGCAAGGGTCAGTTTGCTACGGTCTACATTGCGTCACCGAACAGCTTGCACTTTGAACAGGCTCAAAAAGCCATTCAAGCAGGTAAAAATATAATTGTTGAAAAGCCGGCCTTTGAAAACCAGGGTCAGATGGAACGCATTCAAGAGTTGCTTAAGCAGCATCCGGAGCTGCATTATTTTGAAGCAGCCCGCAACATTCACACGCCTAACTTTCATGCTATTGAAAAACAGCTTAAGCAGATGCCGGTGGTTCAGGGAGCTAATTTTACTTATATGAAGTACAGTTCACGTTATGATCAAGTGCTTCAAGGTCAGGAACCCAACGTTTTCTCACTGAAATTTGCTGGTGGTGCGTTGCAGGATTTAGGCGTTTATCCGCTATACGACGCCATTGCGCTGTTTGGGATGCCTGATGAATTCAATTATTTCCCAGAATTTATCCAAACGGGAGTTGATGGTAAAGGGGTCGCCATTCTTCAATACGGTGAGTTTAACGTGACGTTGAACTTCGGTAAAACGACCAATTCTTATATGTCATCTGAGATATACGGCTTGAAAGATACCATTGAAATCGACGATGCGGGTGAACTGGCCGAAGTAAACTACTTTGATTCAGAAGGTCAAAAGACAAAGCTCAGCCAACCCGTGACTGAAAACGTCATGTTGCCGGAAGTTCGCGATTTTGCGCGGGTTCTCAACGAACCGGGCAACATTCAAAATCAAACGGACTATCTGCGCTGGTTGAATTTAAGTGTTCAAGTCAATAAAATGCTGTTTAATTTGCGTCAGTCTGGTAAGATTGTTTTTTACGATGAACGTGACAACTAACGAGAAATGAGGGGATCCTATTATGATTCCACAATTTAAAAATCGCTTCGAAAAATTAGGCTTCGATGAATTATCGCCGATTCAGGCGGCGGTCTATGAGCCGCTGAAGAACGGTGACAGCGTGCTGGGACTGGCGCCGACTGGTTCTGGCAAGACGCTGGGCTTTGTAGTGCCGGTACTAGAACGACTGGCAGCGGGACAGGGCATCCAAGCCATTATCATCGCACCGTCACAGGAATTAGCAATGCAGCTGACCCACGTGACACGCAGTTTTGCGACCCTAGTCGACATGAAGGTGACTTCGATTACCGGCGGTGCTAACGTCAAGCGGCAGCTGGAACAGTTGAAAAAACATCCCGAGATCGTGATCGGGACGCCCGGCCGGATTTTGAATTTGATCGAGGACCGCAAGCTTAAGACCCACGATGTTCAGACGGTGATCGTCGATGAAGCGGATGATCTGCTTGAAGGCGAAACTTTTGACACGGTGCGCACAATATTGCAAAGCGTTCCTTCTGAAGTGCAGCTCGGGTTCTTCTCTGCGACGGAAACGCCGATTCTGACCGAACTGCAAAAGTGGTTTGGTACACCCGTTACCCGCGTGGATGTCCGCGATATTGATCACACGCAAGGTGACGTTCGCCACGGGCTCTTAGAAGTTTCCAACTTGAAGAAGGCGGGAATGCTGGGTAAGCTAACTTCCGTCAAGCAGTTTAAAGCTTTGGTGTTCTTCAACCACGTGGGGCCTCTGCAGCAGACTAAGAGCTGGCTTGCACACCACCACGTGCCGGTAGCCACGTTATCCGCCAACCAGCGGCAAACGGAAAGAGAAAAGGCCCTAACCGACTTTCGGTTAGGCCGGGTTAAGTTACTGTTATCGACTGACGTTGCAGCCCGTGGACTGGATATTGCGAAGCTGCCCGCAGTGGTCAACTTTGACCTCCCCGAAAGTGCCATCAGCTATACCCACCGGGTTGGCCGAACGGGTCGAATGGGTGAACCGGGGCAAGTGGTCAACTTTGGCGATGACCATGATTTAAGGGACTTGAAACGGTTGCTGAAAGATACTAATTACGACTTAGTGCCCATTTATTATCAAGACCATCAGTTAAGCACTAGGCGGCCTCAACTGCCTGGCCAGCAGCCCATTGATGCGGACCAAACCTACCAACCGGAAGCTAAGGTTGCTGGTGAAGTTCGTGCGGATCCTACGGCGATGCAGCCGGCAAGCCGGAAACCCAAGGTTAAAGCATCGTTGCCGCAGCCCACGAAGAAAAAGAAGGGGCACAATAAGCATTCTAAGCGTAAAGGAATGCGACATAAACGCGAAGAACAAGCACATGAAAAATAATCACATGAGTGATGTCACCAATCTCGGCGGAGATGATGACATCGCTTTTTTGATAAAGTGAGAGTGGCACTCAGGCGGCGGGATTTTGGGGCATACTAAAACCGGTTTCGAACTGCAAGGAGGAAATTGTCAAAGACTGCCTCACAAGTTACCGTATTGATAAGTGGACGATAATCTAAATATAACTGTCCTTGACACTGCCATAACGTCCATACTATAATTTCTACCAGTTACATATGATATTTATAATATAAAGCGCTATCATTTTTACTTGATAGGCATTAAGGTGAATGAGCAAGATTTTTTGGTCTTTGATTGAAGGGGATGTCTCTTGAACATACTAATAGGCTTAATTCCTGCTCTATGCTGGGGATTATATCCAATTTTTTTAACAAAGATGGGCGGCAATTACTTTCAACAGTTATTTGGAACAAGTGCCGGTATATTCATATGTGCAAGCATTGTTCAAGTAGGCTTTAAATACCAAATTTCTGTAAATGACTTTATGTTATATTTCACTTCGGGCTTATTTTGGAGTATCGGACAGACAGGTGAAGTTTGGTGCTTTAAAGAAGCGGGTGTCAGTAAAATAATGCCCGTAACGACGGCATTTCAAACCATTGGAAATTCACTGATCGGCGGGTGGCTATTCAGCGAATGGGTTGGTATATCTGATAATTTATTAGGTCTAGTTGCGCTGATCATCATTCTATTAGGTGTTTTCGTTTCTGATGGTTTGGTAAAAATTGAGCGTAAAGACATCATGATTTATTTGATTTTACTTGTGACAACGATCGGTTTTTGGGGATATTCTGGTTTCCCACATTATTGTCATACTAGCGGATTAGCTGGCTTTTTCCCGCAGTCCTTGGGGATGCTCGTTGGGTCATCCGTCATTTACTTTGTTGGGCACAACAAGATAAAAGGCAGCGATCCATTTGGAATAAAAAATATCATTTCTGGGATTGTATTTGGTGGTGCAGCGTCTACTTACTTGTTGTCATTGAGTTTAAATGGCTTAGTAAATGCTTTTGCTTTATCGCAGCTAAATGTCGTGATTGCAACAATGGTTGCAACGGTAATTCTGAAAGAAAAACCCAAAAATCAAATCATTTCAACGCTAACAGGGTTGGTCATTTTAATTTTTGGGGTGTTCTTGATGGTCAGCATTTAGCGAGGTTAAAAAATAGTGTCATTTACTGGAATCCATGTTAGCAGCTGATTTTTTGCAGAGAATTACTGAAAACACGGGCTTCAATGCTGTGATTTAAAAATTCAGGGTAAAAAAGTACCGCTATCAATCAGCGTTTTGATTGATAGCGGTACTTTTTGAATCGTTTAAGTGTGCCTAAGTTGAACTAGGATGATGACCCCACCCGGACTCGAACCGGGATCAGCCGCTTAGGAGGCGGGTGCCCTATCCAGTTGTGCTATGGGGCCAAAAGGCACAATGAATATTTTCTCATGGATTTACGGCGTTGTAAAGGACAGTTATTGATTAAGGTTAACCGTTAGTTGGTTCGGCAATGACTAACACGTTTGTTAGAGCGTTACGAACCACAGCTGCAGTGGTGGAACCCACTAGCAGACGGTCAATGGCATCAGTTCCTGATTTGCCCATCACGATGAGATCAACGTTATGGTTTTCAGGATATTCAACGGCAATAACTTGTTTGGGACTGCCGTGAAGAATTTCTGTTTTAGCAGTTACCCCAGCATCGCCAGCCATCTTTTGGCCTTCTGCTAAGATTGAAGTTGCGCGTTCGTTTAGTTCCTTGTAGTAGCCGCCAGTATTAGCGATACCCGTCCCAGTAACCGTGTAAATCAGCCGCTTATCATCAGCGACGTGAACGATCGTGAGTTCGGCATGAAACTGTTTAACCAGCTTCAGCGCTTCAGAAAGCGCTAACTTAGAATTATGACTGCCATCAAGTGGAACAACAATATGATTATACATATTATCAACTCTCTTCCATTTAATTATGAACTTACCACCATTGTGCGGCATTTTAAAAGTGGTTTCAAGTTTTTTAAAGCACCTTTTTTAATTGAAAGAGGGGTTATTTTAGCTGGGTAAATCAGGATGATATTAATCGCTGTCAGCACTAAACGGCTTTCTCAGCTTCGTTAGTTATGGTATAGTTTTAGTGACAGAAAATGAGGGATCAGCTTTGGATAAATTAGACTTTTATAAACACCACATTGAAAATTCACTGATTGATATCATGAATACCCGGGCTCAGGATAATAATTTTGAACGGCAGTGGCTGCAGCTGCACATTCCTAATCGGGATCTGCAGTATGCTATTTCCCAGTTATCGACACTGAGTTTAAAACTGCTGCAGCAGGTCGTTTTGTTAGGACCGGTATCCGAGGATCAATTAGTGGAAGCCATGGACCTCAGCTTTGGGGTCATTGCCAAAACCATGAATAAACTGTCACGGTTAGGCTTCGTAACTAAATCGGCACCAGAACAGCGAAAGGCCGTTTATCAGTCGACTAAGCTCGGCAACAGGGTAGTGGCCGTGCAAAATCAGCTGGCTGAACTACTTGATAAGCAGCACGAAGAACTGGTTGATCGGTACACACCAGACCAGTTAAGCTTGATTGCGGCGTTTTTACAGGATTTGAAGCATAGTCATTAGTGGTAAAAGCCGTGACATAACTCGATAGATTCCAGAATTTAACACCCAAAAGCGTTCTTCCGATGGTCTTGATCGGGAGAGCGCTTTTGGGTGTTAAATGGCCGGAATCTGAGTTATGGAGCGGGTTAAGGCTAGAAGTCGTGAACAAAAGTAAATCTTACGTTGTGTTTTAGTCAAGAAATTAACTGGTATCCTTATCGATAGAGACTTAAGCCGGCTGCTTTGTCAGTTTATTTTTTAAAGATGATCCACTTGGAAAAGAAATAGTTGAGGACCACGACGATGACGTTATCAATGATTTTGACGATCAGCGGATTGCCAGAAAGCAGCGAGATCCCCACGAACATGATCAACTGATCCACCGCTAACGAGAGCAAGCGGAAGAAAAAGAACGTCAGGGTCTCCCAAAGGAAGGTCCGCCACGCCATGGATTTTGAGTTAAAAACCCAAAGCTTATTGGTAATAAAAGCAAAAATCACTGAGGCCAGCCACGCCAGTACGTTGGCAATCTGGTAATTCATGTGCAGATTTAGCCAGCCAAAAACGCCGATATTGATCAGAGTGGTTAAACCGCCAAAAAATAAGTAACTGATGACGGCTTGATATTTTTTAAATAAGTGCCATAGGGTCTGCATATTAAAGTCCTTACTTTACTTTTTTTCTTTGACAATGTATTTTGGCCGGTGCTTGGTTTCAAGGTAGATCTTACCAATATATTCACCTAAAATACCCAAGCTGAATAGTTGGATCCCGCCCAAAAAGAGGATGATCGAAACGATGGAAGCCCAACCGGCAACGGCGTGGCCAACGGTTAAGGCGCGGACGATAACGAAGATAAAACCGAGAATTGCCACGGCACACGACAGACCGCCGATCCAGGTTGCAATTTTTAGCGGGGCATCCGAAAAGTCGACAATGCCGTCAATGGCGTAGTTCACCAGCTGCATGAATGACCAATGAGATTTACCAGCTGCCCGGGGCTGACTTTCGTATTTAAGGTAAGTTGTTTTATACCCGACCCAGGCAAAAATTCCCTTTGAAAAGCGGTTATATTCGGGTAACGACGTAATCGTATCGACCATTTCGCGGGTCATTAACCGGTAATCACGGGCGTTGGGCTCGATTCTAACCTGTGAAACCGCGTCGATCACGTTATAGAAGCGGGCGGACAAAAAGGCCCGAAGTTTACCCTGTCCGCGGCGTTCTTTTTGAATCGTACCGACACAGTCGTAGCCCTCGTTTTCGATTAAATCGATCATTTTGGGCAGTAATTCAGGCGGGTCTTGCAGATCGACGTCCATGACGGCAACCAAGTCACCCGTGGCGGCGTCCAGCCCGCAGGCGAGCGCGGATTCCTTCCCGAAGTTACGGGAAAAAGATAAGTAGTGCACGGTTTTAGGGTGTTGTTTTTGTAAGTCTTTTAAGATTGGTAATGTTTTATCGTCAGAGCCGTCGTTCACAAACAGGTATTCCGGCTGATAGCGTTCAGTCTTTTCGTTAATTGAAGCAAATACTTTAGCAACTGCATTATAAAAAATGTTGATCGATTCCTCCTCGTTGTAACAAGGTACGATCAGGCTAAGGGTACGCATAGATATCCAACCTTCCCTTCTTAAGCTAAGTTCTATAATAGGTCAAAAAGTATTGATAAAATAGTTAAAAATGGTTAAGTATTTTTAAACACTGGGGTAAAAGTGAAAATTCGGTCAGAATTGTATCTCTGAAACAAGGGTTCTGGTACAATTATAGGCGTTGATTCACGAAGCTTCGTTGTATAAAAACGGCAATTCATCACTTGGGAGAATTTAAAATGACTAAACCAATTAAAGTAATGACAGTTTTCGGTACCCGGCCAGAAGCCATTAAAATGGCACCGATTGTGTTAAGAATGCAACGTGATAGAGACCATTTTACACCGATTACGGTTGTGACCGCCCAACACCGGGAAATGTTAGACCAAGTTTTAGACATTTTTAAAATTAAACCGGATTATGATCTCAACATTATGAAACCTAATCAGACACTGGCACAGATCACTAGCCGAGTCTTAGTTCACCTGGACAGCGTGATTGATGACGTTAAACCGGACATCATTTTGGTCCACGGCGATACCACGACCACTTTCGCGGCCAGTGTCAGTGCGTTTTATCACCAGGTACCGCTCGGCCACGTTGAAGCGGGGTTACGGACGTGGGACAAGTACTCGCCTTATCCGGAGGAAATGAACCGCCAGCTGACCGATATTTTAAGCGATTACTACTTTGCACCAACGTCGTTGAGCCGGGAAAACCTGCTGAAGCAAAATCATCCTGACGACCGGATCTTTATCACCGGTAATACCGCCATTGACGCGCTGCAGCAAACGGTTGACGAAGATTACCATCACGCTGTGTTAGACCAAATTGACGACCAGCACCGGATCATCTTACTGACGATGCACCGGCGGGAAAATCAGGGAGAGCCTATGAAGCGGGTCTTCCGGGCGATTCGCCAAGTGATTGCCGAACACCCCGATGTTGAACTGGTTTATCCGGTACACCTCAGTCCAGCTGTACAGAAAGTGGCTAAAGCTGAGCTGGGTAATACCGATCGAATTCATTTAATTGAGCCGTTAGACGTCGTCGACTTTCATAATCTGGCTGCCCGCAGCTACCTGATCATGACTGATTCCGGCGGCGTGCAGGAAGAAGCACCATCTCTGGGCAAGCCCGTGCTGGTCTTAAGGGACGAAACAGAGCGGCCGGAGGGTGTCAAGGCGGGGACCTTAAAGTTAGTCGGAACTGACCCCCAAGTTGTAACAGAGGCCATGGAGACCTTACTGACGGATAAGCGGGCTTACCGTCAAATGGCTGACGCCAAGAATCCGTACGGTGACGGGCACGCTTCAGAACGTATCTTAAAGGCAATTCAAGACCACCAGCAGCAACTGTGAGGTTAAATCATGCAAACAGGTTTTAAAGAATTCATCAAGCAGCTTATCCGCCGCTTCGCGCAAGCCAATATCAATGATTCAGCGGCGGTCCTGTCATACTATATGCTGCTGTCGATCTTCCCAATCATGTTGATTGCTGGAAACTTAATTTCGTTTTTACATTTTAATACGAACAACGTGCTGCGGTATATTGAGCCGGTGTTGCCGGACCCGGTCTACCAAACACTTGCCCCAATTATTCGTTCGTTTCTGGAGCAGGGCAGTACCGGGACCCTGTCGTTAGGTATTATTGTGACCATCTGGTCGGCAGGGCGTGCCGTGGCCGCCTTTCAGCGCAGTATTAATTTAGCTTATGGCATTGAGCAGCCTAACGCGATTATTAGCCGTTTCTTTTCCTTTATCTTGATTATTTTAGTCATTATCTCGATTATGGCGATCGGCGTTCTCTTTAGTTTAAGCGAGTGGTTAGGCAGGTATCTCAAGCCGTGGCTGAATATCTCGAATCATTTGACGGATTTCATCGGCAGTTTAAGGTGGCCCATTTCGTTTTTGGTCATTTTTTTGCTCAGCGGCCTTTTATACATGGTCGTTCCTTCCGCCAAAGTTAAACTGCGCTACGTCTGGATCGGCGCCTTTATAACCACTATCGGCTGGTTGATCCTGGCGCAAGGCTTCTCGATTTATATCCGTTACTTTGCGCGTAACATTACGGGGTATCAAACCCTTGGAACGTTCATTATTTTACTGATTTGGATGAATATTTCCGGTATTATTCTGCTAGCCGGGGGCGTCATTAACGCCACGGTCCAAGAGTGGCGGCAGGGTGAAATCGAAGAATTGGATATTATGCAAAACATTGTTGATCAGGCCAGGGTGACCCATCATAAACGGCAAACAAAAAGAAGGTCGGCTTCTAACGGAAAAAAGAAGCGGCCTTCTGGTAAAAACAAGTGATTATTTAGCTTGATCGACTAACTTTTGGGCGAAGTCATCTAAGGTTTTGATGTCGGCGTCTTCGGGCTCCAAGTTGATTTTGACGTTGTCAGCACCCTGTGTTGCACCGGCAGCCTTGAGCTTTTTGCCGTAGGCGTCTACCGCGACACAGAAGTCGTCGCCGTAGAAGGTGTCACCAGATCCGGCAACGCCGTAGACTTTGCCGGATAAATCAACGTCTTCCAGGTCATCGTAGAAGTCCATGCCCTCTTCAGGCAGTTCGCCTTCGTCGTAAGTGTACGGACAAACCACGCAGATATCGACGTCTTCGAAAGAGTCGGCGTCAGTTTGAGAAATTTCGGATTCCGTGACGTCGACACCTAATTGTTCTAATTTTTCAGTAATAATATCGGCAATATCTTCGTTATTACCGGTGATGGTTGCAAACACAACGTGTGCAGTTGCCATTGAAGTCGCCCCTATTCTTAAGTATGAATTACCTTCAGTATATCAAACTAGCAAGGGAGTGTGAAATGACATGGCAGGGGATTCGTCAACAAAATTGGAAATTACCAAAATCGAGGCTCAAAAGCGGGCGGGCCGTTATAACGTGTACGTGAACGGACATTACGCTTTTCCCGTCAGCGAAGACGTCTTGATTCGCTACCGCTTGCTGAAGGGCACTGAACTGACGGCGGATATGATCAAGACGCTGGAATCAGCAGATGATCAGTCTAAGGCCTATGAGTTGGCACTGAACTACCTGTCCTATCAGCAGCGTACCGAAAAGGAACTCAGTGATTACCTCGTCAAAAAAGAGGTGCCGGAAACCACGGTTGCACCGGTAATGGCCCGCTTGATCGACGATAAGCTGCTGGACGACGAACATTACGCACACAGCTATGTACGAACCATGAAACGGACCAGTGATAAGGGGCCTAGTGTGATTCGCCGTCAGCTGAAGCAGCGCGGGGTCAAGGATGAACTCATTGATAACGCGTTAGCTGAGGATTATCAGCCAAACGAACAGCTGGAGCGCCTCTCTGAGCTGGTTAAAAAGTTAAAGCGCCAGTACCAAAAACTGACCCCCAAAATCCAGCGGCAGAAAGTTCAGCAGCGGCTGGTCGAAAAAGGCTTTTCCTTCGATTTGGTTGGCCAAGCACTGGCTGAGACCAGCTTCGAAATGGACAGTGAAACTGAACTGGCGCTGCTATCTTCACAAGCCGAGAAGCTTTGGCGCCGTTATCATGCCAAGCCGGAGCGCGAACGGCAGCTGAAAATTCGTCAGTCCTTGTACCGCAAGGGTTTTAGTGGCGACTTGATTTCCCGATGGCTTGAGCAGAAGGCCGAAGAAGAGTCTTAACAGGGTTAACCATTGTGTTGGTGAATTGGGTTTGCTATAATAGGGGGCGAATTTAATTAATCATACCCGACACTTTGGAAAGTAGGGTTTAAATATGGCGCGCGAAGCTAGAGGACCTAAGGAAGGCGACTTCATTACGATCAAAAGCTACAAGCACGACGGAAGTTTGCATCGAACTTGGCGCGATACAATGGTACTTAAAACAAGCGAAAATGCCCTCATCGGCTGCAATGACCATACCCTGGTGATTGAAGATGATGGGCGGCGATGGGTCACTCGTGAACCGGCAATTGTTTATTTTCATAAACACTATTGGTTTAATGTTGTTGCGATGATTCGGGATAATGGGGTTTCTTACTACTGTAACCTGGCAACCCCCTATGTTTTGGATAAAGAAGCATTAAAGTATATAGATTATGATTTGGACGTGAAGGTTTTCCCTGACGGTGAAAAACGGTTGCTGGATATTGACGAGTATGAGGTGTTTAGTCGTCGTTGGCAGTATCCGCCTGAAATTGACAAGATTTTGAAAGCAAACGTCCTGATTTTGGTTGATTGGATCAATAACCGGAAGGGACCGTTTTCGAAAGAATACGTTGATTTATGGTACTCACGCTATCTCGAGCTCTCTCGTCACAAGTAATGGAGTTGCGTTGTAAATAAAAGCGGGGTTGGCCAAACAAGCCGACCCCGCTTTTTGTGTGTCTTTAGATATGATAGAATGATAACAATTCACGTCGTTCGAAGGGGGCATTGGGATGTTTAATCAGTTGCAGCGGTCAAAGCTGTTGTTTTGGTCACTGGAAATTCTGGTGGTGGCCACATTAATTTGGGTCTGTACCAAGTTAGGCTTTCTCTTTGCGCCGATCGGTACCTTCTTTCGAACGGTATTCATGCCGATCCTGTTGGCCGGCATTTTATACTACATGTTCAATCCAATCGTCAAACTGCTGCAAAAAGTAAGAATTGGCCGCTTCCGTTTAAACCGGACTTGGTCAGTAGCAGTTTTGTTTTTGGCACTGTTTGGTATCTTAGCCGGTGGCTTATTCTGGCTGGTGCCGAGGTTGATCCAGCAAGTGGCTACGCTGGTTGATAACGTACCCCACATTGTTCGCATCATCCAGGGAACGCTGAATCATTTGAACCGCCGCTTAAGTCAGTACGACTGGTTAAAAAACGTGGATTTTCAGTCCTATGCGTCCCAGTTGGAACACGGCCTGTCCAACTATGCTAAGACTTTCATGACGGGGTTAACGAACAGCGTTGGTACGGTGATCGGTATGGCAACCAGCGTGACGATCGTAGCGATTACCGTCCCGGTGATGCTGTTTTACATGTTGAAGGACGGCCAGAAATTAATGCCGGCTTTGCGACGGCTGCTGCCCGAAAAACAGGCTGATCAAACCATGAATATTTTGTCTCAAATGAGCCAGACGCTGTCGCACTATATCGGTGGACAAGTGATCGAGTGCCTGTTCGTCATGACGTTTACGTCGATCGGGTTTACGCTGGTCGGCTTGAAGTACGGGTTGCTGCTGGGAATCTTTGCTGGGATGTGTAATATTATTCCCTACGTTGGGCCGTATATTGGGGTTTTGCCCGCAGTCATTGTGGCCATTAGCAGCGGCTTGCCGGAGGTGATTTCAGTTCTGATCGTCACGGTGGTCGTTCAGCAAATTGACGGTAATTTTGTTTATCCTAACGTCATCGGCCGGACACTCAAAATTCATCCGCTGACGATCATTGTGATCTTGATGGTGGCGGGTAACATTGCTGGCTTGATGGGCATGATTTTAGGGGTGCCGCTTTACGCAGTGGTCAAAGTCATTGTCGAAAACATCTACCATATCTGGCGGCTGCAAAGCGAGCATCGAAACGGGGGCAAGGTGCATCCGCCATCTTAAACCTAAATGATTCCGTAAATCAGCCGATAATTACTTGATGGGCAGTTTGTTTGTGTTAAAATTTATGATATTATAGTCGAGTTAGGAAAGACGATTTAAATTCATAGTTAAGCAGGAGATTTAAATGAAAAAAGTAATTACGTATGGAACCTTTGATTTATTGCATAAAGGACATGTACGACTCTTAAAGCGGGCACGCGCGCTTGGTGATCATCTGACCGTTTGTTTATCGTCAGACGAATTCAATGCGATTAAGGGCAAAAAAGCATATACGTCATATGAAGACCGGAAGTATATTCTGGAAGCTATCCGCTACGTGGACGAAGTTATTCCCGAAAAGAATTGGGACCAAAAGATTCACGATGTTCAGGAAAACAACATCGATATCTTTGTGATGGGCGACGATTGGAAGGGCAAGTTTGATTTCTTGAAGGATTACTGCCAAGTCATCTACTTACCTCGGACAGAGGGGATTTCAACCACTAAGATCAAGGAAGATTTGGGTCTTAAAGCCGGCCTTGACTGGAAAGAATAATCAGTTGAATGTAACGACAAATATCCCCAGTTGCGACTAGGGATATTTTATTGCAATTTAAAGTGAGGTTAATGTCGTCATGAAACAAGCAATTTTTTGGGTCACGTCTTTGGCTGGATTAAGGAAGCTGACCTTTAAACAAAAGGTGAAATCGTTGATGAATGATCAAGTTCAAGTAACCATCATTTTGGCGATGATCCGGTTTAATCATTATGAAGTAGCGCGTCATCTGATTGAAGCACAGTTTCAAAGAAGCCAGCTGCTGCAGCTCAATATTGTTTCGCTTGCTGATTTAATGGCCGATGCGCCAGGCATTGAAGTTGCCAGTGAAGAACAGTTTAAAACGGATTTTGAAGCGTTACCGTCGCACCGGTTTGATGCTGTTGATGACACGCAGCAGACAATTGTGCGCTATATTAAAGGTGGCGAAATTACCGCGGAAGTCAGTGAAGATCTTAACCAAAATCCGCTGTTAAAAACGCGGTTTAACAATCATCAGCCCGTGCAGTCTGCCGTCTACGCAGCTGGCAAGCAGTTTGGCATTATCAGCTATCAAGAAGGTGAACTGGCACAAGCATTGCTCTTAAACCGGCAAGGTCAGCTAGTGACCCGGTTTATCCGCCATACTAAGCCCGTGAGCTACGTTTACACCATGGGTCGGACTTCCAAGTTGGCGTTTACGGAGTTGGTCTCAGAAACCGATAAGGGGCAGCACGTGATTTATCAGGATTCAGAAGTTCGATCCTATTACGAAGTTGTCAGCTATCAAGATTATGACCGGTTTGACAGCGTTTATTCATTTTACGCCAGTTTGTTGGAAAAGGTGGCTGGTGCTGATTCTGGTTTATTTATCGATCTGAATGACAATCCGAAATTGACGCCGTACTTACCGCAACAGTTGATCTTTAATTACTAAGGAGTGTCGCTAGTTTTGCGTGCAATATTATCTGGGTTACACCAAAAAAAGAAAAAACAAGAATTAGAATTTGAACTTATCGACGTTCCCGGCTCCTTTGATAATCTGAGAGTGATGTTTTTGGAAACGAGCACGTTAGCTTCGGTGACGGTGCCAGTTCAACGGGTCTTTGACAACAATTTGATCCGCATTCAAATTGATCCCGACCAACTGCAGTTTGAGGCGTTTGGTCAAAGCGAATTTGCCTGGCAGCTGTTTTTAGCGTTTAATACCGCCGATGAACAGGTGATCTTACAGGTGGAGTCTGAGTATTTGAGCGACCGTCACCAGTTATCGCTGACCAGTTATTATCAGGTCAATTCGGATGCTGATGGCATGGCTGTCTTTAATATTCATACGCAGCAGCCGGAAGACCAGTTTACCATCAACTCCGTTAACTTAACGGATGATGCACTGAGTATTACCGGCTATAACCGAATCAACGGCCAAGCTATCAAGGATCAAAAAATCATTTTAAAGACTCAGGAATCGGGGGGCAAGTTGGCTTACCCGACTTCAGCGGGGACTTTGAAAACGTTGTTTACCGCAAATATTCCGCTAACGGATCTGCCGTCTGATTCCGTTGAAGACTTGTACATTCAGTATACGGTCGGGACACGGGAAATCGAACAGCGTATCATTTTGACACGTTCGCTAGAAGGCCAAATGACGCAAACCATCCTGCCGGGCAGCCGAATGGTCTTAATTGAAAAAAATATCAATAATGGCATCGTCATCAAAGAGTTCCCAGCGCCTTCCCTGGGTGAAAAGGTGGCTGCTTTGCCGCAAAAACTGCAGGGCGTGGTGGACTTGGGTCGGACGATTCAAGATAAGCTTAACTTACAAAGAATGCGCTGGCTCTTTAAATCGGGACACCGGCCATATGAACAGCCGACGATCGTGTTTGAAAGTTTTGGCGGCCGGCAAGTCAGTGACAGTCCGTACGCGATTTACCGCTTATTTACTGAACTGTACCCGGGCTTTACGTTTGTCTGGTCAATTGACCGTTCACTAAAGAAGTTCTGTAAACAAAATCAGATTCCCTACGTGGTTCGTCGGACTTCAAAATGGGTCCGGACCCTGGAGAAGAGTTCTTATTGGATCAGTAATGCCCGCTTCCCGGCTTGGGTCAAAAAGCCGTCTTACGTGACTTATATCCAGACTTGGCACGGTACGCCGCTGAAGAAACTGGGCCTGGACATTGAAAACGTGGCCATGCCAGGCACCACGACCACGAAGTATCACGACAACTTCGTGAAGGAAGCTAACCGTTGGGACGCCTTGGTTTCACCTAACGACTACTCCACTCAGATCTTCCGTTCAGCCTTCGGGTTTAATAATCAAATCTTAAAGGTCGGGTATCCGCGAAACGATGAATTGATCAACACGGCACCCGAAGACATTAAGACACTGAAGGAACAAATGGGGATCCCACTGGACAAAAAGGTGGTGCTATACGCACCAACGTACCGTGATAATCAGTTTGCTGAAAAGGGGAAGTACACCTTCGAGCTGCCGTTTAGTCTGGATGATTTCAGAAAACAGTTCGGGGAGGACACCGTCCTGATTTTGCGGATGCACTATTTGATTGCCAACGCCATGGATATTAGTGACTACACGGACTTCGTTTACGATTTCTCAAGTTACCCGAATATTTCTGACCTGTACTTGGTATCGGATATGCTGGTCACGGATTACTCGTCCGTTTTCTTCGACTATGCTTACTTGAAGCGGCCAATCCTCTTTTATCCATACGATTATCATTTGTATAAAGACGAACTGCGTGGGTTCTACCTTGATTACGAAAAAGACCTTCCAGGACAAATTGCCAATAGTGAAAGCCAGCTGCTTTTAGGCATTGCCGATTGTCTTAAACACCCTGATATGAGTGAAGACACGAAGTTTATGAAATTCTATAACCGGTTTTGTTCCATCGATGACGGCCTGAGTTCACTCAAAGTAGTGAACTACGTCGTTCATCAGATTGAAAAGAACGGTTAATGTCAATTCTGGAAAGGAATAGTGCTATGACATTATCACAAGACGTGGCAAAACGACGCACGTTTGCCATCATCTCTCACCCTGATGCGGGTAAGACGACCATTACCGAACAGCTGTTACTGTTTGGTGGTGTTGTGCGTCAAGCGGGGACGGTTAAAGCTAAGAAGAGCGGCAACTTCGCTAAATCCGACTGGATGGAAATTGAACAAAAACGTGGTATTTCCGTTACGAGTTCCGTGATGCAGTTTGATTACGAGGGGAAACGGATCAATATCCTGGACACCCCTGGACACGAAGACTTCTCTGAAGATACTTACCGGACCTTAATGGCGGTTGACTCCGCTGTCATGGTCATCGACTCCGCAAAGGGGATCGAACCGCAAACTAAAAAACTGTTTAAGATTTGTAAAATGCGGGGGATCCCGATTTTTACTTTCATGAATAAGTTAGACCGTGATTCTCGCGACCCCATGGACTTGATCTCCGAACTAGAAGAAGTCCTCGGTATCGAAGGCTACCCAATGAACTGGCCGATCGGTATGGGTAAAGAGTTGAAGGGCCTTTATGACCGGTTTGATAACCGGGTGGCGTTATTCCACCCGAAAGAGGACGGCACCACTTATTTGCCGCTAGACGAAAACGGCGACATTGATGATGCTGAACCGCTGAAAACCAACTCCTGGTATGAAGATGCCAGGGAGAACATGGAACTGATCGAAGACGCTGGTAACCAATTTGACGAAGCCAAGATTGCCAGCGGGGATCAGACCCCCGTGTTCTTTGGCTCAGCCTTAGCCAACTTTGGTGTTAAAACCTTTTTGGAAACGTACTTGAAGTTTGCGCCGCAACCGGCTGCTCATCGAACTGAAAGCAACCAGGACGTGGAACCAACCGATAGTGAGTTTTCCGGATTTGTGTTTAAGATTCAAGCGAACATGAACCCTAAGCACCGTGATCGAATCGCCTTTGTGCGGATCTGTTCGGGCTTGTTTCAGCGCGGGATGGACGTCACTTTGGGTCGAACCGGTCAAACGATGCGGCTGTCCAACGTGACCGAGTTTATGGCTGATACCAGGGAAAACGTGGAAACCGCGGTGGCTGGTGATATCATCGGCCTTTATGATACGGGAAACTACCAAATCGGCGACACCATTTATACCGGTAAGCAAAAGCTGCAGTTCGAAAAACTGCCGCAATTTACCCCTGAACTCTTTGTGCGGGTCACTGCTAAGAACGTGATGAAGCAAAAATCGTTCCATAAAGGGATCCAGCAACTGGTTCAAGAAGGTGCCATCCAGCTGTATACTTCGTATTCGACGGGTGACTACATCCTCGGGGCCGTTGGTCAACTTCAATTTGAAGTATTCCAGTTCCGTATGAAAAACGAATATAATTCTGACGTTGTGATGGAACCCATGGGCCACAAGATTGCCCGTTGGATCGACCCGGAGCAGCTTGATGAACGGATGTCGTCCAGCAGAAACCTGCTGGTGAAAGATTTAGCCGGCGAGCCGTTATTCTTATTTGAAAATCAATTTGCGGAACGCTGGTTTACCGACAAGTATCCTGACGTGAAGTTAACCGCAAAGCTGTAAAGAAATTTGAGTTCAATGACTATTTTAAAAATTCTGATCATCAGTTATTGGCTGGTGATCAGAATTTTTGACTTTAGGTCAGCAGGCACACTTTCTTTGAGGACGTGCAGAAGGTCCTGTTTCGTGAGTAAATGAATTGCGCTATACTAAGAAGGAATAAAATTTAAAGGAGCAATAAAATGACACATCTTTCAGCCTGTACTTCAGTCTTAGTTGGTAAAAACGCCTCAATCGATGGTTCGGTGATGATTGCCCGGAATGACGATACGTTTCTGCCATTAACACCGCAACGTTTTTACATGCATCAACCAGCAGAAAACGCGGGCAAAATTTTACAGTCTACCCAAAACGGTTTTGAAGCACCGCTGCCGGAAAACGCTGTTTCTTATCAGGCAACGCCTAACGTAGAAGTCGATAAAGTGGGCCTTTACGAGGAAAGCGGCATCAACGCGCGCAACGTTGCCATGAGTGCGACTGAAAGTGTTTATGGCAATCCCAACGCACTGGCATTTGACCCGTTAGTTGCGGATGGTATGGCTGAAGACACGATGCAGACCATGGTGCTGCCGGTGATCACTAGTGCCCGGAACGGTGTAAAAGTGCTAGGCGACTTGGTTAAAAAGTACGGTTCACCCGAAGGCAACGGCGTTTTGTTTGCCGATAAAGATGAAGCCTGGTATATGGAAATCGTGACGGGACACCACTGGGTGGCGCAGCGGATTCCAGACGATGCGTTTGTGATCACCGCCAATCAAGTGGCCATTCAGTCAGTTGACTTTGACGACCCGGATAACTTTATGTATTCCGATGGCATTCAAAAATTTGTGACTGAACACCGGTTGAACCCCGATCAATCCGGCTGGAACTTCCGTCATATCTTTGGCACCAGCACCGAAAAAGACCGGCATTACAACACACCGCGGGTCTGGTACGGCCAGCATTACTTGATGCCTGAAGTTGAGCAGTCGCCAACTTCGTCAGAGCTGCCGTTTATTTGTCACGCTAACCGGAAAATCAGCGTGGCCGATATTAGTTTTATTCTCGGGTCACACTACAACGAGACCGACTATGATCCGTTAGGCAATGGGCCGGCAGAACTGAAAACGAAGTTCCGGCCAATTTCCATGAACCGGACTCAGAACTCACACGTTCTGCAGCTGAGAAACAACGTGCCCGAAGCACAGTCGGCAATGATGTGGCTCTGCTTTGGCGTGCCGGCGTTCAGTCCGTACGTGCCGTTCTTTGCTAACGCCAACGATACTGATCCGTCCTACGTTAACACCCCGGTTCACGCGGACCAGGAGAGTGCCTACTGGATGTACCGCAAACTGTCGGTGCTGGTTGAATCGCATTACGCTGAATTTGTACAGGATGACCGCGATTATTTAACGGCTAGTTGGGAAATCTTCATGCAGCACGTTGCTAAAACCGATGAAGTTGCCCGTCAGCTTTCCGGTGAAGAACTGACGACTTACCTGACTCAGCAAAACTACCTGATCGTCTCGGAGATGAAGTCCAGAACAACCAAGCTGATGAACAATTTGTTTGAGCAAGGCTTAGGACTCTCAAAATTGACTTTTAATATGGATGTTAATTTGTAAATTAAAAATAGCGCCGCTTCTTGGATAATCTAAGAAGCGGCGCTATTTTAATTGATAAACTCACAAAAAGTTCTAATACTAATCATAATTAATTCATGGCATCTGTGAAGTGCTTTCGATACACTAAGAGTAGAGATTAACCGGCTAGCGCCTACGGAAAGGATTGCTGATTATGACAATGAAAAATTCTGAGAGGGACCACCGGCAACTAGAAAATGCGTTCAATACCAATCTAACTAGCGGCCTTACTGCAACGGAAGCTAAACGGCGGCAAAGCGCAGGCCGCAACGTGCTGCAAGAGGAGAAGCCGCCGACTATTTTTCAAAAAGTATGGCGGCACTTGTCCGATGTCGCTTCCTTAGTCCTGTTATTTGCAGTGGCCTTATCGACCTACCTGGCGATTGCGGCTGATGGCGGCTGGACCAAGACCATTGTGATCGGCAGCATATTAGTCATCAACGTCTTGATTGGCATGTATCAGGAACACAGTGCTGAGAAATCGCTGGCGGCGTTAAAAAAGATGAACGTTCACGAAGTCACCGTCATTCGGGACGGTCAGTCTCAAGTAATCGACGCCGCTGATTTGGTGGTCGGTGACGTGGTGTCATTGTCAGGTGGGAACCAAATCCCAGCTGACGGACGGCTGGTTGAAGCAGCTGATTTGCGGATCGATGAAGCAGTGCTCACTGGTGAAAGTGAACCGGTCAAAAAAATCGCTGAACCGGTGGCAGAAGCCGATGAAATCGGTGACCGGATCAACGAGGTGTTTTCAGGAACGGGCGTGACGCAGGGGACTGGGCAAATGGTGGTGACGGCCATCGGAATGGATACGGCCATCGGCAGTATTGCTGGGATGTTAAACCGAACCAAAGCGCGTACTACGCCGCTGCAGAAGCGGCTGAATCAACTATCCGGCCGGTTAACAGCCGTAGCGGTGGTCGGCGGGCTCATCATTACAATTCTGGGGCTCTTTTTCCAGGGCGAACCCCTAACGGATGCGTTAATGATCGGTGTTTCCCTTGCGGTAGCTGCGGTACCGGAAACCTTGCCGATTATCGTCACCATCAGTTTATCTCACGGCGTTGGCGTTATGGCTAAACAGCATGCTATTATGCGCCGGGTGGACGCGGTTGAAACCATTGGCGGCGTGAACGTGATTGCTTCGGATAAAACGGGAACGCTGACTCAAAATCAGATGACGGTCACCCAGGTTTGGTCAGTGTTTGATTCAGAACCAACGTTGGTGGGTGCTGAGCCGCTGCAGGAGCAGACCAAAACGTTAATGCAGTTAATGGGACTGGCGACTAACGCGACCCGTGAACGGGTAAATGATGAATGGGCCGAAATTGGCGACTCCACCGAATTGGCAATCGTTCGCTGGTTAGCGGCGGACAAACTGACCAGGGCAGACTTTGAAAAACAGGCTCCCCGTGTGGCAGAAGATCCGTTCAATTCCACAAAAAAGACCATGGCGACACTGCATCAACTGCCGGATGGCCGGGCACTGCTGATCGTGAAGGGCGCCATCGACCACCTGCCGGTCGAACTGTCAGTGACGGAGCAGGCGAAAACCAAACGGGTGCATGATCAGTTTGCCCACGATGCGCTACGGGTGCTTGCTGTGGGTTACAAATACTTTGATACTATGCCGGAAACGCCAATTGAAGACTTGCAGCACGACTTAGTCTTCGCTGGTCTCATTGGCATGATCGATCCGCCAAGGGAAACGGCAATTGCGGCAGTTTCACAAGCAGCCGAAGCGGGCATTCGCACCGTGATGATTACCGGAGACCACCTTGAAACCGCTAAGGCAATCGCCAAACAAATTGGTATTTTGCGCCCGGGCGACCAGGTGGTGACGGGTGCCGCGTTACGACAGTTAAGTGATCAGCAACTGGCTGATCAGATCGAAAGTATCAGTGTGTACGCCCGGGTTTCACCGGAAGATAAGATCCGCATCGTTAACGCTTGGCAAGAACAGGGTGCTACGGTGGCGATGACCGGGGATGGCGTCAACGATGCGCCAGCGCTGAAAGCAGCCGATGTTGGGGTCGCTATGGGGATCACCGGAACGGAAGTCTCTAAAAATGCCAGTGACATGATTTTAACGGATGATAATTTTGAAACCATCGTTGCCGCGGTTTCAACTGGCCGGGCAGTTTACCAAAATATTTTGAAGGCCGTGGAATTTCTGATCGGAGTCAATTTTGCCCAAATATTTTTGATGATCTTCGCGGTTGGTATTGGCTGGGGAGCACCGCTGATTGCTGAACAGCTGTTGCTGATCAACGTGTTAGCGGATGGTATCCCGGGCTTCTATCTCAGTCGTGAACCAGCGGAACCGCAGAATATGAAGCGGCCGCCGATCAGTCGCAAGACCAGTATTTTTGCGGATGGTTTAGGTCAGCGGGTAGCGGTTCGAACAACGACCTTCATTGTTTTAACGTTAGGTATCTACAGTTTGGGCCGGTTCGGACTTGCCAGTAATGATCCGTCAATTGGCATGACCATGCTGTTCTTTACACTGGCGTTAGGATCGATGATTGATATCTATCCGATCAAGCAGCGTGCACCTTTATCCTGGCAAGGACTTCGCAATAATCAAGCGTTAAATGCGGGTGTTGTGCTGGCTGCTGGATTGGTTGCCAGTACTGCCGTGATTCCCTGGTTACGAGATGCATTTCAGCTGACCGCCTTATCAGCAACGCATTGGCTGGTGATCCTCATTGCCATCTTCATCCCTAGCTGTGTGCTTGAAATCAATAAGCGATTGAAACGCGTTCGCTTTAAACAGCCAATGGTGCTGGATGAAGAATAACTGATGATGACAATTTAAAAAGGCCTGTCCCAACTGAGCTTTCTGGGACAGGCCTTAATTTGTGTTCATTTCTTATTGTATTTTAACGTATTGCGCGCGAATAACCGCGTCATCAGCCAGCCGATACCACCTGAGCTGGTTTTCGTCAGTGTATTCGCCGGTAAGTTGAATCGGCGTACCATCCGCAATTAACTTGATGGCTTGCCCGTTTGGCCGGTCGTAAGTATGCAGTGAGCGGCCGGCAACGAAATCAATGACGGCGGCCTGATCCATTGGCTTGAACTTTACCGGCTGACGTTGAGTGATCTGCAGGTTTACTGGCCGGTTAGTTTCAGTGACGTCTTTACCGTTGATCCACTGCGGTCCGCCCAGATTAAACCACGTTTCGCCGTTTTTCGTATTCACCCGCACAAAGGCTCGCCAAACCGAATCCTTGGGGAATTCATAACGGTGGGGTTGACCATCCGGTTGATTTAATACTGGGGTACTGTCGAGTAATCTGACAAAGATGTTGATCTGCTGAACCGATGTCCAGGTGTCACGACGCAGCAGGACGACGATGGTTTGTGCTTGATCAGTGAAGTGACCGGTTAACGGTCGGCTGGCTTTGATTAAATGGTAGCCGTCGATGGCTGCTTTGCTGAAGGCGAAGGGCTGGTTGACGGCCCCGGTTTGGATAACCGGCGAAGCCACCATTTCACGGGTATCGTAATCCACGGCATACATGATGACAGGGTGCCCCAGTTTCCTAGTATATTGAAGGGTCATGATGCGATAGGGACTCGCGAATACGGTGGTAAAACCAATGACGTGGAATAACAAGTAGTGATCGATTTTACGCGGGGCAAAGTGGATCTTTTCGCCCAGCCGCCCGGTTAACCACTGCGGTTTTGCCAGCGAATGGTTTTGGTCATCCATATAGAGTACCAGCATCACAGCTGATGCGGCTTGGGACTCAGCCAGTTTTGAAGGTGCGTGCTGACTGACAGCCTCAGTTTGAGACGAGCCGTCTTCAGCGACCGGTGAGTCCGGCAGTGGTTCGGCGGACTTTAGCGGTGGCTGTTTTGCTTTTAAAGCGGAACCGTCAGTCGGGGCTGTTTTTTTGCTGCGGGAGGGGGATTGGGACTGGTTCTTAGTCATTAATTTGAGCAGCTGATCCAAAAAAGTCATCCGAGTTTTCCCCCTCATATATTTAATACCTCTAGTATACCCCAACTTGATAGTTGCTGAGAACTTTTCAGCTGAATCTTACTGACTTATCAAAAAGCCCGAACATCAAGGACTGATGTTCGGGCTTTAGAAATGGGACAATTACTTCTTAGCGTCGTTTTCGTTTGCTGCAGGTGCAGCGGACGTTTCTTCAGCCAAGGTAATTTCACCGTTTTCAATTTTAGCAACTAAGTTTTTAACGTTATTGTGTTCCAGGTAGAAATCGGCAATGCGATCTTCAATTTGTTCTTGAATGACCCGGCGAAGCGGCCGAGCACCCATTGCGGGATCATAACCTAACGCCACTAATTTTGCTTCAACTGGTTCAGTGACGTGAACGTGCAGACCTTGGTTGGCCAGCATCACGTTAACATCATCGATCATCAAATCAACGATCTTCATTAAGTTGTCCTTAGTGAGGGAGTTGAATTCAACGATGTCATCAAACCGGTTTAAAAATTCTGGCTTGAAGTAGTTGGTTAATTGATCAAGAACTGAGTGGGTCTTGCCAGAGGCTTCGGCACCGAAACCGACACTCGCTTCTGCATCACCGGTACCCGCGTTAGAAGTCATGATAATGATCGTATCTTTGAAGGAAACCGTCCGTCCTTGTGAATCGGTCAAACGGCCATCATCCAAAATCTGTAGGAACATATGCATGACATCTGGGTGGGCTTTTTCAACTTCATCCAGCAGGATCAAGCTGTATGGGTGACGACGAACTTGTTCGGTCAGCTGACCCGCTTCTTCATACCCAACGTAGCCAGGCGGTGAACCAATCAGCTTAGCCACTGAGTGCGGCTCCATGTACTCAGACATGTCAAACCGGATCATGGCCTCTTTGGACCCAAAGAGTTCACGGGCAAGCTGTTTAGCCAGTTCCGTTTTACCAACCCCGGTAGGACCGACAAATAGGAACGAGCCGATTGGCCGGCCAGTACCGTTTAGTCCGATCCGGTTACGGCGAATTGCCCGCGAAACTTTGTCAACGGCTTCGTTTTGGCCGATAACGTGAGTCTTTAATGAATCGTTTAGATCCCGCAGCTGCTGCTGTTCCTTGTTTTGAAGTTCACCAACTGGGATACCCGTCTTTTCTTCAACGATCTTTTGCATATCTTCTTCGGTGACTTGCGGTTCATCATCGGAAGATGGGGTACTGGTCTGTGACTTCTTTGCGTCTTCAAGTTTATTGACTTGATCACGGTAGTAGGCTGCTTTTTCGTAGTCTTCCTGTTTCAAAGCCGCTTGTTTTTGTTCCTCAGCGGATTTGATCTTATCATCGATCGTCTTGGGATCAACGACGTTAATGGTCAAGTTCTTTTTGGAGCCTGATTCATCAAGTAAATCGATGGCCTTGTCAGGTAAGAACCGGTCTTGGATGTAACGGTCCGATAGTTTGACCGCTGCTTCTAAGGCAGCGTCCGTATAGTGGACGTGGTGGTAATCTTCATACTTCTTTTGGATACCCTTTAAAATCTTAACGGCTTCCTCAGGAGACGGTTCGTTTACGGTAACGGGCTGCAAACGACGTGCCAGTGCTTGATCCTTTTCAATATCACGGTATTCATTTAAAGTCGTTGCACCGACCAGTTGGAACTCGCCACGGGCAAGCGCTGGTTTTAACACGTTGCCGGCATCCATGCCGCCTTCAGCGTTACCAGCACCCACAATTTCGTGGATTTCGTCAATGAACAAGATGATGTTCGGATTATCCGTGACTTCCTTCATTAACTGCTGCATCCGCTGTTCAAATTGACCACGGATACCAGTCCCTTGAACAAGGGAAACCACGTCTAAGCGAATAATCTTTTTATTCATTAATTTTTGCGGAACATCGCCAGAGACGATCTTTTGAGCCAAACCTTCAACGACCGCCGTCTTACCAACACCGGCTTCACCGATTAAAACGGGGTTGTTCTTGGTCCGCCGGTTCAAAATTTCGATGACTCTAGAAATTTCACGGTCACGGCCAATCACTGGGTCGATCTTACCTTGACTAGCAAGCGCGGTAAGATCGATACCATATTGACCTAATAGACCACCATTACCGTTGCCGTTCTGGCCGCCTCCTCCATTACGGGGGCCGCTCGGCTGGGTAGGTGGTACTTGCTGTTGATAGCCTTGAGGATTGCCATTAGGGTTACCGCCTTGCATAGCACGGAAAATATCATCCAGGTTACCAAAGCCAAATGGATCTTGTGCCATTTGTGCACCTCCATTTCCAGGATTAGAGTTGTTCTGCTGATTTTTTAGAAGTTGATAACAATTTTGACAAAGATCAACTTGCTGTCGCTGACCATTCACGTTCAGGTACAAATGAATCGTCGCTTCACGTTGATGACAATTCTGACACAGCATATCTTGACTCCTCTCTTTAAGTAGTCAAGCCAATCACTGATCAAATGTTTGACCAATATTGACCTTTAAACATATTATACAATATTCCAGTGTTTTCGCAAGTGATTTGCTCGCACTTTTAAGCTCAAATTAGCACGACAACCATTCGAGTGCTAACTCAAGTTATGTTGTACTTCATTTTGGAAAATGTTGCAAGCAGTTTGATTAAATAATCGGCGTTTTCACAGGTTTAGTTGCAAATGCTGCCGAGAGGACGGGTGACTGACATGACCGTATATATTATGGTAAAATGAACTGATGGAAAATTTCACTGCTGCGGAGGTGACGCGATTGGCAGAAGATTATGCCAAGCTGATGGCACAGTTAAAATCAGGAGATTTAGATGAGTTTACCGTCGAACCAGCGGACTTTATGGCTTTTCAGACGGCGTACATGCAGTTTGAATCCCGCAAGCGCATCGTGGGCAAGGCTGAGAAGAATGGTAAAATTATTTATCACTATGATCATGATCAGACACAGTAAATATACAATGAAAGCGGTTGATTATTTTCCCTCTACTGCTTGTATTTTACTGAATAAATTGATATTCTAAGACTAAAGGTGTTTTTCTATTTATTTCATAAAAGCTGTACTTATGAAACTAATGAGAAAGTAGCCCAATTTGTTTTTAGTTGATAAAGGAGATTGATATATTATGGAAAAACGCAACTTTCGGATTACTGCAGAAGCAGGTATTCATGCTCGTCCAGCAACGTTGTTAGTACAAGCAGCCAGCAAGTTTAACTCAGACATTAACTTGGAGTACGATGGCAAGTCCATTAACTTGAAGTCGATCATGGGTGTCATGTCTTTAGGTGTTGGTCAAAACACCGACGTTACCATCTCTGCTGATGGCGATGACGAGACTGAAGCCATGGAAGAAGTCGCTAAGACAATGAAGGCTGAAGGCCTTATTCGTTAAGCAGGTCTGCAATGATACTAGCTGTTAAAAAACTGGGTTAAATCAGCTTTTGATAAATTTACAGTAAATAATAGTTGGCATAGTTGGCTAAACTATTCACAAAGTTAACGGTTTACCAGAAATCACTAGATTTCTGGTAAACCGTTTTTTATTTTAAATTTAAGAAAGCGCAAAGGGGCTTGAACCGTTGAAAGTCATAAGTTATTGTTAGTGGGTTAAATCGCCAGGTAAGAGCGGTGGATCACCATGAGTCAGAAGTCGCTTTCTATTCTTGCATTAAGCACTTCTAACCAATATAATTATTATCAATAAGAAGACGGAATTAAGAATACGGGGGGATCGTCGTGAACATTGGTTTATTTACTGACACATATTTCCCTCAAGTGAGCGGTGTCGCAACTTCGATTAAAACACTGCGCCATGAGTTGGAAAAACAGGGTCACCAAGTGTACATCTTTACCACGACTGACCCGCACATTGAAAAGGACGTTTATGAGCGGAACATCTTTCGCTTTCCGAGTGTCCCGTTCGTTTCATTTACCGATCGACGGATTGCCTTTCGGGGCCTGTTGCACGCTTACCAGCTAGCAAAGGAACTCAACTTGGACATTGTGCATACCCAGACTGAGTTTTCCATGGGATTAATCGGTAAGTTTGTCGCCCGCGCAATGAAGATTCCCTGTATTCATACTTACCACACGATGTATGAGGATTATCTGCACTATGTCGCTAACGGGAAGATTTTAAAACCGGTCCACGTTAAGCAGATGACGCTGGCTTTTTGCAGTCATTTAGACGGTGTTGTTGCCCCTAGTGAACGGGTTATCGATAAATTATCCGGGTACGGCGTTAAAGCACCGATTCGGGTTATTCCTACCGGGATTGATCTGGAACAGTATGAGCCGCACGAAGATGAACTCAACGTTCGTGAAAAATATCATATTCCAGCAGATGCGCCCATGATGTTGTCTTTAAGCCGGGTAGCTTACGAGAAGAATATCAAGGAAGTTATTGATGGCTTTAAAACGATTTTAAAACAGCTTCCGACGGCTTACTTAATGATCGTCGGTGATGGTCCTGCCAAAGAAGATCTAGAGCAGCAAGCGCGTGATCTGGGCATCGATGAACACGTTATTTTTACTGGTGAAATCAATAATAACGAAGTCTCAGCCTTCTATCACGCGACTAACCTGTTTGTTTCTGCTTCAGATTCAGAGTCACAGGGATTGACGTACATTGAATCGTTAGCTTCAGACCGAAAGATCGTCGTTAAAAGCAGTCCCTATACGGATGAGTTGCTTCAAGATCCGCAGTTAGGGGCAACGTTTAAAACCCACGATGAAATGATTGAAAAGATGATTTATTATTTGAAGCATGATAAGATAACGGATCACACCGTTTTAAACCAGACGTTAAAGCAGGTTTCAAGTGAAACTTTCGGTGAACGCATCGTGGATTTCTATCACGATGCACAGGAAAACTACGAAGAAGTTCATGAAAATTCAGCAGATGCAGGTAATCAATAATTAGAAACGGAGCCAAGTATGATAAAAATCACGATGTTTTCAGCGGCAGATTCAGTTAAGGGTCAAGGGGTCGGCAGTGTCTACTTAGAGCTGGTTCGGCTATTAAAAACCCGTGAATCAGATCAGATTGCGCTTAAGATCAATAAGTACGGCCGCAGTGACATCAGTCATTATCATACGGTTAACTTTCCGTTTTACCTGTCTACTTTCATGCCAGGACGCGGCCGTAAGGTTGGTTTCGTTCATTTTTTGCCGGAAACGCTGGAAGGCAGTTTAAAGTTACCCAAGATTGCCAAAGCCGTTTTCTATCGTTACGTGATTGCTTTTTACAAACGGATGGACCAGTTAGTGGTGGTCAATCCGTCCTTTATTCCTAAACTGGAAGCTTATGGCATTAGTCGGGATAAAGTCACTTATATTCCTAACTTTGTCAGTGCGGAAATGTTTCATCCGGCTGACGAAGAAAGCAAACGCGCCTTGCGGAAGCAGTATCAGTATCCCGATAAGTTTACGATTCTCGGTTCTGGTCAGGTGCAGGTTCGTAAGGGCGTTTTTGACTTTATTGAACTGGCAAAACGACACCCGGAAATGCAGTTTATTTGGACCGGCGGCTTTTCGTTCGGCCGTATCACGGATGGTTATGAAAAGTTAAAACAGGTAGTTGATAATCCGCCTGCTAACCTAAGTTTTCCGGGGATCATTGACCGGGATAAATTGGTGGCTTACTACAACATGGCGGATTTGTTTTTGCTGCCGTCGTACAATGAGCTTTTTCCCATGTCGGTTTTAGAAGCGTTTAGTACGCATACACCGGTTTTGCTGCGTGACCTGGATTTATACCATGCTATTATCAAGGGTGATTATGCTGCTGCGAAGGACGTGGACGAAATGGACCGGATCATATCGGATTTGAGCTCAGATCCTAAGGCACTACTTTCGCTTCAGGAGAAGGCAAAACAAGCTGCCGACTACTACTCAGAGGAACGATTGGCCAAGATCTGGCTGCAATTCTATACTGAACAGGCAAGAAGAGGTTAAAAAGTATGTCGAGACGTAATAAAATTGCATTGTTCCTGATCATCTTACTGGGTGTTTCAATTTTCGGTTATTCGTTACGGGACGTTAAGCTCAACATTTTAATTCGTGACTTTACGACAATCAACTTACAATGGCTAACCGTTGCTATTTTATGTATGCTAATTTACTTTGCGTTAGAGGGGCTAGTCGTTAAAACTTTCGTGGATGAACGGCTTGGCCGCTATTCGTTTAAAAGCGCGCTGCGGATCCCGTTGATCGAACAGTTATTTAACGGGATAACCCCCTTTTCATCAGGGGGGCAGCCGGCCCAGTTGATCGCCATGCTGCAAAGCGGGATCGATGGCGGTCGGGCGAGTTCAATTCTGTTGATGAAGTTTATCGTTTATCAGGGCATGATCGTCATTAACTTTTTGGTTGCTTTGATCATTGGCTTTCATTACATGGTCAGTAAAATGAGCTACTTATCCCTATTTGTGGTGTTTGGGTTTATGGTTCACTTTGCGGTCATTATCGGGTTATTTTTAGTGATGTTTTGGCCCCAATTTACCAAACGGGCCATGCGGATCGTGATGATCCCGGTGCGCTGGTTTACAAAAACTGAAAAGGTCAAAGACTGGATCACTAAGCTGGATACTAAGATCGATTTATTTTACCAGGAAAGTGTCCAGCTGATCGGTCAGTGGCGACTGTTGTTAAAGGTGATCGTGATCACTTTCTTCCAGTTGATGTGCTACTACCTGGTGCCTTATTTCATTATGCTGTCACTGGGCTACACCCACGCTAATATCGTGATGATCACCTGCCTGCACGTTTTGATCGTGATGGTCATTTCAATCTTTCCGATTCCCGGCGGGTCTGGCGGTGCCGAGTACGCGTTTACGGTATTGTTCAGCAGCTACATTACTAATTCAAGTAAGCTGGTACTAGCCATGCTGCTTTGGCGGCTGCTCACCTACTACTTGGGCATACTGGTCGGCATGGTTGCGCTGGCAGTCAAACCGGATAAAATTACCTTAAAATCCGGCGTGTAAACTCAGTAAAAGAAACGCAAATAACCTGATCGACAGTTAGTAAGAAGACGGCCGGTGAGGCTATTTTTGGTTGCTGAGCCGTCAGTTTTGAGACCTTGCCTGTGAGCTGTTGTTCATGTTACAATCTCATAAGCAAACATACGTTTACTTAAATTAAAGAACTGGAGCAATCATCGAGATGTATGAGTATTTAAACGGTCAAGTTGTCGATATTCAGCCCGCTTACATTGTGTTAGACGTCAATGGGGTAGGCTATCTGATCCGGGTAGCTAACCCCTTTCGGTTTGAAGTCGGTAACGACCTTACCAAAATTTATATTCATCAAACTATCAGCGACACGGCTCAAACGTTGTATGGATTCAGTTCACTAAAAGAAAAGCAGCTCTTCGAAAAGCTGCTGGCGGTCTCTGGCATTGGTGCCAAAAGTGCCTTAGCCATTTTAGCTAATGGCGATCAGCGGGCAATTGTAAAAGCCATTAGTCAAGACGACGTGACTTACTTAACTAAGTTTCCTGGTGTTGGCAAGAAAACGGCACAGCAGATTGTGTTAGATCTTAAAGACAAACTGGATGATTTCACAACCAACAGTTTGTTTGAACCAACCAGTACGGCGATCGCTTCAACTGACAATGCGGCCTTAGCAGACGCACTGGCAGCCTTAACAGCACTGGGGTACAAAGAGCGCGACCTTAAAAAAGCGGAAAAAGCTTTTCAGGGTGAACCGGAGCAGACCACGGATGCCTATTTAAGTGCAGCATTAAAACTATTAACCAAGTAAATCATCATTAATAAGGGGGCGAGCAGATGACCGAGGATAACCGAATAGTTACCGGTGATAAACAAGATGACGCGGAGACGTCGATCGAGCAGTCTTTGCGGCCAAGCAGTTTATCGACTTACATCGGTCAAACGGCACTGAAACGTGAGCTTAGTGTCTATATTCGCGCTGCCAAAAAACGTGAAGAAGCACTGGATCACGTTCTTTTGTATGGCCCTCCCGGATTAGGAAAAACCACGTTAGCGATGATTATCGCAAAAGAAATGCAGGTGGGGATCAAGACTACCAGCGGACCTGCAATCGAAAAGACCGGTGACCTCGTTGCATTACTCAATGAACTGCAACCGGGGGATGTGTTATTTATCGACGAAATTCACCGACTGCCAAAAGTGGTGGAAGAAATGCTGTATTCCGCAATGGAGGACTTCTTCATTGATATTGTGGTGGGGCAGGGACCGACCGCTCACCCAATTCATTTCCCGTTGCCGCCGTTTACTCTGATCGGCGCCACAACACGTGCCGGACTCTTGTCGGCACCATTGCGGGATCGGTTTGGAATCGTTGGCCATATGGCGTATTATAGTCCGGCTGAATTGGAACAGATCGTTAAACGGTCAGCTAAAATTCTGAATTCACCCATTCAAGAAGAGGGTGCCCACGAGATTGCCCGTCGTTCACGGGGAACGCCGCGGATCGCTAACCGGCTGCTCAAACGGATTCGTGATTTTGCGGAGGTTTCAACCCACCACGATTCGATTGACCGCACCATCGTTCAGCAAGCGCTGGAAATGCTGCAGGTTGATAATGAAGGTTTAGATCAGACCGACATCAAATTACTGAAAACCATGATTCGTTTTTACAATGGCGGTCCAGTGGGATTAAACACATTAGCAGCTAATATTGGTGAAGAAACCGATACTGTAGCGGAAATGTATGAACCATTCTTATTGCAAAAGGGCTTTATTAAGCGAACGGCTCGTGGTCGAATGGTAACGCCATTGGCTTACAAACACCTTGGTATAACTTCTGACAAAAAGTGAAAGGACCCTTCATAATGACACTAACGACTGAAGACTTCGATTATGATTTACCGCACGAACTCATTGCTCAGACACCCATTGAAAAGCGTGATGCCTCACGGTTACTTGTTTTAGACCATAAAACCGGGGCACTGGCTGATAAGCACTTTTATGATATCCTGGATTACTTGAATCCTGGAGATGCCGTAGTGATGAATAATTCTCGGGTGATGCCAGCCAGAATCTACGGCATTAAGCCGGAGACTGGCGGTCACGTTGAAACCTTACTCTTGCACAATACCAAGGGTGATGAATGGGAAACACTCATGAAGCCAGCTAAGAAAATGAAGGTTGGCGCCACCCTTAGTTTCGGGGATGGTCTGTTAACAGCAACCGTGACTGAGGAATTAGATCACGGTGGCCGGATGATTGAATTTCACTACGATGGTATTTTTATGGAAATTCTCGATAAACTCGGCGAGATGCCGTTACCGCCATACATTAAAGAAAAGCTGGATGACCCTGAACGGTATCAGACCGTTTATGCAAAGACACCCGGTTCAGCAGCAGCCCCAACGGCCGGTCTCCACTGGACGAAGGAACTGCTGCAAAAAGTTCAGGATAAAGGGGTTAAGTTAGTTTACCTGACCTTGCACGTGGGTCTGGGAACTTTCCGACCGGTTGACGAAAAGAATATCGAAGACCATAAAATGCACTCAGAATTTTACCAGCTGTCTGAAGCCTCAGCCCAAACACTAAACGAGGTCCGGGCCAATGGCGGCCGAATCATCGCAACGGGGACTACTTCGATTCGGACGTTGGAAACCATTGGGACAAAGTTTAATGGCGAGATCAAAGCCGATTCTGGCTGGACCGATATTTTCATTAAACCGGGTTACCAATGGCAGGTAGTTGATGCCTTTATCACTAACTTCCATTTGCCGAAGTCAACCTTGGTCATGTTAGTGGCCGCTTTTACCGGCCGTGACAACATTCTCAACGCGTACCAGCATGCCATTGACGAACGCTACCGATTCTTTAGTTTCGGTGACGCCATGTTTATTAAATAAATGATCGATCAACGACCTTTTGCTGATTGCAGCAAGGGGCCGTTGTTAGTTAAATACGGAGGAAAATTATGGAACCAGCGATTAAATATCGCCTTATTAAAACTGAAAAGCACACGGGTGCCCGATTGGGTGAGCTGATCACGCCGCACGGCACTTTTCCGACCCCCATGTTTATGCCGGTAGGGACGCAGGCGACCGTTAAGTCGCTGGCCCCTGAGGAACTGGATGAAATGGGTGCGGGCGTCATATTAGCCAACACGTATCACCTTTGGCTTCAGCCGGGTGAAGACTTGGTTAAGGAAGCTGGCGGTTTGCATCAGTTCATGAACTGGCACAAACCAATCCTGACTGATTCTGGCGGTTTCCAAGTCTTTTCTTTAGCGGAGAATCGTAACATTACCGAAGAAGGGGTCCATTTCCGCAACCCTTCTAACGGCGACCAATTATTTTTATCGCCGGAAAAAGCGATGCAAATTGAAAATGATCTTGGTCCAGACATCATGATGAGCTTAGACGAATGCCCGCCATTCTTTGAGAGTTATGAGTACATTAAGCACTCCGTTGAACGGACTTCCCGGTGGGCTGAGCGGGGCTTAAAAGCCCACGCTAATCCTGATTGGCAAGGTCTGTTCGGTATCGTTCAAGGTGCAGGGTATGAAGACTTGCGCCGTCAGTCCGCCCATGATCTTGTCAGCATGGATTTTCCCGGCTATTCCATTGGTGGCCTATCTGTAGGTGAATCCAAGGCTGAAATGAATCGCGTGCTGGGCTTTACCGCACCGATGCTGCCCACCAACAAACCCCGTTATTTAATGGGCGTGGGGTCGCCTGACTCTTTGATCGATGGCGTGATGCGCGGCATCGACATGTTTGACTGCGTGCTGCCGACCCGGATCGCTCGTCGCGGGACCTGCATGACCAGCCATGGCCGGCTGACGGTTAAAAACGCTAAGTACGCCCGTGACTTTTCACCTATCGATGATCAATGTGATTGCTATACCTGCCGCAACTACACGCGGGCATACATTCGTCACCTGTTTAAGGCTGATGAAAGTTTTGGCTTGCGCTTGACCAGTTACCATAATTTATACTTTTTGCTGCACCTCATGAAAAAAGTTCGGGAAGCCATCATGGCCGATAATTTACTGGATTTCCGGGCTAATTTCTTCGAAGAATATGGTTATAATCAACCAAATCCGAAGAATTTCTGATATTTGATAGACTGATTGCCAAATTTTTGTTAAATTATACAATAGATAAAGGTGGGTGAAAGAATTTGAACGTTTTAGCAAGCTCAAACGCTGGGGGTTACTCCAGCATGTTGCTGATTGTGGTGATGATCGTTGCCATGTACTTTTTAATGATCCGGCCACAACGTAAGCAGCAAAAGAAGCACCAAGATACGTTGAACCAACTGAAAAAGGGCGATCACGTTGTTACGATCGGTCGACTTCACGGTGTGATCGATGAGATCAACATGGAAGCTAAGACAGTGACACTTGATTGCGATGGGATCTATTTGGTCTTTGACCTGAATGCCATTGCAAAAGTGACCCAACGTTCAGCCGCTAGTGAAGTCACTAGTGCTGCGGCAACTGAACAAAAACCAGCTGAAGATGAAAAGCCTGATACGACTGAAGCAACACCTTCAGACGCAGCAGCTGATGAATCGACAGATGATACAAAAGCTGACAAGTAGTTTTAATCTCCCTTGTGAAGGGGAGATTTTTTTATTTTTGGGGGTGTTATTTTGGATAATCCAGTGCATATTGATGATAGCCGGCGGATTTTACACGTTGATATGGACGCTTTTTATGCTTCCATTGAACAACGAGATACACCTGCCTATCAAAAAATGCCCCTCGTGATCTCTCGTGATCCGCGAAAAACGGGGGGACGGGGAGTGGTTACCACAGCCAATTACGTCGCCAGAAAGTTTGGTGTCCATTCGGCGATGCCGGCTCAACAAGCGTTAAAGCTGTGCCCCAAGGCCGTATTTGTGACGCCTAATTTTCATCACTACCGGGCTGTTTCGGATCGGATTCACCAAATCTTTCACGAATATACAGACATCATTGAAACCGTTGCATTTGACGAGGCCTACTTAGACGTCACTAAAAATAAACTTGACCTTCAAGATCCGGTTGAATTGGCGGTTCGTCTCCAAGCTGAGATATGGGATCAGACGCATTTAACCAGTTCCATTGGGATCTCCTACAGTAAGTTTCTTGCCAAGGAAGCTTCCGATTACCGTAAACCAGTTGGCATCACGATCATTCACGCTGAGGATGCTCACGACTTTTTGATGCAGCTGCCAATTGAACGCTTTCGGGGGGTGGGTAAGAAAACCGTTCCCAAAATGCACGACTTAAATATTCAAACGGGACAGGATCTGCTTGCTTGGGATGAGTTGGACCTGATCAATAAGTTTGGCCGGTTTGGCGAGATCTTGTACCAGCGTGTTCGCGGTGCGGATGACCGGCCGGTTGAATACCAGCGGGAACGTAAGTCGATTGGAAACGAAACCACGTACTGGCCGTTCTTAACGACTCGCAGTGCGGTTGACACCCAGTTAGATAAGCTGGCTTCAATACTAGCTCAGGCAGTTAAAAAACAGCAGATGCACGGGCGTACACTGGTCTTGAAAGTGCGTTACGGTGACTTTAAAACCAAAACTAAGCGAGTGACTCAGCCCGACTTTTTGGAGAATGAGCCGCAGCTTTATGCACAAACAGCCAAGGAGATCATGAATACTTTGCCGGCTAATTCCGAGGGCATTCGGTTGCTGGGCATCACGCTGACGGGACTTGCGCCAATCACGTTTGAAAACATTGCGTTGGATCTGTTTGAAGGCGAACAGCGACGTCAGTTTCATGGTGATTAACATGATAGAAACCAATTAGCGTTATGCTTGACGGATAAATAATTTTTAAGGCTTTTGTAGGTCTTCTTGCTTTCAAGGACAAGACAACTTATACTGTAAAGACGACTATGCGAGTTGAAAGGTGATACTCAGTATGACATTAAAGGAAACACAAACTAAAATTTTAAATGCAATTAAACAACACAAAACCATTATTATACATAGACATCAACGGCCTGATCCGGACGCCATTGGTTCTCAAATGGGATTGAAAGAGATTTTAAAAGCCAGTTTTCCGGATAAAAAGATCTATGCAGTTGGCAAACAGTACCCTGGTTTCGACTGGTTAGGCAAAACTGATGCAATTGAAGACGATGCCTATAAGGACGCGTTAGTCATGGTCTTAGACACGGCCAATCAGCCGCGAATTGATGACGACCGTTACAGTAAAGGCGACCAGTTGATCAAAATCGATCACCATCCAAATGACGACCAATTTGGCGACCCGATGTGGGTGTCACCAGAGGCTTCAAGTACCTCGGAGCTGATTTTTGATTTTTATACGGCAATGAAGCCGGCGCTGGCCTGCACGGCTGAGGCAGCCAGAGTGCTTTACGCAGGTATCGTTGGGGATACTGGCCGCTTTATGTATCCGGCTACTTCAACGCACACCATGAAAGTGGCAGGCGAGATGATGCAGTTTGATTTTTCTGCCAGTGACGTCAACCAGAAAGAAGACGAGATTTCGATTCCGTTAGCGCGGCTGTCAGCCTACGTTTACGAGCACCTGACGATCTTGCCTAGTGGTGCTGCCTACATCAAACTCAGCGATGAAGTCTTAGAGCCCTTTAAACTCGGCGATGAATCTACCAGTTCGGTGGTGCCGTTACCGGGGCGTCTAAAGGAAGTCAGTGCCTGGGCCATTTTTGTGGAGTCCAAGGACCATACCTTCCGGATACGGTTACGGTCAAAGGGCCCCGCAATCAATGAATTAGCTAAGCAACACGGCGGTGGCGGACACGCCTTAGCCAGTGGTGCCGTTGCTCATGACGATGACGAGATCAAGCAAGTCATCAAAGAACTAGACACCCTATGTTCAAAACAACAAGGAGAATAATATGAGTCAAACCTTTGAAGAGTTCGGTTTAAAGTCTTATCTAAATGAGGCCGTAAAGGAACTCGGTTTTACAGAACCAACGGGCATTCAAGAAAAATTAATTCCCGTGATCCGTGCAGGCAAGAGTGTGGTTGGACAGTCAGAAACTGGGAGTGGGAAGACCCACGCCTTTTTACTGCCGATTTTTGATGCACTGGACCCAGAGACCCATGAGGTTCAGGCAGTCATTACGACACCTAGCCGTGAGTTGGCCTACCAAATTTATGGGGATGCTAAGCAACTGGCTAAGCATAGTCCAAAACCGATTCGGATCGGTAACTACGTAGGTGGAACGGATAAAAAACGTCAGATTGAAAAGTTGGAACGTGAACAACCTGAATTAGTCATCGGGACCCCTGGCCGAATTCGTGATTTGATCAAAAACGGGGCTTTAGACGTGCATACCGCCGGTCAATTCGTCGTGGATGAAGCGGATATGACCCTTGATTTAGGTTTCTTAGCTGACGTGGATCAAATTGCTGCGCGAATGCCGGAACACTTACAAATGATGGTCTTTTCAGCAACGATTCCGGCCAAGTTGCGGCCATTTTTGAAGAAGTACATGGAAAATCCGGTGGTTGAAGAGATCCCGGTAAAATCAGTTATCAGTCCAACGATTGATAACTGGCTGTTACCCACTAAGGGGCATTCTAAAAACGAGTTGATCTATCAATTGTTAACGATGGGTGAGCCTTATTTGGCACTGGTTTTTGCCAATACCAAGCAACGGGTAGTTGAAATTGCCGACTACCTTAAAGCGCAAGGGCTTAAAGTCGCCGTGATTCACGGCGACGTGCCTGCCCGGCAGCGTAAACGGGTGATGCGTGAAATTCAAAACCTGGATTTCCAATTTGTGGTAGCCACCGATTTAGCTGCCCGTGGGATTGATATTGACGGTGTTTCCCACGTGATCAACGATGGTATTCCGGATGACTTGGACTACTTCATTCACCGGGTTGGCCGGACTGGCCGTAAGGGATTGCCAGGAACGGCAATTACGTTCTACACACCTGACGAAGAAGACAAGATCCAAGAACTTGAAAACATGGGGATCGTGTTTAAGCCGAAACAGATCAAGAATGGTGAAGTAATCGATTCCTTTGACCGTAATCGCCGGAAGAAGCGGGGCCCACGGGCACCGAAAATTTCTGGAACGATGGCCGGCAAGATTCAAAAGCAGAAGCGAACCGTTAAACCGGGTTACAAGAAGAAAATCAAGAAGGCCATTTCTAAGGAACAGTGGTTTGAAAACCGGATTCAACAGCGGCAAAATCACCGTAAGGCCAAAAAGAACAAGAAGGCTTCCTCGCAGCGTTACAAGTAGGCTGCCTACTTGCCGGATACTTACGGACGGGCAAGTTGCATGAATTTTGTAAAAAATGTATACTAATATGCGTATTAAATCGTAAGGATATGCTCAGCGGCCGGTTTTTAAGAAACGTTTTGGCTGATGAAAAAAACGATTCCCATGCTGAGTGCTCCCTTATGTATGAAGAATTGAATAATCGTTGCTCAGCGTATTGAGCTTTAAGAGGTAAACGATTAAACATCGTTGCAAGTAAAGTGGTACCGCGTCTATGGCGTCTTTACTAGCAGCGGTGTTTTATTATTTTAAAAAGGAGAAAGAGAATGAAAAACTTAAGCAGCAGTGAAATTCGGCAGATGTACCTGGATTTCTTTAAAAGTAAGGGGCACGCAATTATGCCCAGTGCTTCATTAGTGCCCGTTGACGACCCAACGTTACTTTGGATCAACTCAGGTGTTGCCACGATGAAGAACTACTTTAACGGGACCATTGTGCCTAAAAATCCGCGGATGACCAGTTCACAAAAGAGTATCCGAACCAATGATATTGAAAACGTTGGCCGAACCGCACGGCACCATACCTTATTTGAAATGCTGGGGAACTTCTCCGTTGGTGACTACTTCAAAGATGATGCCATTGCTTGGGCCTGGGAATTACTAACGTCTGATAAATGGTTCGGCTGGGATCCAGCTAAGCTGTACGTTACCGTTTATCCTAAAGATGATGCTGCTAAGAAGCGCTGGGAAGAAGTCGGCGTTTCACCTGACCACATCGTCGAACAGGAAGATAACTTTTGGGATATTGGTGAGGGTCCTTCGGGTCCCGACAGTGAAATTTTCTATGATCGCGGCCAGTCGTTCAACAATCTGGCTGAGGACGATCCAGAAAACTATCCTGGCGGTGAAAACGAACGCTACCTTGAGATCTGGAACATTGTGTTCTCACAGTTCAACCATGAACCAGACGGCTCATACAAGCCTTTGCCACGGAAAAACATTGATACCGGGATGGGGCTGGAACGGGTGGTTTCCGTCTTCCAAAACGCTAAGACTAACTTTGAGACCGACCTCTTCTTGCCAATGATCCACGCCACGGAATCATACAGTGACGGTAAGCAATACGGTCAAGATCCCAAACAAGACATTTCCTTTAAAGTGATTGCTGATCATTCACGAGCAGTAACGTTTGCCATCGGTGACGGCGCATTGCCATCCAACGAAGGCCGCGGCTACGTTATTCGCCGCCTGATCCGCCGGGCTGTGGTTAACGGCCAGAAGCTGGGGATCAAGGGTGCCTTTCTTTACAAGCTGGTGCCAGTGGTTGGTGAGGTCATGAAGGCTTACTATCCAGAAGTTTTGCAAAACGCCGACTACATTGCCCAAGTGGTGAAGTCTGAAGAGGACCGCTTCAACGCGACCTTGGCAGACGGTCTCAATCTGTTAAACAGCTTAATTGAAGAAACGAAGAAGAGCGGCAAGTCTAAAATTGATGGGGCTGAAGCCTTTAAACTGTATGACACGTACGGCTTCCCCGTTGAGCTGACCCGCGAATACGCCTTTGACGACCATATTACGGTGGACGAGGACGGTTTTAAAGCCGAGATGAAAAAGCAGCGTGACCGTGCACGTAAGGCCCGTAACGCCGATAATTCAATGGGTGTTCAGTCTGACGTGCTAGTTGGTGTTAAAACACCAAGCGAATACGTTGGCTACACCCAACTGGCAGTTAAGAACGCCAAGGTCACTGATATCGTAGCTGACGGTAAATTGACCGATGCTACGGAGGGCGAAGTGGCCCAGGTGATTTTCGACAAGACACCGTTCTACGCTGAAATGGGTGGTCAAGTGGCTGATAAGGGGGACGTACTGGATGAAAACGGTAATTTGATTGCTACCGTTGAAGATGTTCAGCACGCACCAAACGGGCAGAACCTGCACACCTTAAAGCTGCATCGCGGGATTAAAGTCGGCGACCAGATGACCCTTAAAGTGGACGCTCACTTCCACAGCAAGGTCAAGAAAAACCATACGGCGACCCACTTGCTGGATCAAGCACTCAGAGACGTGTTTGGCGAGCATACGCAGCAAGCCGGTTCACTGGTTGAACCGAATTACTTGCGGTTTGACTTTACCCACTTTGGTCAAGTCACTGAAGCGGACTTGGCAAAGGTCGAAGCCATCGTTAACCAAAAAATCTTTGAAGAAATTCCCGTCACCACTACGATCACCGATCAAGCAACTGGTAAGAAGATGGGTGCGATCGCACTGTTCTCCGATAAGTACGGCGATAAGGTCCGGGTCGTTTCAGTCGGCGATTACGCCATCGAATTTTGCGGTGGGACTCACGTGAAGAACACTAATGAATTGGGCTTGTTTAAGATCACTTCTGAAACTGGGATCGGTGCCGGTACTCGCCGGATCGAAGCCGTGACAGCTGGTGACGCTTATGAATACCTCGAAAAGCACAGCCAAATTTTGACCAATGCCGCGCTTAAGCTAAAATCACAGCAGGTGACGGAAGTTCCCGATAAGATCGATCAGCTGCAAGAAACTGTTAAGGCCTTGACTAACAAAGCTGCGAGCTTAGAAGCTAAACTGGCCAGTCAACAGGCCGGTGCCATCTTTGATAATGTGCAGGACGTGAACGGTAAAAAGCTGATCACCGGTGTGGTTCAGGTATCTTCAATGGACCAGCTGCGTCAGCTGGCTGATACTTGGCGTCAAAAGAACCTGTCCGATGTGCTGGTGTTGGGTGCTGAAGTGGGCGAAAAGGCTAATCTGATCGTAGCTGTTAGCGACGATACGATTAAAGCCGGCGTTAAGGCTGGCGATCTGATCAAAGCCATTTCACCAAAGATCAATGGTGGCGGTGGCGGCCGGCCTAACCTGGCACAGGCTGGTGGTAAGAATCCCGCTGGCTTGCAGGATGCCATGACCGAAGCATCAAAATGGCTGTCAAATTTAAACTAACGTGTTAGACTTTAACTACTAGGTTGAAAAAGCGCTCAATTGCTGTCAATATATTTCATTCCAATTACAACGCTCCACAACCATTGTCGTTCTTAACTATATTAGGTAGAATAAGAACAAATAGCATTGGTGGAGGTGTGATCATGAGTACGTTAGATAAAACCATGTATTTTGATTTCGGTGATAAAAAGCCGAAAGATGTTCATGAGACATTGGTGACAGTGTATCAAGCGTTAGAGGAAAAGGGGTATAACCCAATTAACCAAATCGTGGGGTACCTGTTATCCGGTGATCCAGCTTACATTCCTCGGATCAATGATGCTCGGAATTTAATTCGTAAACATGAACGCGACGAAATCATTGAAGAATTGGTTCGCTTCTACCTAAATGAGAATGGGACGGCTACTAAGTGATAAGATTAATGGGATTAGATGTAGGCTCTAGAACTGTCGGAGTTGCGGTGAGTGATATGCTCGGGTGGACTGCGCAGGGCGTTGAGATCATTCGAATCAATGAAGATGAAAAGCAGTTCGGCATTGACCGGGTGAAGGAGCTGGTTAAGCAGTACGATGCTACCGGTTTCGTCTTAGGACTACCGAAGAATATGAATAATACGCTGGGACCTCGTGCCCAGGCTTCTCAAGATTACGGAGAATTACTGAAACAGACATTTGATTTACCAGTTGATTTTGAGGATGAACGGCTAACCACCGTTGAGGCTGAACGGATGCTAGTTGAAGAAGCCGATACTTCGCGTAAAAAGCGCAAAAAAGTCATTGACAAACTGGCAGCCAGCTTGATTCTTCAGAACTATTTGGATCGCAAAGGCCCTTTAACAAAAGAAAAGTGAGGCGGACTAACATGAGTGAAAATAACGAACAGCAACAAATTACGATGGTGGACGAAGACGGTAACGAAGAACTGTATAACGTTCTGTTTACTTTTAAGTCACCAGACTACAACAAATCTTATATCTTACTTTACCCAGCAGGTAAAGCAGATGATGAAGAAGTTGATATTCAAGCCTACCAACTGGCAGATAGCGATGATCCTGCTGATCCACAAGGCGGCGATCTGTTGCCAATTGAAAATGACGATGAATGGGATATGGTCGAATCAATGCTGAACACCTTTTTAAACGGCGGCGGCACTGATGCTTCCGATCAAGACTGGGGCGTACCAGATCCTAAATAAATGATGATTATTGAGATGGACAGCAGTCCGTAAGTACTGCTGTCAGGCTCTTTCATTTAGCCGCTGGTCCGTTTGGGTCAGCGGCTAAATGAGTTTAATCGGCACTCTGGAGGTGAACCATTTGGATAACGCTAAGGAACCGCAACCAGCTCGCAGACGCTTTAAAGCGGTTATTGACGGTCAGAGCTACACGATCGTCGGCAACCACTCACAAGCACATATGCAGGCTGTTACAGAGCTGATGAATAAGCAGCTTGCTCAGCTTAAAAAATTGGCGCCCGATATGAGTAAGGAAGAAGCTTCGATCCTATTAGCTTTTAACGCCATATCTGATCAACTAGAGAAGACTGAAGCCTATGATCAGTTAAAAAAGCAGGACGACAACGAAACGAGTTCTACTGAGTCTTAGTTTTAAACTGCAGTAAAGCCTGCGGTAAGCGTCAAGATTCACAACAGCATTTGAGTTATGGGAGTTAGAGATGAATAACAAAATTTATAAAACCATGGCCTATGACCAGATCAAGCAGCAGTTAAGACAGTACCTGGTTTCTGCTGCGGGTGATGCCGAGTTAAAAAAATTAGCACCCAGCAGTGATTTTGACTGGGTTCAAGAACAAATCGACGAAACCAAAGACGGGGCAGACATTTACCGGCTGGAAAGCGGTATTCCGATCCCTAAATTAGCGGACGTGAGCCCGCATTTAAAACGGCTTTCAATTGACGGTACGTTAAGCGGTACCGAACTGGCCCAAATTAGCCAGGTGTTAAAAACGGTCCAGTCCGTGATCAGTTTTTTTGACGACTTAGAGCAACGTCCCGTTGAACTGCGTCGTTTATACGACGTAGTTGGTCGACTGGTTCATTTACCAGACGTCAGTAAACGTCTCAGTGTTTCACTGGAAGACGATGGCCGTTTAACGGATGAAGCGTCACCGGAGCTACGTCGGATTCGCCGCCAAATCAACAATTTTGAGGGCACTATTCGCCAGCAGATGACGGGGTATACCCGTGGTAAGAACGCCAAGTACCTCAGCGATACCTTGGTGACAATTCGTGACGAGCGGTACGTTTTGCCAGTAAAGGCTGAGTATAAGCAGCACTTTGGCGGTATTGTCCACGACCAAAGTGCCAGTGGTCAAACACTGTATATTGAGCCGGAATCCGTCGTGGGTAAAAATAATCAGCTGCGTGAAGCCCAAATTGCTGAACGCCAAGAAGAACGGCGTATTCTGCTTGATTTGTCCAATCTATTACGGCCCTATCAAGAAGACATTCATGATAACGCCACGATTTTAGGACACTTGGACTTTGTTAATGCCAAGGCCCGTTATGCCCATGATATCAAGGCAACGGAACCCGTCTTGTCCAAAGAAGACCAGATTGTCTTGCGCCAAGCACGACACCCGCTGATCGACCCGAAAAAGGTGGTCGCCAATGATATTGCGTTAGGTAAAGATTACAAAGCAATTATCGTTACTGGGCCTAACACCGGTGGGAAAACCATTACCCTGAAAACGGTCGGTCTGACCCAGTTGATGGCACAGTCGGGACTTTTCATTGCTGCGGATGAGCATTCTCAAGTCGGTTTGTTTGATGAGGTGTTTGCCGATATCGGTGATGAACAATCGATCGAGCAAAACTTAAGTACCTTCTCCTCACACATTGAAAACATTGTCTCGATTTTAGGTGCCGCTAGTGATCACAGCCTGATCCTCGTGGACGAATTGGGAGCTGGAACTGATCCGCAAGAAGGTGCGGCACTGGCGATGGCGATCTTAGATGAAATCGGCGCGATGGGCAGTGAAGTCATTGCAACGACCCACTACCCGGAACTGAAAGCTTACGGGTATAACCGACCGGAAACCATTAATGCCAGCATGGAGTTTGACAATGAGACACTGAAGCCGACGTACCGGCTGTTGATGGGAATTCCAGGGCGCAGTAACGCGCTGGAGATTGCCACTCGGCTGGGACTTAAATCTTCCATTATTGATGAAGCCCGCAGTTTAACCGACGATGATAGTCAGGACCTGAATAATATGATTGCCGACCTGACCGCTCAAAAGCGGCAGGCCGATCTGGATGCCCAAGCGGCTGCCAAAACACTGGCTGAAGCTGAGCAGTTGGAAAAGGACCTGAAAGACAAGTATGACGGTTACCTGAAACAAAGAGACCAGCTCATGGAGCAGGCCAAAGACGACGCCAACAAGCTGGTTGAAAAAACCCGGTTACGGGCGGATGAGATTATTAAGGATATCCGTAAGAAACAGCTTAAAGCGGGCAAGACAGTGATCAAGGAGGATCAGCTGATTGACGCCAAGGGGCAGATCAATGCCTTGCAGCAGGATCAGCGCTTGAAGAAAAATCGGGTATTGAACCGTGAGAAGAAGCGCCATCACTTTAAGATCGGCGACGAGGTCGTTGTGCGGTCTTACGGTCAGCGCGGTGTGATCATGGATAAGATCGACGACCGTCATTTCGAAGTTCAAATGGGGATTTTGAAGATGAAGATCGAAGACACTGATTTGGAACGGGCTAAACCGGAAAAAGAAGCGCCCAAGCCACGGGCAACGGTTCAGCGGACCCGTTCCAACGGGGTTTCGCCGACTTTGGACTTGCGTGGTCACCGTTACGAGGAAGCCATGGCCGAGGTTGACCGGTTTATTGATTCGGCGCTCTTAGCGGGCTATCCATCCGTCACCATTATTCACGGCAAGGGGACTGGTGCGCTGCGAAAGGGTGTGACTGAATACCTGCAGTCTAATCCCCGGATCAAGTCGTTTGGCTTTTCACCAGCGAATGCGGGTGGCGACGGTTCAACCATTGTTAAACTGTAAATTGCTAATTACTTGTTCTTTTCGGAAAATCTGATACACTTACTAAAGGTAAACAAATAAAGGAGGGATCGTTTTATGACTGTTGCAGAAACGACAGATAAAACTTTTGAAAACGATACATCGAAGGGTGTTACACTGACTGATTTTTGGGCAACTTGGTGTGGCCCTTGCCGCATGCAATCACCAGTAGTTGAACAATTATCCAGCGAAATGGATGAGGTGACATTCAATAAAATGGATGTTGATGCCAATCCAGATACACCGCAAAAATTCGGTATCATGAGTATCCCAACCCTCCTTGTCAAAAAGGACGGTCAGGTAGTGGATACGATCGTGGGTTATCACACAAAGGATCAATTAAAGCAGTTATTGTCCCAATACGTTGAGGGCTAACTGATTGTTACAGCGTGGTTTAAGAACGACAAAAGGTCTAATCATCAATCGCATGCCGACTGATGGTTAGACCTTTTATTTAACTTAAATTTATAAGTGCAGGATCGCAATTACTTGATGATGGGCATTGGGTTTAACTCCTGCGGATCTGAGACGGCATCTCGAGGGTCGAGATGAACAACGAGACTAATACCGTCTGCATGCTTAGGCTTTTCGCCCATTTCCGTTTCCGCTACGACCCCGACCATTTGTTGTGCACTTTGAGCTAGAAAGCCGGCTTCCAAGGAAAAGGTTGCGTCAGGCTGCAATGATAGTCGGCTGGTTACCGGTTTGCCGCTGAGCGTAAATTGCCATTGTTTAGCGGACTGTTTTTGCAGCATAAGGTCACCCAACTCAGCTTGCTGGAAAAAACTGACGAGGTCTTGGATACTGCCCAAAGTGAATCGTCTTGCTAGCTGTTTGCCTTCCCAATAAGCAATGCTGCCTGCATCGGTACCCAGCAAATCGTTTAAAACAACGTCTCGGAAGAGTGCTTTGCCAAATAGTGGGGCACTTTCGGAATCTGAAAGATAATGTGCGTAAATCTGATTATTCATGAGGGGTTCTCCATTCACTTTTCTATTACACTAAGATTACAATGGATCGTGCTCGAATTGCAAGATAATTAACGGAACTTAAAAAGGAACTTAAAAAAACCATGATTTCTTGCTTCCAGTGTTAAAAAGGATAATAATATAGTTTCAAGATATATTTGAAAGGGAGATTGTGATGACATCTCAACCGATTGGTTTTTTAGATTCCGGTGTTGGCGGTCTAACCGTTGTTAAAGAAGCGCTCAAACAACTTCCAAACGAATCAATTGTCTTCTTAGGCGACCAGGCGCGTCTACCTTATGGACCGCGTCCAACCGAAGAAGTAGCCCACTTTGTACAGCAAATTGCGGGCTTTTTATTGGACCAGCACATCAAAGCTCTGGTGCTCGCCTGTAATACGGCAACGGCAGCAGCCCTACCCATTTTACAAGCAAAGCTACCGATTCCCGTAGTGGGCGTCATTGATTCTGGCAGTCAGACTGCAGTAAAAGTCTCAACTGGCCAGCGAATCGGTGTGATTGCTACTGAAGGAACGATCAAGAGCCACGCCTACCAGCGGGCGATTAGTAACTTATCTCCAAACGCTTCGATTGAGGGTCTCGCTTGTCCCGAGTTTGTGACCGTCGTGGAGGCGGGAAAGTATCATGCCCCTCAGACGGATCAGCTGGTTGATGACCAGTTGCGTTACTTCAAAACGCACCCCGTAGATACCCTTATCTTAGGGTGTACCCATTTTCCACTGTTAGTGGACTCAATTCGCAAAGCGATGGGACCTAGCGTCACGTTAGTTGATTCTGGCGTTGAGACGGTGAGTGTGATTAAGCAGCTTTTAGCCGATGAGCAGCTGTTGAACACTGACGGCGCGGTGAAACAGCCCCAGTTCTATACGACGGGTGACGTTGACAGTTTCACCACCATTGCACAGGACTGGCTGCAGATGACTGAGTTGAACGTTCAACACGTACCGGTTGAACAGTTGACGGAATACGGTGATTTAAAGCCGAAGGAGTCCAGTTATGAAGCCTAGTACATTAGTAATTGCCACCCGTAACCAGGGTAAGGCTAGGGAATTTTCGGAAATGCTTGCACCCAAGGGCATCACCATCAAAACGTTAGCGGACTACCCCGAAGTTGGTGCGATTTCCGAAACGGGTACGACGTTTGAGGAAAACGCTACGTTAAAGGCTCAAGCTATTGCAGATCATACGCAGTTACCCGTTTTAGCGGATGATTCAGGGCTAGAAGTTGCGGCTTTAAATGGCGAACCGGGGATTTATTCTGCCCGTTACGCCGGGGATCATGATGATGCTGCTAACAACGCCAAACTGCTTGGTAAGTTAAAGAACGTGCCGGCAGAGCAGCGGCAGGCCGTTTTTCACACCACTTTAGTTTTACTTAAGCCTAGCGGCTTAAAGTTAGTGGTTGATGGTGAAGTCCATGGTCAAATCTTAACTGCGCCCCGGGGTGCAAACGGCTTTGGCTATGATCCGCTATTTTATATCCCTTCAAAAGGGAAGACCATGGCAGAAATGAGCGATGCTGAGAAGAATTCGATCAGTCATCGCGGCCGGGCAACCCGGAAAATGATGACGCAGTTTGACGATTGGTGGGAGGCCTAGCATGAAAATTTTAGCTGTCAGCGATAACCACGGTGATCGTCAAATCCTGCAAACCATTTTTGCAGCGTATGGTGATCAGGTTGACGCAATTTTCCATTGCGGTGATTCGGAAATGACGCGTGACGATCCGCTTTTCAAGGGTGTCCAGGTAGTCAAAGGCAACAACGACTTTGGCACTGACTTTCCTAATGAACTGCAACGGGTCATTGGCGGCACTAAAATTTTTATGACGCATGGTCACCTGTACGATGTCGGCATGAGCCTAACCAGGTTGGACCTCAAAGCCCGTGAGATTGGGGCGTTGGTCGTTTTATTTGGGCATACGCACCAGTTAGCAGCCGAAACCTCTCAAGGGCGGTTGTACGTTAACCCAGGCAGTATTTCGCTGCCAAGAGGAGAGTTCGCGTCAATTGGCGGGACCTTTGCCATCATTGACGTGCAGCCCGCGCAAATGACGGTTGATTTTTATGATCGTCAGTTACAAAAAGTTGACCAGCTTCACCAGCAGTTTCAACGTTAGAAAGGGACTGAATTTGACGGATGATTGATGAACCCATTAAAAAAATGATTATGGCCGATCACGATGACCTGATTATCCCAGCGAACCTCGTCGCTAACGTCATGGTGAAAAACGATTGCTACCACGCTTTTTTGGTGCTGACAAAGGTCGGCTATTCTAAGGTGCCAGTACTGGATAATGATCAGCATCTTTGCGGCTTGGTTTCACTGTCCATGATCACTGAATACATGCTGGATACGGATCACGTGGCGTCAGAAAACTTGCGGCGGCTAACGGTAGCCGACGTGATGCAGACTGATTTTCGTTCAATTGAAGATCCAACTGATCTGGAGGAGATCATGCACTTACTGATTAACGATAACTTTGTACCAGTCGTGTCGGATGAGAAGACGTTTATGGGGATTATCACACGCCGCGAGCTTTTAAAACGGGTCAATTATTTAGCCCATAATTTTTCGGCGCAATACGATGTTTCACCTCGCTTGAACTCGGTGAAAAGCAACGGTAATTGCTGACTAGGCGTATGATAACGCGGCCGTTATGAACTTAAATTAAAATAAGAGGGCCTGTGACTTAAGCCTATATCGATAAGGATTCCAGTTGATTTCTTGACTAAAGCACAGCTTAAAATGTACGCTGGTTCAATACTGGAAGATAGCCTTAGCCTGCTCCACAACTCAGATTCCGGCCATATAATACCAAAAGGCACCATCCCAATAAAAACCATTGGGATGGTGCCTTTTGGCATTATATTCTGGAATCTACCGAGTTTTGTCACACCTTCCCTAATTTTGGGAGTTATTATGATAAATCGTTGGTAACTCGATATTAGCATCATTAATGGCTTTTAAGTAGGCAGACAGTAACTTGTGCTGGACGGTAAATTGCTCGCCCGGCTGGGTGAAGGTGACCACTTGAATGACCACTTGGCCGTTTTCCAGCGGCACGGTGCCCAGATTGGTAGGCGCCTGGGTGATCGTAGGAAATTGTGCGGGTACGGTTTGATTGACGGATTCAATAATGGCGTTAATTTGATCAATGGGTGAATCGGGAAAAATCGGGATTTGCACCATTGCCCGCATTTCGTGGCGGGATTTATTGCTGACAATGGTAATGTTGCGATTAGGAATAAAGTTTAGGGTGCCGTCAGCGCTGATCACTTGAGTGGTTCGGATGCCGACAGCGGAGACCGTTCCCTCGACTTTGTCGATCATCACGGCATCGCCAACGTTGATTTGATCTTCCATTAACAGAAAAGCACCCGTCACGATATCCGAAACAAAGCCCTGCGCGCCAAGGCCAAGTGCTAGACTGAAGATTCCGGCACCGGCAATTAACGTGCCAACCGGTACGCCCATGAACGAAAGAAAAGCGTAGATCCAGAAAAAAATGATCGTATACTGAAAGAGGTTCATTACTAAGGTAAAAATCGTATCAAGCCGATTCGCTGAACCCTCGATGAACTTATTTTTTTTATAACGCTTAAAGAAATGCCGAATGATTTTTTTGCCGATCCAGTCAATGAGGAGCAAGCCAACGGTGACCAGTAAGAGCTGGAAAACCGTTGTGGCAATCTGTTCGCCAATGTGCTGCCAGTCAAAGTGCTGAATGAACCGGGTAAGGTTGCTGCTCAATATCATATGCCTCGCTCCTTGAAATAGATTCACCAATTAGTGTAACAGATTAAGCACTAAAAAAGCAGGTGTTGCGAATGGTTTTATATTGCGTCTGAGTAGTCGCAATGCTATTCTTAACCTAACAGTAAAAAGTAAGGAGGGGTACAGTGACAGCAGGACAAGTGGCAGGTTTAATTGCGGCCATCGCATTTTTAATTTTAGTATTCTTCATCGGCGCCTTCTTAATGAAGATGGTGCGAACCCTTAGCGAGGTTAACAAGAGCGTGAAAACGATGACGGAAGACATGGACGTGATCAGTAAGCACGCTGAAGATATTTTGGCTAATGCCAACACGTTATTAGATGACGTCAACCATAAAGTAGCAACGATCGATCCCGTTTTTAAAGCAGCTGCTGATTTGGGAACCAGTGTTTCCGAACTGAATGCAGCTACTCACGATTTAACGGGTAAGGTTAAATCAACGGCGAAGAAAACGGCCACAACGAGTTTGTTTGCTAAGCTAGGCGAGACGGCTTTTAACGCTTATCGTGGTCGTAAGAATAAGGATTGATGATTGAAAGGAGTTTTTGACTTATGGGAAAGAAGTTAGGCTTTTTGGTCGGATTAGCTGCTGGGGCCGCTGCAGCTCACGTTGCCTATCGGCGTTTAAGCGACGAGGACAAGGCGGAACTTAAGGCAGACCTGCAAGAGAAAATGGACGTTGCTAAGGACCGGGCTGTTGACTATGCCTTCTATGCGAGTGACGCTTGGGACGACTTTAAGGAAAATCTCTCTGATCAATCTCAAACCGTCAGCAAGAAGGTCAAGGACGCTGCCAGTCAGTTTGGCGATGCGCGGTTAAAACCAGCGACTGATGATGACGACTCACTGCGTTCGGAGTTAGCCGATGTTTCCACTTCTGCTGACGATGACTCAGATGATATCGTGTTAAACAGTGAAGATACCTTTGGTGGGGCTGACGTAGCGGATGAAGCCGCCTCCTCTGAGGACGATCAGCAGGATGCAGATCACACTGATAACGAACCGACTGACGATACTAAAAAAGATTAAAGCACAAACAAAACAATCTAAGATTAGTTCTGATATTAATCGATGAAAATCGACTAATATCA